>CP053915.1:2817500-3512500 GCA_021496925.1 Acidovorax sp. YS12
CGGCTTCCCGGTGGCCCTCCTCGCGCAGCGCCATGGCCAGGCCGTTGCCGATGGTGCCCAGCAGCGCCAGGCCGGCGATGGCGACGACCAGCTCACGCGGAAAGGCCGTGAGCAGCCCGGTGATGACCGCGCCGAACAGCCCGATCACCACATAGATCAGCCCGCAGGAAGCTGCCGCGGTGTAGCGCTTGCCGCGGTCTTCATGCGCCTCGGGCCCCATGCAGATGGCGGCGGTGATGGCGCTGAAATTCAGCGCGAAGGCGCCAAACGGCGCCAGCACCAGCGTGGCCAGCCCGGTCATGGTGATGAGGCGCGAGACCGGCAGCTGGTAGCCCGTGGCCCGCATCACCGCCACGCCCGGCAGGTTCTGCGATGCCATGGTGACCACGAACAAGGGCAGTGCCAGGCTCACCAGGGCGGAGAGGCTGAAACGCGGCATGGTGAAGACCGGCATGGCCAGCTCGAGGCGCACCGCCGACCAGCGCATGTCCCCGCGCAGCGCGACGAAAAGCACGGCCGCGGCCAGCGTGACGACGACCGCATAGCGCGGCAACCGCTTGCGCGCCAGCAGGTAGGCCGCGAGCATCACCAGCACCAGCGGCAGCGCGGTCTGCGCGGCGGCGAAGGCGTCCAGCCCGAAGCGCGCCAGCACGCCGGCCAGCAGCGCGGAGGCGATTTCCATGGGGATGCGGTTCATCACCCGCTCGAACCACCCGGTGGCGCCCGCCAGCGTGATGAGCAGCGCGCACACCATGAAGGCGCCCACGGCTTCGGCCATGGAAAAGCCGCCGGCCAGCCCCGCCGTCGCCAGCACGGCAGCGCCGGGCGTGGACCAGGCCACCATGACCGGCTGGCGCAGCAGCAGCGACGGCACGAGCGAGCACAGCCCCATGCCCAGCCCCAGGGCCCACATCCACGAGGTGATCTGCGCCGGCGTGGCGCCAAAAGCCTGCGCCGCCTGGAACACGATGGCCACCGAACTGGTGAAGCCCACCAGCACGGCGACGAAGCCGGCGGTGAAGGCCGAGAGGCTCAGGTCTTTGAAAAATCGCATGGCCGGCCATTCTGCCTGCTGCCGGGACACCTTGCGTTCGCTATGAATAAAAGAGCTTGCAGCGCTTGCCCAGCAAGGGCTGAAAAGGCTTTTTATTCAAAACATTCAAACCAGCAAGGCCGCCAGGGCAGCCAGCGGCGCCGTCTCGGCACGCAGCACGCGCGGCCCCAGGGTGACGGGGACGAAGCCCTGGCCCAAGGCCAGCGCCTCCTCGGCCGCGCTGAGCCCGCCTTCAGGCCCCGAGAGGAACCACAGCGCGCCCTGCGGCGCGGCCACCTCGCGCAGCGCCCGGGTTTCGGGGCGCAGCGACAGCAGCAAGCGCTGGCCGGGGCCCGCCAGCGCCAGGGCGGGCAGCGCCTCGGCCAGCGTGGCCATGGCGTGCACCGTGGGCACGCGGTTGCGCCCGCACTGCTCGCAGGCCGCCACGGCCACGGCCTGCCAATGGGCGCGCTTCTTGTCGGCGCGCTCGCCCTTGAGGCGCAGCACGCTGCGCTCGGCCGCCACTGGCGTGATGCTGGCCACGCCCAGCTCGGTGGCTTTCTCGACCAGCCAGTCCATGCGCTCACCCGCCGTGATGCCGGCCAGCAGGTGCACGGCGCGGGCGGCCTCGCGCTCCAGCGCCAGATGGGCGTCGATGCGCACGCGCACGCTGTTGCGGCCCATGTGCAGCACCGTGGCGTCGAACTCCCCGCCCGGGCCCTGCGCGCCGCCATCGAACAGGGTGATGGCGTCGCCCGGCTGCAGGCGCAGCACCTGCACGTGGCGCACGGCGCCCTCGGTCAGGTCGATTTCGGCGCCGCAAGCCAGCGGCACGGGGCTGTGGAAACGGGGCATGCTGGGTTGTTCGCTATTGAATAGTGAGCTGCTTGCGCTTGACTGACAAGGGCTGGAGGCCTTTTTTATGCAAAACCTTCACATTCGCCCGAAAGCGTAGCCCACGGGGGCGCTGGTACCTTCGATCTGGTCAACCAGGCGCAGCAAGGGCGCCAGCTCGCGGTAGCGCGTGGCCGTGGCGCGGATGTAGGCGATGAAGCGCGGCGCATCCGCCAGGTACCTGGGCTTGCCGTCGCGCAGCGTCAGCCGCGCGAAGATGCCCGCCACCTTCAGGTGGCGCTGCAGCCCCATCCACTCGACGGCGCGGTAGAACGCGCCGAAGTCGTCGCCCCAGCCCGAGGCGCTGCGCGCGCCCAGCAAGCCCGCGCGGCGCGCCTTCTCCCAGTAGCGCACGGTGACGTCGATGACGAAGTCTTCCTCCCAGCTGATGAAGGCGTCGCGCAGCAAGCTGGCGATGTCGTAGGTGATGGGGCCGTACACCGCGTCCTGGAAGTCGAGCACACCCAGCGGCGCCCCCGCGGGCGGCACCATGAGGTTGCGCATCATGAAGTCGCGGTGCACGAACACGCTGGGCGCGGCCAGGCTGTGCGCCACGATGCGGTCGAAGGCCTGGGCCAGCGTGGCCTGCTGCGCAGCGTCCAGCACCACGCCGCGGTGCCGGGCCACGTACCAGTCCGGGAAGAGCTGCAGCTCGCGCCGCAGCAGCGCCTCGTCATACGGCGGCAGCACGCCGGGGCGCGAGGCCTGCTGCCAGTCCAGCAGCCCATCCACCGCCTGGCGGTACCAATCCAGCGCGGCCTGGGGCTGGCCAGGGTCCAGCACCTCGATCACCGTTTGCGTGCCCAGGTCGGACAGCAGCATGAAGCCCTGCGCCTCGTCCCAGGCCAGGATCTCGGGCACCCGCAGGCCCGCCTGCCGCATCAGCGCCTGCACCTGTACGAAGGGGCGGCAATTCTCCTTGTCGGGCGGCGCGTCCATCACCACCAGGCTGGCGCCGGCGCTGGTGTCCAGGCGCAGGTAGCGGCGGAAACTCGCGTCGGCCGATGCCGGCCGCAGGGTTTCAAGGCGCAGGCCATGGGCCGCAGCCAGCGGGGCGATCCAGGCGCCGAAGGCGGCCTGGCGCGGCGCATCGGGCCAAAGGGAAGGGGATGGGGCGGAGGACGGGGAGGGAAGGGGGGCGCTCATGGATAATCCGATTCTACAAACCGCCCCGCCCGCCTTGCTCTCCGGGGCGGTCTCCTTTGTCGACGTGCTTTCCCCACCCACCAACGTGCCTTCCCGCGAGCCCACCGCCGAGCTGCATTGCCGCCCCCGTTTGACGCACAGCGCACTGGCCGTGGCGCTGCTGGCCTGGTCGCTGGCGCCCCGGGCCTGGGCCCAGGAAGAGGCGCCCGCGCGCCCGCTGCGCGCCAGCCCGCTGCTGCAGGAGAAGATCGCCCCCGAGGTGCGCAACCAGCTGCCGGTGTTCGTGCGCGGCGACCGCATCGAAGGCCAGGCCGACGTGAATGCCGTGGTCGAAGGCAACGCCGAGCTGCGCCGGGGCGACACGGTGATCCGCGCCGACCGCCTGGAGTACACCGTGCCCGAGGACCTGGCACAGGCGCGCGGCCACGTGCGCATGAACCGCGCGGGCAACGTCTACGAAGGCTCGGCGCTGCATCTGCGGGTGGAGGCGTTCGAGGGCTTTTTCAGCGACGCGCGCTACCGCTTCCTCGCCACGGAGGGCCACGGCGAATCGACACGGGCCGACTTCATCGACGCCGCCCGCTCCGTGGTGCACCAGGCTACCTATACCACCTGCCAGCGCGACGAGACGGAAAGCTGGCAGCCCGACTGGGTGCTGCGCGCCGAGCGCATCCACCTCGACACCGAGGAACAGGTGGGCGTGGCCGAAAACGCGCGCCTGGAATTCAAGGGGCTGTCTTCGCCCGCCATCCCGCGCCTGAGCTTTCCCCTGTCGGACAAGCGCAAGTCCGGCTTGCTGCCGCCCACCCTCATTCCAGTGGACAGCGTCAACGGCCCCACGCTGGCCGTGCCCTATTACTGGAACATCGCGCCCAACCGCGACGCCACCATCACCCCCATGGCGATGGCGCGCCGCGGGCTGAACCTGGGCGCCGAGTTCCGCTACCTGGAGCCGTCGTACCAGGGCGAGATCGGCGCCAGCTACCTGCCGAACGACAAGCTGGCCGAGCGCAACCGCTGGTCGTACACGGTCCGACACACCGGGGTGATCGACAGCCCCCTGGGCGGGCTCGGCCTGGGGCTGAACCTCAACCGCGTCAGCGACGACGACTACTGGCGCGACTTCCCGCGCATGGCCCTGCCGGGCACCGGGCGGTCGCAGCTCATCCAGCGCCTGCTGCCCAACGACGCCTCGCTGCACTGGGGCCAGGGCGACATGTCCATGGTGGCGCGCACGCTGCGCTGGCAAACGCTGCAGGACGTGACGGCGCCCATCGTCCCGCCCTACGACCGCCTGCCCCAGCTCACCTGGCGCTATGCGCCCTCCAGCCTGGGAAGCAGCTTCGACGCCAGCGTCGAGGTGGACACCACGCGCTTTCACGCCGACCGCCTGCTGACCGGCCAGCCCAATGCGCAGCGCAGCTACACCATGGCGCAGCTCAGCCGCCCGTTCCTCGCGCCCTGGGGCTTCGTCACCCCGCGCGTGCAGGTGCATGCCACGCACTACGAGTTCGATGGCGCCCTGGCCAACGGCGCGCGCACCGCGAGCCGCGTGCTGCCCACGTTCAGCCTGGACAGCGGCCTGGTGTTCGAGCGCGAAACCGCCTACCTGGGCCGCGCCTTCACGCAGACGCTGGAGCCGCGCGCCTTCTACACCTACACGCCGTACCGCGACCAGAGCCTGCTGCCGGTGTACGACACGGCGGCGAACGACTTCAACTTCGCCACCGTCTTCACGGAAAACGCCTTCACCGGCAACGACCGCCTGGCCGACAACAACCTGCTCACGCTCGGCCTGACCTCGCGCCTGCTCAACCCCACGACCGGCGCCGAAGCGCTGCGCCTGGGCGTGGCGCAGCGCGTGCGCTTCTCCGACCAGCGCGTGACGCTGCCGGGCGTGGCGCCGCTAGACGAACGCCTGTCCGACCTGCTGCTGGGCGCCGCCGTGAACTGGACGCCCCAGTGGGCCACCGAGGCCACGGTGCAGTACAACCCCAAGGACCACCGCTCGATCCGCTCCACCGTGGGCGGGCGCTACAGCCCCGGTGCCTACCGCACGGTCAGCGCGGCCTACCGCTTCCAGCGCGACATGAGCGAGCAGATCGACGTGGGCTGGCAATGGCCCATCAACGACCTGTGGGGCGACAAAGGCCGCGACCTGGGCCCTGGCCGCGGCCAGGGCGGCGGGCGCTGGTACAGCGTCGGACGCCTGAACTACAGCACCATGGAGCGCCGCCTGGTCGATGCCGTGGTCGGCATCGAGTACGACAGCTGCTGCTGGATCGGCCGCGTGGTGCTCGAGCGCCTGCAAAGCGGGCAGACCCAGACCAGCACGCGCCTGCTGCTGCAGCTCGAATTCGTCGGGTTCACCCGCCTGAGCCTGGGCGCCAACCCGCTGTCCAGCCTGAAGCAGAATATCCCGCGCTACCAGTACCTGCGTGAGCAAGTCAGCCCACCCAGCCGTTTCAGCCAATACGACTAGCCCCCTTCATCCGATGCGCACCTTGTTGAACCATCGAGCCCTCGCCCTGGGCCTTGCCTGCGTGGGCCTTCTGGCCAGTGCAGGCCTCCCCCTTGCCCACGCGCAGAAGCTGCGCCTGCCCGGCAGCGCCGGCCCCTCGCTGGCCCGGGACCAGGGCAGCACGACGGTATCGCCGGCCGCCGCAGCGGCCGCCGAGGCCGCAGCCGCCGTCCCCGGCATCCGCCAGGCAGACTACATCGTGGCCATCGTCAACTCCGAGCCGCTGACCAACAACGAGGTCAAGGCCCGCGTGGCGCGCGTCGAAAAGACCCTGTCCGGCCAGGGCATGGCCGTGCCGCCGCAGGATGTGCTGGCGCGCGAGGTGCTGGAGCGGCTGATCCTGGAAAAGATCCTGCAGCAGCAGGCCGTGGAAAGCGGCGTGCGCGTGGACGACTACGCCGTGGACCAGGCCGAGCAGAACGTGGCGCGGCAGAACGACGTATCGGTCGCCGACATGCACCGCCGCCTGGCCGCCGAAGGCATGGACCCCAAGCGCTTCCGCCAGGAGCTGCGCAACCAGATGCTGGTGCAGCGCCTGCGCGAACGCGAGCTGGAGTCGCGCGTGCGCGTGAGCGACGTCGAAGTCGAGCAGTACCTGCGCGAGCAGCAGGGCAGCAGCGGCGCCAACGCGCCCTTCGCCATCAACCTCGGCCACATCCTGGTCAGCGTGCCGGAGAACGCCAGCGCCGCCGTGGTCGATGCGGCCCAGGCGCGCGCCCAAGCCGCGGCGGAAAAGGCCCGCGTGAGCGCCACCGACTTCGCCGCCCTGGCGCGCGAATACTCCGACGCGCCCGAGGGCCAGAATGGCGGCCAGCTCGGCCTGCGCCCGGCGGACCGCTACCCCGAGCTGTTCATCGACGCGGCACGCAAGCTGCCGGTGGGCGGCGTGGCCGGCCCGGTCCGCTCGGCGGCCGGCTTCCACGTGCTGAAGGTGCTGGAGCGCACCAGCGCCGGCATGCAGGCCATGGTCACGCAAAACCACGTGCGCCACATCCTGCTGCGCACCAACGCGCAGTTCAACGAAGCCACGGCCGCCACGCGCCTGGCCGACTACCGCCGCCGCATCCTGGCCGGCCAGGCCACCTTCGAGGCCCTGGCACGCGAGCACTCGCAGGACGGCAGCGCCCCGCAGGGCGGCGACCTGGGCTGGGCCGCGCCGGGCCGCTACGTGCCGGAGTTCGAGCAGGCCGTGCAGGCGCTGCAGCCCGGCGAGGTCAGCCCGCCGGTGGTCTCGCGCTTCGGCGTGCACCTGATCCAATTGGTGGAGCGCCGCGAGGTGCCGCTCACCCCGCGCGAGCAGCGCGAGCTGGCGCGCGACGCCATGCGCGAGAAGAAGCTCGAAGACGCCTACACCACCTGGGCGCAGGAGCAGCGCGCGCGCGCCTACGTCGAATACCGCGAGCCGCCGCAGTGAAGCACATCCCGCGCAAGCGCTTTGGCCAGCACTTCCTGTGCGACGGCGGCATCATCGACGCCATCGTGCGCGCCATCGCCCCGGTGGCGGGCGAGCCGATGGTCGAGATCGGCCCCGGGCTGGCCGCCCTGACGCAGCCCCTGGTGGAGCGCCTGGGGCGGCTCACGGTGGTGGAGCTGGACCGCGACCTGGCCGCGCGGCTGCGCCAGCACGGCCAGCTCCAGGTGATCGAATCGGATGTGCTGAAAGCCGACTTCGCGCAGATAGCGCAAGCGCTGGGCGCTCCGAAAATCAGAGTCGTGGGCAACCTGCCCTACAACATCTCGACCCCCATCCTGTTCCATCTGCTGGGCTACGTGGACTCGATCCAGGACCAGCATTTCATGCTGCAGAAAGAAGTCATCGACCGCATGGTGGCCGGGCCCGCCACGGGCGACTACGGCCGCCTGTCGGTGATGCTGCAGTGGCGCTACGCCATGGAGAACGTGCTGTTCGTGCCCCCGGAGAGCTTCGACCCGCCGCCGCGCGTGGACAGCGCCGTGGTGCGCATGGTGCCGCATGCGCAGCCCGCGCCACTGTCGCAGGCGGTGCTGGAGGAACTGGTGCAGACCGCGTTCAGCCAGCGGCGCAAGCTGCTGCGCCACACGCTGGGCCGCTGGCTGGAGGCGCGCCAGTTCGCGGGCCATTTCGACACCCAGCGCCGCGCCGAGGAAGTGCCGGTGGCCGAGTACGTGGCGCTGGCCCAGCAGTGCTCCTGAAAAAAGAGCTGCCAGCGCTTGGCTGGCAAGGGCTGGAGCCTGATTTTGCTATGAATATCGTTCATACGGGTTTGCCTTCAACCGTATAACTAGGCGGGAAGCCGCAGACAGTGCTGTAGCACGGCAAGGCGAACCAACAACGTTAGACGGTTGAAGGCAAACCCGTATCAGGCAGCGCTGCGCCAGTAGCCTGCGTTGAACGGGCTGCTCATGCGCAGCGCCAAGGGAGAAACGTCGACCAGCATGTCCGCAGGCACCATCTGCGCGGCGTCCGGCAGCGCGATGTCCACGACGGGGGCCTCGGTCGCCCGTTCTGCTTGGCCAGCAGATGCAGAACGGGCTACAGAAAAGAATAGAAGCAGCGGAACGCGATCTTGCGGTCGGCCCAGTAGTCGGCGGCATCGCGGAAGATGTCCAGCAGTTGCTCGCGCGCTTCCTTGTCGAACTTGACGGTGGTCGGAATCTGGTCGAGCACCACGATGAAGCCCGGCTGCGGCCCCGACTTGTGCAGCGGATCGGTCATGCAGTCGTACAGCGCATCGAAATTTTTGCCGAAATGGGCCGGGAAGGTGAACTGCGTGGCGATCAGCTCCAGCACGTCCTGCTTGGTCTGGGCATGGGCCAGGTTGGCGTACAGGAAATGGTGGCCCAGGCTCTGCGCAGCAGCGAGCAGGTCGGCCACGCGATAGGCGCGGATGGACTGCACGATGTTGGCGCGCACGCCGCGCATGGGGTTGTCCTGGTGGTGACGAAGTGGCGTTTCCATCTCCGCTGCTCTTTCTTTATCGAAGAAGCCCCCCAAGGGAGCCAAGTTGCGAGGCACGGGTGCGCGCTCCGCCAAAACGTGGGCTGTGCCAGCGCAGGCGCCAGCATGCCGGTGAAGCTGCCGCGCGTCCAGCGTCATTGCGCAATTTCCCGGAAACTGGCGTAGTGGTCGCCGGAGTAGTAGCACGCGTCGGGCGTGCGCGGCGCACCGCCGCACACGATGCGCCGGGCACCGCGGCTGCGCACGCCTGGCGTCTTGACCGTGTACTCGCGCCAGTAGCCCCGGGGATGGGCGGGCAGCAGGCGCTCGCGGTTGCCAAACACCGTGCCGTCCTTTTCGTAGGGAAAAGGGCCACCCGCGCGGATCCGCGCGTAGGTGGTGCGCCCCTGGGGCGGCAACTCGGCCAACGTGATGGTGGGGGAGCCCTCGTGGGGCAATGGGCCACGCGCCGCTGCGGGCGCCGGGGCGAGTACGCAAGCTGCACCCACAACGCATGCAAGACCGGCTCGCAACGCCTGGATGGCTACAGCCTTCAGCATCGACTACACCTTTCGGCAAATTACGGGTTTACCCGAAATTTAAGCCTGCTAGTGTCGCCCAAAGCCCCCCAAAAAGCAAGCGCCTGCCCAAAAAACAGGCAGGCAACCTGCTGGGGGAATCCCTCTAAAGTTAGCGCACGCTCTCGCCAACCCTTTCACGCCTTCTCAGCGTGCGGCATTCGCGTCGGCCACCGTGAGCGCCGTCATGTTGACGATGCGCCGCACCGTGGTGCTGGCCGTGAGGATATGCACCGGCTGGGCCGCGCCCAGCAGCACCGGGCCGATGGCGATGTTGCCGCCCGCGGCCGTCTTGAGCAGGTTGTAGGACACGTTGGCCGCGTCGATGTTGGGCATGACCAGCAGGTTGGCGTCACCCGCCAGGGTGCTGTGCGGCATGAGCGCGGCGCGCGCCTTGCCGTCGAGCGCCACGTCGCCGTGCATCTCGCCATCGACTTCGAGCCAGGGCGCCTGCACGCGCAGCAGCTCCAGCGTCTGGCGCATCTTCACGGCGCTGGGCTGGTTGCTGCTGCCGAAGTTGGAATGCGACAGCAGCGCCGCCTTGGGCTTGAAGCCGAAGCGCATCATCTCCTCGGCGGCCATGATGGTGATCTCGGCCAGTTGCTCGGCGCTGGGGTCGTAGTTGACGTGGGTGTCCACGACGAACACCTGGCGCTCGGGCAGCATCAGGCCGTTCATGCAGGCATAGGTCTGCACGCCGGCGCGGCGGCCAATCACCTGGTCGATGTACTGCAGGTGGTGCGCCGTGTGGCCCCAGGTGCCGCAGATCAGGCCATCGACCTCGCCCTTGTGCAGCAGCATGGTGCCGATCAGCGTCAGGCGCCGGCGCAGCTCGATCTTGGCGATGGACACCGTCACGCCCTTGCGTTCGGTCATGCGGTGGTAGGTCTGCCAGAAATCGCGGTAGCGGTGGTCGTTCTCCACGTTCACCACGTCGTAGTCGCGGCCTTCCTGCAGGCGCAGGCCGAATGCCTCGCAGCGCTGGGCGATCACGGCCGGGCGGCCGATCAGCGTGGGGCGGGCGATCTTCTCGTCCACCACGATCTGCGCGGCGCGCAGCACGCGCTCTTCCTCGCCCTCGGCATAGGCCACGCGCTTGCGCTGCGCCCGCTTGGCGATCATGAAGATGGGCTTCATGGTCGTGCCGGAGGCATAGACGAAGGTCTGCAGGTGGTCGCGGTAGGCGTCCATGTCGGCGATGGGGCGCTGCGCCACGCCGCTGTCCGCCGCCGCCAGGGCCACGGCGGGCGCGATCTTCATCATCAGGCGCGGATCGAACGGCTTGGGAATCAGGTACTCGGGGCCGAACGACAGCTGCTCGCCCACGTAGGCCGCCGCCACCACCTCGCTTTGCTCGGCCTGCGCCAGCTCGGCGATGGCGTGCACCGCGGCGATTTCCATCTCGGTGGTGATGGTGGTGGCGCCGCAGTCCAGCGCGCCGCGGAAGATGTACGGGAAGCACAGGACGTTGTTGACCTGGTTCGGGTAGTCCGTGCGCCCCGTGGCGATGATGGCGTCGTCGCGCACGGCTTTCACGTCCTCGGGCGCGATCTCCGGGTTGGGGTTGGCCAGCGCGAAGATCAGCGGGCGCGCGGCCATGGCGCGCACCATGTCCTGCTTGAGCACGCCGCCCGCGGACAGGCCCAGGAACACGTCGGCACCCGCGATCACCTCGGACAGCGTGCGCTGGTCGGTCTTCTGCGCGAAGAACGCCTTGTCGTCGTCCATCAGCTCGGTGCGGCCCTCGTAGACCACGCCCGCGATGTCGGTCACCCAGATGTTCTCGCGCGGCATGCCGAGCTTGACCAGCAGCCCCAGGCACGCCAGCGCGGCGGCCCCGGCGCCGGAGGCCACGAGCTTGACCTGGCGCATGTCCTTGCCCGCCACTTTCAGGCCGTTGAGGATGGCCGCGCCCACCACGATGGCCGTGCCGTGCTGGTCGTCGTGGAAAACCGGGATCTGCATGCGCTCGCGCAGCTTGCGCTCGACGTAGAAGCAGTCCGGGGCCTTGATGTCCTCCAGGTTGATGCCGCCGAAGGTCGGCTCCAGCGCGGCGATGATCTCGACCAGCTTGTCCGGGTCCTTCTCGTTGATCTCGATGTCGAACACGTCGATGCCCGAGAACTTCTTGAATAGCACGGCCTTGCCTTCCATCACCGGCTTGCCCGCCAGCGGGCCGATGTCGCCCAGGCCGAGCACGGCCGTGCCGTTGGTGACCACGCCGACGAGGTTGCCCCGGCTGGTGTACTTGAAGGCGGCGGCCGGGTCCTTGACGATCTCCTCGCAGGGCGCGGCCACGCCGGGCGAGTAGGCCAGCGCCAGGTCGTGCTGGTTCACCATCTGCTTGGTGGCGGCGATCGCCACCTTGCCGGGCTTGGGAAACTCATGGTACTCGAGCGCGGCACGGCGCAGCAGGGCTCGTTTGTCAGTGGGGTTCGGGGCCGTGTTCTCGGACATCTTGCGTCTCCAGCGAAGGCAGGGCCGGCGGACGGAGCATGTGGGCCTGGACGCCGCCGGCAGGGTACAGGAGCCCGGTAGGGCTCCAAGGGGGGAGCCGATTTTAGGCCTGCCGCCGTCCCCCGCGCTGGCGAGTCAAACACTTGTGATCGGCGGGTATTCAATGCCCGCCCGCGCCAATGCGCCCAGCCCAGGGGTTCAGGGCGCGGGCACCTGCGGCGCCGGCACCACGACACGGTTGCGCCCCTGCTTCTTGGCCGCGTAGAGCGCCTGGTCGGCGCATGCGAGCAGCGCCCGGGGCTCCTGGCCGTTGTCGGGACAGGCCGCCACGCCACACGACAGGGTGGCGGCCAGCTCGCCCCCCACGGCGCGCACCCGCAGTGCCTCGAACGCCTGGCGCAGCACCTGCGCGCGCTCCGCCGCCACGGCCACCGGGGTGTTGTCGAGCACCAGCACGAACTCCTCGCCGCCGAGACGGCACGCCACGTCCTGGGGCCGCACGTGGCGCAGCAGCAACTGCGCCAGCGCCTGCAGCACCGCATCGCCCGCGGCGTGACCATGGGCGTCGTTGACCCGCTTGAAGTGGTCGATGTCGATCACCAGCAGCGACAGCGGCGCGCCCTGGCTGACGCAGCGCTCCAGCATGGGGGCGAGCACCGCGTCCAGATGGCGCCGGTTGAACAGGCCGGTCAAGGGATCGCGCAGCGCCTGCTCGCGCAGCTGCGTCTGCAGGGAGCGGATTTCCTCGAACTGCCCGCGCAGCTGCGCGTGCACCTCGTGCTGGGCCATGGCCCGGTCATAGCCGTCACGCGCGAAGGCGAAGAGGTACAGCCCCAGCGCCACCATGCACAGCACCGAGGTGCGCAAATCGGTCTCGGGGCGCCAGTCCAGCGGCACCGCCAGCGCGGCCAGCGCGATTCCGGCCCCCATGTTCACGAGGAGCCGGATCCCGCCGCGCCCGCCATGGAACACCACCATGTTGATGCAGCCCGACGCGCACAGGACGAAGGTGATCCACAGGGGAAAGCCGAGCACGCCCGCCCAGATCCCGGCCAGGACGATATCGGCATCCATGTTGTGTATTTCGGCGCGCCGCTGGTCGTGCGCGCGGCGCGCGCGCCAATAGACCAGTTGGGGATAGGCCAGATAGTTCAGCACCAGGGCTGCCCAGCCCCAGGCCGGCGCGCCCAGGGCCAGCAGGTGCGAACCCATGGCCACGAAGAGCAGCACGTAGAACGCGCTGCGGTTGCGCCGGTTCATGCGCACCGTCCAATGCACGCCATCCCGGCTGGAGGACTCAGGGGTCAATTTCATCGGCAGACTGGTTTCTGCGAACGACTGTAGCAGGGCGCATCGCACGCTTGCGGCAGAACTGGCGCCCTGCGGGGCGTCTTTTTAGCGCTCCCTCATGCGGCAGGCCCCGCCCCCACGAAAAATGCCGCGCCCGGCAGGCAGCCGGGGCGGCATGCGGCGGAGCAGGGCCGAGGACGGGATGATGTTCAGCGGCTGCTCGGAAAACTGAACACCGCCCCCTCGCGCACCCCTGCCGACGGCCAGCGCTGCGTGATGGTCTTGCGCTTGGTGTAGAAGCGCACGGCGTCCGGCCCATAGGCGTGCAGGTCGCCGAACAGGCTGCGCTTCCAGCCGCCGAACGAGTGGTAGGCCACGGGCACGGGCAGCGGCACGTTTACGCCCACCATGCCGACCTGGATATGGTCGGTGAAGTAGCGCGCGGCTTCGCCGTCGCGGGTGAAGATGCAGGTGCCGTTGCCGTACTCGTGGTCGTCGATGAGCTTCATGGCTTCCTGCAGCGTCTTCACGCGCACCACGCCGAGCACGGGGCCGAAGATTTCCTCTTGATAAATCTTCATGCCGGGCTTGACGCCGTCGAACAGGCAGGCGCCCAGAAAGTAGCCGTCTTCGTGGCCCGGCACCTTCACGCCCCGGCCATCGACCACGAGCTTGGCGCCCTCGGCCACGCCGCTGTCCACGTAGGCTTTCACCTTCTCGAAGTGTGGCTTGGTCACCAGCGGCCCCATGTCGTTGCCGTTGTCGGTGCCAGGGCCGACCTTCATCTTGGCGATCTCGGCCGTGAGGCCCGCCACCACGGCGTCGCCGGCCTCGTCGCCCACGGCCACCACCAGCGGGATGGCCATGCAGCGCTCGCCGCAGCTGCCGTACGCCGCGCCCATCAGCGCGCTCACGGCGTTGGCGATGTCGGCGTCGGGCATCACGATGGCGTGGTTCTTGGCGCCGCCCAGGGCCTGCACGCGCTTGCCGTGCTTGCAGCCTTCCGAATAGATGTATTCGGCGATGGGCGTGGAGCCGACAAAGCTCACGGCCTTGACGCGCGGGTCGCGCAGCAGCGTGTCCACCGCCGTCTTGTCGCCGTTGACCACGTTCAGCACGCCGGGCGGCAGGCCCGCCTCCAGCGCCAGCTGGGCGATGAACAGGGCCGACGAAGGGTCGCGCTCGCTGGGCTTCAAAACGAAGGTGTTGCCGCAGGCGATCGCCATGGGCCACATCCACAGCGGCACCATGGCCGGAAAGTTGAACGGCGTGATGCCGGCCGTGACGCCCAGCGCCTGGAACTCGCTCCAGCTGTCGATGTTGGGGCCCACGTTGCGGCTGTGCTCGCCCTTGAGCAGCTCGGGCGCGTAGCTGGCGTATTCCACGTTCTCGATGCCGCGCTGCAGTTCGCCATGCGCGTCTGAGAGTACCTTGCCGTGCTCGGCGGTGATCAGGGCGGCGATCTTGTCGGCGTTTTCTTCGAGCAGGACTTTCAGCTTGCTCATCACGCGCGCCCGCTTGAGCGGCGGCGTGTTGCGCCAGGCGGGGAAGGCGCGCTCGGCGGAGGCGATGGCGGCCTCCACCGTGGCCTGGCTCGCCAGCGCCACGTTCAGGCCCGACTGGCCCGTGGCGGGGTTGAACACGGGCTGCGTGCGTTCGGTGTCGTTGACGATCTGGCCGTCGATCAGGTGGCCGACGGTCTGGCCGGCCTGGCCTGGGGATTTGCCGTGTTGCATGGAAATAATAATGGTCAAAAGTGCCTCCAGCGCTTGCTGGTCAAGCGCTGGCAGCTATGAAAAATGGAGTGATCAGGCCGTCTCGGCCAGTGCATCGCCCAGCGCGCTCACCAGGCGGTCGATCTCGGCCTCGGTGCTGATGAAGGGCGGCGCGAGCTGGATGGTGTCGCCACCGTAGCGCACGTAGAAGCCCTTGTCCCAGCACTTCATCGCGACCTCGTACGGCCGCCTGGCGGGTTCGCCGGGCAGCGCCGCGATGGTGAAGCCCGCGGCCAGGCCGTAGTTGCGGATGTCGGCCACGTGCTTCGCGCCCTTGAGGCCGTGGACGGCGTTCTCGAAGTAGGGCGACAGCGCTTTCACGCGCGCGGGCATGTCTTCCTTTTGCAGGATGTCCAGCACCACGTTGCCCGCCGCGCAGGCCACGGGGTGGGCCGAGTAGGTGTAGCCGTGGGGGAATTCGAGCATGTACTCGGGGCCGCCCTGCGCCATGAAGGTGTCGTAGATCTCCTTGCTCGCCACGCAGCCGCCCAGCGGCTGGGCGCCGTTGGTCACCTGCTTGGCGAAGTTCAGGATGTCGGGCGTCACGCCGAACACCTCGGCGCCCGTCCAGCCGCCGCAGCGGCCGAAGCCGGTGATGACCTCGTCGAAGATCAGCAGGATGTTGTTCTGCGTGCAGATCTCGCGCAGGCGCTGCAGGTAGCCAGCAGGCGGGATCACCACACCGGCCGAGCCGGAAAACGGCTCCACGATCACGGCGGCGATGTTGCTCGCGTCGTGCAGGGCGATCACGTCCAGCAGCTTGTCGGCCAGGGCCCGGCCGTCGGTGTCGGGCATGCCCTTGAAGAACGAGCCCACGGGCGGCTGCGTGTGGGGAATGTGGTCGGCCTCCACCGCCTGGCCGAAGGTCTTGCGGTTGCCCACCATGCCGCCCACCGAGATGCCGCCGAAGTTCACGCCGTGGTAGCCCTTCTCGCGGCCGATCAGGCGCGTCTTGCCCGCCTGGCCCTTGGCGCGCCAGTAGGCGCGGGCCATCTTGAGCGAGGTGTCGGCCGCCTCGGAGCCCGAGCCAGTGAAGAACACGTAGTCCAGCCCCGCGGGCGTCAGTTCCTTGATCTTGTTGGCCAGCGCGAACGACGCCGGGTGGCCGAACTGGAACGCGGGCGCGTAGTCCAGCGTGGCGGCCGCCTTGCCGATCGCCTCGGCCACATCCTTGCGGCCATGGCCCAGGCCCGAGCACCACAGGCCCGAGAGGCCGTCAAAGATCTTGCGGCCGTCCGCATCGGTGTAGTAGGCGCCCTGGCCGCCCACGATCATGCGCGGCTTGGCCTTGAAGTTACGGTTGCCGGTGAAGGGCATCCAGTGCGCGTCGAGCCAGGCGGCGTCGGTGCGCGGGGCGGCTTGCTGGCTGGCGTCGTCGATGACGTTGAAGGACATGGCGGTTTCCTCGGAGCGTGAAGAGGGGGAAAGCGCACATTCTGGGCAGCCCTTTCATTCCCTAAAAGCATCAAATATCCACGTTCACTTGCCATGGAACGCAAGTAATGGCGGCGCGCAGGTGCATACCCATAAAATCGAGAATAGTTATCGTTTGCACGAACTGACTGCCCATCCTCCCATGCGCCCCTCCCTGCCCCTTGCTGCCTTTCCGGAGCACTACCACGCACTGGTCGCGTTCGTGGCGCGCCGCGTCGGCAGCCGCCAGACGGCACAGGATCTCGTGCACGACGCCTGGCTGCGCCTGGCCGAGCACGCCGCGCCCGCCGAGCCGTCCCAGCCGGCCGAACACGCGCCGCGCGCTTACCTCTACACCATGGCCGAGCATCTGGTCATCGACCACCTGCGCCACCGCCAGCGCACGGCCGAGCGCTTCGAGTCCGGCGCGTCCGAGGGCCAGGCGCTCGACGTGGCGGACGCCTGCAGCCACCGCGAGGCCCTGGCCGCCGTCGATGCCGCGCTCGCCGCGCTGCCCGGGCGCTGCCGCGCCATCTTCCTGGCTGACCGGCTCGACGGCCTGCCGCAAGCCGAGATCGCCGCACGCTACGGCATCTCCGTCAAGACCGTGGAGCGCGAGGTCATGCGCGCCATGGACACCGTGGAAGCCGCACTGCACCGCTGGCGCGGCGACGCGGTGCCTGCACGCACCGGGCGCCGCCGCGCGCTCTCGGCGCTGCTCGGCGTGGCGGGCTTCGGTGTGGGCGGCACCGCCGCCTGGCGCCTGTGGCGCGAGCATGTCGCCACCTGGCAGACCGTGCTGGCCACCGCCACCGGCCGCCAGCGCACGCAGGCGCTGCCCGACGGCAGCACCATCGCCCTCGACGCCCAGACGCGCGCCGAGGTGCGCTACTACGGCGCGCGCCGCCACGTGCGCCTGCTGGCCGGCTCCGCCTTCTTCCGCGTGGCGCGCGACGAAGGCCGGCCCTTCGTCGTCGATGCCGCGCACGCGCGCATCACCGTGCTGGGCACGCGCTTCGAGGTCGCCCTCGCCGCCGATGGCGCGCTGCGCGTGGCCGTGGAGGAAGGCCATGTGCGCGTGCAGGACCTGGCGGGCGCAGGCATCGCCCACGACCTGACCGCCCGCGAGGCGCTGCACTGGCCACCCGGCAGCCCGCCCCGGCGCGCGCACGAACCCGGCGACGTGGCCCCCTGGCGCGACGGCTGGCTGGACTTCCGCCACGAGCCGCTGGGCGAGGCCGTGCAGCGCATCGCACGCTACAGCCCGCGCCCCCTGCGCGTGGCGCCCGACGCGCAGGCGCTGCCCGTCTTCGGCCGCGTGCGCATCGCCGAGGCGCACGCCTGGCTGCGCCTGCTGCCGCACACCCTGCCGGTCACGGTGCGCGAGGAGGGCCAGGGCGCGCAGCGCGCCATCGTCATCGCGCGGCAGGGTTCGGTGTAAAAACGGCTCCAGCGCTTATGCAGCAAGCGCTGGCAGCTATCAATTTCGATAATCAAAAAAAGGTGAGGGAAACGGCCCGCTCGTTCGTATCAACCCTTTGAAGCCATTCCAAGGGAACCGACGACATGACCTCTCTTCACCGCAAACACCTCATCGCCGCCGCCGTCCTGGCGCTGGCGGGCGCCGCCGCCACGGCGGCGGACTTTGACATCCCGGCCCAGCCGCTCGACGCAGCGCTGGCCCAGCTCGCGCGCCAGGCCGGGCTGCAGCTGCTGGCGCCGCCCGCGCTGGTGCAGGGCCGCCCGGCGGGCGCGGTGCGCGGCAGCATGGCGGCGCAGGATGCGGCGCGGCGGCTGCTGCAGGGCAGCGGCCTCGCGGCACGCATCGAGGGCACGACGCTGTTGGTGGAGCGCGCGGCTTCCGCCGCCACGCTGCCCGAGGTGCAGATCACGGCCGAGGCCGAGCGTAGCGGCACCACCGAAGGCAGCGGCTCCTTCACCACCCGCACGATGTCCAGCGCCACCCACCTGCCACTGACCATGCGCGAGACGCCGCAGTCGGTGACGGTGCTGAGCAGCGCCCGCATCGAGGCCGATAACCTGGTGGATATGCTCGATATCGCCAAGGCGACGCCGGGGCTGCAACTGAGTACCAACGACGCCCGCCCCTCCCTCATATCGCGCGGCTATAACGTCGGCGGCATCATGCAAGACGGCATCAAGAGCGAATACGTCGGGGACGAAGACACGCTCGGCAACCTGGCCATGCAGGACCGGGTGGAGGTGGTGCGGGGTGCCACGGGCCTGGTGTCGGGCGGGGGCGATCCGTCGGCCGCCGTCAACATGGTCCGCAAGCGGCCCACCAGCACCTGGCAGGCCAAGGGCTCCACCAGTGCCGGCAGTTGGGACGACTACCGGCTGATGGCCGACGTGAGCGGCCCCCTGACGGAAGACGGACGCATACGCGGCCGCGTGGTCGCTTATGTCCAGAAAGCGGGCGACTACTACGACCTCGCCTTCAACGACAAGCACCTGGGCTATGCCACGGTCGATGTCGATCTGGCAGAGCGCACCACCCTCAACATCGGCTATTCCCAGGTGTATTCCAACAGGAACCGGAGCTGGGGCGGGCTGCCGGCGAGCTACGAAGGACACCACCTCGGCCTGCCGCGCTCGACCTTCGGCGGCGCGGACTGGGAATACGACAAGAACAAGGCCGACACGCTCTATGTCAGCCTGGCACACGATTTCGGCGCAGGCTGGAAGCTGAACGCCAACGGCGCCCACGTGCGGCGCAGCTACGACATGCTCGCCACCTGGCTGGTCAACACGCCCGGCGCCGGCGGCTACGGGCACGTGTGGTACGCCGCCCAGACGCCGCGCAGGCAGACTGCGCTCGACCTCAAGCTGTCTGGCCCGGTGTCGTGGTTCGGGCGCCAGCATGATCTGCTGCTCGGTGCCACGGTCAACCGCCAGAGCAGGAGTTCCGATGAGTGGTTCGCGGGCTGGGACGACCCGATCACCAGCGGCGTCAATCTGGCAACCTGGAACCATGTGGCGCCCCGGCCCGACACCAGCCCCGCGAGCCCCTGGCTGACCCACTACCCCACGGCCCGCGACAAGCAGGACAGCCTGTACTCCGCAGGCAAGTTCAGCATGACCGGCACGCTGGATCTGCTTCTGGGGGCACGGCTGGACTGGTACGACAAGGAAGACCCCTGGGGCGGAGATCCCTTCAAGCTGAACGCGCACTTGACGAAGTACGCCGGGCTGACGTGGAAGTTTGCAGACCCGCATTCAGCCTACGTGAGCTACAGCGACATCTTCATGCCGCAGAATTTGCGCGACCAGAGCGGCAGCGTTCTTCCGCCCCGAAGCGGCAAAACCTATGAGATCGGGGTGAAGGGCGAATACCTGGGCGGCGCGCTGAACGGCAGCGCCGCACTGTTCCGCAGCGACGAAGGCAACCGGCCGGCCTACCTGAGCGACCAGAGTGCCTGCACCATTGCGCCCCAGCCCTGCTATGCCGCCGCTGGCCTGGTCCGCACCGAAGGGGTGGACATCGAACTGCAAGGCGCTCTGGCGCCCCACTGGCAGGTCGGGGCCGGCCTGACCTGGTCGGAAACACGCTTCCGCAAGGATGCCGATCCGGCCAACATCGGCCAGCGGCTCGACACCACGTCGCCCACCACGCTCTTCAAACTGAGCACGCAATACACCCTGCCCGGCGCGCTGAACCGGCTGACCCTGGGCGGGCGCATCAACTGGCAGAGCAAGATGTACTGGGACGTGAAGAACACCTATGGCAACGTGACGCGCAACCAGCAGGGCGCGCGCGCCATCGTCGATCTGTCGGCCAGCTACCGCCTGACGAAGAACGTCAGCATCAAGCTCGACATCAACAAT
Source organism: Acidovorax sp. YS12 (assembly GCA_021496925.1). Lineage (NCBI taxonomy): Bacteria > Pseudomonadati > Pseudomonadota > Betaproteobacteria > Burkholderiales > Comamonadaceae > Acidovorax > Acidovorax sp. YS12. The sequence continues at coordinate 2,837,371 of CP053915.1, forward strand.
GTCTTCGACAAGGTCTACTACGCGAGCATCGGCTATGGAGACTCGTGGGGCTCCACCGAGGTTTACGGGCGGCCGCGCAGCGCGCTGCTGGCGCTGAACGCGAGCTTCTGACGGGATTGCTCCAAAAAAGCAGCGCGGCAACCTGGTCCGGCGCCGGCAGGCCCTCGCGCCACTCCAAGGCTGCGGCCCCTCACTGCAGCCGCACCACCACCATGGTCTGGTTGAGGAGCTGGTAGCCGATCTCGCCGAAGGTGAACGGCCCCTCCACCCCCCCGCCCAGGGCCTGGTTCTCCAGTTCGCCGAAGACGAAGTTCAGGATGCAGTTGCAGGAGAACACCACGCCCGTGGCGTCGAATCCGGCGAGCCGCTCGCGGAACGCCTGGGCGTAGTGCGCCACCGGGCGCGCCAGGCGGTAGTCCACCCCCGGGAACACGGGCGCGTACAGCGTGACCTTGCCCGCCGCCACGTCGATGTGCTGGAACGACACGTTGACGTGCGCGCCCGCGAAATCCCCCACCAGCGGCAGCTTGCCGTCGGCCGCGCCGCGCTCCTGCAGGTACTGCGCCAGGTTGACGCTGCGCCCGTCCACACTGCAGTCCCCCACCTCGAAGCCCAGGGTGTCGAAGCGCAGCACCTCGCCCGCGTCAGGTTCGAAGATGTTGACGATCTCCACGGTGACCAGCTGGTCGTCGGGCACGCGCACGTGGGCCACCACGGCGGCGTCCTCGTAGGCCTGGCCGCTGCGCCCGTCGAACACCTTGGGCGTGGCGCGCCCCAGCTCGCCCAGGTGCACGCCCGCCACCCAGCCGACGATGGGCTTGGAGAACGCGTCGGGGTAGCCGTCGGCCTCGCGGGCGAAGCGCGCGTGGGCGTTGCTGCCGGCGGGCAGGATGGCGAGCGCGAAGCCGTTGTCCGCCGTGGCGGCGGTGATACCCGCCAGCGCATCGGCGCCATAGCAGGCCAGCGTGACCTCGCCCGCCTGCGACAGGTCGGTGACGAAGACGCTGCCCTCGGTCACGATCGTGGCCCGGCCCTGGGCCGAGAGGTAGGGAATGGTGCCGCCGATCCAGGGGCCGGCGGGCAACTGGCGCAGCACCGCCTCGGCCCCGGCGATCGCCAGGGGGCGGCCCTCGCGGATCCACTGGGCGGCGTCCTGCACGCGCATCAATTGGTTCATCATGGTGTTCTCCTGGATCAAAGGCGGGCCAGCTGGGCGATCTCGTCCGCCAGCAGGCGCTCGTACTTGACGAAGAAGGCGCGGATTTCCGCCGCCTTCGCCGGGATCGGGTCGGTGGAGCGCTCGACCCGCTTGGCCAGCAGCTGCGCCGCCAGCAGCGGGGTCTGCAAACGCTGCATCCCGCCGGTGGCCAGGCTTTGCCAGCACGGCGCGGAAGAAGGAGGAAGGGAACTGACCATACGAAGACAACCTTTCGCGTGAAACCATGGGCGGGGTGAAGCACCCCGGGCACGCCAGGGCCACCGCAACTCGCGTGCCAGCGCGCCGCCACGCCTGCGCACAGAGGCGGCCCGCGTGGCGGCGGGTGCGCCAGTGCGCCGTCCTGCAACAGCGGCGCGTCCATGCCGGAACAGTGCGCGGGCGGTTGTGGCAGCCCATGCCCTGCATTCGCCGCGTCCGGCGATAATCTTCCGGCGCAACGGACATCCAGGCTTGCCTGCCGGTTCGTGCAAGCGACACTTGCCAGCACCTCACCATGCAACTCACTCCCCGGCTACAGCAGCAACTCGCCCAGACAGTGCGAATCTCCATGCGCATCGAGGGCTACCGCTGTGCGCCCCCGCCGCACATCCAGGTGCAGGCCCAGGCGCTGATGGAGCAACGGCGTGTCCAAGTATCAGTACCGGCAAAGTGACATCTACCTGCCGGGCACGGAGCTGCCCGTCAACCGGCTCGGCATCGAGGATGCCGTACTGCTGCACGAGATCGAAGCCCGGCTGCTGGAGCAGGCCTATGCCACCTTCGTCACGGAACTGACGCCTGGCACACGGTTCGACGAGGCGTATTTCCGGTCCCTGCACCGGCGTACCTATGAGTCGCTGTACACATGGGCGGGCCGCTACCGTGCCGAAGACATGCTCAAGGGCGGTTCGCTGTTCTGCCGCGCTGCCTACCTGGAGGTTGAATCCCGGCGCATCTTCGCCGCCCTGGAGGCTGAGTCGTTCCTGCAGGGAGCAGGCCAGTGGCCCCGCGAACGCTTCGCCCAGCGCCTGGCGCACTACCAAAGCGAACTGATCGCGCTGCATCCGTTCTACGAACTCAACGGCCGCATCACCCGCCTGTTCTTCGACCTGATTGCCATGGCCAACGGCTATGGCCCCATCGACTACGGCACCGCCCTGCGCGACGACCCTGAAGTCGGCAACAGCTACATCCGCGCATCCATCGACTGCGTGCGCCGCGCCGATCACCGGCTGCTGCTGGAGTTGGTCTCCAGCGGGCTGCGCCCGATGGACGATTCCGAATCCAGCCGCTGACCGTTTCCCATGGCACCCTCCCCCGCCCCGCGCCAGCGCGCCGTGCTCGGCCAGCTCTCCGACATGGACCTGCGCCTGCTGCAGGTCTTCAAGGCCGTGGTCGAGTGCGGCGGCATGGCGGCGGCCGAGCTGGAGCTGAACATCGGCACCAGCACCGTGAGCCGCCACGTGAAGGACCTGGAAACACGCCTGGGCATGACGCTGTGCCGCCGCGGCCGCGCGGGCTTCGCGCTCACGCCCGAGGGGCAGCGCGTGTACGAGGAGACGCTGCGCCTGCTGGCCTCGGTGCGCGGCTTTCTCGGCAGCATCGACGACATCCACGCGCGCATGGGCGGGCAGCTCGCCGTGGCGGTGTTCGACAAGACGGCCAGCAACCCGGCCGCGCGCATCGGCGACGCCATCGCCGCCTTCGCGGCCCAGGCGCCGCATGTGCAGCTGCAGTTGCACGTGGGCTCGATCAACGCCATCGAGCGCGGCGTGATCGACGGCAGCTACCAGGTGGGCATCATCCCGGCGCACCGCAGCTCGCAGAGCCTGGTCTACGCCGACCTGTTCGGCGAGACCATGCTGCTGTACTGCGGCGCGGGCCACCCGCTGTTCGGAGCACAGCACGCCGCGCTCGACTGGGATGCGCTGCGCGCCTACCCGTTCGCGGGCCTGGGCTACCACTCGCCCAACATGGAACTGAGCCACCAGGCGCAGCTCACGCGCAGCGCCACCGGCTTCGACCAGGAATCCATCGCCACGCTGGTGCTGTCGGGGCGCTTCCTGGGCTTTCTGCCCGACCACTACGCCGAGGCCTTCGAGCGCCAGGGCCGCATGCAGGCCGTGCACCCGCAGCGGCTGCACTACCACTGCCGCTTCGTCAGCCTGGTGCGGCGCTCGCCCGCGCCGAGCCGCGCGGCACAGGCCTTCGTGCAATGCCTGCAGGACGCGCACGCCACCGAACAGGAGTCCGCCCCATGAACATCGCCCGCCTGCTGCAGCGCAGCGCCACCCTGTACCCCGACCGACCGGCGCTGCTGGTGGGCGCGCAGCCCTGGCTGACGTACGCGCAGCTCGGCGCGCGCGCCGCCGCGCTGGCCGGGCACCTGCGCCAGCAGGGCATCGGCCCCGGCGACCGCGTGGCGCTCTACGCTGCCAACGTGCGCGAGTACCTGGAGGCCCTGCACGCCGTGTACTGGGCCGGTGCCGTCACCGTGCCCGTGAACTACAAGCTGCACGCGCGCGAGCTGGAGTACGTGCTGCGCGACAGCGGCGCGGCGCTGCTGCTGGTCTCGCCCGAACTCGCGCCCGCCGCCACGCCGGTGGCGCCGCCCGGCACGCAGGTACTGGTGCTGGGCGCGCCCGCCTACGAGCAGGCCCTGCGCCAGGCCCCCCTGCCGGTGCAGGAGCGCGTGCCGGACGACCTGGCCTCGCTGTTCTACACCTCGGGCACCACGGGCCGGCCCAAGGGCGTGATGCAGACCCACCGCAACCTGCTGGCCATGACGGCCTGCTACTTCACCGATGTGGACGACGTGGATGCGCGCGACGCCATGGTCTACGCCGCGCCCATGTCGCACGGCGCCGGGCTGTACAACTTCGCCCACGTCCTGCGCGGCGCGCGGCACGTGGTGCCGGCCTCGGGCGGGTTCGAGCCCGCCGAGCTGCTGGACCTGGCCCGGCACGTGGGGCGGCTGGTGCTGTTCGCCGCCCCCACCATGGTCAAGCGCCTGGTGGACCATGTGGAGGCCGGGGACGGCATGGCCGATGCCTCCGGCTTCAAGACCATCGTCTACGGCGGCGGTCCGATGTATGTGGACGACCTGCAGCGCGCCCTGGCCACGCTCGGGCCCTGCCTGGTGCAGATCTACGGCCAGGGCGAGAGCCCCATGACCATCACCGCCCTGGCGCGCACGCACTTGGTGGACCAGGCGCACCCGCGCTGGCTGCAGCGCATCGCCTCGGTGGGCGTGGCCCAGTCGCTGGTGGAGGTGCGCGTGGTGGACGCCGCCGGCGCGCCGCTGCCCGTGGGCGAGGTCGGAGAGGTGGCGGTGCGCGGCGAGACCGTGATGCCCGGCTACTGGAACAACCCCGAGGCCAGCGCGCAGGCGCTGCAGGGCGGCTGGCTGCACACCGGCGACACGGGCTGCCTGGACGCGGACGGTTTCCTCACGCTCAAGGACCGCTCCAAGGACCTGGTCATCTCCGGCGGCTCCAACATCTACCCGCGCGAGGTGGAGGAGGTGCTGCTGGCGCACCCCGCCGTCTCCGAGGTGGCCGTGATCGGCCAGCCCGACGCCGAATGGGGCGAGGTGCCCGTGGCCTTCGTCGTCGCCCGCGCAGGCGCGGCGCCCGACAGCGCCGCCCTCGACGCCTGGTGCCTGGCGCAGATGGCCCGCTTCAAGCGCCCGCGCCACTACCACTGGGTGGCGGCGCTGCCCAAGAACAGCTACGGCAAGGTGCTCAAGACCGCGCTGCGCGCCGGGCTGGCGGACGCGCAGGATTCCAGGTGATGCAGATCGTGGCGATGGCGGGGCTGAGCTTCCCCACCGTGCGGCGCACCCTTGACCTATTCGAGCAGGGAGGCTGAGCCGCCATTAGGCCCGGCGGACGTGGGGGCTCAGCGCCATGAAGCAGTCGAGTTGTTTTACCTGCCCAGCGACAGAATCCCGAGGAGAAGCCCAATGCGGAAATCAAGCGCGAGATGGGCAAGCGCGTTCCGATCAGAACCAAGGCCCGTTTGCGTGAAGCTGCCAACGAACACATGTCGACGCTCATGGCGCCCCGCGGCGCGTCACGAGCCACTTCCAAGATCGCCGTGTTCGGTATGCCGCTTAAAACTTCATGGGGCCGAATCAATATATAGGGATAATTTTGGCTGCTCCTGAATTTCACACGTGCCATCTCGTGAGAAACGTCGGTCAAATCCACAATCGCCGGATCGGTCAATCCATGCCAGCAGCGCGTCTTCCCGCATCTTATTTCGGCATGATCCTTGGACTTGCGGGCATGGGGCAGGCGTGGCGAGCCGCAGCCGTTCTATGGAAGGTGCCGGAACAAATCGGCGAAGGCGTACTGCTATTGGCCACGCTGATCTGGGCAGCTCTGCTGATGACCTATCTGAGCCAGGCATTGCGGCATCCCCAGGCCGTGCGAGCCGAAGCCGGGCATCCAGTGCAAGGCAGCACGCCCGCCCTCATGGCCATCGCCACCATGCTCATCGCCATGGCGGTGTTGCCGTATTCGCGCACCGCCGCCGAGTGCCTGGCCGCCGTTGCCCTGGCGGGGCACCTGTTTTTTTCGCTGTGGCATACGGGCACGGTGTGGCGCGGCGGGCGCAGCCACCAAGACACGGTACCCACAGCGTATCTGCCGACGGTGGCGGGCAATTTCACCAGTGCTGCCCTGCTGGGCGCACTCGGGCTGGCGTCGTGGGGATGGCTCTTCCTCGGGACGGGAGTGTTCTCGTGGCTTGCGCTCGAATCGCTCATGATCCATCGCATGCTCGGCCCCGAACCCCTGCCTGCGCCGCAGCGTCCGCTGGTTGGCATTCAGTTCGCTCCGCCCGTGGTGTGCGGTATGGCCTGCCTGATGCTGTTGCCGGGCTCCCACGAACCCTGGCTGTTGATGCTATGGGGCTACGGGCTGTTCCAGCTGTTGCTGGGTCTGCGGATGCGGGTCTGGCTGGGCGAGCAGCCGTTCGCGATGTCCTACTGGTCGTATACCTTTGGTATCGCGGCCACCACGATCTGTGCACTGAAGCTCGCCATCAACGGGGTCGACTCAGCGCGTGTCCTGGCTCTCCCCATTTTCGTGTGCGCCAACGCCTTCATCGGCTACCTCACGATCAAGACGGCCGCACTCGTCGTGAACGGGCGATTTCTGCGCTGAGCGAGGATGGCCAGTTTGGTCGTCAGTCCCCCGCGTCACTGCCGAAGTTTCGCCTGCCAGTCTTTCAACGCCGGAACGGGTGAGATGTGGTTGAACACCCGCTGCGAAATCTGGTGGTTATGGGTCTTGACGTAGTTCAGTTCGTTGTGCGGCCCGCCACACGGCCGCGCGCGCCTTGCCTGGCAGCTCCAGGCGGCGGCGCAGGGCCATGCCTGACAGGCTCCTAACCAAATCAGGCTCCAGCGCTTGTCTAGAAAGCGCTGACAGCTTCTCTTTCAATAGCACCTGTCCCAGCCGGGACATCCACCGTGGTGCCCGGCCTTATTATTTCGCACGCGAAATAAATAACCCGTGCCATGGCCCACCCGCCCCGTCTCGTGTACCTGCTGGGCAGCGCCCAGCGCCGCCTGCAGCAATGGATCGCCGCGCAGCAGGAGCGCGCCGCGCTGTCGGGCGCGCGCCCGCCCACCCCGGCGCAGGCCGGCGTGCTGTTCGTGCTCGCGCGCAGCGACGGCGTGGCCATGGGCCAACTGGCCGAGGCGCTGGACCTGGCGCCCTCGGCCGCCTCGGGCCTGGCGCAGCGCATGGAGGCGCTGGGCTGGGTGGCGCGCCGCCCCAGCCCGCACGACGCCCGCACGCTGCAGCTGTGGCTGCTGCCCGCCGGCCAGGCGCAACTGCCCGGCCTGCGCACCGCCACGCAATGCATCAACCAACGCCTGACCGCAGGCTTCACCGACGCCGAGCTGCACACCGTGGCGCGCTGGCTGGAGCATGTGCAAACCCTCGGAGACCCCCATGACTGACATCCCCGCCACCACGGCCCGCGCCGCCGCCCAGCCCGCGCCCGAGCCGGTGGACATTCCCTGCGCCGACGGCGTGCGCCTGCGCGGCCACTTCTTCCACGCGGCCCCGGGCGCAGCCGCGCGGCCGCTGCCGGTGCTCCTGTCCCCGGCCACGGGTGTGCGCCAGCAGTTCTACTGGCACTTCGCCGACTGGCTGGCGCGCGAGGGCTACGACGTGCTGGTGTTCGACTACCGGGGCATCGGCCAGTCGCTGCACGGGCCGCTGGCGCGGTGCGACGCCCGGCTCGTGGACTGGGGCCAGCGCGACCAGGTGGCGGCGCTGCAGTGGCTGCTGGCGCGCTGCCAGGCCGCGCAGGCCATCCTGGTGGGCCACAGCGCGGGCGGGCAGATGCTGGGCCTGCTGCCCAACCACGCGCAGGTGGCGCGCCTGGTGGGCGTGGCGGCCTCCAGCGGCTGGTTCGGCGGCATGCGCCTGGCCTTCGCGCTCAAGGCCCGGCTGGGCCTGCGCGTGCTGATGCCGCTGGCCTCGCGCTGGCTGGGCTACGCGCCCACCTCGCGCATCGGCCTGGGCGAGAACCTGCCCGCCGCCGTGGCGCGCCAGTGGGGCCAGTGGTGCGCCGCGGGCGGCTACGCCACCAACGCCGTGCGCGGCCAGCCGGCGCAGGACTTTCACGCCCAGGTGCGCACCCCCGTCACCGTGCTCTACGCCACCGACGACGACCTCGTCACCCCGGCCACGGTGCAGGACCTGCTGCGCACCTGGCCCGCCGCCCCGCGCAGCAGCCTGGCCGTGCGCCCCGCCGACCACGGGCTGCGCGCCATCGGGCACATCCACTGGTTCCGCCCGTCGCACCAGGCGCTGTGGCCGCTGATCGGCGCGGCGATGCAGGGGTGCGCGTGAGACGCATGCGGGCACGAAAATAGGAGGAAAAACAGCCTCCAGCGCCCGCCCACAAAGCGCAAGCAGCTCTCAAAAGAAGAGCAACCATACCCCCAGCGGCCGCAGTGTCACAAGCCTGCACACCACTGGCCCAATCTGGAACACCCGGCGCCATGGCCTGCAACACCGCACCCCGTGCCGCGCCCTTTTTCGGCGCCTGCCCCCTGTGCGCCAGGGCTGGCACGAAGCTTGATTACTCCTTGCCCAGCCAGCCCCACCGGCCCCGGCACCATCCTCAAGGAGACTTCCATGGACATGTTTGAACTCAAGCGCTTCAACCTCGACATCGCCTACCCCTACAAGCAGCAGTACGACAACTTCATCGGCGGCAAGTGGGTCGCGCCGCTGGCGGGGCGCTATTTCGACAACGTCTCGCCCATTACCGGCAAGGCGTTCTGCAAGGTGGCCCAGTCCGACGCCAACGACGTGAACCTGGCCCTGGACGCCGCCCATGCCGCGCAGGACAAGTGGGCCCACACCTCGGTGACGGAGCGCGCCAACATCCTGCTGAAGATCGCCGACCGCATGGAGCAGAACCTGGAGCTGCTGGCGATTGCCGAGACCATCGACAACGGCAAGCCGCTGCGCGAGACCATGGCGGCCGACATTCCGCTGGCCATCGACCACTTCCGCTACTTCGCGGGCTGCATCCGCGCGCAGGAAGGCGGCATCTCCGAGATCGACGCCAGCACCGTGGCCTACCACTTCCATGAGCCCATCGGCGTGGTCGGGCAGATCATTCCGTGGAACTTCCCGCTGCTCATGGCTTCGTGGAAGCTGCCGCCCGCGCTGGCCGCCGGCTGCTGCGTGGTGATGAAGCCCGCCGAGCAGACGCCCGCCTCGATCATGGTGCTGATGGAGCTGATCGCCGACCTGCTGCCGCCCGGCGTGGTCAACGTGGTCAACGGCTTCGGCAAGGAAGCGGGCGAGGCGCTGGCGACCAGCAAGCGCATCACGAAGATCGCCTTCACCGGATCCACGGCTGTGGGCCAGCGCATCCTGCACGCCGCCGCCGACAACCTGATTCCCTCCACGGTGGAGCTGGGCGGCAAGAGCCCCAACATCTTCTTCGCCGACGTGATGGAGCAGGACGACGAGTTCCTCGACAAGGTGATGGAGGGCTTCTCGATGTTCGCGCTGAACCAGGGCGAGGTCTGCACCTGCCCGTCGCGCATCCTGATCCAGGAGTCCATCTATGACCGCTTCATCGAGCGCGCCGTCAAGCGCGTGCAGTCGATGAAGCAGGGCCACCCGCTGGACAAGACCACCATGGTCGGCGCGCAGGTCTCGCAGGCGCAGCTCGAACGCATCCTGGGCTACATCGACGTGGGCCGCCAGGAGGGCGCGCAGTGCCTCACGGGCGGCGAGCGCAACCGCCAGGGCGGGGACATCGACGACGGCTTCTTCATCAAGCCCACGCTGCTGTTCGGCCAGAACGACATGCGCGTGTTCCAGGAAGAAATCTTCGGCCCCGTGGCCTCGGTCACCACCTTCAAGACGATGGAGGACGCCATCCGCATCGCCAACGACAGCGAGTACGGCCTGGGCGCCGGCGTGTGGAGCCGCAACGGCACCACGGCCTACCAGATGGGCCGTGCCGTCAAGGCCGGGCGCGTGTGGACCAACTGCTACCACCTGTACCCCGCGCACGCGGCCTTCGGCGGCTACAAGAAGTCGGGCATCGGGCGCGAGAACCACAAGTCGGCGCTGTCCAACTACCAGCAGACCAAGAACCTGCTGGTGAGCTACAGCCCCAAGGCGCTGGGCTTCTTCTAAGCCCCCGCCCGGCCCGCGCAGCCGGGCCGGATGCCTGCACAGGGCGCGGCCTGGCCGCGCCCTGCCTTCCCCTATGCCCACTTCCTTTTTCTCGTGCAAGGAGCCTCCATGCATGCCGTCCCCCTGATGTCGTTCGCAGCCTGCGGCGGCCTGCTGGCCCTGGCCCAGGCGGCGCAGGCACAGGTGCAGGTGCAGGCTCCGGCCCTGCCCGATGTCACCGTGCGCAGCACCCTGGTGCAATCGCCGCTGGACTACGCCCCGGCCTCGGTCACCCTGGTCGATGGCGACCGGCTGCGCGACCGCCAGTGGCAGGTCAACCTCTCGGAAGCGCTGTCCGCCACGCCCGGGCTGCTGCTGCAGAACCGCCAGAACTACGCGCAGGACCTGCAGTTGTCGATTCGCGGCCACGGCGCGCGCTCCATGTTCGGCGTGCGCGGCGTGCAGATCCTGGTGGACGGCATCCCCTCCACCATGCCCGACGGCCAGGGCCAGGCGAACAACATCGACCTGCAATCGGTCGAGCGCATCGAGGTGCTGCGCGGGCCCTACTCCACGCTGTACGGCAACGCCTCGGGCGGCGTCATCAACGCCTACACCGCGCGCGGCGAGGGCAGCCCGCGCATCGACGGCAGCTTCGCCATGGGCAGCAACGGGCAGAAGCGCCTGGGCCTCAAGGCGCAGGGCGAGCGCCAGGGCGTGGGCTACGTGCTCAGCGCCAGCCGCTTCCTGACCGATGGCTACCGCCCGCAAAGCGCCGCCGACAAGAACCTGTTCAACGCCCGCCTGGACACCGACCCCGGCCCGGACAGCCACCTGATGCTGGTGGCCAACCACGTGGAAGTCACCGCGCAGGACCCCGGCGGCGCCACACCCGCCGAGTGGGCCGCCAACCCGCGCTTCGTCGCCAAGGGGCCGCTGGACTTCAACATGCGCAAGAGCATGCGCCAGGCCCAGGCCGGGCTGGGCTACGACGTGCGCGTGGACGGCAGCAATGCGCTGCGCCTCATGGTCTATGCCGGGCAGCGCCGCATCACCCAGTACCAGTCCACCCCGGTGGCGTCGCAAACCCCGCCCACCAGCGCCGGCGGCGTGATCGACATGGCGCGCGACTACGGCGGCATGGATCTGCGCTGGGCCCACGACACCCAGGCAGGCGGCCGCCCCCTGAGCCTGGTGCTGGGCCTGTCCGCCAACGTGGTCAAGGAAGACCGCCAGGGCTACAACAACTTCCTGGGCAGCCAGCTCGGCGTGAAAGGCGCGCTGCGCCGCGACGAACGCAACACCCTCGGCAACGCCGACCCCTACCTGCAGGCGAGCTGGGCCTTCGCGCCGCAGTGGAAGCTCGACGCCGGGCTGCGCTGGAGCAACGTGAAGGTGGACTCCGACGACCGCTACGTCACCCCCACCAACGGCAACGACAGCGGCGACACGCGCTTTCGCCGCTGGCTGCCCATGCTGTCGGTGCAGCGCGCGCTGGACGAACGCACCCACGTCTATGCCTCGGCTGGCGGCGGCATGGAAACGCCCACGTTCAACGAGCTGTCCTACCGCCCCGGCGGCCTGCCGGGCCTGAACTTCGGCCTGCAGGCAGCCACCTCCACCAGCCTGGAGCTGGGCCTGCGCCAGCGCCTGGCGGGCGAGCTGCTGCGCGGCCAGTGGTCGGCGGCGCTGTTCCATACCGATACGGACAACGAGATCGTCGCCGCCGACAACACCGGCGGGCGCGCCACCTACCGCAACGCCGGGCGCACGCGGCGCCAGGGCGTGGAGCTGGGCGCGAACCTGCAGCTGGCGCGCCAGTGGCAGTTGAACGCGGCGCTCACCGTGCTCGACGCCACGTTGCGCGACGGCTTTTGCGACAGCAAGGGCGGCTGCATCGCTGCGGGCAAGCGCATCGCCGGCACGGCCCGCACCCAGGCCGCGCTCGGGCTCGACTGGCGCCCCCACGCCGACTGGCGCGTGGGCGCGGACTGGCGCCACGTCGGCGCCATCGCCGCCAACGACAGCAACAGCGTCGAAGCCCCGGGCTATGGCGTGCTGGGCCTGAGCGCGGGCTACACCCGGCAATGGGGGCCCTGGAAGCTCGATGTCTTCGCGCGCATCGACAACCTGGCGGACAAGCAGTACGTGGGCTCGGTCATCGTCAACGAGAGCAACGGCCGCTACTACGAGGCTGCACCGGGGCGGCAGTGGATGGCGGGCCTGAGCGCCTCCTACCAGTTCTGACCATGGCGCCCGCCGAAGACCTGCGCGCCCTCCAGCCCTGGCTGGAGGCCCAGCCGTTCTTCCTGCTGGGCTCGGCCAACGCGGCGGGCGACTGCGACTGCTCGTACCGCGGGCGCCAGACCGAGGGCGGCGCCGAGCCGCTGCTGCGCGTGGAGGGCGGCACGCGGCTGGTCTTTCCGGACTACCCGGGCAACAACCTGTTCAACACCATCGGCAACCTGCTGGAACACCCCGCGCTGGCCCTGCTGTTCGTCGATTTCGCGCGGCAGTCCACCGTGCTGGTGCAGGGGCGCGCCGCGCTGGCCGGGCCCGACCCGGACTGGCCCACGGCGCCGCGCACCATCGCCGTGGCGGACTGCCGCGTGCTGCGCGCGCCGGTGGCCGGGCTGCCGCACCTGGTTATCGCTTGACCTGCATGCAAGGAGCCGCCATGCGCATCGTCCTCGAAGACCCCGACGGCCCCGGCATCTTCCATGCGGGCGAACGCGCGGCGCACGCGCGCTTCGGCGTGCAGGCGCAGGCGCGCGAGATGCAGGGCACGGTGGCCAGCCACCTGAGCGCGGGCAACGCCCGCTTCATGGCCAGCCAGCCGTTCTTCTTCGCCAGCGTGCGCGAGCCCGACGGCGCCGTCTTCACGCAGATGCTGGCCTGCGTGGCGACGGCCCAGGGCACCTACCCGCTGGTGGCGTTCGGAGACGCGCAGACCTTCTACTTCCTGCTCGGCGAGGCGGCCGGCGCCAGGCTCTGGCAGGCCGTGGCGCAGGGCGACGGCAAGGCAGGCATGGTGTTCGTGGACTTCGCGCGCCGCGCGCGCCTGCGCGTCAACGGCACGCTGCAGCTGGCGGCGCCAGGTGCGCTGCCGGGCTTCGCGTGCCCCGTGGGCCATCGCCTGGTGGAGGCACACGTGGAGCAGGCCTATGCCAACTGCCAGGCCCGCATCGTGCGCCTCAAGGCCGCCTGAGGCCGCCGCGACAGCGGCACACTTTTTGCTGCAAATAACCCTTGCGCAGCCTGCAGGTTGTCAAACACCGGTACCGTTCGGACAATCCCCGGAGCAGACGACCACACCCCTGCGCACGCAGGCCGTGCGCCAGGGACCATAAAGAAGATGGAAACACGTATTTCCATACCCAGGAGACTTTCATGGGCACCATGCCGACCCGGCCATCCGACATGGCCGTGCAGACACCGCCGCCGCCACCGGACGCCATCGCCGTCATCGACGAGGCAAACCAGCGCTCGCTCGCGTTTGGCGTCTCCACCGATGACGAGCCCGACTTCACCAGCCTCGGCATCGGCCACCTGAAGGACTCCCTGGAGGAGAACCGTTTCCTGTTCCAGCATGCCGTGCCGGTGATGGAAACGCTGCGCGGGCAGATCGCCAACACCCACAGCATGGTGCTGCTGACCTCGGCCCAGGGCATGGTGCTGCACTCCATGGGCGACAGCGATTTCCTGGAAAAGGCCAGCGAGGTGGCGCTGGTGCCCGGCATGGACTGGAGCGAGAAGACCAAGGGCACGAACGCCATCGGCACGGCCCTCACGGCGCAACAGGCCATCACCGTGCATGGCGACCAGCATTTCATGCGCACCAACCATGCGCTGACCTGCTCGTGCGCGCCCATCCTCGACCCCTACGGGGAGATCGTCGGCGCGCTGGACGTGACGGGCGACCACCGCAGCTACCACCAGCACACGCTGGCGCTGGTGCGCATGTCGGCGCAGATGATCGAGAACCACATGTTCGCGAGCAGCTTCCCGAAGGCGGTGCGCCTGCATTTCCACGCGCGCCCCGAATTCCTGGGCACGCTGGTCGAGGGCATCGCCGCCTTCACGCCCGAAGGGCGCTTTCTCTCGGCCAACCGCAGCGCGCAGTTCCAGCTCGGCATGTCGTTCGGCGCGCTGCAGGCGCACACCTTCTCGTCGCTGTTCAACCTGCCGATGTCGGCGCTGTTCGAGCTGTTTGCCGGCAGCGCCGCCACGCCGCACCAGCTGTGCCTGCACAACGGCGTGTCCGTCTGGTGCCGCACCGAGGTCAAGCCTGCCAGCCCCTGGGCCACGCCCATCGTCTCGCCCCTGGCCGAGGCCGGCACGCCGCCAGTGCGCATCGCCCCGGTGCCCAAGGGGCAACTGTCGTCGCTGCAGTACCTCGACACGGGCGATGCGCAGCTGTCGGCCATCATCGCCAAGCTGCGCAAGGTGGTGGACCGCGACATCCCCGTGATGATCCTGGGCGAGACCGGCACAGGCAAGGACCTGCTGGCGCAGGCCATGCACAACGACTCGGCGCGCGCGCGCCAGCCCTTCGTGGCCGTCAACTGCGCCTCGATCCCCGACACGCTGATCGAGGCCGAGCTGTTCGGCTACGAGGAAGGGGCCTTCACCGGCGCGCGCAAGAAAGGCGCGTCCGGCAAGATCCTGCAGGCCCACGGCGGCACGCTGTTCCTCGACGAGATCGGCGACATGCCCAAGCACCTGCAGGCGCGGCTGCTGCGCGTGCTGCAGGAGCGCAAGGTGAGCCCCCTGGGCGCGGGCAAGGAGGTGGAGGTGGATGTGACCGTCATCAGCGCCACGCACAAGAACCTCAAGGAGCTGATCGCGCGCGGCGACTTCCGCGAAGACCTGTACTACCGCCTCAACGGCCTGGTCGTGCGCCTGCCCGCGCTGCGCGAGCGCAGCGACTTCGGGGCCGTGGTGAAGAAGGTGCTTCATGCGCTCGAAGGCAACGCGCACATCGCCATCGCCCCGCAGGTGATGGAACTGCTGCAGGCCTACCACTGGCCGGGCAACGTGCGCCAGCTGCACAACCTGCTGCGCACGGCCTGCGTGATGATGGACGAGGACTGCACCATCCGCCTGGAGCATCTGCCCGACGATTTCCTCGACGAGCTGCGTGCGCCCATGCACCCCCTGGCCATGCCGCTGCCCGCGCCGGAGCTGCCCCTGGTGCCCAGCGTGGGCGCGCCGCCGCTGTCCACCGACGACCTGGGCGAGGACGGCCACAGCCTGCACGACGTGACCCTCAACGCCATGGCACAGATGTTGCGACTGCACAAGGGCAATGTGTCGGCAGCGGCCAAGGCGCTGGGCGTTTCGCGCAACACCATCTACCGCAAGAAGAACCTGCTGCCGCCCGATCTGCTTGATTGATGGCCCCGTACATGGGCCGCCCAGGAGGTTTCCCATGCAGCAGCCCCGCTACGACCGTTTTTCCGTTTTCCTGCACTGGCTCATGGCCGTGCTGATCGTGGGGCAGATCGCCCTGGGCCTGTGGATGACCGGACTGCCCAAGGACGGCAGCGGCCTGCGCGCGGCGTGGTTCAACGTGCACAAGTCATGGGGCATGGTGCTGTGCCTGCTCATCGCCGTGCGCCTGGCCTGGGCGCTGCTGCGCCCGCGCGTGGCGCCGCCGCCCGGGGCACGCGCCCTGCAGGCGCTGGCCGCGGGCGCCCACCGGCTGCTGTACGCGCTGATGCTGGTGCTGCCCTGGTCGGGGTTCTTCGGCTCGGTGTTTTCCGGCTATCCCATCCGCTTCTTCGGCATGCCGCTGCCCAAGATGGCCAGCCGCTGGGACGGCGCCAAGGAGCTGTTCAGCAACGTGCACCAGTGGGCCGCCGCCGCGCTGGTGCTGCTCGTGGCACTGCATGTGCTGGCCTTCCTGTACCACCAGTGCATCGTGAAGGACGCCCTGCTGCAGCGCATGCGCTGGCCGCGGCGCTGTGCGCGCAACACCTGTTCCACAGTGCAACA
The DNA here is from genome assembly GCA_021496925.1 of Acidovorax sp. YS12. Lineage (NCBI taxonomy): Bacteria > Pseudomonadati > Pseudomonadota > Betaproteobacteria > Burkholderiales > Comamonadaceae > Acidovorax > Acidovorax sp. YS12. The sequence continues at coordinate 2,853,235 of CP053915.1, forward strand.
CTTTTCGTGACACCTGCGCGGCATGTGTTCCATACGCCGCGACACCACCGGAGAATCAACCATGGCAAAACGCCGCAATGTGCTGCTGGCGGGCTTGTGGGGCATGGCGGCCCACGCCGCGCGCGCTGCCACGCAAGACCCCGCGGGGAGCGACCCGCTGGGCTCGCCACAATGGCCGGACCTGCGCCGGAAATACACCCAGGACGCCCCCTTGCGCTTCACCGACGCGGTGCTGGTGCGCACGCCCGCGTTCGCCGACGACGCGCTCAACGTGCCGCTGCAGATCGACGCCCGGGCGCTGCAGGCAGTCGGCGGAGGCATCGCGCGCATGCTCGTCATCGCCGACCGCAACCCGATCCGCGAAGTCCTGGCGTTCGAGCCGCTGCAGGCCCTGCCCCTGCTGGCGCTGCGCATCCGGCTGGAGCAGGCCTCGCCGGTGCGCTGCCTGGTGCAGACGCGCGACGGGCATTGGCACGCGGGCGGGGCCATGGCGCAGGCCGCGGGCGGCGGGTGCACGGTGCCCGGCGTGACGCGCGCCGACGGTTCGTGGAGCAAGACGCTGAACCAGGTGCATGCGCGCTTCTTCGGCAACCTCGCCGACGGCACGCGGCGCCTGCGCGTGCAGATCATGCACCCCATGGACACCGGCCTGGTGGCCGGCGTGCCCGCGCTGTACATCGAGCAGCTCGAACTGCAGGACGCCGCGCAGCAGCCCTGGTGGCGCATGCAATTGCACGAGCCGGTGTCGGAAAACCCCCTGCTCACCGTCGAGATGCCGCTGCAAGGGCCGAAGGCGTTCCGCCTGCTCGGCCAGGACAACAACGGCAACCGCATCGATGCCGAGGTGCGGGCATGAAGACACTGAATACCCTTTTCATCGCGCTGGCCTGCTGCATGCCTGCTATGGCGCAGCCCACGGGGACGGCGCCCGACACCGCCCGCCTGGACTACCGCCTGCAGCCACGCCAGATCGCCCCCGGCACCTGGGTGATCGAAGGCGCGGTGGCCGACTTCCTGCCCGCCAACGGCTGCAACATCATCAACACCGCGTTCATCGCCACGGGCGATGGCGTCATCGTCATCAACACCGGACCCTCGCGCCTGTATGGCGAGCAGCAGCGCCGCGCCATAGCCGCAACCCTTGCCGCCGTCACGCCGCAGCCGGTGCGCAGGGTGCTCAACCTCAACCTGCACCCCGACTATTTCTTCGGCAACCAGGCGTGGGACGGCGTGCCAACGCAGGCCCTGGCCGGCAGCATCGCCGGCATGCAGGCCGAGGGCGAGAGCTATGCAGACAACCTGTACCGCCTGTGCGGCGGCTGGATGCGGGGCACGCAAGCCACCCCGGCGCGCCAGGCGCTGGAGCCCGGCAGCTTCACGCTGGGCAATCACCGCCTGGAGCTGCGCCGCCTGCAGGGCCACACCGGGGACGACCTGGTGCTGCTCGACCACAGTACCGGCGTGCTGTTCGCCGGGGGCCTGGTGTTCGCCGACCGCGTGCCGACCACGCCGCACGCCGATCCGGCGCAATGGCTGCACACCCTGGACCTGCTCGCGCAATGGCAGCGCCAGGGGCAATTCAAGCAGCTCGTGCCCAGCCACGGGCCGGTGGACCAGGGGCTGCAAGGCATCGCCCAGACGCGCGACTGGCTGCGCTGGCTGACGGGCTGGATGCAGGACAGCGCGCAGCAGGGGCTGGACCTGAGCGAGCTGCTGCGCATGCCCGTACCCGAACGGTTCGCCGGCTGGGCCGCGCAGCCCGCCGAGCTGCACCGCAGCCTGGCGCAGTGGTATCCGGCCTACGAGCGGCGGGCGCTGCAGCCGGCGGTGCCGTGAAGCGATTGCTCCTTATTCAATAGCTGCCAGCGCTTTCTGGACGGGCGCTGGCAGCCATTTTTGCTGGTCATAGCAATCACTTCACGGAGTTCCGCCGATCCTCCAGGTAGGTGCGGATCGACCAGATCGCCTCCTGCGTCAAGGTGCCCTCGAAGGGCGGCATGTACACCCGCCCGTCGCGCGTGCGGCCGCGGCGCACCGTGCCGGCGTAGTAGTCGTCCATCTCCTGGTAGCACACCTTGGCCTTGGCGGCGTCGGCGTAGCCGGCGCATTCCTCGTCGAACTTGCGCAGGTCGGGCGCGATGCCGCCGGAGATGGCCTCCAGCCCATGGCAGCGCGCGCAGTTCTGGTTGTAGGCCGAACTGCCGATGCGCAGCGCCTCCTTGTGCCCCTCGCCGCTGCTGTACGGGTTGGACTCGCGCCATTTCGTGCCGAGCTGGGGCAGGGTGCTGGTGTCCACGGCCTGGGGCACCACGTCGCCGTGCGCCATGGCGGCGGTGGCGCTGCAGGCCAGCGCCAGGGCCAGCAGGCCGCGCCGTGCCGGTACGAAGAAAGATTGCTGCATGGGTTGTCTCCTGATTATGGAAAAGGGATGAACCCGCTTGCGCAATTTGCATGCCACCGCGCATGTGCCCTGGCACGGCGCCGCGCGCTGTCCCAGTTTGCGCCAGGGCGTGCCCGGCTGCTCCTGAAATGAACAGCCGGGCGGCGCGCTGCGCTCCACATTTGAACGCAAGACGCGGCAAACCCCGGCGTACTGCTGCCAAAACCTTCTTGGCACGCCTCTTGCCTCATTGCTGGCGTGATTCATCCACCACAACACAAGGAGACAACCACCATGTCCTCACCGGTATCCAAGCACCTGCGCCTGGGCAGCCTGGCCGCAGCCGCCGCCCTGGCGCTGACGGCCCAGGCCGCCAACGTCAAGCCCGTCACCTGGGAAGAAATCGCCAACGACCACAAGAGCACGGCGGACGTGCTGACCTACGGCCTGGGCCTGACGGCGCAGCGCTACAGCCCGGCCAAGACCCTGACCACCAAGAACGTCGCCGGCCTGGTGCCGGTGTGGAGCTACTCCTTCGGCGGCGAGAAGCAGCGCGGCCAGGAGGCGCAGGCGCTGATCCACGACGGCGTGATCTACGTCACCGCCTCGTACTCGCGCTTCGTGGCGCTGGACGCGCGCAGCGGCAAGCGCCTGTGGACCTACGAGCACCGCCTGCCCGAGGACATCCGCCCCTGCTGCGACGTGGTCAACCGCGGCCCCGCCATCTATGGCGACAAGGTGTACTTCGGCACGCTGGACGCGCGCATCGTGGCGCTGGACCGCGCCACCGGCAAGGTGGTGTGGAACGAGAAGTTCGGCGACCACAAGGTGGGCTACACCATGACCGGCGCGCCCTTCATCATCAAGGACCAGAAGACCGGCAAGGTGCTGCTGGTGCACGGCTCCTCGGGCGACGAATTCGGCGTGGTCGGCTACCTGTATGCGCGCGACCCCGACACCGGCAAGGAAGTCTGGGCGCGCCCCCTGGTCGAAGGCCACGTGGGCCGCCTGAACGGCCAGCCCAGCACGCCCACGGGCGACCCCAAGGCGCCGAGCTGGCCCAACGACCCGAACAGCCCCACCGGCAAGGCCGAGGCCTGGAGCCAGGGCGGCGGCGCGCCATGGCAGACGCCGTCGTTCGACGTGGAGACCAATACCATCGTCGTCGGCACCGGCAACCCCGCGCCCTGGAACACCTGGAAGCGCACCGCCAAGGGCGACGACCCGCGCAACTGGCCCAGCCTCTACACCTCGGGCCAGGCCTACATCGACCCGACGACCGGCGACCTCAAGGGCTTCTTCTCGCACACGCCCAACGACGCCTGGGACTTCTCGGGCAACAACTCGGTGCTGCTGTTCGATTACAAGGACCAGAAGACCGGCAAGACCGTCAAGGCCTCGGCCCACGCCGACCGCAACGGCTTCTTCTTCGTGACCGACCGCGAGAAGCTCGCCAAGAGCGACACCGGCCACCCCTGGAAGCAGGCCGCCATCATCAACGCCTGGCCGTTCGTCGATGGCATCACCTGGGCCAAGGGGTTCGACCTCAAGACCGGCCTGCCGATCGAGAACAACAACCGCCCGCCCGAGCCCAAGGAGGGCGAGGAAAAGGGCGAGAGCATCTTCGTCTCGCCGCCGTTCCTCGGCGGCACCAACTGGATGCCGATGAGCTACAGCCCCGACACGGGCCTGTTCTACATCCCGGCCAACCACTGGGCCATGGACTACTGGTCCGAGCACATCACCTACAAGCCCGGCGCGGCCTACCTGGGCCAGGGCTTCCGCATCAAGAAGCTGCATGACGACCACGTGGGCACGCTGCGCGCCATCAACCCGCAGACCGGCAAGATCGAGTGGGAGCACAAGGAGCAGTTCCCGCTGTGGGCGGGCACGCTCACCACGGCCGGCGGCCTGCTCATCACCGGCACGTCCGACGGCTACGTGAAGGCCTTCGACGCCAAGAACGGCAAGGAGCTGTGGAAGTTCCAGACCGGCTCGGGCGTGGTCTCGGTGCCCGTGACCTGGGAGATGGACGGCGAGCAGTACGTGGCCATCCAGTCCGGCTATGGCGGCGCCGTGCCGCTGTGGGGCGGCGACATGGCCGAGCTGACCAAGCAGGTCTCGCAGGGCGGCTCCATGTGGGTGTTCAAGCTGCCCAAGGCGCAGAAGATGGCAGCCCAATAAGCTGCCGCCCCGCTCCCCTTCCTGCCCGCCCAGCGGCAGGAGGGGGGTCCACGAACCTCTCTCGCAGCCGCCCCCTCACCATGAAGAACCTTCTCACCCGCTTCACCCTGGCAGGGGTGGCCTGCCTGGCCTGGGCCGGCAGCGCGCCGGCGCAGCCCGCCGCGCCGGACGAACCCCTGGTCGTCAACGGCTGCCCCATCTGGCCCTACACGCGCTGCCCCGGCGCCGACCTGCGCCACGCCAGCCTGGTGGGCGCGAACCTGGTCGGTGCCGATCTGCGCGGCGCCGACCTGACGCGCGCCGACCTGCGCGGCGCCAACCTCTCGGCCGCCGACCTGGAAGGCGCCAACCTCACCGGCGCGCGCCTGTCCAAGGCCTCGGCGGCCAATGCCGACTTCAAGAACGCCCGCTTCATCGGCACCGACCTGGAGAGCGCGCGCCTGATGCGCTCGGACTTCTCCGGCGCCGTGTTCGACGGCGCCAGCCTGGAGATGGCGCGCCTGAACCACGCCTGGTTCGTCGGCACGCGCTTCATCGCCAGCGACCTGCAGGAGACCAAGTTCGTCGCCACCAACCTGACGAACGCCGTGTTCGAAGGCAACCACGTGCTCTACACCCTGGTGTCCGAGTCCCAGCTGCAAGGCTGCAAGGGCTGCCGCGCCGATTGGAGATAAGCCATGCCCCTCCCCGCTTTCCTGACACCCGCCGCGTGGCTGCTCGGCATGGGCCTGGCTCTGAACGCACAGGCCATCGAGCGCGTCGCCCCGCAGGTCGATACCTCGGCGCTGCCCGCGCAGGCCCGCACCTGGGCCGAGCCCAACCCCCTGCGCGGCGACGCGCAGGCCATCGCCATCGGGCAGGCCGCCTTCAACCAGAGCTGCGCCAAGTGCCATGGCGAGAACGCCAACGGCGCGCGCTCTCCTGCGCCGGACCTGCGGCGCCTGGGCACGCGCTGCAAGCGCATTGCGGACGACGCCCTGCGCCAGCGCTGCCTGGGCGATGCCGATGCGTTCTTCATCAAATCGGTGCGCTACGGCAAGCAGAAGTTCGGCATCGTCCACATGCCGCCCTGGGAGGGCGTGGTCGGCCCGGAGCTGGCCTGGGCGCTGCGCAGCTACGTGGAAACCGTGCCTTTGAAGTAAAAACCACACCAAACCCTTATGCAGCAAGCGCCAGCAGCTATAAAAAATAAAGCATCGGCACCGGCGGGACACCACCGGGGAGGCCCGCCATGAACTTCGACGCCGCCCTGCACGCGCCCGCGCTGCCCCACCTCTCGCGCCGCCTGCGCCTGCAGTACGAGAGTGCGCAAACGCGCTGGGTGCTGCGCGACCCCGAAGGCACCGTGCAGCTCAACGACAGCGCCGCCGAGATCCTGCGCCGCTGCGACGGGCGCCACACCGTGGCCGACATCGTCAGCGAACTCGAAGCGCTGTTCGACACCCAGGGCATCGCCCCCCAGGTGCGCGCGCTGATCGCCGAGGGCACGCGCCGTGGCTGGCTCGACTGACGGCCCGCGCTGGCTCGCCGCCTGCGCCCTGCTGTGGCTGCAGCCCGGCGCCGCCCAGACCTTGCCCCCCGTGAGCGCGCAGGACACGGCGCTGCTGGCCGCCGCCTGCGTCACCTGCCATGGCCCGGGCGGGCGCGGCGCGGGCAGCATTCCCGGCCTGCGCGGGCGCGGCAGTGCCTTCCTGCTGGCGCGCATGCAGGCCTTCCAGTCCGGGCCGGCCGCCGGCGCCACGGTCATGCCGCTGCTGATGCAGGGCTATGACACAGCCCAGATGCAGGCCCTGGCCCAGTGGTTCGCACGCCCGCAGGACGCGAAGCCGTGATGGCGCCGCTGCCCCGCCGCCAGTTCCTGCTCGGCGCCGCCGGGCTGGCGGCCACCGCGCTCACCCCCGCGCTCGTGCGCGCACAGGCCGCCAGCGCGCGCGTGGTGGTGGTCGGCGGCGGCTTTGGCGGCGCCACGGTGGCGCGCTACCTGCGCACCTGGGCGCCGCAGGTCCAGGTCACGCTGGTCGAGCCCGCGCGGCGCTTCGCCACCTGCCCGTTCTCCAACCACTACCTGGCGGGGCTGCGCGGCTGGGACAGCATCGTCCACGGCTACGGCGGCCTGCGCGCGGCGGGCGTGCACGTCATCCACGCGCAGGCCGACGGCGTGGACGCCGCCGCGCGCACGCTGCGCCTGCACACGGGCCAGACACTGCGCTGGGACCGCCTGGTGCTCTCGCCCGGCGTGGACATGCGCTGGGACGCGCTCGAAGGCTACGGCGAAGCCGCCGCCGCGCACGCCCCCCATGCCTGGAAGGCGGGCCCGCAAACCCGGCTGCTGCGCCGCCAATTGCAGGCCATGCCCGACGGCGGCGTGTTCGTGATGGCCATTCCCGACAACCCGTTCCGCTGCCCGCCAGGGCCCTACGAACGCGCCAGCCTGGTCGCGCACTACCTGCGCCGGCACAAGCCGCGCAGCAAGGTGCTGCTGCTGGACGCGAAGAACAATTTCTCGAAGAAGGAGCTGTTCCTGCAGGGCTGGCAGTCCCTGTACGGCGGCATGGTCGAGTGGGTCAGCCTGGCCCGCGACGGCCAGGTGGTGCGCGTGGACGCGCAGGCGCTGGAGGTGGAGACCCTCTTTGGCGAACGCCACCGCGCCGACGTGCTCAACGTCATCCCGCCGCAGAAGGCGGGCTTCATCGCCGCGCGCGCTGGCGTGGTGGACGCCAGCGGCTGGGCCCCCGTGTACGGCGAAGACTTCGCGTCGCGGCAGGTGCCCGGCGTCCACGTGCTGGGCGACGCGGCGCTGGCCGGGCCGATCCCGAAGTCCGGCTTCGCCGCCAACAACCAGGGCAAGGTGGTGGCCGCGGCCATCGCCGCCGCGCTGACGGGCCGGGCCGCGCCCACGGCCTGGTATGCCAACACCTGCTACAGCCTGCTGGCGCCGGGCTACGGCATCTCGGTGGCGGGGGTGTACCGCGCGCAGCAGGGGCGCATCGCCGATCTGCCGCACAGCGTGGGCGTGAGCCCGCTGGATGCCCCGCCCGCGCACCGCGCCGCCGAGGCGCGCCACGGCGCGGCCTGGTACGCCGCGATCAGCCAGGACATCTGGGGCCGCTGACCCTCAGAACGTGTTCATGGCTTGGCGCTGAGCACCCAGCTGGCCAGCAGCTTGAGTTCCTGCGCGCTGAGGCTGGAGTGCGCGGGCATGGCGGCGCGCCCCCACTTGCCCTTGGAGCCCATCTGGATGGACTGCGCCAGCGTGGCCACGGCGTCCTTGTCGCCGGCGTATTTCTCGGCCACCGAACTGAACGCGGGACCGACGATTTTTTCCGAAACGGAGTGGCAGCTGTAGCAGCCATTGGCCTTGACGATTTCTGCGGCGGCGCCCAGATCGGTGGAGGCCTGGGCCGCGGCGGCGGCGGCCCACAGGGAAGCGAGGAGGAGGATGTTGCGCATGACGGAGGAAGGGTCAGGGTGAAAAGACAGAGGTGCTGCGATAGGGCAACATCCATGCCAGCCCTTTTTCCCCTGTCCAGCCCCGCCCTGCCCCGCCCGCAGGACCGGCGCTGCGCCCATCCGTAGCAGGCAGCCCCGGCAGTGTTCAGAAACGAAGCAGTCCCTGCCACAGCCGGTGGCACCAACGGCATTGGCGCCAGCACGCCAAAGCCGCTACCATGGGCGCCATGTCCTCCGCCTTCGCCATCGCATCCTCCGGCCTGCAGGCCGCGCAACTGCGGCTGGACAGCAGCGCGCACAACGTCGCCAACATGAACACGCCGGGCTTTCGCCGCCAGGCCGTGGCACAGCAGGCCGCGCCGGACCTGGGCGGCGTGCAGGCGCAAACCACCCGCATGCCCGCGCCCGGCGCCGCGCTGGAGCAGGACGTGGTGGAGCAGATGGCCGCGTCCTACGCCTTCAAGGCCAATGTGCTGGTGCTGCGCACGGCCAGGGAAATGACCGGTTCGCTGCTCGACGTGCGCGCCTGACCGGCGCCATCCCTCACGGGCACTGCGCCCAGCCAGCCAGCCGCTCCAGCAGCCATTCCTGGAATGTCAGCATGGCGCGCTCCTCACGGCAGGCACGGCGGCCGTGGCGGCCGCCTGGCGGCGGCGCGCGGCGCGCTCCCACGCCTTTTCATGGAAGAAGAAGGCCACGGCCTGCACCGTGGGTTCGAGCAGGCTCAGCGTCAGCGAGGCGATCAGGTTGCCCGTGACGGCGTAGGCCACCAGGGCTGCGACGCAGATGTGGATGAGGTAGTAGCTGCCGGTCTTCATCAGCGTGGGCAGGTTCTGGCGTGCGGTGGCGCGAAGTCGGGACATGGCGGGCTCCTGGCGATAGTCTGGAATGAATGTTATTCATTCTCATTTGACGACGCCAATTGATCCTCGCTAAGCCGGGCATAGCGCGCCCGGCGGCAAGGTGCTGGTGCGCACCTGCGAGCGGAAGTGCGGCCACATGCGGGCACACGTACTGGCACACTCGGGCCCTTGCGCACAGAGAGGCATGTCTTTTTTTCCATGTTCGAGCTTTTTTTCGTCAGCGGCCTGCGGCCCGACCCACTGCTGTGGCAGCAGCACAACCCCTGGCTGGTGGCACTGTCGCTGCTGGTGTCCATGGGCGCCTCGGCCGTGGCGCTGCACCTGGCCGGGCAGGCCCGGGACATGGCGCACCGCCGCACGCGCCAGATGGCGCTGCTGTCCGGGGCGCTGGCGCTGGGCTGCGGCGTCTGGACCATGCACTACATCGGCATGCTGGCCTTCGCCGTGTGCGGCCAGGCGCGCTTCGACCCCTGGGTGACCCTGCTGTCCGTGCTGCCGGCGCTGGGCGCCTCCTGGGTGGCGCTGCACCTGCTGGTGCGCGAGCGCGTGGGCCCCGGCGCGCTGGCCGGCAGCGGCCTGCTCGTGGGCGCGGGCATCGGCGCCATGCACTACATCGGCATGGCGGCGTCGGAGCTGGCGCCGCTGATGCGCTACGACGCGCGCGGCTTCGCCCTGTCCATCGCCGTGGCGGTGCTGCTGGCCATCCTGGCGCTGTGGGTGCGCTTCGGCCTGCAGCGGCACTGGCGGGCGCCGCAAGGCTGGGTGACGGCGCTGGCGGGCTGCGTGATGGGCCTGGCCATCGCCGGCATGCACTACACGGGCATGGCGGCGCTGCGCTTCGTCGAGCCCATCGAGCGGCTGCAGCGCATCACCTACACGGTGCCGGTGCAGACCTCGCTGTCGCTGGCCATCGCGGTGGTCGCCGTGGCCCTGGGGCTGGTGGTCGTGGCCGCCAACGCCAACCTGCGCTACCGGCAGATGCTGTGGCAGACGCGGCGCAGCGAGTCGCGCCTGCGCGCCATCACCGACACGGCGGTGGACGGCATCATCACCATCAACGGCCGCGGCATCGTGCAGTCGTTCAACGGGGCGGCCGAGCGCCTGCTGGGCTGGCGCGCCGAGGAAGTGATCGGGCGCAACGTCAGCATGCTCATGCCCGAGCCGCACCAGTCGGCGCACGACGGCTACCTGTCCACGCACCTGGCCACTGGGCGCTCCAGCATCATCGGCCGGGGACGCGAGGTCGAGGCCCTGCGCAAGGACGGCAGCCTGCTGCCCATCCGCCTGGCCGTGGGCCGCGTGGCGCTGCCGGGCGAGGCGCTGTTCGTGGGCTTCATCACCGACATCAGCGCGCGCCGCGCCATGGAATGCGCGCTGCGCCGCCGCGAGGAACAGCTGCGTACCCTGGTGGGCAACATCCCCGGCGTGGCCTTCCGCTGCCGCAACGAGGGCGACTGGCCCATGGAGTTCATCAGCGATGCCGTGCTGCCGCTCACCGGCTGGAGCGCCGACGACTTCCTGCAGGGCCGGGTGCATTTCAGCCGGCTCATCGATCCGGGCGACGCCAAGCACATCGCGCTCGACGTGGACTTCGCCCTGCGCCAGGGCCAGGCCTACCACGTGGAGTACCGCATCACCACGCGCGAGGGCCGGCGGCGCTGGATGTCGGAATACGGGCGCGGCGCCGCCGACGAGCAGGGCGCGGTGCGCTGGATCGACGGCGTGATCCTGGACATCACCGCCACCAAGGAGCACACCGCCCAGTTCGTTGGCACGGTGCAGGCGCTGAACCGCTCCGAGGCCGTGGCCGAATTCGACCTGCACGGCCACCTGCTCGATGCCAACGCCAACTTCCTCGCCCTCATGGGCTACAGCTTCGAGGAAGCCATCGGCCAGCCGCACGCCCTGTTCTGCCCGCCCAAGACCGCCGCGCAGCGCGACGCCTTCTGGCAGCGCCTGGCACGGGGCGAATTCCAGACGGGCGAATACCAGCGCCTGGGCAAGGGCGGGCGCGAGGTGTGGGTGCACTCGACCTACAACCCCATCCTCGACGCCGACGGCAAGGTCTGCAAGGTCATCCAGCTGGTCACCGACCTGTCCCAGCGCCGCGCCATGGAGCAGGACCTGCGCGCCGCCAAGGAGCGCGCCGAAGCCGCCGCCGCCGCGCGCGCCAGCTTCCTGGCCAACATGAGCCACGAGATCCGCACGCCCATGAACGCCATCCTCGGCTTCACCGAGGCGCTGCTCGACTCGCCCCTGGACGCCACCCAGCGGCGCCAGCTCGGCACCGTGCAGCACGCCGCGCGCTCGCTGCTGCACCTGCTCAACGACATCCTGGACACCGCCAAGCTCGACAAGGGCGCCGTGGTGCTGGAAGTCCTCGACTTCAGCCTGCGCCAGCTGTGCCAGCAGATGCTCGACACCCTGCGCATCGGCGCCGCGCGCAAGGGCCTGCCCCTGGTGCTCGACTACCCCGAGAGCGAGCCCGACTACCTGCGCGGCGACGCGCTGCGCCTGCAGCAGGTGCTGCTGAACCTGCTGGGCAACGCCGTCAAGTTCACCGAAAGCGGCCAGGTGCTGCTGCGCGTGCGCTACCAGGCGGGCGAACTGCGCGTGGATGTGGAAGACACCGGCATCGGCATGAGCGCCGCGCAGCTCGAACGCATCTTCGACCCCTTCGCGCAGGCCGACGCCTCCACCGCGCGCCGCTTCGGCGGCACCGGCCTGGGCACCACCATCGCGCACCAGCTGGTACAGCTCATGCACGGCGGGATCAGCGTGCGCAGCCAGCCGGGCGAAGGATCGGTATTCAGCGTGCGCCTGCCGCTGCCGCTGGGCCAGGCCACCCCGGGGCACGCCCGGCCCGCCGAGCTGGCACTGCCGCCGCTGCGCATCCTGGCGGTGGACGACGTGCCCGCCAACCTGGAGCTGCTGCAGATCGCCCTGGCGCGCGGCGGGCACAGCGTCACGCTCGCGGGCAATGGCCAGGAGGCGCTCGACTGCTGCGCACGCCAGCGCTTCGACCTGGTGCTGATGGACCTGCAGATGCCCGGCATCGACGGCATCGAAGCCGCGCGCCGCATCCGCCAGCGCGAGCAGGCGCAGGGCCTGCCGCGCCTGCCCATCATCGCGCTCTCGGCCAGCGTGCTGGAGGAGGACCAGGGCATGGCGCTGGCGGCCGGCATGGATGGCTTCGCCCACAAGCCGCTGGACCGCCCGCGCCTGTTCGCCGAAATCGCGCGCGTGCTCGGCCTGCACGCCAGCCCTCCCGCCTCCCTGCCCGGCACGCCCGGAACACCCGAAAGAGGGACCACCGGCACCGGCGCCGGCCCCATCGACTGGACGCAAGGGCGCCACCAATGGGGCTCGGAACCGGCGCTGCGCGAAGCCCTGGGCCGCTTCGTGCGCGGCCACCCGCACCTGCCCGCGCAGCTGCAGGCCCTGCTGGCCAGCAGCGGCGCCAGCGCCCTCGAAGCCCAGGCCCACCGCCTGCGCGGCGCCGCCGCCAACCTGGCCCTGGGCCCGCTGCAAGCGCTGCTGGGCAGCGTGGAAGCCGCCGCGCGCGCGGCCGATGCCGCCGCCATCGGCCAGGCCATGGCGGCCCTGCCAGCCGCCTGGGAAGCCCTGCTGCACGCCCTGCCGCCCGAGGCGGACACAGCGGCGCCCCCCGCCGCCGCACCCCTGCTGGACGCGGCACGCACCGCCCAGGCCCTGGCCGCCATCGGCCAGGCGCAGCAGGCCCTGCGGCGCGGCGAGCTGCCCGACGCGGCGCTGGCCGCCCTGGCCACGCTGCTGCCGGCCGACGCGCTCGCGCCGCTGCACCACGCCCTGGACCATTTCGACCTGGAGGGCGCCGCCGAGCAGTTGCAGCCGCTGCGCGCCCGCCTGCAGGAACCCGCCCCATGACACCGCCCGAAGACGCCCGTCCCCACCTGCTGGTGGTGGACGACGAACCCACCAACCTGCAAGTGCTGCGCCACGTACTGGACAAGGACTACCGCCTGCTGTTCGCCACCGATGGCACGCGCGCGCTGCAGCTGGCACGCCAGCAGCAGCCGCGCCTGGTGCTGCTCGACGTGATGATGCCCGGCATGGACGGCTACGCCGTGTGCGCCGCGCTCAAGGCCGACCCGGCCACCGCCGCCATTCCGGTGATCTTCGTCACCGCGCTCACCGACGCGGCCGACGAGACGCGCGGCTTCGACGCCGGCGGCGTGGACTACATCACCAAGCCCGTCAGCGCCCCCGTGGTGCGCGCGCGCGTGCGCACCCACCTGTCGCTGGTGCGCACCGAGGAGCTGCGCGAGACGCGCCTGCAGATCGTGCAGCGCCTGGGCCGCGCCGCCGAGTACAAGGACAACGAAACCGGCATGCACGTCATTCGCATGAGCCACTTCGCCCACCGGCTGGCGCTGGCCGCGGGCTGCGGCGAAGAATGGGCCGACGACCTGCTCAACGCCGCGCCCATGCACGACGTGGGCAAGATCGGCATTCCCGACGCCGTGCTGCAAAAGCCCGGCCCGCTGGACGCGCAGGAATGGGCCACCATGCGCCGCCACCCCGAGATCGGCGCCGAGATCATCGGCGAGCACCCCTCGGGCGTGCTGCGCCTGGCGCGCTCGGTGGCGCTGGCGCACCACGAGAAATGGGACGGCAGCGGCTACCCCGCGGGCCTCGCGGGCGCGCAGATTCCGCTGGAAGCGCGCATCGTCGCCCTGGCCGACGTGTTCGACGCGCTGACCTCGGTGCGCCCGTACAAGAAAGCCTGGGCGCCCGAGGACGCAATGGCGCACATCAGCGCGCAGGCCGGCCAGCACTTCGACCCGGAACTGGCCCGCCTTTTCACGCCGCTGCTGCCGGAGCTGCAGGAGATCCGCAGCCGCTGGGCGGATTGAGCGGGCGGCCCGTGCCTGGTGCGGACGGGGGGTTTTGCTTCTTCTTTGATAGCTTTTAGCGCTTTCTGGGCTTGGGTTTGGTTCCGTTTTGGCGCTGGTTTGGGGTTTGCTTCCCGGGGCCGGGACTCGCCCCGGCGGGCGACCTCCTTTCTTGTCGCGCGACAAGAAAGGAGGCAAAGAAACGCGCCCCGCAGTCTGCGACCCCTTCGCTGCGCTACGGGGCACACCTGGGGCGAGACGCTGGCGGGGTGCGCTGCGGAACTCGCTGCGCGCCTGCGGCGCTTCGCTCAAACAGCCGCAGCGAGTCAGTTCACGAAGCATGCGCGACTTCGCGCATGCCACCCCACCACCGCCTCGCCCCAGGCGCAGCCTGAAAGGGGGTGGAGACGACACGGGCCATCGCTGCGCTCGGCCTGGATTTCGCGGCGCGCAGCGCCTGCGTGTTGGGGGCCGAGCGCAGCGATGGCCCGTGTCGGGCGTCAACCCCCTTCTGGCCGTACCGAGGAGCGCAGGGCGTGGGGCGGGCGCGTGTGCCGAAGGACACACGCGCTTCGTGATCTGACTTGCCGCGTCTGTTTGAACGCAGCGCCGCAGGCGCGCAGTGAGTTACGCGGCACCGCCCCACACCCGAGCACCGCAGGCTGCCCCTTCGCGCCAGCGAAGGGGATACGGGCAGCAGGGGCGTGCTTCTTTTGCTTCCTTTTCTTGCACGCGCAAGAAAAGGGAGTCGCCCGCCGGGGCGAGTCCCGGCCCCGGGAAGCAAACCCCAAACCAGCGCCAAAACGGCACCAAAGCCAAGCCCAGAAAGCGCCACCAGCTATAAAAAAGAGCTCAAAAACTCTCCCACTCATCCCCCGCAGCCGCCGTGGCAACGGCCAGCGCAGGCGCCTTGGCCGCATGCGCCACGGGTTTCGCGCGGCTGGCCGCCGGCTTGGCCGCCGCCACCGCCGGGCGCGGTGCCGGCCGAGGCGCAGGCCGGGGCGCGGCGGCGGCGCTGCCCTGCTGTGCCAGCTTGAACACCGACACGGCCTCCACCAGCTCCTGCGACTGGTGGCTCAGGCTGCTGGCGGCCGCAGCCATTTCCTCGACCAGTGCGGCATTCTGCTGCGTCACCTGGTCCATCTGCGTGATGGCCTCGCCCACCTGCGAGACGCCCGCGCTCTGCTCGCTGCTGGCGGCACTGATCTCGCCCATGATGTCGGTCACGCGGCGGATGGCGCTGACCACCTCGGTCATGGTCGTGCCGGCCTTGTCGGCCAGGGCGCTGCCCTGGCCCACGCGCGCCACGCTGTCGGAAATCAGGGTCTTGATCTCCTTGGCCGCCTCGGCGCTGCGGCCCGCGAGCAGGCGCACCTCGCCTGCCACCACGGCGAAGCCGCGGCCCTGTTCGCCGGCACGCGCGGCCTCGACGGCGGCGTTCAGCGCCAGGATGTTGGTCTGGAAGGCGATGCCGTCGATCACGCCGATGATGTCGGCGATGCGGCGGCTGCTTTCGTCGATGCCCTTCATCGTGCCCACCACCTCGGCCACCACGTCGCCGCCCTGGCTGGCCACGCTCGACGCGCTGATGGCGAGCTGGTTGGCCTGGCGCGCGTTGTCGGCGTTCTGCTTGACCGTGGCGTTGAGCTGTTCCATGGACGCCGCCGTTTCCTCCAGCGCGCTGGCCTGCTCCTCGGTGCGGCTCGAGAGATCGTGGTTGCCCGAGGCGATCTCGCTGCTCGCGGTCGCCACGCCCTCGGCGTTGCCGCGCACGCCGGAGACGACGCGCGCCAGGTTGTCGCGCATGGCCTCCAGGCCGTTCAGGAGCTGGGTGATCTCGTCGTGCCCCCGCGCCTCGATGCGCGCCGTGAGGTCGCCCTGCGCCACGGCGGCGGTGATCTGCACGGCGTTGCCCAGGTCGCGCGCGATCTGGCGGATCATGGCGCCGCCCACCAGCACGGCGAACAGGACGCCCAGCACCACGGCGCCGATGGTCAGGGCGCGGACGGTGGCATAGGTCTGCGTGGCCTCCTCGTACGCGCTGTGCGCCATGGTGAGCTGCACCTCGATGAGCTGCCCCAGCACGTCCTGCAGGGGGTCGATGGCCGGGTACATCTCGCGCGCGGCAAACGCCGTCAGCGCCGCCAGGTCGCCCGCGCTGAACAGGGTGTCGAGCTGGCCGACGGCCGTGTCGGCCTTGCGCAGCAGGGGCTTGAGCTGCTCGCTGAGCTGGCGCTCGCGCGCCACCAGGTCGGTGGCCTGGTAGGCCGACCAGTTGGTCTCGGCCTCCTTGCGCCCCTGGGCCAGCGCCTGGCGGCCCTGCTGCGGCGTCATGGCGCCGTCGCGCACCTTGTGCGCCGCGTCGACCACGCCGACGGCGTAGGCGTCGGCCACGGCCTTGAGCTGCTTCAGCGGCACCACCCGGTCTTCGTACACCGAGCGCATGCCCTCGCTGGTGCGCCCCATGCCGAAGGTGCCCGCCGCGCCTATGCCCAGCAGCAGCAGGCACAGGAAGGCGAGCAAGATGGTCAAGCGCGTGGAAATACGGAAGCGGTTCATGGGGTGTCTCCTGGAAAAGCCGGCCTGGCGAGGAGACAAGCTATCACTTCCTGTCACCTGGATGACGGGCCGATTGCTTCCTATACATTTATTTACAATCCCGCCCCCCGGCGGGCGCGTGCCCTCAGGCCCGGCACACCCGCGCCAGCTGCAGCGCCAGGCGCTGCAGCGCCTGCCAGCCGTCCTGCGGCCAGTCGGGCACCTTCAGGCCCTTGACGATGCCGTCCACCTGGTGCGCCGACTGCAGCAGGCGCGCGGCGGCGGCGTCGGGCAGGCGCGGCAGCACGCGCTCGAACAGGCGCTCCTTGGCGCCCCACACGCGGTTTTCGCGCAGCGCCATGGGCAGGGGCTTGCCGGCGTTCATGGCGTCTTTCACGCGCTTGAGGGCGCGGATGTCCTCGGCCAGCGTCCAGTGCACCAGCACCTCGGCCGTGCCTTCGGCCTGCAGGCCGTCGAGCATGCGCTGCACGCGCGCGCTCTGGCCCGCGAGCACGGCCTCGGAGAGCTTGAACACGTCGTAGCGCGCCACGTTGAGCACGGCGGATTCGACCTGGCGCCACGCCAGTTCGCCCTGCGGGTACAGCAGCGCGAGCTTCTGGATTTCCTGGTGCGCGGCGAGCAGGTTGCCCTCCACGCGGTCGGCAAAGAACTGCAGCGTGCGCTGCCCCTCCTCGCCCGCCGCCACGCGCTGGCCCTGCGCGGCCAGGCGCTGGGCGATCCACGCGGGCAGCATGCCGCGCTCCACGGGGTCGATCTGCACGCTCACGCCCTGGGCGTCGAGCGCGGCGAACCAGGGGCTGGTTTTGGCCGCCTTGTCCAGGCGCGGCAGGATCACCAGGGTGAGCGTGCTGTCGTTGCCCTGCGCCGCCTGGGCCAGCTGCTGCAGCGCCGCCGCGCCGTCCTTGCCGGGCTTGCCCGAGGGGATGCGCACCTCGACGATCTGCTTGTCGGCGAACAGCGAGAGCGAGCCGCCCGCGGCGAGCACGGCGCTCCAGTCGAAGTGCGCGCCGGCCACGGTGTGGCTGCTGCGCTCGGTGTAGCCCTGCGCGCGCGCGCTAGCGCGGATGGCGTCCAGCGCCTCCTGCTGCAGCAGGGCCTCGTCGCCGTGCAGGGCGTAGAGCGGGCGCAGGCCCTTTTGCAGGTGGGCGCCGAGCTGGTTCAGTGCGATATGCGCCAAATTGGCCTCCAAGCCTTTTCCATCAAGCGCCAGCAGCTACCAAAGGTGTAGCAATCAAGGCGCCGTGCCAGGACGTGCCACCGCCAGGCGGCGCAGCAGCTGCTGCACGATGTCGGTCTGCATGTTGCGCAGCAGCAGCGCCTCCTCGGCCTCCTTGGCCAGGGCCTGGGTTTCGTTGTAGCTCACGTCGCGCGTCTGCAGCAGTTCGGTGGGGCCGATGAGCTCCTCGCCCGCCGGGGTGCGCAGCTTGAAGTTCACGCGCAGGCGCAGCTGCAGCTCGCGCACCTGGCCCGTGCTGTTGAAGGCCACGACCGCGCGTTCGTGCTGCTCGGACAGCAGGTCGAAGATGGCCTCGGAACGCGTCAGGCGCGTGGCGTCGCGCGTCACCTGGAGGTCGCCACCAGCGCTGGCCAGCGTGCGCTCCAGCTCGCGCGCCAGCGGCGAGGACGGCGGCGCGGCGATGTACAGCGAACGGAACGCGAACTCGGGCGCGCCGCGCAGGCGAAAGCCGCAGGCCGCCAGCAGCGGAACGGCAGCCAGGGGGGCAAGCAGGGCGCGCCGCTGCATTCAGACCACCAGGTTGACCAGGCGCCCGGGCACCACCACCACCTTCTTCGGCGTGGCGCCTGCGGCGAATTTCTCGAAGGCCTCGCTGGCCACGGCCAGGCGCTCGATCTCGGCCTTGTCGGCGGCGGCGGGCACGCGGATGGCACCGCGCAGCTTGCCGTTGACCTGCAGCATCAGCTCGATCTCGTCCTGCACCAGCGCGGCCGGATCGACCTGCGGCCAGGGCGCGTCGAGCAAATCGCCCAGCACGCTGGCGTAGCCGAGCTGGCTCCACAGCCCGTGGGCGATGTGCGGCGTGGCCGGGTAGAGCACGCGCAGCAGGATGCCGAAGCCCTCGATCAGCGCCACGGGCGCGCCCGCGTCGCCGTGCGCCTTGAAGTCCTCCAGCGCGTTGATCATCTTCATCGCGCCGGAGACCACGGTGTTGTACTGCATGCGCTGGTAGTCGTACTGCACCTGCTTGAGCACGGTGTGGATCTCGCGCCGCAGCGCCTGCGCACCGGGGCCGAACTGCACGTCCTTCAGACTGGTGTAGCCGGCCACGCTGGCGTCGGCGGCGACCTTGTCGATGGCGGCGAGCTTGACGGCGAAGTTCCACACGCGGCGCAGGAAGCGGTAGCTGCCTTCCACGGCGGCGTCGTTCCACTCCAGCGTCAGCTCGGGCGGCGCGGTGAACATGGTGTACAGGCGCGCGGTATCGGCGCCGTATTTCTCGATGAGCTGCTGCGGATCGACACCGTTGTTCTTCGACTTGGACATGGTGCCCACGCCCTCGTAGTCGATGGGCGTGCCCACCGGCAGCAGGCCGTCGCCGCTCTCGGCCGGGTTCTTCAGGCGGGCAGAGACGACCTTGCCCGCGTCGTCGTGGATGTGCTCCACGTCGTGCGGCCAGAAGTAGTCCTTGCCGCCCTTGGCGGTGCGGCGGCTGTAGATGTGGTTCAGCACCATGCCCTGGGTGAGCAGCTTGGTGAAGGGCTCGTCCACTTTCACCAGCCCCAGGTCGCGCATCACCTTGGTCCAGAAGCGCGCGTACAGCAGATGCAGGATGGCGTGCTCGATGCCACCGATGTACTGGTCCATCGGCATCCAGTAGTCGGCGCCCTCGGCCACCATGGCTTCGCGGTTCTTCGGGTCGCAATAGCGCATG
Source organism: Acidovorax sp. YS12 (assembly GCA_021496925.1). Lineage (NCBI taxonomy): Bacteria > Pseudomonadati > Pseudomonadota > Betaproteobacteria > Burkholderiales > Comamonadaceae > Acidovorax > Acidovorax sp. YS12. The sequence goes on from CP053915.1 coordinate 2,872,436, forward strand.
AAGTACCACGAGCTGTCCACGAAGGTGTCCATGGTGTCGGTCTCGCGCCGTGCGGGTTTGCCGCAGCAGGGGCAGGCCACGCCGGCGTGGAAGGCTTCGCTTTTCACCAGCGGGTTGCCCGAGCCGTCGGGCACCAGGTCCTGCGGCAGCACCACGGGCAGGTCCTTCTCGGGCACGGGCTGCGCGCCGCAGTCGGCGCAGTGGATGATGGGGATCGGCGTGCCCCAGTAGCGCTGGCGGCTCACGCCCCAGTCGCGCAGGCGCCAGGTGGTTTTCTTCTCGCCCAGGCCGACACCATTCACCTGTTTTGCGGCGAGCAGTTCGGCCACCTTGTCCACGGCCTGCGCGTGGGGCAGGCCGTCGAGTTCACCGGAGTTGACGCACACGCACTTCTGCTTGTCGCCGTACCACTCCTGCCAGGCATCGGTGCTGAAATCCTGGCCTTGCACGGCCACCACCTGCCGGATCGGCAGGCCGTATTTCCGGGCGAAGGCGAAGTCGCGCTCATCGTGCGCGGGCACGCCCATCACGGCGCCGTCGCCATAGCTCATGAGCACGTAGTTGCCCACCCACACCTCGACCTGCGCGCCGGTGAGCGGGTGCGTGACGTGCAATCCCGTGGGCATGCCCTCTTTTTCCTTGACGGCCAGCTCGGCCTCGGTGGTGCCGCCCTTCTTGCATTCCTCGATGAAGGCGGCGAGCCGGGCGTTGCCCTGCGCGGCATGCGCGGCCAGCGGGTGCTCGGGCGCCACGGCGCAGAAGGTGACGCCCATGATGGTGTCGGCGCGCGTGGTGAAGACGTACATCCTGCCGTCCTGGATCGGCTGGCCGTCCGCGCCCTGGATGCCGTGCGTGAAGGCGAAGCGCACGCCCGCGCTCTTGCCGATCCAGTTCTCCTGCATCAGCCGCACCTTGTCGGGCCAGCCGGTCAGCGTGGCCTTGTCGTTGCCGATCTGCACATGGTCGAGCAACTCCTGCGCGTAGTCGGTGATCTTCAGGTAGTAGCCCGGGATCTCGCGCTTTTCCACCAGCGCGCCGGTGCGCCAGCCACGGCCGTCGATCACCTGCTCGTTGGCCAGCACGGTCTGGTCCACCGGGTCCCAGTTGACCACCTGGGTCTTGCGGTAGGCAATGCCCTTTTCCAGCATCTTCAGGAACAGCCACTGGTTCCAGCGGTAGTAATCAGGGTCGCAGGTGGCGACTTCGCGGCTCCAGTCGATGGCCAGGCCCATGGCCTGCATCTGGCCCTTCATGTAGGCGATGTTGTCGTAGGTCCACTGCGCGGGCGGCACCTTGTTCTTCAGCGCGGCGTTCTCGGCGGGCAGGCCGAAGGCGTCCCAGCCCATGGGCATCAGGACGTTGTACCCGTTCATGCGCAGGTAGCGCGTGAGCATGTCGTTGATGGTGTAGTTGCGCACGTGGCCCATGTGCAGCTTGCCGCTGGGGTAGGGCAGCATGGAGCAGGCGTAGAACTTCTTCCTGCCCGCGTCCTCGGTCACGCGGTAGGCGTCGGTGGCGGCCCAGTGGGCGTGCGCGGCGCGCTCCACCTCGGTGTGGTTGTATTTGTCTTGCATGGGAACTGGTGGGAAGGGTTGCAGTCTCAGAACGTGTGAAAGAATCCGGCGTGCCCGGGCAGGCCGCGAAAACGCGCCCGCCCTAGGCGCAAAGCGCAGCCATAGCAAGGGCTATGGCGAGCATTTGCAACGCCGGACGGGTGTGTTTTGGCGGAATGAGCGGGCATGGCGGGTTCTTTTACACGTTCTCAACTGCGTTGCGCGGATTTTAGGCGCTCGCCGCCATGGCCCCCGCCGAAGGGCGCCCTCCGCCGCAGCCCTTGCGCCCAGGCGGCCCCACGGGCCGCCGTCCCGCCTTCCCATCCACTCGCGTGAAAGGAGCCCCCGCTGGTGCAGCCGTTTGCCTTCCTGTCCGAACTCGATCCCTGGGCCGTCACCGGCCTGTCCCTGGCCGCGCTGGCGCTGCTGGCGTTCGCGGCGCGCGCCGCCGCCGGGTGGCTGCTGCGCCAGGTGTCGCGCCGCTGGCGCGCCGCGCCGCAGACGCGCTGGTCCGCCGCGCTGCTGCACGAGCCGGTGCTGCAGCGGCTGGCGCAGATGGCGCCCTCGCTGGTGGTGCAGGCCAGCATCGGCGCCGTGCCGCACCTGGACGCCGCCGCGGCCACGGTGGTGCGCAACGTGGCTCTGGCGCTGACGGTGCTGCACGGCGTGCGTACGCTCATGGCGCTGCTCGACGCGCTGAACGAGGCCCACGCCGCCGCCGCGCGCCCGCGCTCCATCAAGAGCTACGTGCAGCTGGGCAAGCTGGTGCTCATGCTGCTGGGGGCGATCGTGATCGTGGCGGCGCTGATCGACCGCTCGCCGCTGATCCTGCTGTCGGGCCTGGGCGCCATGTCGGCGGTGCTGATGCTGGTGTTCAAGGACACCATCCTCTCCTTCACCGCCGGGGTGCAGCTGGCGTCGAACGACATGCTGCGCGTGGGCGACTGGATCGAGATGCCCCAGGTGGGCGCCGACGGCGACGTGGTGGACATCGCGCTGCACACCGTGAAAGTGCAGAACTGGGACAAGACCATCACCACCATCCCCACCTGGCGGCTCATGAGCGAGAGCTACCGCAACTGGCGCGGCATGTCCGAATCCGGGGGGCGGCGCATCAAGCGCACGCTGCGGCTGGACACGGCCTCGGTGCGCTTCCTCACGGCCGAGGAAACCGCGCGCCTGGCGCGCATCGCGCTGCTCACGCCCTACCTCGAAGGCAAGCAGCGCGAGGTGGCCGACAGCAACGCCGCGCTGCGCGAGCGCCTGGGCGAAGGTGCGGCCGAGCCCGCCAACCAGCGCCGCCTGACCAACCTGGGCACCTTCCGCGCCTACGTGCAGGCCTACCTGCGCGCCCACCCCGGCATCCACCAGGGCATGACGCTGATGGTGCGCGCGCTGGAGCCCACGCCGCAGGGCGTGCCGCTGGAGCTGTACTGCTTCACCGCAACGACGGCCTGGGTGGCCTACGAGGGCACGCAGGGCGACATCTTCGACCACCTGCTGGCCGTCCTGCCCGAGTTCGGGCTGCGCCTGTACCAGAGCCCCTCGGGCAGCGACGTGCGCGCCGTGCTGCATGCGGACAAGGATGCGGACGCACTGGCGCTACAACAATAGGAGCTGGTTGCGCTTTCCATTACTCGATTTCAGCCATAAAATATGCTGAAACTATGAATTGGCAAGCGCTACCAGCTATTCTTTCGATAGCTTACAGCCCCGCGTCAGATTGCCTCGCTCTGCTTGAACACCAGCCGCCCGATGGGCACGCAGTCCGGCCCGGCGCAGGCCTTGCGCGGAAAGCGCGCCTGGTCCGGGTTGTCGGCCACGAGCCACCAGCCCGAGCCCTCGCGCTGCACGCGGCGCAGCAGCAGGTCGCCGTAGAAGTTGATGGCGAACACCTGCCCGTCGCGCAGCGCCGCGTCGGCGGTGTTGATGACCACCACGTCGCCCGTGTGCAGCGACGGCTCCATGCCCGCGCTGCGCACGCGCAGCGCCAGCAGCTGCCCAGGCACATAGCCGCGCCGCGCCAGCCAGTGCTTGTGCAGCGACAGCGGCGCGTCCTCGTCCGACTCGTCGGGCCAGACCGTGTAGCCGATGAGGCCCGGGCGCATGCGCAGTTCCACGGGATAGAGCTGGTACACGTCAGGCCCCGCGCCGAAGTCGTAGTCCGCCGCCGGCTCGTGCACGGCATGCGTGGCCGCGGGCGAGAACCACCCCTGCATGCCGCGCAGGCCCTCGATGCGGCGCACCGTCTTGTCCGAAATGGCACGGTTGCCCAGCAGCATCTGGCGCACGAACGCGCCGCCGCTGTAGCCCAGCAGGCGGCCGAATGAGGTCACGTTGCCTGCGCACAGCTTTTTCACGGCATCGGCCAGGCGAGCACGGCGCAACTCCTGAATCTGGCTCTCGTCCATCGAAGCAAGTTAGCATGCGATTTTCCCCCATTTGCTATCATCAATAGAAGCAATTGGTTTCATTTTTAACCCGTGCGGCCCGGCGCGTCCAGCAATGTCAACAAACGTCAGGACCCGCACGCCAGGGGTCAATTGATACCAAGTGCTACCGAAAATGGGTCATAAATCATTCGACAATGGCGCCCCCGATGCTCTCCCCCTCCGTCCTCCAAGAGAAGGATCCCCATGGGGAACTGCTCGTGCAGACCCTGGAGCAGGCCGCCGACGCGGTGGTCGTCATCGACGAGCACAACCGGGTGGTTTTCTTCAACCCCGCCGCCGAGCGCCTGTGGGGCTGGGCGCGCGCACAGGTGCTGGGCCATAACGTGAAGATGCTGGTGCCGCCGGAGATCGGCGAGGCGCACGACGACTACGTCAACGCCAACCGCGCCACGGGCATCAACCGCGTCGTGGGCGCCTCGCGCGAGGTGCCGGTGCAGCGGCGCGACGGCACGCGGCTGTGGGCCTCCATGTCCATCTCGCGCGTGGTGCTCGGGCCGCGCGTGCTCTACACCGCCTTCCTCAAGGACGTGACCGCGCAGCGCGCGCAGCAGCAGCACCTGCGCCAGCTCTCGCTGGTGGCCGACCGCAGCGGCAGCGCCATCGTCGTGACCGACGGCGACTTCCGCATCACCTACGTGAACGCGGGCTTCGCGCGGCTGCTCGGCTGCGGCCCCGAAGAAGCCCTGGGCTGCAGCCCCGCCGCCCTGCTGGGCGGCCCGCACACCGACCGCCGCACGCTCGAAGCCCTGCACGCCCGCGCCCTCGCCGGGCGGGAGCTGCAGACCCAGGTGCTGCTGTACACCCGCGCCGGGCGCCCGCTGTGGGTCTCCCTGATGATGAACCCGGTGCACGGTACGGCGGGCAGCCTGGAGCACGCCGTGTTCGTGCTCACCGACATCACGCACACCAAGATCCACGAAGTGCTGCAGCACAAGGTGCTGGACGCCATGGCGCACGGCGCGCCGCTGCGCGAAACGGCCGTGCTGCTGTGCGGCGAAATCGAGCGCATCGCGCCCGAAGTCACCGCCACGCTGCTGGAGGTGGACGCCGGCGGCCGCCTGCGCGTGCTCGCCGCGCCCAGCCTGCCGCCGGAGCTCCAGCGCCTGGCCGACGGCATGCCCGTGGGGCCTGGCGCCGGCTGCTGCGGCGCGGCGGCCGCCACCGGCCAGCCCGTGCTGTGCGCCGACATCGCCAGCGACCCGGGCTGGGCGGCAGCGCGCGAGGCCTTCACGCGCCACGGCCTGCGGGCCTGCTGGTCCAGCCCCGTGAAGGCGCGCGACGGCGCGGTGCTCGGCACCCTGGCCTTCCACTACCGCACGCCGCGCGGCCCGGACGCGCTGCACGAGCGCCTGGTGGAAGCCGGCCTGCACCTGTGCGCGCTGCTGCTGGAGCGCGAACGCGAACGCGTGCGCATCCACCAGCTCGCCTACTACGACGCCCTCACCGGCCTGGCCAACCGCAGCAAGCTGCGCATGCGCGCCGAGCGCCTGCTGCACGACGCGCAGCGCGCCCACCTGCCGCTGGCGCTGGTGTTCATCGACCTGGACCGCTTCAAGCAGGTCAACGACACCCAGGGCCACCCGGCCGGGGACGCGCTGCTGCGCGCCATGGCGGAGCGGCTGCAGGACAGCGCCCGCACCGGCGACGTGGTGGCGCGCATGGGCGGCGACGAGTTCGTGCTGGTGCTGCCGCAGTGCGACGCGCGCCAGGCCGCCATCGCCGCCGAGCGGCTGCTCGCCACCATCGCCCAGCCGGTGGAGGTGGATGGCGCCACGCTGCACCCCGGCGCCAGCATGGGCATCGCCATGTTCCCCGAGGACGGCGGCGACACCGACACCCTGCTGCGCTGCGCCGACCTGGCCATGTACCAGGCCAAGGCCGCCAACGGCCCGCGCTACCGCTTCTACCGCGCCGAGATGAACGCCCAGGCCCAGGAACGCTCGCGGCTGGAAGCCGACCTGCACACGGCGCTGCAATGCGGCGGCCTGGCCCTGCACTACCAGCCGCAGATGGACGGCGCCGCGCTGCGCGGCGTGGAGGCGCTGCTGCGCTGGACGCACCCGCAGCTCGGCGCCATCGCCCCCATGCGCCTGGTGGCGCTGGCCGAGGAATGCGGGCTGCTCGGCCCGCTCACCCAGTGGGTGCTCGGCGAAGCCTGCCGCCAGATGGCCGACTGGCGCGCGCGCGGCGTCACCGTGCCGCACGTGGCGGTCAACTTCCAGGCCGGCAGCTTCCTCGACCCCGGCCTGCCCGCCATGCTGGCGCGCACGCTGGCGCAGCACGGCCTGCAGCCGGCCGACCTGACGGTGGAGATCACCGAGACCGTCATGCTCGCGCCCGACCCCGCCGTGCTGGAAACGGCACGCGCCGTGCGCGCGCGCGGCATCTCGCTGTCGCTGGACGACTTCGGCACCGGCTACTCCAGCCTCGGCGCGCTGCACCGCCTGCCCATCAGCGAGCTCAAGCTCGACAAGAGCTTCGTGCAGGACATCGAAACCAATGCCACCGCGCGCGCTCTCACCATTGCCGTGCTGCACATCGCGCACGGCCTGGGCCTGCCCGTGGTGGCCGAAGGCGTGGAAACCCCGGCACAGCGGGAGTTCCTGCAGGCCCAGGGCTGCGCCGTGCACCAGGGCTACCTGTACACCCGCCCCCTGCCGCCCGAGGCGCTGGAGGCGTGGCTCACGGCGGCCTAGCGCGCGCCATGCCCATCCCTATCCCATCGTCAGGAATACGATAGAAATGCAACAGATTCTCAGAGACATCACCGTGCGGCGCATGGTCATGTATGTGCTCATGCTCATCAGCGCCCTGGTCGCGGTGCTGGCGTTCATCAGCACGCGCGGGCTGCAGCATGCCGAGCAGTCGCTGGAGCAGAACCACCTGCTGCTCACGGAAACCTCGGCACTCAACATCGCCAACGCCAAGATGCTGCAGGCGCAGCTGGCCCTGTCGCGCCAGCGCGAGTACACGGCCGCCGGCGACCAGGAGGCCGCCGCGGCGGAGGAGCGCAGCCTGGACGGCATCCTGTCCGTCGCACAGGAGCAGTTCGCGGTCTTCGCCCGCGCGGCGCAGCCGCACGCCCCGGGGCCCTTGCTGCAGGAGCTGCAGGCCAGCTTCAAGGCCATGGTGGACCAGGGCATCACGGCGCAGCGCAGGCTGCTCGCGGCGGGCGACATCGCACAGATCGCGCAGCACGTGCGCCAGGTGACCATACCGGCACGCCGCACGCTGGAGGACGCGGTGAACCGCTACGAAGCCTACGCCGCCGGGCACGAGAGCGCGCTGCTGCAAACCGCGCACGCCAACCGCCGCAACGCCTTCATCGGCACGGCGGCGGTGCTGGGCTTCTGCCTGCTGCTGATCGTGCTGGGCGACCGCTACGTGGTGCATTTCGTCAAGCGGCCGCTCGACGAGATCAAGGGCCACTTCCGCCGCATCGCCGAAGGCGACCTGACCCGGCCCATCGAGCTCTTCGGCCGCAACTGCGTGGGCCAGATCCTGCCCTACCTGCGCGACATGCAGGGCAGCCTGGGGGCCACCGTGGGCACGGTGCGCGAAGGCGTGGGGCAGATCGCCGGCGGCGCCTCGGAAATCGCCGCCGGCAACGCCGACCTGTCCTCGCGCACCGAACAGCAGGCCGCGTCGCTGGAGGAAACCGCCTCCAGCATGGAAGAGCTGGCCGCCACCGTGCGCAACAACGCCCACAGCGCCGCCCAGGCACGCGGCATGGCCGAGCAGGCCAGCGCCACCGCGCAGCGCGGCGGCGACGCCATGCAGCAGACCGTGGCCACCATGCGCCGCATCGCCGAGGGCTCGCGCCGCGTGGACGACATCACCACCGTCATCGACTCCATCGCCTTCCAGACCAACATCCTGGCGCTGAACGCCGCCGTGGAAGCCGCCCGCGCAGGGGAGCAGGGCAAGGGCTTCGCGGTGGTGGCCAGCGAGGTGCGCACGCTGGCGCAGCGCAGCGCCGCCGCGGCCAAGGAAATCAAGGACCTGATCGCCGACTCCAACGCCACGGTGGCCGAAGGCACGCGCCAGGTGGAAGCCGCGGGCGTCACCATGGACGGCATCCTGGACGCGGTGCACAAGCTCTCCTCCCTGGTCGGCGAGATCGCCACCGCCTCGCACGAGCAGGCGGCGGGCATCGAGCAGGTCAACCGCGCCATGGCGCAGATGGACCAGGTGACGCAGCAGAACGCCGCCCTGGTCGAGCAGGCCGCCGCCGCGGCGGGCTCGCTCGAATCCCAGGCCCAGCACCTGAACCAGGCCGTCGCCATCTTCCGCCTGAACGAAGGCGGCGCGGCGGCCCTGCCCCGGCAGCCCCACACCGCGGCGCCACGCCTGCCCGCATCGTCCCATCCCTAGCCCCAGACCCCGGCCATGCGCAACAACCAACCCATCACCCAGCGCGAGTACACCTTCCCGCTGGACGCCACGCTGCTGTCCGTCACCGACCCCGGCAGCCACATCAGCTACGCCAACGCGGCCTTCATCGAGGTCAGCGGCTTCGCGCCGCAGGACATCCTGGGCCAGCCGCACAACCTGGTGCGCCACCCCGACATGCCGCCCGAGGCCTTCGCCGACCTCTGGGCCACGATCAAGGAAGGCAAGTCGTGGACGGCACTGGTGAAGAACCGCCGCGCCGACGGCGACCACTACTGGGTGCGCGCCAACGTCACGCCCGTGGTGCGCAGCGGCCAGCTCGCCGGCTACATGTCGGTGCGCACGCAGCCCCAGCGCGCCGAAGTGGAGGCCGCCGAGCGCCTGTACGCCGACTTCCGCGCAGGGCGCGCACGCGGCCGGCGCTTCCGCCAGGGGCTGATCGTGCGCACCGGGCTGATGGCCTGGGCCTCGCTGCCGCAGACGCTGCCGCTGCACTGGCGCATCCACCTGGCCGGGTTCGCTCTGGCGCTGCTGGCCATGGCCGGCGCCTGGGGCCTGGGCATGCACGACGGCCAGTTCGCGCTATTCGCCGCCTGGACGCTGGCGGCCTACGCGCTGTCCTCGCTGTGGCTGTCCCGCCAAATCGCGCAGCCGCTGCGGCGCGTGCTGCACCAGGCACAGAACGTGGCGGCGGGCCAGATGCAGCAGGGCATGCACCTGGAGCGCATCGACGACATCGGCATGCTGATGCGCAGCGTGAACCAGGCCGGGCTGAACCTGCGCTCGCTGGTGGACGACGTGAGCGGCCAGATCGACGGGGTGCGCAGCGCCAGCGCCGAGATCGCGCAGGGCAACCACGACCTGAGCCAGCGCACCGAGCAGGCCACGGGCGAGCTGCAGCAGACGGCGGCGGCCGTGGAACAGATGTCCGCCGCCATCGGCCACAGCGCCGAGGCGGCGCGCCAGGCCAGCAGCATCGCCGCCGAGGCCACGGCCGCCGCGCACCAGGGCAGCGAGGTGACGCAGCAGGTGACGGCCACCATGCAGGACATCGCCACGGCCAGCCACCGCATCGGCGACATCACGGGCGTGATCGACTCGCTGGCGTTCCAGACCAACATCCTGGCGCTCAACGCCGCCGTCGAGGCGGCGCGCGCGGGCGAGCACGGGCGCGGCTTCGCCGTGGTGGCCGCCGAGGTGCGCAAGCTCGCGCAGCGCAGCGCCTCGTCGGCCGCCGAGATCAAGGCGCTGATCGCCGACAACATGGCCCAGGTGCAGGCCGGCAGCACGCTGGCGCGGCGCGGCGGCGAAGCCATGGCCGGCATCGTGGAGCAGACGGGCCGCGTGGAGCGCCTGATCGCCGAGATCAGCACCGCCACGGCCGAGCAGGCCAGCGGCATCCAGCAGGTGAGCGCCGCCGTGGGCCGCATCGACCAGATGACGCAGCAGAACGCCGCGCTGGCCGAGCAGTCCACCGCCGCGGCGCAGCAGCTGAGCCACAAGGCAGACCGGCTGGTGCAGGCCGTGGACGTGTTCCGCAGCTGACAGGAATAGGAATAAAAAAGGCCTTCAGCCCAGTGCCAGCAAGCGCGAGCAGCTATTTTTTCAGTAGCTGAGGCGGCGCTGCCACAGGCTCTGGCTCGGTCACGAAGCCGATGCGCTGCAGGCCCGCGGCGTGGGCCGCCCCCATGATGGCGGCCACGCGGCCATAGGGAACGGCAGCATCGGCGCGCAGCTGGATTTCCGTGTCGGGCCGCGCGGCCGCCACCTCGGCCAGCCGGGCCTCCAGGGCCTGCGGGGCCACCGGCCGGTCGTCGATGAACGCCTGGCCCGTGCGGTCCACCACGAGCGTGAGCGCCTGCACGGGCGCGCCCGGCGCGCCGCCCTGGGCGCGCGGCAGCTCCAGCTGGATGCTGCTGGCCAGCAGCGGCGCGGTGAGGATGAAGATCACCACCAGCACCAGCATCACGTCCACCAGCGGCGTGACGTTGATCTCGCTCATGGGCTGCGGCCCAGGGGTGCGCTCCAGCCGGCCGAAACTCATGCCCCCACGCTCCCCGCTGCGCGTGGTTCGCTGCCCCCCGAGGGGGCTGACCCGCCTTGGGGCGACCGGGCGGCGGGTCGCTCCATGCCGCTGCTGTCGGCCAGCAGCTCGTGCAGGTCGTGCGCGAAGCCTTCGAGGTCGGCCTCGATGCGCCCGGCGATGCGGCCATAGACGTTGTACGCCAGCACGGCGGGAATGGCCACGGCCAGCCCGGCGGCGGTCATGACCAGGGCCTCGCCCACCGGGCCGGCCACGCGCTCGATGGTGATCTGGCCCGCGCCCGCGATGGTCGCCAGCGCGTGGTAGATGCCCCACACGGTGCCCAGCAGCCCGACGAAAGGCGCCGTGGAGCCCACGGTGGCCAGCAGCACCTGGCCCCACTGCAGGCGCCCGAGCACGCCGTGCAGGGCATCGCGCAGCACGCGCGTGAGCTGCTGCGCGCGGCTGCCCTGCGCGGCCAGCGAGCCGGGCGGCGCACCCGCCGCCAGCGCATGGGCGGCGCCCGCCAGCGGCAGGATCAGGGATTCGCGGTCGAAGGGCTGCACGCGGCTGGCCGCATCGGCCAGGCTGGCGGCCTGCCAGAAGGCGGCGGTGGCGCGCGGCAGGTCGGCGCTGGCGCGGCGCAGCAGGCGCAGCTTCCACAGGATGACGACCCAGCTCGCCACCGACATGGCGAGCAGCAGCAGGGCCGTGACCTGGGTCACCGCATCGCCCTGGCGCCACCAGTGCAGCAAGTCCATGGCGCTCAGTCGTTCAGGCCAAGCACGTCGAACATGTCGAACAGGCCGGTGCGGTGCGCCGCCAGGAAGCGCACGGCGCGCAGGCTGCCCTGCGCATAGCCGGCGCGGCTGGAGGATTTGTGCGAAATTTCGATGCGCTCGCCCGTGCCCGCGAACAGCACCGTGTGGTCGCCCACGATGTCGCCGCCGCGGATGGTGGCGAAGCCGATGGTGGACGGGTCGCGCTCGCCCGTGACGCCTTCGCGGGCGTAGACGGCGCAGTCCTTGAGGTCGCGGCCCATGGCCTGGGCGATGACCTCGCCCATCTTCAGCGCGGTGCCCGAGGGGGCGTCCACCTTGTGGCGGTGGTGCGCCTCGATGACCTCGATGTCGTAGCCCGTGGACAGCGCCCGGGCCGCCATGTCGAGCAGCTTGAGCGTGACGTTCACGCCCACGCTCATGTTCGGCGCGAAGACGACGGCGGTCTTCTGCGCGGCAGCGGCGATGGCCTCTTTCTGCGCCGGCGTGAAGCCGGTGGTGCCGATGACGGCCTTGACGCCCAGTTGCGCGCACGCGGCCAGGTGCTCCAGCGTGCCCTCGGGGCGGGTGAAGTCGATCAGCACGTCGGCGTTGGCCAGGCCGGCGCGCACGTCCGCGGTGATGGGCACGCCGCTGGCCACGCCGAGGAAGGCCGTGGCGTCGGAGCCGATGGCGGGGCTGGAGGCGATGTCGAGCGCACCGGCCAGCACGCAGTCGTCGCTGGCGCGCACGGCCTCGATCAGCATGCGGCCCATACGGCCGGATGCGCCGGCGATGGCGACGCGAATGGCAGGTGCTGCGGACGGGGAAGTGGCGGTCATGGAAATCCTGGCAAATGGAGGGTGGCGCCCCGCAGCCGGCGCGCCAAGGGCGGGTCAGCGCGCGGAAGATTCCAGCGGCGGGTAGTGCCGGGGCGCGGCGTCGGCATCGGGTGCCGACGGGCTGGCGGACGGCGCGCGTTCGGGCGCGGGGTAGCGCTCCAGCTGCGCCTCGGTGGCTTCCAGCACGGGGGCCTTGCGCGGCACGGCGCGCGAACCCAGGGTGGCGACGAACTCAGCCTCGGTCGGCATCTCATCGCCCTCGGAGCGCACGAACTCGTCGCCCTCGAAGAACACGACGAGCTTGCGCGTCTGCACCTCCTCGCCCTGCTTCTTGAGCGTGAACACGTAGTCCCAGCGGTTGGCATGGAACAGGCTGGTGACCAGCGGCGTGCCAAGGAGGTCGCGCACCTGCTGGCGGCTCATGCCGGGCTGCAACGCCTGCACCTGCTCGCGCGAGACGAAGTTGCCCTGCACCACGGTGGCACGGTACGGCTTGAGGGTTTCGACCATCGCGCGCCCGGAAAGGTCGACGCTGCCGCAGGCGGTCATGGCAGCGCCAATGGACACAATCAGCGCCACGCGGGCGCTGCAACGGGCTGTGGCATGCATGGATAAGGCTATGAGGCTATGATCCGGCCCATTGTAGCGGCTGGTGCCGAATGCCCGGCCCGCGCTTTCCGGCGTATGCGAAAGACCTTGCCATGACGAATATCGACGAACTCAAAAGCACCGGACTCAAGGCCACACTGCCACGCCTGAAAATCCTCGAGATCTTCCAGAAGGGCGTGCAGCGCCACATGACGGCGGAAGACGTGTTCCGCACCCTGCTCGACGAACGCTCCGACATCGGCCTGGCCACCGTGTACCGGGTGTTGACGCAGTTCGAGCAGGCGGGCATCCTGCTGCGCAGCAACTTCGAGAGCGGCAAGGCCGTCTACGAACTGAACGAAGGCCAGCACCACGACCACTTCATCTGCACCGCCTGCGGAAAGGTCGAGGAGTTCTACGACCCCGAGATCGAGAAGCGCCAGCAGGCCATCGCGAAGTCCAAGGGCTGGGTGGTGCACGACCACGCCATGGCGCTGTACGGCCAGTGCGCGAGCTGCGCGGGCAAGGGCTGATCGGCGGCTAGAAGCCGCCGCTGTGCTCCATGGCGCGGCGGTGGCGCTCGACGAATTCCTGGTAGGTGTCGATGCCGCGCAGTTGCAGGATGGTGTTGCGCACCGCTGCCTCGACCAGCACGGCGATGTTGCGCCCCGCCACCACCTGGATGACCACCTTCAGCACCGGAATGCCCAGGACGTCCTGGGTCAGCGGCTCGTAGGGCAGGCGCTCATACTCGCGCTCCAGCGTTTCCTTGCGCACCAGGTGCACGATGAGGCGCAGGCGCATGCGGCGGCGCACGGCCGACTCGCCGAAGATGGCGCGGATGTCCAGCAGGCCGATGCCGCGCACTTCGAGCAGGTTCTGCAGCAGCTCGGGGCACTTGCCCTCGATGGTGTTCTGGTTGATGCGGTACAGGTCCACCGCATCGTCGGCCACGAGGCCGTTGCCGCGCGAGATCAGCTCCAGCCCCAGCTCGCTCTTGCCCAGGCCGGATTCGCCGGTGATGAGCACACCCAGGCCCAGAATGTCCATGAACACGCCGTGCATGGTCATGCGTTCGGCGAAATGCTTGGACAGGTAGGCGTGCAGCACGTCGATCACGAAGGCCGAGGGCTCGTGCGTGGCGAACATCGGAATCTGCGCGCGTTCGCACATGGACACCAGCTCGTCCGGTGCGGCCTGCCCGTCGGCCAGCACCAGCACCGGCGGCTCCAGGGTGACGATGCGTGAAACGCGGCGCTTGCAGTCCTCGGGGGTGGCGTTGCCCAGGTAGGCGATTTCACGCTCGCCGAGCACCTGCACGCGGTATGGGTGGATGTAGTTGAGGTGCCCCACGAGATCGGCGCCCGAGCGCGCGCTGCGGATCGCCACCTCGTCGAAACGGCGCTCCGAGGCGCTCAGCCCCGCGACCCACTCCCAGCGCAGCTGGCCGCGAAAGGCCTCGAACAGGACATCGGCGCTGACGACGTTGGGCTTCACGGCGGGCGGAGCGGGCTCAGGCCGCCTGGGTGGATTGCCAGCCGGCGATCATGCCGTGCAGCTCGGCCGCGTCGGTGCAGGCCTTGATCCGCTCGCGCAACGCGCCGTCGCTGAGCAGTTCGGCGATCTCGGAGAGGATCTCCAGGTGCTTCTGCGTCGCGGCCTCGGGCACGAGCAGGAAGATCAGCAGGTTCACCGGCTGCTCGTCGGGTGCGTCGAAGCCGATGGGACGCTCCAGCTGGAATACCGCCGCCATGGGGGACTTGAGCCCCTTGATGCGCCCATGCGGAATCGCCACGCCATGGCCCAGGCCCGTGGAACCCAGGCGCTCGCGCGCAAACAAACTGTCGGTGATCAGGGCGCGCGACAGGCCATGCTGGCTTTCAAACAGCAGCCCCGCTTCTTCAAAGGCACGTTTTTTGCTGGTGGCATCGACGCTCACGAGAACCTGAGCGGTCGGCAAGATGGAGGCAAGTCGGTTCATGGTGGTGTCGGTCATTATGCACACGGTGCTTGGAAACGCGCCGGGCTGGTTTCTGCGCGCCCGGTAGCCTCGCAATATTTTGTTGCAATGCAAAAATAGTGTAATGCGACTGTGGCCAGCGTCCCAAACGGGGGGCTATGGCAGGCAGCAAAAAAGCCGCCCCGGAAGGCGGCTTTCAGCGCCGGAACCTGCCCCGGCAGCGTGCGCTGCTCAGGCGTAGGCACGCTTGAGCGCATCGGCCTGGTGGTCCTGCAGCCGGTTCTTGTGGCGCACGACGATGCGGTCGAGCTTGTCCACCAGCTCGTCCACGGCGGCGTACAGGTCCGAGTGGGCACTCTCGGCGAACAGGTCGTTGCCCTTGACGCGCACATTGCACTCGGCGCGTTGCCGCTTTTCCTTCTCCTTTTGCTTCTCGACCGACAAAAGCACTTTCACGTCCACCACCTGGTCGAAGTGGCGGGTGATCCGATCCAGCTTGGTCATGACATAGCTACGCAAGGCGGGGGTGACTTCGAGGTGGTGACCGCTGATCGTCAAGTTCATGGATATGCCTCCTATGGCGCTCGGTTGAACACTGCGGCCCCGCTGCGCCGGGCCGCCCTGGGAACTTGTGGTTTCACTATGCGCCGGGCCCCTGCGGAAAGCAATCCGATTCCGCCCCGGCGCACCGGGTTATGGCGCGCCAGGTGCCAAAACGGTGCAAATCTGCGCACAATGGACAGGCTTTGGGGGGCTCTCCAGCCGGAGACCTAGAATCGCGCCCTGGCGGGGACAGCCCCCGCGCGCCGAACCAACCCTCCGACAGCCATGACCCAGCCCAGCACTCCCGCCCTGCACACCTCTGCCCTGACTTCGCTGCCCCTGCTGGCGCGCGGCAAGGTGCGCGACAACTACGCCGTGGGCGACGACCGCATCCTCATGGTGGCCAGCGACCGCCTCTCGGCCTTCGACGTCATCATGGGCGAGCCCATTCCCGGCAAGGGCGAACTGCTCACGCAGATGGCGCTGTTCTGGTTCGGCAAGCTCGGCCACATCTGCCCGAACCACCTCACGGGCGAGGCGCCCGAGAGCGTGGTCTCGCCCGCCGAGGCGCCGCAGGTGCGCGGCCGATCGATGCTGGTGCAGCGCCTCAAGCCCATCCTCGTCGAGGCCGTGGTGCGCGGCTACCTGGCCGGCAGCGGCTGGAAGGAGTACCAGGCCACGCAGTCGGTCTGCGGCGTGCCGCTGCCGCCGGGCCTGACGAACGCGGCCAAGCTGCCCGCGCCCATCTACACGCCCGCGGCCAAGGCCGAGATGGGCGACCACGACGAGAACATCACCTTCGAGCGCACGGTGGAGATGATCGGCCCCGACCTGGCCACGCGCATCCGCGACATCTCCATCCGCCTGTACCAGGAGGCGGCGGACATCGCCCTGGCCAAGGGCATGATCATCGCCGACACCAAGTTCGAGTTCGGCCTGGCGCCCGACGGCACGCTGGTGCTGATGGACGAGGTGCTCACGCCCGACAGCTCGCGCTACTGGCCCGTGGAAGGCTATGCCGACGCGCTGGCCCGGGGCGAAAACCCGCCGAGCTACGACAAGCAGTTCGTGCGCGACTGGCTGGAGCAGGCCAAGGTCAGCGGCAACAAGCCCTGGGACAAGACCGCCCCGGCACCGCGCCTGCCGCAGGACGTGATCGAGAAGACCGCCGCCAAATACCGCGAGGCCCTGCAGCGCCTGACGGCCTGAGCCCGTTCACTGCGGCAGCAGCGGCGGCGCCTCGATGTCGTCCAGCGACGGCTCGCCGCGCTCCTGCGCCGTGAAGCGCAGCAGCGGCTGGCCGTCTGCGTCGCGCAGCTCCAGCGCGCGGCCCTGCTGGTGGAAGGCGGCGACGGCGGCCAGGCGCTCCAGGTAGGCCATTTCGCTGCCCCCGCCCGCCAGGCACAGCCGCAGCGACGCATCGAACCCCGACAGGCGCAGCGCGCCGCCCTGCTGCGCGTAGCTGGCGATGAAGCGGTTGCAGCCGCCCGAGCCGCTGGCGCGCGGCCCGCCGCGCTGCAGCACCAGGTGCGCCGCGCTCGCACCCGGCGCCGGCGCATCGACGGCTTCGCCGCCGACGATCTCCTCCAGCCGCCAGTAGGTCTGCTGCAGCGGCACGGCCGCCGCCACGGTGGCCGCCCCCTGGGGCGGCAGCGCCAGTTGCACATCCACATGGCGGAACGCAGGCTCCCACAGCACGGGATGCACGCCGGGCGTGTCCAGCAGCAGGCGGCCGCGCCAGCGCACCATGGCACGTACCTCGTAGCGCCCTTGCGGCTGGATCTGCGCCTGGCGGTAGGGGATGCGCAGCAGGTACGGCAGCGGCCCGGCCGGGTCCACGCGCTGGCGGGCCAGCACAAGCGGCGGCGCGCCCTCGTCCGTCACGTCCACCAGCGCGGCCTCGAAATACGCATCGGGCGGCACGTACAGGCGCTCGCGCGAGAACACGGTGCCGGAGACCTGCGCGTCCGGCGCGGGCACCGTGCTGCAGCCCGCCAGCCACAGGGCGATCCCGGTGGCCCACGCCGCCCCGCGCCACCGCACGGGCTCAGCTCAGGACGACGCTGGACAGGCGGCGCCGGTACGTGGCCACGACCGGGTCTTCGGGCGGGATCTGGCCCTCGGCCACCTTGGGCTTGGGGGGCTCGATGATTTCGAGGACCGACACATAGGCCTTGCGCGCGGCCTCGTCGTTCCAGGCCTTGTCGCGCATGAGGATTTCGAGCAGCTCGTCCATCGCCTCGGTCCAGCGCTGCTGCGCCATGAGCCAGCGCGCGCGGCCAAAGCGCGCCTCGAAGTCGCGCTTGTTGGTGGCGATTTTTGCATCAAAATCGGCTCCAGCGCCCGCCCCAAGAGCGCCAGCAGCTACGAAATCAAGAGCATCCATCCAGTCCTTGAGCGCGCCCAGGCGGCGCGCGCCCGCAGCCTTGGCGATGACGGGCGCGAAGGCCACCTTGGCATCGTCCTCGCGGCCGAGCTGCAGCAGCAGCTTGACGTAGTCGAAGCGCGCCTCGTCGTTGGCCGGGTCGGTGGCCACGGCGTGCTGCAGGTGCTCCAGCGCGCCGGCGGTGTCGCCCTCGGCCAGGGCATCCAGCGCCTCGGACTCGGCCTCGTCGGCCTCCACTTCCTCGGCGCTGGGCAGGTGCTTGTCGAGGAATTCGCGCACCTGGCCCTCGGGCAGCGCGCCCATGAAGCCGTCCACGGGCTGGCCGTTCATCAGCAGCACGCAGGTGGGAATGCTGCGGATGCCGAACATGGCCGCGAGCTGCTGCTCCTGGTCGGAATCGATCTTGACCAGCTTGAAGCGGCCGGCGTAGGCCACCTCCAGCTTTTCCAGCACGGGGCCCAGCGTCTTGCACGGGCCGCACCAGGGCGCCCAGAAGTCCACCAGCACGGGCACCTGCATGGAAGCGGCGATGACTTCGGCTTCAAAGTTCTGGACGGTTACGTCGATCATGGGGGGGATCCTCTGCAAAGCATGGCGCCGGGGCGGCGCAAAAGTAAAATCGGGGGTTCCACTCAAGGCGCCGCGCCCGCGCGCGGCGCCGCACAGCACATGAAACCCATACAGATCGGCGTGGTCATGGGCTCCAGCAGCGACTGGGACACCATGCAGCACGCAGTAGAGATTCTCCGGCAATTCGGCATCGCCCACGAAGCGCGGGTGGTCTCGGCCCACCGCATGCCCGACGACATGTTCGCCTACGCCGAGAGCGCCGCGCCGCGCGGGCTCAAGGCCATCATCGCCGGTGCGGGCGGCGCCGCCCACCTGCCCGGCATGATCGCCGCCAAGACCCCCGTGCCGGTGCTCGGCGTGCCGGTGGCCAGCCGCCACCTGCAGGGCGTGGATTCGCTGCACAGCATCGTGCAGATGCCCAAGGGCATTCCGGTGGCCACCTTCGCCATCGGCCAGGCCGGCGCGGCCAACGCGGCGCTGTTCGCCGTGGCGCTGCTGGCGAACGAAGACCCGGCGCTGCGCCAGCAGCTCGAAGCCTTCCGCGCCGCACAGACCGAGGCCGCGCGCGCCATGGCGCTGCCGCCCGCCGCATGAGCGCGCACCCCGTCCACCTGCTGCCGCCCGGCGCCACGCTGGGCGTGCTCGGCGGCGGCCAGCTCGGGCGCATGTTCGCGCACGCCGCGCAGGCCATGGGCTACTTCACCGCCGTGCTCGACGCCGACGCCGACAGCCCGGCCGGGCGCATCAGCCACCACCACATCCGCAGCGCCTACGACGACCCGGACGGCCTGGCGCAACTCGCCGGCCTGTGCGACGCGGTGACCACCGAGTTCGAGAACGTGCCCGCCGTGGCCCTGGCCGCGCTGGCCGGGCAGTGCCCCGTGGCGCCGGCCGCGCGCGCCGTGGCCGTGGCGCAGGACCGCGCGCAGGAGAAGGCGCACTTCGTCGCCTGCGGCGTGCCGTGCGCGCCGCATGCGGTCATCGAGACGGCCGAACAGCTCGCCGCCGTGCCCGCCGGCCTGCTGCCCGGCATCCTGAAGACCGCCCGCCTGGGCTACGACGGCAAGGGCCAGGTGCGCGTGCAGACCGCCACCGAGCTGGCCGCCGCCTGGGCGCAGCTCGGCCGCGTGCCCTGCGTGCTGGAGCAGATGCTGCCGCTGGCCTTCGAGTGCTCGGTGATCGTGGCGCGCGCGCACGACGGCGCCACGGTGCACCTGCCGGTGCAGCGCAACCTGCACCGCGACGGCATTCTCGCCGTCACCGAGGTTTATGAAGGAAATGTGCCTCCAGCCCTTGCCAGACAAGCGGTGGAAGCTGCGATTTCCATAGCAAACGGCCTGCAGTACGTGGGCGTGCTGTGCGTAGAGTTCTTCGCGCTGCAGGACGGCCGCCTGGTGGTCAACGAAATCGCCCCGCGCCCGCACAACAGCGGCCACTACAGCCAGAACGCCTGCGACGTGTCGCAGTTCGAGCTGCAGGTGCGCACCCTGGCCGGCCTGCCGCTGGTGCAGCCGCGCCTGCACAGCGCCGCCGTCATGCTCAACCTGCTGGGCGACCTATGGTTCACGCGCGGCGACAGCGCGCAAACCCCGCCCTGGGAGGCCGTGCTGCGGCTGCCCGGCGCGCACCTGCACCTGTACGGCAAGAGCGCTGCCAAGCACGGGCGCAAGATGGGCCACCTGAACGTCACTGCCGCCACGCCCGAGGCGGCGCGCGCCACGGCGCTGCAGGCCGCCGCGCTGCTGGGCATCGCGCCATTCTGACCATGGTGCTCGACGGCCAGCAAGGCGCCTCCATCACCGCCGCGGCCCAGGCGCTGCGCGCGGGCCAGCTCGTGGGCCTTCCCACGGAGACGGTCTATGGCCTGGCGGCCGATGCCGACAACGACCAGGCCGTGGCGCAGGTCTTCGCCACCAAGGGCCGCCCGGCGGACCACCCGCTGATCGTGCACGTGGCCGACGCCAGCGGCGTCGATCACTTCGCCAGCGCGGTGCCCGCCTTTGCCCAGGCGCTGGTGCAGGCCTTCTGGCCCGGCCCGCTCACGCTGATCCTGCCGCGCCGCCCCGGCCATGGCGCCGCCGCCGCCGGGCAGCAGGACAGCATCGGCCTGCGCTGCCCGGCCCACCCCGTCGCCCAGGCGCTGCTGCGCGCCTGCCTGGCCGAAGGGGTGCGCGGCGTGGCCGCGCCCAGCGCCAACCGCTTCGGCCGCGTGAGCCCGACCACCGCGGCGCATGTGCAGGGCGAGTTCGGCGACGGCCTGCTGGTGCTCGACGGCGGCGCCTGCGCCGTGGGGATCGAATCGACCATCATCGACTGCACGCGCGGCGTGCCCGTGCTGCTGCGCCCCGGCGCCATCACGCGGGCGCAGATCGCGGCCGCCTGCGGCATCGCACCGCTCTCGAAAGAGGCGCTGCCCGCGCACACGCCGCGCGCCTCGGGCACGCTGGAGGCGCACTACGCGCCGAACGCCAAGGTGCGCCTGATGGATGCCAAGGCGCTGCAGGCCGGCCTGGATCTGCTGGGCGCCGACGCCGCCCACCTGGCCGTGTACGCCCGCACGCCGTTGCGCGCGCCCTCGCCCCAGGTGCTGCTGCGCCGCATGCCGCAGGACGCGGAGGCGGCAGCCCAGGAGCTGTTCGCCGCGCTGCGCGCCTTCGACGACGCGGGCGCGCGCCTGGTCTGGATCGAACTGCCGCCCGCCACCCCGGAATGGGAAGGCGTGCGCGACCGGTTGCAGCGCGCCGCGGCGGCCTGACGCCGCTTGACGTATACACTTTCGCCCACTTTTTTGGAGAAATTCATGGCTTCTCATTGGATGCGCCGCAGCCTTCTGGCCGCCGCCTGTGCTTCGGCCGCGCTGCTCGCGGCCTGCGGTTCCAGCACCGTCGATTCCGCCATCTCGCCGCAGCGCGCCGTGGTCTTCGGCGACGCCGTGAACGACGTGGGCCAGAAGGGCTCCGCCTACACCGTCAACGTCACCGACGGCAGCCGCTTCAACTGGACGGCGCAGTTCGCCTCGTACTGGAGCCTGCCCGTCACCCCGGCGTCCAAGGGCGGCAGCAACTACGCCCAGGGCAACGCACGCATCGGCGCCAAGCCCGATGCCGCGGGCGACGCCAGCACGCCCACCATCACCGAGCAGGTCACCAGCTTCCTGGCTGCCAACAAGACCTTCGGCGCCCAGGACATCGTGCTCATCAATGGCGGCATCAGCGACCTCATCGCCGGCATGGCCCAGGTCAATGCCGGCCAGCTTACGGCCGACGCCTACCGCGCCCAGGCGCGCCAGTGGGGCGTGGATCTGGCGGCGCAGGTGCGCCGCATCACCGAAGCGGGCGGCAGCCACGTGGTGCTGGCCGGCGTGTACGACCTGAGCCGCACCCCCTGGGCCGCGGCCATCGCGCAGCAGGCGCTGCTCAAGGACGTGAGCCGCGCCTTCAACACCGGCCTGGAAATCTCCCTGACCGACCTGGGCAACAAGGTGCAGTACGTGGATCTGGAGTACTACGTCAACCTGTACACCGACACGCCGGCCAGCTTCGCCTTCGACAACGCCACGCAGGCCGTGTGCACCTCGGTGGACGCGGGCAACGGCATCGGCACGGGCGCGGGCCAGATCAACTCGGCGCTGTGCACCCCGTCCACCGTGCTGCCCGGCGCCAACGTGGACCGCTACGTGTTCGCCGACAACGTGTACCTTACGCCCTCGGCGCACCGCCAGTTCGGCACCTACGCCGTGGACAAGGTGCGCCTGCGCTGGTAACTGCCGGCCCCGCAATGAAAAAGCCGACCCTCGGGTCGGCTTTTTCATTGCAGCCTGCGCTGATTCAGAAGGTGTAGCCCGCCGCGATCGTCAGCACCGTGGGGCGGAAGCGGATGTCCATCGAGCGCGCCACGCCCGCCGTGGTGGCCGTGATGACCGACTTGACATGGGCCGTGGCAATGGCCCCGGTGACCGACCAGCGCTCGTTGATGCGGTAGCTCACGCCCACCTGCGCGGCCAGCCCCCAGGAATCCTTCATGCGGATATCCGTGGGGCCGCCCTGGAAGGCATTGCCCACGGCGGTGGAGGTGCGCTTGTCGAACTTGGTGTAGTTCACGCCCACGCCGACGAAGGGCCGCCACTGGCTGTTGGCATCGCCGAACTTGTAGTTGAAGAACAGCGTCGGGGCGATCTGGCGCACCTCGGCCAGGGTGCGGCCGTCGAAAGCGACGATGTGGGGCGGCAGGCGCGCAGCGATCTGCGCATTCACGTCGTGCGTAGGCGGGGAGCCCAGGGCCAGTTCCAATTCCATGTGCGGGTCGAGCGCGTACGCCACCGACAGGAACAGCGTGGCCTTGTCGGCCACTTCGACGCTGATGCCGGACGGGGCGGCCGGCAGCATGGGGCCCACGGCATCGGAGGCCGAGGAATGGGGCGCGATGTGCGTGAGCCCGCCGCGCACGGTCCACTGCGCCGAGGCCGTGCCGCACAGCGCCAGCAGGGTTGCCGCTGCCGCGGCCTGGGGGATGAAACGTTGCATGTCGTGTACTCCTTCGATGGGCGCGGGCGCTCAGCCGCCCGATGCCAGCACCTGCTGGAAGAAGCCGCGCGCGGCGGCGCTGCAGAACGGCGGTACCAGGCTGCCGTGGTAGGCCTGCAGCACGGCGCTGGCACCGCCCTGCGCCGCCTTGGCCTTGGCCTGGGCAAAGCCCAGCTTGGCGGCGGCGAAGGGGTCGGCTGCGCCGGTGGGGCTGGAGTCCACGTCGAGCACCGTGACCAGCCCGGCCGGCGGCGCCAGGGGCGACGGTGCCGTCCACAGCTGCTGCATGACCTGGGTGTTGACCTTGTAGAACACCGTCGGGTCGGCATTGCCGCCGCACAGCAGCACGGGGCGCCGGGGCGTCCAGTTGCGCAGGTCGTTGGCCTTCAGCGCCTTGCGCATCGGGTGCTGGGGCGCGGCCGCCGCGGCGCCGGTGGTGGGGCTGGGCACGGCGCCGTCGGGGTTGGCAATGGCGTCCTGCAGGTAGGCCAGTCGCGTGGCGTTGTTGATCAGGTTGCCGGTGCCGAAACCCAGCGCGAACAGGGGCGCCAGCTCGGGCGGCTGCGTGGGCGGCGTGATGGTGGCGAACATCGGCGCGGGCGGCGTGCTGCTGAACAGCGCCGTCTGCGGCAGCTTGCCTTGCTGCATCAGCGTGGCCAGCGGCGTGGCCGAGGGCAGCAGGGTCTCGATGCCGCTGGCGTAGCTGGCCTCGAACACGTCGGACGTCTGGCGATAGAGATTGCCGTAGGCCTTCTGGTAGCTCACGGTGAGCATCGGCATGAACAGGGTGGCGCCCAGGTTCACGTTGCCGTAGAACACGGCATCACCGAGCGCGCCCAGGGCATACGGCCCGGACATCGGCGCCGCCGCCGTGACCGGCAGGCCCGCAGCCTGCATGGCCCGGTGCGTGGCCATGGCCACGTGGCCGCCCTGCGAATAGCCGGTCACCAGCAGCTTGCCGGCGTCGGCGCGGCCCAGGCGCGGCAACGCCTTGCGCGCGGCGGTGAGCGCGTCGATCATTTCCTTCGATTGCTGGTCGGCATTCAGGTACGGGTGGTAGCCCAGGCGCGACACGTCGTAGCCCGCGTAGTTCGGCGCCACCACGATGAAGCCCTGCGCCGCGTACATGGCGCCCAGCAGCAGCCCCTCGGACGCGCCGGGGCGCGTGGTGTCGGTGATGTCGGCGATGTTGTAGGCGCGGTTGGCATCCGTGCCGTGGGCATACAGCACCACGGGGCGGGCGCCCTTGCAGGCGGCGGCGTCGCCCGTGGGCACCATCAGCGCGCCGGAGGCGTTCGTGCCTTCGCCCGCGCCACCCACGGTGCCGTACTCGATGTAGTGGAAGTCCACGCCGCACTGGGGCGTGCCCGCCACGGCCAGCAGGCCCTTGCCGGTTTCGCTCTCGGACAGACGGTCCTTGAATTCCGCGGCCCCCAGCGACGTCACGCGCAGGGGCGGGTTGTGCACCAGCGAGCCGCGCGCGCCGCTCGTGTCGGTTTCGGTGCTGCCGCCAGTGTCGGATCCACCGCCGCAGGCCGCCAGCAAGGCAGCAGCGCTGGCCACGGCCAGCCCAGTCCATCTGTTCATTGCAGTCTCCTTTGCTATAAATCGAACGATCGTTCGTTTTTTGGACGGCACATCGTACTGCGCACATCCCCCTGGGCAGGGCAGGAGACCCCGAATGCAGCAGGGTTAGGGAGCCGTGTCTACCCCCCGCGCCGTCCAGTCGATCAATGCGTCGAGCACGGGCCGCGCCGCCGCCGCGTTGGCGTGGTTCACCAGCGCCACCAGCACCTGGCGCCGGCCGTTGGCGGCGTGCACGTAGCCGGCCACGGCCATCACGTCGCGCAGGCTGCCGGTCTTGAGGTGGGCCGCGCCCGCGGCGCGGCTGGCGCTGCGGCGCAGCGTGCCGTCCACGCCCGCGATGGGCAGCGACGCCAGGTACTCAGGCATGACCGGCGCGGCCCAGGCCAGCTGCAGCATGCGCGCCAGGGCCTGGGCGCTGATGCGCGCCTCGCGGCTCAGGCCCGCGCCGTTGTCCACCACCGGGAATTCGGCGTCGCTGCCCAGGCGCTGGCGCCACCAGCGCTGCAGCGCCTCGCGCGCGGCCTCGAAGCTGCCCGCGCCGCCCTTTTGCAGCCCCAGGGTCAGGAACACCTGCTGCGTCATGACGTTGTTGCTGTACTTGTTGATGTCGCGCACCACCTCGGCCAGCGCGGGCGAGGCGGCGCTGAACGCGGGCTGCAGCCCCGCCGGCACGCGCCCCTCGCGCACCT
The DNA here is from genome assembly GCA_021496925.1 of Acidovorax sp. YS12. Lineage (NCBI taxonomy): Bacteria > Pseudomonadati > Pseudomonadota > Betaproteobacteria > Burkholderiales > Comamonadaceae > Acidovorax > Acidovorax sp. YS12. The sequence goes on from CP053915.1 coordinate 2,897,303, forward strand.
GGCCCGCCAGCGTGCCGCCCAGCGCGCGCCACATGCCTTCGATGGCGCGCGCGCCGAAGGCCGCCGGCTGCGCCGGCGCCACGGCCCAGGCGCGCTCGCCGCAGGCCGCAGGGAAGACGCCGGCGAAGGCGATGCGCGCGGCCTCGCCCAGCTCGGCGCGCAGGCCCTGGCGCCAGTCGCCGCAGGCCGCGCCCGGCGCCGCCAGCGGCACGCTGGCCTGCAGCTGCATGCCCGCCAGCGGCGGCTCGTAGGACACGCGCGCCACGCCAGCGGCGCTGTCGGGCACGAAGGTCAGGACGATGGCCTGGTAGTTGACCAGCAGCGCATCGGGCGCCACGTTGTACGGCCGGCTGGGCTCGCCGTCGAAAGCCGCCGGGTCGTGCGCGCCCGGGCTGAAGGCGCTGCGGTCGAGCACGATGTCGCCCGCGATGGCCTGCACGCCCTGCGCCTGCAGGCGGCGCAGCAGCAGCCACAGCCGCTCGACCACGAGCTTGGGGTCGCCCCGGCCCTGGATGTAGACGTTGCCCTGCAGCGTGCCGCCCTGCAGCGCGCCTTCCAGGTACACCGGCGTCTGCCAGGTGTAGGCGGGGCCGAGCTGCTCCAGCGCCGCGAAGGTGGTGACCAGCTTCATCACCGAGGCCGGGTTCATCGGCACCTGGGCGCGCCAGGCCAGGCGCGGCGGCTTGCGCGGCGCATCGGCATCGGCCACCACCACGGCCAGGGCCTCGGGCGGCAGCCTGGCGGCGGCCAGGGCCGCCTGCACCTCGGGCGGAAGGGCGGACAAGGGCTGCGCGGCCGCCGCGCCGCACAGCAGCCAGGCCAGCACGCAGGCGGCCCAGCGGCCGCGAAGACAGGGGATGCCAAGGGAGTACATGCTTAGATTTTAAGCATTTTTGGCATCCAACCCTTATGCAGCAAGCGCTGGCAGCTATCATTTTTGATATTCCGCCAGGGCATCGATAATCCAGGGCTGCTCTGCCTGCCCGCCCATGAAACTGCTTGCCTTCGACACCAGCACCGACACCCTGTCCATCGCCGTCCAGCACGGCGCGCGGGTGTGGACGCACAGCGGCCCCGGCGGCGCGCAAGCATCGGGCACGCTGGTCCCCGGCATCCAGGGCCTGCTGGCGCAGGCCGGGCTGGCCCTGGGCGACCTGCAGGCCATCGCCTTCGGGCGCGGCCCCGGCTCGTTCACCGGGCTGCGCACGGCCTGCGCCATCGCCCAGGGCCTGGCCTGGGGCGCGGGCCTGCCCGTGCTGCCCATCGACACCCTGCTCGCCGTGGCCGAGGAGGCCCGCGCGCAGCACGGCTGCACCGCAGTGGTGGCCGCGCTGGACGCGCGCATGGGCGAGGTCTACCACGCCCCCTGGCGCTGGGACGGCCACCAATGGGCCGCGCTGGCCGACTGCGGCCTGTGCGCGCCCGAGGCCGTGGCCGTGCCACCCGGCTTCGCCATCGCGGGCAACGCCCCCGCCGCCTACGGCGACCGCCTGGCCCCCGAAGCGGCCGGCGCCCCCCGGCTGCCGGCCCTGCCCAGCGCGGCGGCGCTGCTGCGCCTGGCACCCGCCTGGCTGGCCGCAGGCCGGGCCGTGCCCGCCAGCCAGGCGCTGCCGCTGTACGTGCGCGACAAGGTGGCGCAAACCACGGCCGAGCGGGCCGCCCTGCGGCAGAGCGCCACACAGACCGCCGCACCAGGCACCGCACAGGGTGCCACGGCCCCATGAGCGCCCTCGCCGCGCACGCCACCCGGCCCACGGCAGGGCCCGCCACGCGCTTCGAGGCGCTGTCGCTGGCGCGCCTGGACGCGCTGCTGGCCGTCGAGCAGCAGGCCTACAGCCACCCCTGGACGCGCGGCAACTTCATCGACACCCTGACGGCCGGCTACCAGGCCGAGCTGCTGCTGGCCGGGGACGAGCTGATCGGCTACTACGTCGCCATGCAGGGGGTGCAGGAAGCGCACCTGCTCAACGTCACCGTGGCGCCGCGCCACCAGGGCCAAGGCTGGGCGCGCGTGCTGCTGGAGGCGCTGAACGCCTGGGCGCGCAGCCGCGGCGCGCAGTCCCTCTGGCTGGAAGTGCGCAAGAGCAACACCCGGGCGCGCCAGATCTATGAAACCCATGGCTACCACCAGGCCGGCGTGCGCAAGGCCTACTACCCCGCCACCGGCGGCCTGCGCGAGGACGCCATCGTCATGCACCTGAACCTATGCCCCTGAACCTCGACGCACGCCAGCGCGCCATGCTGCAGGAGATGGGCATCACCCTGTGGCTGCCCGGCGCGGCACCCGCGCCCGCTCCGGTACCCGCCACGGCGGTGGCCGCCCCGGTGCCGCAAGCGCCCATGCCCCCGGTGGCGCCCCCCGCGCCCGCCGCACCCCCTGCGGCACGCCAAGCGCCCCCACCCGCCACGGCGCCCGCCCCCGCCGCAACGGCACCTGTGGCCGAGGGCGCGGCGTTCACCCTGGCGGCCCCGCGCCCAGGCTATCCCGCGCAGGCCGCCGCCGCGGGCGCCGCCCCGCAGTCCGCCTGGCTGGTGGTGGTGGAATGCGCCCAGGAAGACGACCCGTTCGCTGGCGAAACCGGCCGCCTGCTCGACAACATGCTGCGCGCGCTGCGGCTGCACCAGCATCCGGGCGTCTTCATTGCGCCGCTGCTGCGCGGCCCCGCCGCCGCGCCCGCCGCGCTGGCCGATGCGCTGCACGCGGCGCGCCCGGCCGTGGTGCTGGCCCTGGGGCTGCCAGCGGCGCGCATGGTGCTTGGCTGCAGCGAGCCGCTGGGCCGCCTGCGCGCCAGCCCGCAGAGCGTGGAGGGCATTCCCGTGGTGCCCACCTATGCGCCGTCGTACCTGCTGCGCGCCCCCCAGGCCAAGGCCGCCGCCTGGGCCGACCTGTGCCGCGCCCACGCGATGGTGCAGCGCAACAACAGCTGAAACACCGACACGGCGCTGTCATTGTTGCAGTGCGATAATCCGCCGCTTGCTTACCGGAGAACACTCCTTGGAAACCTACCCCAGTCGGTAGCTTTCAGCGCCTGGCCCGCTCCGGGTGACTGAAAGCGCCCCGCATCCCGCTTCGTCGCCCCGCACCCACAAGGAGTGAGCCCATGCTCAACATCTTTACGCTCGCCAATGGCCGCCTGGCCCAGGAAGAGATCGAGTCCCTGGAGGAGCTGTCGCGCTTCCAGCCGATCTGGGTGGACCTGGAGTCGCCCACGCCCGAGGAAAAGCGCTGGATCAAGCAGCACTACGGCCTGTCCATTCCCGAGGACGCGATGGACGAGGACATCGAGGAGTCGGCGCGCTTCTACGAGGAAGACAACGGCGAGCTGCACATCCGCAGCGACTTTCTCATCGACGACCACGACCAGCCGCGCGGCGTGCGCGTGGCCTTCATCCTGAACCTGGTCAACGACGAGCTGAAAAGCAAGGGCGTGCTGTTCTCCATCCACGACGAGGACGTGCCCGTGTTCCGCCTGCTGCGCCTGCGCGCGCGCCGCGCGCCCGGCCTGATCAACGACGCGCGCGATGTGCTGCTCAAGCTGTTCGACGCCGACGCCGAATACTCCGCCGACACGCTCGAAGGCATCTACGACGAGCTGGAACTGGCGGGCAAGAAGGTGCTCTCGGGCAACGTGACCGACGCGCTGGCCGGCGAGGTGCTGGGCGCCATCGCGCGCCAGGAGGACCTGAACGGGCGCATCCGCCGCAACGTGATGGACACGCGCCGCGCCGTGAGCTTCATGATGCGCAGCAAGATGCTGAACGCCGAGCAGTTCGAGGAAGCGCGCCAGATCCTGCGCGACATCGACTCGCTGGACAGCCACACGGCCTTCCTGTTCGACAAGATCAACTTCCTGATGGACGCCACCGTGGGCTTCATCAACATCAACCAGAACAAGATCATCAAGATCTTCTCCGTGGCCAGCGTGGCGCTGCTGCCGCCGACGCTGATCGCCAGCGTCTACGGCATGAACTTCCGCGCCATGCCGGAGCTGGAATGGGAATTCGGCTACGTATACGCCATCGGGGTCATGGTCGCCAGCGCCATCGTGCCCATGCTGTACTTCCGCAAGCGCGGCTGGCTGAAGTGAAGGGAACCTCTCAAAACCCATCCGCTCTCTTCCTGACCCGAGAAGCCTGACCCGCCCCTTGCCATGATCACACCCCGCAGCGCGCTGAAGTTCGACCTGTTCGCCCAGGCCTCGCGCCAACACAAGAGAGATGAGGTGGGCGATCCGCTGCAGGTGATCGCGCGGCACATCGACTTCGGAGCCCTGGCCGGGCTGGTGGATGCCTTGATCGAGCGCGGCGATGGCCGCAAGGGTGGCCGGCCGGCCTATCCCACCGAGGTGATGGTGCGCATCCTGGTCTTGAAGCAGCTGTACAACCTCTCGCACGAGCAGATGGAGTACCAGTTGCTGGATCGGGCGAGCTACCAGCGCTTTTGCCTGCTGCAGGATGCGATGAACGTGCCGGACCGCAACACGATCTGGCGCTTCGGCGAGCGGCTGGGCGTGGATGGGGCCACGGTGCTGTTCCAGGGAGTGGATGCGCAACTGCACCGCCATGGCTACATGGCCCGGGGCGGACAAGCCATCGATGCGACGCTGGTGCCCGCGCCGCGCCAGCGCCTGGACAGGCCGGAGCGCGAGGCCCTGGCCGAAGGCAGAACGCCCGATTGGAGTGAGGCCGAGCGCCGGCAAAGGGATGTGGATGCCACACACACGAAAAAGCACGGCAAGAGCTACTTCGGCTACAAGCTCAGCGTGAGCGTGGACCTCAAGCACGGCTTCATCCGCCGCATCGCCACGGGCACGGCCAGCGAGCACGACGGACACCACTTCGACGAGGTGCTGGACATGCACAACACCGGGCGCAGCGTGCACACGGACAAGGCCTACGCGAGCCGGCAGCGCCGGCAGATGCTGCAAGTGCTGGGCTTCGTGGACGCGATGCAGCGCCGGCCAGCCGGGCCAGCCCCTGAGCGAGTGCCAGAAGCGGCGCAACCAGCGCATTGCCAGCAAGCGTGCCCGGGTCGAACATGCGTTTGCCGGCATCCGGCACCTGGGCGGCAAGTTCGTACGCACGATCGGGCAGGCGCGGGCCACGGTGGCGATGACGATGATGGCTGCCTGCTACAACATGAAGCGCCTGGCCTCGTTCCTTGAGCGAGGCGTGGATGCGTTCTTCAAACCGGCGACCACCAAGGCACAGGTGCGCCTGCAAACGGCGAAAGCCTGAGCCATCGGGGCTGCAAGGCCCCTCAATGCACGAGGTGCAGACCGCCGTAAGGCCTCATCGCGCATTCAAAACGGCTGGCGTCCAATCGTGCCTATTCGGATCCGTCAATCATGGGGTTGTGAGAGGTTCCCTGAAGCACCGCCTTGCTTCAAGGAGCTTCCAGGCGCAAGCTTGAAGTCGCCCAGGGCTTCCTCGCGGGCGAAGGCTCAGCGCATTTCCACGATGCGGTCGCAGGCGTCCAGAGTGGACTGCCGATGTGCGATGACGACCACGGTCTTGTTGCCAGACAGGCTGCGAATCGCGTCGTTGACCGCCTGTTCGGTGGCCCCGTCCAAGGCACTCGTGGCCTCATCCATGCACAACACGGGCGGGTCGCGGTACAGCGCCCGCGCGATGCCAATACGCTGGCGCTGCCCTCCCGAGAGCCGTATGCCCCGGTCGCCCACCAGCGACGCATAGCCATCCGCCAGATCGCTCACGATGAAATCATGGATGTGCGCCGCGCGCGCAGCCCGTTCGACGCGACCCATGTCGATCTGTTCCTTGGGGACGCCGAAGGCGATGTTCTCGGCCACGCTGATATCGGCCAAGTAGATCTGCTGGGGCACATAGCCAATGGATTTTTGCCAGGCCTTCACATTGGTCTTGTCGATCACCATGCCGTCCACCAGCACCTCCCCGGCTTGCGGAGACAGCAATCCGAGGAGCAGATCCATCACCGTACTCTTGCCTGAACCGCTACGCCCTGAAATCCCGGTGATGGTATTGGCGGCGAACACCAGCTCCAGGCGGTCGAGCACCAGCACCTCCTTGCTGGCCGGATAGGCGTACGACACACCTTGCAGGCGAATTTCATGCCGGGGAACGATCTGTGCGCAGCCTTCCGCCTGGTCGTTTACCGGCATGCACAGGTCACGGTGAATGTTGTGAAGAATCGGCCCGGAGTATTTCAGGCGCGTGAGGCCACTGTAGATGGTCTGCATCGCCGGCAACAGACGGTAGGCCGCAAAGCCGTACAGGCCCATGGTGGGCAGCACTTCGCTCACATCGCCGGAGCGCCACAAAGAGAGCAGCGCAATGGCGATCAAGCCCGCGAATCCCACCGCCTCGACGATGTACAGCGGCGACTGGACCAAGGTTTCGGTCGCGGCGGAGCGGCGCGCGAAATCGTGCGAGGCACTGGCAAACGAGCGCAGGTACGCCTGCGATGCGTGCGCGATCTTCACGTCCTTGATGCCACTGACCACCTCGTGGCAGCTTTTGTACCGGCGAGCGTCTGCCGCCTGCCGCTCGGCGCCCACCTGCGTCAAACGCTTGCGCACAAAAAGGTAAATGGTGCCGTAGAGCGCGCCCACCACGGCGACGATCCACACCGCCATTGAGGGGTCGTACACCAGGATCAGCACCACCATGGCCAGCGCCACGGCGCCCTGCGCTATCACGATCGCCAGCGGTTGCAGCAGATCAAACACCAGTTGATCGACCTCCGACAGCACGTTCTTCGTCAACTCGGACGGGTTGCGCGAAAGGAAGAAGTCATACGGCTGCCGCAAATAATTCGACAGCAAACGCACGCCCAGCGATTTTCTTTGCATCTGGACAAATCGACTGACCACATGCAGCGTGACCGCCTTGAATACCGATGAGACCACCACGACCATCAGGGTGAGCAGGCCCAACACGTAAATCAGCGCCGCCGGATCAGAAAACTGCAAATCCCGGTAGATCGCATTCACCCACGGATTTTCCTCAATCACGTTCGGACGCGCCAAGACCGCCAGAAATGGCGCGATGGATAAAACGCCTGCGGTTTGCAGCAGCGCCATGATGCTGACCAGCACCACCACCCGGACGGCTTTTTTGCGCTCTTCGGTCGTGAAGAGATCAACCACCTTCTTGCAATGAGCGCAGAAGGTCACGGACGGCCCACCCATGACGCCGCACGCGAAGCCGGCAGACTGGCGCATGGCGAGCATGCGCCAGATATCGCCTTGGCCCTCAAGCCGATACCCCGTCTTTGAGACTGGGCCATCCCTCGCCCGTCACATCGTGTACCGGATCGAACTTGAGCACGTCTTCAATGTCCCTGAACTGCTCCACCTTGGGTGCCGAAAACGCCTGCCTTGCTGCCGGCTCGAACGTGAATGCCATTCCAGGCGCGCCGTCGTCACGGGGCTTGACCAGGCCAAAATCCAGCAATTCACGGCTCAGATTCTCCACCGCCGCATCCAGGTCGCTGTCCGTGACGTCGAAACGCGCGAGCATGGCCGAGCGGGCCTGCTCTGCAGTAGGAAGTGACAGCAGCATCAGCATGCAATCGGCACCGACACGGTCCACCGTATAGTAAATGCCACCGCGAAGATCGAGCAAAACCAGCTCGTCGTCGTAATTCTCGAACAATATTTCTTGATTATCAAAACACAGCAACTTCACAAGGAACCCCTTCTGCCATTTCAAGAACGCCCCACCCATTACATGGAACGTTTGCGATCCAATGATTTTTTGAACACCCTCAGAACATTCAACTCCACCAACCCTTTGCCATTGGTCAAATTCCCCTCATGGCGACGAAAAATAACAGCATCAAAATCCAGCCGCACCACACGAATACCCTGATTCTGAGCACGGTGAAACCAGTCCACGTCCTCGCCAAACCAAAGGTCAGGATCGAAAATGCCGACCCGGGAAAATACCGAGCGCCTGAACACCGTTCCAGAGATGGAGTATGGAAACTGCGCAAGATGGGAGGTTGAAAATTCAAAAGAATGGTCTGGGCCGCGCCTTGCCATCACCCTGGGCATACCCATTGCCAGATCAGCCTGACCATCTTTCCTGAGCGTATCCACCAGACGGCCCAACGCACCATCCGCCCAAAGGTCATCGCTGTCGATAAACGCGATGTACTCGCCCCGGGCATGCTCCAATCCAAAATTGCGAGCGGAGGCCGGTCCGCCGTTGGATTTTGTCAATACCCGCACACCTGAAAATTCCCTGGCACACGCAGCCGTTCCATCGGTAGACCCGTCGTCAACCACGATGATTTCAATGCCATCCATCCCCTGATTCGATACGCATTCAATTATTTCAGCAACAAATTCCCGCCGATTGTACGCGGGGATAACAACCGTCAAATCAGAGATCGGCATTAGGCATCCTCACCTTGAAAACATTTCATCGAGACGCCAGGCGCTTTCTGTCCAAGGCTTTTTTGAAGCTGCGCAGCACATTCAGCTCCACCAGATTTTTCCCCTCCGTCATATTGCCCCCATGGCGCCGGACAATGACGGAAACACCATCAATCCGCATGACGTTGATGCCACGCTCTCCAGCACGGGCAAACCAATCGACGTCCTCGCCAAAGTTCATATCCGCATCGAACAAGCCCACCCGATCAAACACCTCACGCCTGAAAACCGAGCCCGTGATATAGAATCCAAACCCCTCACATGGATTGCCGAAATATTCGTACGTGCCGCTTCGCATATTCCATTGGGCCAATTGTGGCCATCCCATGACCACATCCACCTCGGGGTGTGCGTCCATGGTGCGCACCAACTCCCGTAACACCCCCTCCGGCCACAGGTCATCACTGTCGAGAAAAGCGAGATATTCCCCCCGCGCGTTCATGATGCCCCGGTTGCGCGCCTGAGCGGGCCCACTATTGGGTTGCTCAAACAGTTTGGCGCTGGGATGGGCGCGCACACGCGCCGCCGTGCCATCGGTGGAGCCATCATCCACCACGATCAGCTCCAGATCGGAATATCCCTGGCCCACGATATTCGCAATGGCCTCGTCAATCAGATGCGCCCGGTTATATGCAGGAACGATCACCGTCACGGCCGTCGGCTGGGGGCCGAGAGACGGCGTCTGCGCGCCCCTCGACCGCTTTGGAGGCGCCTGGAGCCACGACACAAGAGCGTCCACCAGCAATTTCCTGTCGCGCCCCAACTGCAATGCATAGCCCGGAACAGCCTGGCAAAGCCGGTCGATGAATGCGTAGGTGGCATTGCCGGCATATGCCAACTGCTCCACGGTGGTCAAACCCGCTGCATTGCGCACCTCGGTGGGGGTGATATCCGTATCCAGAAAAGAAGACTCCGAGTCCTGCACCCGCGGCACGGCCACGCCCTTGATGGGCATCGAAGAAGGCATGGCAGCGCTGAACACCGGCGTCAGCTGGAACACAGCCTTCTCGTCCGCTGCTCCAGCCGGATTGCTCAGGCACGGAAGCAGGCGCTCACAGTGGGCCAATTGATCGCGGTGCACCTTGGCCGAACCATACAAGGGGTACACCGTGGGTTCCGGCTCCAGGCCGACCACGACGTAGTCGTCCCCGCAAAACAGCATGCCATGCTGCAGTCCGGCGAGCGCCGTGGACGATTTGCCGATGCCTCCGCGTCCCGTAAGCAAAAGGGCTCCGTCTTTCGTACCTATCGCCGCCGCATGCAGAAGCTGGCGCCCGTCCTCCGCCATGCACCAATGCAGCAGCGTGCGCAGCGGCGCTGCCGCGCACCAATACGGCAGGCTCCTCGGATCATCCACCCAGTAGTAGCCACAGCGCTCTTGCCGGGAGTACATATTGACGGAGAGTTCTCCGTACAGAAACGCAAACTGGTATGCGGAGTTGTCGAAACCCCAGATGTCACCACGGTCGGTGAAATGCCGATTGTCAAATGATGGGCGCGGTATTTTGGTGCCGCCGCTGGCGCCATCCCATAGGCAAAGCGTGTGGCGGGCGACAGAATCCTCTGCAGGCTCAGCCACGCGCAGATGGTTCAGCGCCGGCAGAAAGATTTCCTGCAGCCGGGAACTGCCGAAGCGCAAATCGACATGGATCTCAGCCAGCTTGAGGGTGACGGCCGATTCATAGGCCTTGGCTGCCGTCTGATACTCCCCCTGCATTTGTTCGAAGAATTGCCTTTGACAGGCCAGATCCTTATAGAAATCACTCACGATGCCGATTCCTTGCCACGCGCACGCTGTCTGTCGATATGTTCCTTGAGGATCGACAGGTGCTGGATTCTTTCGGATTTCTGCGTTATGCCTGAATTGGTGGGATGTATCCTTCGATGCAGCAACACCTCCGGCAGGATGAAACTTGAAAGACCTATGCCCTGACTGCGCGAATACCATTCGACGTCAATCCCGACCAACAAATCGGTTCGATAATCTCCAACGCGCGCAAATGTAGCCTTCTTCGCCAGCAAGGTACCGCTGGTTGGCGCCGGCATCGCACCGCCCGGACAATGCAGGCCAGCGCGGATTTCGGGGGCGAGTTCCGGGCTCAAGAACTGCATGGCATATGCATAAACAACATCAACGGCTGGATGGTCGGCCAGATGACGCATCTGCATCTGCAGCTTATGAGGCTCCCAGCGGTCATCAGAGTCGAGGAATGCAATGTATTCGCCGCGTGCGGCAGCCACACCCGCATTTTTCGCTGCGCTCGCACCTTGATTCCGCTGGTAAATATAGCGAAGGCGGTCACCGTACGACTGGCAAGTTTGCGCGGAACCATCCACGGAACCATCGTCGACCACCAGCACTTCAATATCCGCAAACGTCTGTGCTAGCGCACTGTCGATCGCCTCGGCAATATACATCTCGCGGTTAAAGCACGTCACCACGACACTGACCTTGGGAGCCAACACGGATTCACCACCTCTCAAAAGATCACAAGCCACTCGTCCAGACTCCTGCCATCCACCGGGTACGCCTACCCGCTCAAGACCGCCGCAGCAGCCGGCGGGCCATGTGCGCAGGAAAATCACGCCAACGGCTTATCTTGCTAGCAGTTTTCAGATAGCTCGGAAAACTCCCGAGCAAACGCCACCAGGGCATGTCTGGATACGCACGCGAATGGTTCATCCACCCGAGCACCAAGAGCTGGTCTGCACGCATTTCATAGGACGAAGACGTCTGCAATCTGAACAACAAACTTTCGTAGCGCGACGGAACAGCAGCATTCAAGCTGTCCATCACGTGCTCTGGAATGGGCGCGTCATGCGTTTCGCGCAGGTAGTTCAAGGCCATCTGCAGCAACTGCACGCTGTTCAGATAGCGCGCGTGGTCCATCAGCCGCAGCCAATCGATCTGCTTCTCGCGCAGGATCCACATGGCATCGACAATCCAGCGCAGCGGTGGCAATGCATTCCACAGCGCCCCATGCAGGCATACGTGGAGCAGCTGGTCCGTTGCATCGAAAGTCCGGCAATCGACACCCTTGAAATCCGACACAACGGAATTTTCCCAGAACCGCTCATGCGCTCCTGGCCATGTGGCCCGGTGCAAAGGGGTCCAATGCAGATCTATTTCCCATGTTTGCCCATTGACTGTGCGCGTAAATTCCACCGCATGGGTCAAGCGTTTTTCACGGATTTCCTTGAATTGGATATCGATGCGGCGTGCATACCCATATCCCAGCAGCACTGCACTGGCGTCTTCGAAACGATCGGGATGCACCATGAAGTCAAGGTCACTCATGGGTCGCAGCGCAGGATCACCGTAATAGCGCTGAATCAACGCGGAACCCTTGAGCAAAATCACCTCAATGGACTCCGCGCGCAATGCAGCAAGCACTTTACGCAACTCCGAAAGCATCAGATGGTTGCGGCACCACTGGTAGCGGTAAATGCCGCGCAGCCGCCCCATTTCCGCATCGCACAGCCCTGATTTTTCCGCTTGCCGGTACAAAAGCGGCAATAACCGGTTCGATGATTCATCCAAATGGTCTATATCCTCAAGGTCTCTCCATGTCCGCCAGTGCTCTGGAAATTCATCCGGGGGGCACAGGCAGGCCCTCAGCAAGGCCGCCTGGCCTGGCTGAGGGAGATTTTGAGAGGGTTTTTTGACCTTGGAGTGTGGAGAAGCTGTCATCCGCCGGGAAAAGAAGGCACTGCTTTGACGGGCGGATGCTGCGTCCGGCCGTGCATGGAAGCAGGTATTTTCGATTATTTTTTCACAATCCCCGTGCAGCAAGGCGAAGCAGATTCAAATCTGAAATAACCGCCCCGCCGCGCCCGTCCGCTACGGCGCGCCATCGGGTGCCGGCCCTTCGCCGGGCGCGGCGCCGCAGTGCACCTTGGCAAACGTGAGGATGACCTCCCGCACGACCTTGCGCTGCGGCGCGGGCAGTTGCAGGAAAGCGTCGAAGGCCTCGCGCTCCAGGTAGCCCACCCCGTCATCCCAGCGCTTGCGCTGCTCCTGCACCGACAGGCGCACCGCCTCGCCAAAGCGCAGCACCTCGGGCTCGATCTTCAGCCACTCGGCCAGGACCTGCACCTTGTCCTGCGCCGGAATCGCCTCGCCGCGCAGCCAGCGGCGCGCCGCCTGCAAGGTCACCGACCGCCCCCAGTACCGCGTGTTGAATTCACGCTCAAGCACCACCGGCCGCAGCGGGTAGCCCGCCTCGGCCATGGCGGTCCGCAGCCGCTGGCCAAACTCGATTTTCTCGTTCATGAACCTAAAGTAGGTTTTCAAATGAACTGGTAGAGACTTTTGGTTCATTTTCAAATAGACTATTGGTTCACTTCATCGCATGCCTCATGGCGGGAGGGACATCCGCATGCAGACAGAACACGAGACCGGCCGGCAGACGCCCCGCGAACGCGAGGCCGCCCGTGCCGGGCGCGGCTTCACCCTGATCGAGGTCATGATCGTCGTGGCCATCGTCGGCATCCTGGCTGCGGTGGCGCTGCCGTCGTACAGCCGGTACGTCACGCGCGCCAAGCTGCCCGAGGCGTTCTCGGTGCTTTCGGGCATGGGGCTGTCGGCGCAGCGCTACTTCCAGGACAACCGCACCTACGCCGATACCAGCGGCATCAACGGCTGCCCGCCTGGCGTGGGCGTGGCCAACGGCACCAGCAAGCACTTCAACTTCGCCTGCAGCAACGTCGCCGCCGCCACCATCACGATGACGGCCACGGGCATCGGCACCGACCTGTCGGGCATCGTCTTCACGCTGGACCAGAACAACGCGCGCGCCACCACGTCCGTGCCGTCGGGATGGACGGGCAGCAATGGCGGCGCATGCTGGGTGCGCAGCCAGAGCGGGGAATGTTCATGAGCCCCGTCCCGCACACCCCACGCCCGCCCCGGCGGCCACACCCCAGGCGCGGCGGCCGGGGCTTCACCCTCATCGAGCTGATGGTGACCATCACCATCATGGCGATCCTGCTGATGATGGCGGTGCCGCCGGTGATGCGCGCGCTCCAGAACGCCCGCACCGCGGCGCTGGTGCACCGCCTGCCGCAGGACGTGGCCTGGGCACGCAACCGCTCCGCCACCTCGCCCACCCCCTACCGCATCGTGCTGGGGCCAGGCTGCCAGTGGCAAACGCAGCAGGCCAGCTTCGCCGGCGGCACGCTGGCCTGGAACAGCACGGCCGAGACGGACGCGCGCTCCATGCCCGCCGCCACGGCCGCCGCCGCCCACCCCCAGGCCACCTGCAGCCTGAGCGGCGGCGCCACCCAGCACGTCACCTTCGACGGCCAGGGGCTCATCGCCGACAACGCCCCCACCGTCACCATCGCCAGCGGCAACGGCCAGACCTGGACGCTGCAGATCCTGCTGTCGGGCCTGGTGCTGCTGAACGCACAGACCAGTTCGTGATGCCCGTCCCGCACCCCGCCCGCACACCCCGCCGCCCGCGCCAGCGCGGCATGACGCTCATCAGCGTGCTTGTGTCGCTGCTCATCTTCGCCTTCGGCCTTCTGAGCCTGGCAGGGCTGTATGCGCGCCTGCTGTCGGCACAAACCGGCAACGAGATGGCCACCAGCACGCAGGTCTTCGGCAACCGCTTCTGGGCGCTGCTGCAGGCACACCCCGGGCTGGTGCAGGCGCTCCAGGCCCAAGGCACCAGCGTGACCTACACCCAGGCCAGCATGGGCGGCGCCCCGGCCGGGCTGCAGCCGCTGCTGCGCGACGTCTTCAGCAGCAAGGCCCTGCGCCTGCCGGACGCCAGCGTCACCATCACCCTGGGCAACGACGCGCGCGGCAAGGCCTGCGCCACCACCACGCCGCAGACCACCGTCTGCGGCGTCGGGCTGCGCATCGACTGGCCCGCGCAAGGCGGCGGCACCCCACGCAGGCAAAGCTATTCGTTCCAGGTCGGAGGGTTTTGAAATGCCCCATCAAAACGGCCACTACCCCTTACCAGAAAAGCGCTTGCAGCTATCGATAAGGAAGCATGTGCAAACCGGCTTCACGCTGATCGAGCTCATGGTCACCCTGCTCATCGGCATGCTGCTGACGCTGGCGGTGCTCGTCATCCAGGCCGAACTCTCGCGCGCCAACATGCTGCTGGCCGACGCCAGCCAGCGCAACGACCAGGCCCGCTCGGCACTCGACCTGCTCCAGCGCGACCTGGGCAATGCCCTGTACATGCTGGGCGGCACCACGCCCCGGTGCGAGGCCACGCTGCAGTACACCGGCGCTGCAGCCACGCCCGTGGCCACCCTCCAGGGCGTCACCGCCCAGCCCCAGCCCGCGCCGCTGCCGGCCAGCACCGCCGTGGCGGATGCGCTGCTCAAGCCCGATGCCTACGCGGGCGGCGAAGGCGGCGTCACCAACACCAGCCACATGCTCGCCGTCACGCTGGTGCCCTCGGCCCTGCGCGCGCCGCCCGCCACCGGCGTGCAAAGCACGCCCTACAAGGTGGTGCACAACGTGGTGGCCACGGCCCCCTCGGGCCAGCAAGCCGTGAACGACGGCTGGCTGCCGCTGAACAGCACCACGGGCATCGCCGCGGGCGACTCCCTCACGCTGCTGCTGCCCCTGTCGGGCGGCACCGCGAGCGGCCTGGCCTGCCTGCGCTTCACCGCGGGCAGCCTGGGCACGGTTTCGCTGCCGCCCCCGGCCACCGGCACGGTCGCGGCGGTGCGCATGGGCGTGCCCGGCAAGTTCGCCGACTTCACCCAGCCGCTGCGCGACGCGGGCCTGCTGGCGGCCGGCCAGGTGCTGGCCAACGGCCAGCTCGCCGGCACCAAGCTCAAGAACGACGGCCCCGCCGCCGGCCAGGGCGCCGTGCAGACCCTGGTGTACTACGTGGCCCGCGCCGCCAATGGGGCATCGGGCTCGGTGCCCGTGCTGGCGCGCGCCACCATCAACGCCGACGGCACACTGGCCGCCCAGCCCGCGCCCGTGGCCGCCGGGGTGGTGAGCCTGCAGGCCCTGTTCGGCGTGGACGGCGCCAGCGCCGCCACGCCGCCCACCGGCGGCGTGACCCACTACCGCACTTGGCAGCAGGTCACGGCCAGCCAGCTCACGGGCCGCGTGCGCACGGTGCTGTACGCCGTGGTGGCACGCACGCTGCAGGCGCACCGCCAGAACCCCGAGGTCACGCAGGTGAACATTCCGAGCCCGCAGCTCACGGCGGGCGACCCGGTGTTCACCGCCTTCCGGCCCCGCACCGACGATGAAAAGCGCGACCGCTACACGGTGCACACCGCCGAGGTGGCGCTGCGCAACCAGATATGGGGGCGCTGATGCGATTTCCAGCCAAACCGGCCCCAAAGCCTTGCATGGAAAGCGCTGCCAGCTCCTTTTTCAGGAGCACACGGAGGCGCCAGCGGGGCGACGTGCTGCTGTTTGTTTTGTTCGCGCTGCTGGTCACGCTGCTGGGCGGGCTGTACGCCATGCGCGGGCTGCTCGACGACACCGTGGTGGCAGGCCATGCCGCGCAGCGCCAGAAGAACGTGCAGATGGGCGACGCCGCGCTGGCGCTGGCCACCCAGGTGATCACCAGCACGCTCGGCGGCACCGATGGCAGCGTGGCGCTGCAGATCGCCGCCGATGGCGCGAGCTGGTTCCACATACCGTCCGGCGCGGGCGCCTGGGATCCGCCCGGCACCGGCACCAACGCAGGCTTCTGGAGCCAGTGCACGGACAGCGCGGCCGCCGTGAAGTGCCCCGACGTCGCCACGCTGGCCGGCACCGCGCTGCCCGGCGGCTACACCGCGCGCATGCTGGTCGTGCCCACCAACCTGCCGCCCGATCCGCAGACCTGCGGCACCACCGGGTACGTGGCCAGCTTCTACAGCGTGTTCGTGAACGTGCGCGAAGCCAGCGGCATGACCTCCGCCAACCTGGAGAGCGTCTTCAAGCAATGCGTGCGCGACATGAACTGAACCCACCAGGACCTGCCATGAAACAGCCCCTTCCGCACCGCCCTCCCCTGCAGGCGGCAGCCGCCAGCCTCTGCCTCGCCGCGCTGGCCTGCGGCCTGCCGCCCGCCAGTGCCCAGACCCAGGCCCGGGCCCAGGTGGTCTTCGCCGTGGGCAACTCGGAATCGATGGACGGCACGCTCTCCGGCGCCATCATGACCGGCTCGGGCATGTTCGCGGGCAACGCCAGCCTCAGCTCGCTGGCGGGCTCGTCCTCGCCGCCCAGCTATGCCGTGCCCGCGGGCTTCACGCCGCCGAAGCAGGCGGCCGATGGCACGGGCCAGGCACCCTACACCGTCAGCAGCGGCGGCACGCTGTACGACAACGGCGCCAGCCGCCTGAACGTGGCCAAGGCGGGCATCGCCAGCACCCTGAACAGCTATCTGGGCAGCATGGACTTCGCCCTGGTCACCTACCAGACCAGCAACAGCAGCGTGTACACCACCTGGGCATACCACATGTCGCCGCTGGGCGGCTTCAGGTTCACCAACACCCGGCAGGCGGGAAGGCGCTACGTCACCAACCCCTGTTACGCGGCCACCGGCGCGGCCGGGCTTTCCACCACGGTGCGCGGCAATTGCCAGTCGATCGCCAACGCCAACCTGTACGACGCGGCGGCGGCCCCAGGCGGCATCTTCGCCAACCCGTACATGGAGATCGCCTCCAGCGCCGACGACCCCAGCATCAACGACGTGCTGTATGCGAACAACTTCGCCGCCCTGTGGATCACCTACGGTGCGGTGACCACCAACAATGGCGTCACCGTGACCCCGCCCAGTGCCAATACGCCGTACACGGCCTATGGCCTGAACAGCTACAACAACGGCGGCATCCTGGTGGGCTATGCCAGCTCGGCCCCTGCTGCCAACACGGCCACCGGCCCCACCAACGCGGGCTACGTGCCCTTCTCCTCGCAGGTGATGTACGTGCAGCGCGGCTTCGGCTACGGCGGCAGCCAGTCCGCCACCACGGGCAGCACCCGGGTGGCCATGACCAGCCTGGGCAACAGCCCCGCCGCCTCGGCCATCGCCACCGCCTACAACCAGTTCAAGCCCCTGCTGGAGCCCGAGACCAACAACATCGGCACCGGCGAAATCAAGGCCATCGCCGGGCAGGCCGCCACGGCCGGCCTGGTGGCGGGCGCGGGCAGCGTGCTCTCCAGCCTCACGGCCACCTGCGCCGGCCAGTACGTGATCCTGCTGACCGACGGCCTGCCCACGATGAGCCTGGACGGCAAGGCCTGGCCGCCGCTGGGCAGCGAGGCCGGCGCGGGCTACGGCGTCTACGCCACCTTCGCCGGGCTGCCCGCGAACGCGCCCTATGGCATGCGCGACGGCATGGGCTCCACGCTGGCGCGCGGGTCGCTGGTGGCAGGCGCCACCGCCACCAACAACCAGGCGCTGACCGACACCATCGCCAAGATCACCGAACTCCGGAGCCGGGGCATCAAGACCTACGTGGTGGGCCTGGGCGCGGGCGTGGATGCCACGCAGAACCCGGCGGCGAACGCGGCCCTGAACGCCATGGCGATCGCGGGCGGCACCGGGCAGCAGTACCCGGCGAGCGACATTCCTTCGTTCCAGGCGGCACTCTCGGCCATTGCGGCGCAGATCTACGCCAGCACGCAGATCACCGCGCCCGTGGCACCAGGCAGCGTCACCTCGGGCTCCAAGGTCTACGTGGTGACGAGCAAGAACCAGTCCGGCGCCATGGGCGGGCATATCGAGGCGTACAACACCGACACATCCCCCAGCGCCGCGCCCGGCACCGCCGTCGGCAGCGCGCTGTGGGACGCCGGCAGCCCCGCCAAGATGGGTGCCGCCACGCGCCGCGACAGGCTCTGGAGCACCCTCGCCACGCCCGGCGGCGGCGCCCCGGGCGCGGGCGCGCTCGCCAAGCTGGCCGGCATGGACGCGGCGGCCTTCGGCTGGCCGCTGTCGCCCGCGCAAACCTGCGTGCCCAGCCTGGCCACCATCCTGGCCTACACCTTCAACCCCAGCTACGGCACGGCGGGCGACACGGGCAGCGGCGGCATGGGGTTTCCCGCGCCGGTGGCGGGCTGCTCCTACCTGGCCGGGCGCGAGCCCAACTGGATGCTGGGCTCGATGAGCCCGAACGACGGCGTCCAGTACCTGGGCGCGCCCGGAAGCGCCTCGCTGCTCGACCTGCCCGGCTATCCGGCCTTCGCATCACGCAACAAGGGCCGCCAGGGGCTGGTGCTGGCCGCGAGCAACGACGGCATCCTCTACGGTATCGACGCCGACACCGGGGCCATGCACTGGGGCTGGATGCCGCGCCCCTTCGTGGCGCAGCTCGCGCAGTACACCGCGCTTGCGTCCAGGCAATTGTTCGACGGCGGCTTTCGCGTGGCCGACGCGGTGGACGCATCCAACGGCTGGGCCAGCTACGTGGTGGGCACGGCCCAGGGCGGGGCGTACCACTATGCGCTGCAGCTCACCGGCAACGCCAGCGCCACGGAAACCACGCCGCCCGGCCCGGCCGCGCAGGCCTGGGGTATCGGCGTGCCCGGCGGCACGTCGCCGCAGATGCAGGAACCCGTGGTGGTGACGGTGGGCGGCCGGCAGTACGCGCTGTTCGTCGTCAACACCACCTCGGGCGCCACCACCACGAGCGCGCTGTACGAGGTCAACGTGGCCACGGGCCAGGCGGCCGGCGGCGGCGCGCTCTCGGCCAGCCTGCCCTTCGCCGCGCACAGCGCCATGAGCTACGACGCGCAGACCGGCACGCTGTGGCTGGGCGACAAGACGGGCGGCGTCTGGTCGGTCAGCATCACCGGCCAGAGCACCGCGGACGCGGCCACCGCACTCCAGCGCGGGGCCGTCAGCCCGGCCGCCCCGATCAACTTCGTGGGCTATGGCGAGTCGGAGGGCATTCCCTACGTCTGGGCGGCAGCCAAGGACAAGCTCACTATGTTCACGCTGTCCGGCTCGGGCATGGCCCCCGCCGCCTGGGCCAGCCAGGGTGGCACGTCGCCGCAGGGGTACAAGGCAGGCAACGCCAGCGCGGCCGTCAGGGCGCTGAAGCAGGGCGGCCAGATCTCCGCGCCGCCGGTGCTGGCCAACGGCGTGCTGGTGGTGCCGGTGCACGTGCCGCCCGCCGCGGGCAGTTGTGGAGCGGGCCAGGGGTACTACCAGCTGTTCGACCTGGCGTCGGGCTCGGACCCCAAGATCCGCATCACCTACAACGGCGCGGACGTGGTGGCCGGAGAGATCTACCTCGGCGCGGGCGCGCCGCTCACACCCGGCCTGCACGGTTCGGAAAAAGGCATCGTGGGCTATCCCGGCACCGATGCCCCGCCCGCCGCGGGCAGCAACCCCAGCCTGGGCTCGATCAATTTCGGCGGCAAGCCCCTGAGCCGGGCGATTCTTTGGCGGCAGCGCTAATGATGCTCTGAAAAACAGGCTCCAGCGCTTATCCAGAAAGCGCTGGCAGCTCTTCTTTTCAGAGCAAACGCAGCCAGGCCCCGACGATGTGGTCGGCGTAGCGGCTGGCCACGGTGGCGACGAAGCGGCTGAAATCGACGTGTGCCGTGTCGTCGGCGCGGTCCGAGATGGTGCGCATGGCGGCGAAGGGCACGCGGTAGTCGGCGCAGACCTGGGCCACGGCGGCGCCCTCCATCTCCACGGCCAGCACCGGGTGGCCCGCCGCGTGCAGCGACGTGCGCAGCGCATGCGCATCCTGCGCGGCCGAGACGAAGCGGTCGCCGCTGGCCAGCAGGCCCTGGTGCACGCGCGGCGTGGCGCCGCCGTCTTGCGCATCAAAAACGCCCCCAGCCCTTTCCAGGCAAGCGCTGGCAGCTTGCAAAAGCGTAGCAGTCAGCGCCGTGTCGCAGGCCAAGCGCGCGCCGCCGTAGCCGGGCAGCTCCCAGCGCGGGAAGAGGGGCGAGGCGTCCATGTCGTGCTGCAGGTAGTCGCTGGCCACCACCACGTCGCCCACGCGCACGCCATCGCCCACGCCGCCGGCCACGCCCGTGAACAGGATGCGCGACGCGCCAAAGCGCTCAATGAGCGCCGTGGCCGTGGTGGCCGCCGCCACCTTGCCGATGCCGGACAGCGCCAGCACCACGGGCCGCTCGTGCAGCTCCCCACGCCAGAAGGAGCGCCCGGCGTGGATGACGCGCTGGGGATGCGCCAGCGCCTGCACCAGGCCGGCCTGTTCTTCAGGCAGTGCGCTGAGGATGGCGGTGCTCATGGGCGCGGCCCATCGGGCCAGCGGCCGCCGCGCAAGGGCCGCCCCGCCGCGCAGCGGCTCAGGGGGGTGCTCACTTCTTATCCCGCAGCTCGCGGCGCAGGATCTTGCCCACGGGGGTCTTGGGCAGGTCGGTGCGGAACTCGATCACCTTCGGCTGCTTGTAGCCCGTGAGGTTGGCGCGGCAGAACTCCTTGACCTGCGCCTCGGTCAGCGCCGGGTCCTTCTTGACGATGACCAGCTTCACGGCCTCGCCGGTCTTCTCGTCGGGCACGCCCACCACGGCGCATTCGAGCACGCCAGGCATCTTGGCCACCACGTCCTCGACCTCGTTGGGGTAGACGTTGAAGCCGCTGACCAGCACCATGTCCTTCTTGCGGTCCACGATCTTGAAGTAGCCGCGCTCGTCGATGATGCCGATGTCGCCGCTCTTGAAGTAGCCGTCCTCGGTCATGACCTTGGCGGTTTCATCGGGACGCTGCCAGTAGCCGGCCATGACCTGCGGGCCCTTGATGGCGATTTCGCCGGGCTGGCCCTGGGTGGTGACTTCGTTGCCCTCGTCGTCCAGCAGCTTCATGTAGGTGCTGGGGATGGGCACGCCGATGGTGCCGGTGTAGTCGGTCGCGGTGACCGGGTTGCAGCTGGCCGAGGGGCTGGTTTCCGACAGGCCGTAGCCTTCGCAGATGGGGCAGCCGGTCTTCTCCAGCCAGAGCTTGGCCACGGCGCCCTGCACGGCCATGCCGCCGCCCACGGAGATCTTCAGGTTCTTCCAGTTGACCTTGCCGAAGTCGGGGTGGTTGGCCAGGCCGTTGAACAGCGTGTTCACCGCCGGGAAGCTGTGGAAGCTGTGGCGCGACAGCTCCTTGAGCACGGCGGGCAGGTCGCGCGGGTTGGGGATCAGGATGGTCTTGCCGCCCGTGCGCATGGACAGCATCATGTTCACGGTGAAGGCGAAGATGTGGTACAGCGGCAGCGCGCACACCGCCGTGGGCTGCTCGCCCGCAGGCACCTTGCCCATCACCGGGGCGTTCCAGGCCTCGGACTGCAGCACGTTGGCGATGATGTTGCGCTGCAGCAGCACGGCGCCCTTGGATACGCCGGTGGTACCGCCCGTGTACTGCAGCAGCGCGATGTCGTCGGGCTTGATGTCGGGCGCCTTGAAGCTGCCGCGCGTGCCCTGGGCGATGGCGTCGTTGAAGCGCACGGCGCCGGGCAGGTCGAACTCGGGCACCATCTTCTTGACGTTGCGCACCACGTAGTTGACCAGCGCGCCCTTGAGCAGGCCGAGCTGGTCGCCCATGGCGCACAGCACCACGTGCTTGATGGGCGTGTTGGCCACGCAACCCTGCAGCGTGGTGGCGAAGTTCTCGATGATGATGATGGCCTTGGCGCCGGAGTCCTTGAGCTGGTGCTCCAGCTCGCGCGCGGTGTACAGCGGGTTGACGTTGACCACCACGTAGCCCGCGCGCAGCACGGCCGCCACCGCGACCGGGTACTGCGGCACGTTGGGCATCATGATGGCGACGCGGTCGCCCTTGGCCAGCCCCAGGCTCTGCAGGTAGGCCGCGAGGGCGCGGCTGAGCGAGTCGGTCTCGGCGTAGCTGATGTCCTTGCCCATGAAGCTGTAGGCGATCCGGTCGGCGTACTTGGCGAACGCTTCGTCCATCAGGGCCACCAGGGACGGGTACTGCGACGGGTCGATGTCGGCCGGAACACCTTGCGGGTAAGCGGCCAGCCAGGGGCGGTCTTGCATGCTTGTCTCTCCTAACTTCTCGTTACAAAACGGATGGCCTGCATTGTCTCAGCGGGCCCTTTCTCTCACGCCGGTGGTTATCCCGAAGCCGGGGCCACCGCTTGATGCTGCGCAACGTCCCCCAGGCACAGGCCGCCGGCTAGGGCCGGGGCGCCGCGGGGACGGGGAACGGCGGGATGGTCAGGGTGCCGTCCATCATGCCGGTGCTCTGCCGGGCGGCCTGGGCCAGCGCCTCGGTCCATGCCTTGGCGGGCCTGCCGGCCACCAGGAATTCATGGCTGTTGCGCGTCTGCGGGCGCAGCAGGTGCTGCGCCACCCAGGCGTCCACCACGACCAGGGCGCCCCGGTCCATGCCATAGCGGTAGCTGATGTAGCTGGCCGGCTGCGGCGGCGCCAGCTTGCGGCCGGCCAGCCACTGCGCCCATTCGGTCTGGTGCTTGTCCATCCAGGCGCCGTCGGCCCAGCGCTTCATGCGCAGGCAGTCCACGCGCACGCTGGAGCCGCTGCGCGCGTCCTCCACGTCCATGCCCTGCTGGCGCGGGCAATTGCCGGTCCAGAGCACGTCCTCGCGCTCGAAGTTGCCGCGGTTGGTCTGCACGCGCAGCACGGCCAGCACGTCCTTCTTGGCGCCGCGCAGCACCAGGGTGCGCGCCTGCAGCGCGATGCTGTCGCCCGGCTCCGATGGCAGGGGGTAGACGGCGTCGCTGGTGCCCAGGTCCTCCCAGTCACCCGGGGGCAGGTTCAGGCGCGTGCGCCCGACCTGGTACTCGTTCGGCTGGCGCTCCAGGGGCGCGCAGGCCCCGAGGGCCAGGGCGGCGCAGGCCAGGAGCAGACGGGGCAGCCAGCGGCGGGCTGGCAGAGCGGATGTATTCATATCTGACCACAAGCTTACATGAAGATGGTTGCGCCCCCGCCGCGCGCGCCCGCTGTAGGGAGCTGCCCCCACCGGCGCGGCGCCCGGGCCGCGTGCAAAAAAGGCAGCCCGCGGGCTGCCTTGGCATGGCCGTCGCGCGGGGCGCTCAGCGCACGACCTGCGCGAGTTCCCCGGCGGCGTATTTCTGCGCCATCGCGGCCAGCGGCACGCCCTTGATCTTGGCGGCCTGGCCTTCGCAGCCGAATTCCAGGTAGCGCTGCTTGCAGATGGCCTTGGCGGCCTCGCGCGCGGGCTTCATCCATTCGCGCATGTCGAACTTGTCGGGGTTCTCGGCGTGGAACTTGCGCACCGCGCCGGTCATGGCCAGGCGGATGTCGGTGTCGATGTTGATCTTGCGCACGCCGTACTTGATGGCTTCCTGGATTTCCGTCACGGGCACGCCGTAGGTTTCCTTCATCTTGCCGCCGTACTGGTTGATGAGGGCCAGCAGGTCCTGCGGCACGCTGGAGGAGCCGTGCATCACCAGGTGGGTGTTGGGAATGCGCGCGTGGATTGCCTTGACGCGGCTGATGGCCAGCACGTCGCCCGTGGGCGGGCGCGTGAACTTGTAGGCGCCGTGGCTGGTGCCGATGGCGATGGCCAGCGCGTCGAGCTGCGTAGCCGTGACGAACTGCGCGGCTTCCTCGGGGTCGGTCAGCATCTGGCTGTGGTCCAGCTTGCCGGCGGCGCCAACGCCGTCTTCCTCGCCCGCCTCGCCGGTCTCCAGCGAGCCCAGGCAGCCCAGCTCGCCCTCGACGGTGGCGCCGATCCGGTGCGCCATGGCGACCACCTGGCGCGTCACGTCCACGTTGTAGGCGAAGTCGGACGGGGTCTTGCCGTCCTCGCGCAGCGAGCCGTCCATCATCACCGAGCCGAAGCCCAGGTCGAGCGCACCCTGGCAGATGGCGGGCGAGGTGCCGTGGTCCTGGTGCATGACCAGCGGGATGTGCGGGTAGGCCTCGCTGGCGGCAGCGATCAGGTGCTTGATGAAGCTCTCGCCCGCGTACTTGCGCGCGCCGGCGCTGGCCTGCAGGATCACGGGCGCGCCCACTTCGTCGGCCGCGGCCATGACGGCCTGCACCTGCTCCAGGTTGTTGACGTTGAAGGCGGGGATGCCATAGCCGGCTTCGGCGGCATGGTCGAGCAGTTCGCGCATCGAGACGAGAGGCATGGTGGGGAGTCCGGTCGAGGGTTGAGGAAAAGCGGTGGTAACCGCTTGGTAACCCTCGATTCTAGTGTCGCGCCACCGGTCAGATGCCGAAGGCTGCGCGCCGCCCTCGGATCGCAGCGCAAGGCGCATTGCGCCGCCAATACCGGGCGTATTGGCAAGCGATGCAACGCCGCGATGCGATTCGAGGGCCAGCGCAGACCGGCAGATGACCGGTGGCGCGGCACTCGGGCCTGCCCCATCCAGGCCCGCCAGCGCCGCAGCGCACCCCAGGGGCTTACGCCACGCGGCAGATCTTCAGCATGTTGGTACCGCCGGGCTGGCCCATGGGCTCGCCGCAGGTGATGGCGTAGATGTCGCCGGCCTGCACGATCTGGCGGGCCTTCAGGTGCATCTCGGCCTGCTCCAGCGCGGTGTCGCGGTCGGCGCTGGTGTCCATGAGCAGCGGGCGCACGTTGCGGTACAGCGCCATCTTGCGCTGCGTGGCCACCTTGGGGGTGAGCGCGTAGATCGGGATGTGGATGCGGTGGCGGCTCATCCACAGCGCGGTGGAGCCGCTGTCGGTCAGCGCCACGATGGTCTTGGCGCCCAGGTGGTGCGCGGTGAACAGCGCGCCCATGGCGATGCTCTGGTCGATGCGGCCGAAGGTGCGGCCGGTGAAGTCGGCGTCCAGCTCCACGTCCTCGGCGGCCTCGGCGGCGGCGCAGATGTTGGCCATCTCGCGCACCGTCTCCAGCGGGTACTTGCCCGCCGCGGTCTCGGCGCTGAGCATCACGGCGTCGGTGCCGTCGAGCACGGCGTTGGCCACGTCGCTCACCTCGGCGCGCGTGGGCACGGGGTTGGTGATCATGCTCTCCATCATCTGCGTGGCGGTGATGACCACCTTGTCCATGTCGCGCGCCATGCGGATCATCTTCTTCTGCAGCGCGGGCACGGCGGCGTTGCCCACCTCCACGGCGAGGTCGCCGCGCGCGACCATGATGCCGTCGGACACGCGCAGGATTTCCTCCAGGCGCGGGATGGCCTCGGCGCGCTCTATTTTTGCGATCAGCGCGGGCCGGTGGCCGTAGTCCGCCGCCGCCACGTTGCACAGCTGGCGCGCCATCTCCATGTCGATGGCGTTCTTGGGAAAGCTCACGGCCACGTAGTCGGCCTGGAAGCCCATGGCGGTCTTGATGTCCTCCATGTCCTTGGCGGTGAGCGCGGGCGCCGTCAGGCCGCCGCCCTGCTTGTTGATGCCCTTGTTGTTGGACAGCTCGCCGCCGAGCTTGACGGTGGTGTGCACGGCGTCGCCGCGCACCGCCTCCACGGTGAGCACGATCAGGCCGTCGTTGAGCAGCAGCGTGTCGCCCGGCTTCACGTCGCGCGGCAGCTCCCTGTAGTCCAGGCCCACGCCCTGCAGGTCGCCCGGTTCGGTGCGCGAGGCGTCGAGCACGAAGGGCGCACCCGGCTCCAGCCACACCTTGCCCTCGGCGAACTTGCCCACGCGGATCTTCGGGCCCTGCAGGTCGGCCATGATGGCCACCTCGCGCCCGGCACGCTGGGCGGCCTCGCGCACCATGGCGGCGCGGTCGATGTGGTCCTGTGCCTTGCCGTGGCTGAAGTTCAGGCGCACGACGTTGACGCCCTCGCGGACCATCTGCTCCAGCAGCTGGGGGTCACTGGAAGCGGGGCCCAGGGTGGCGACGATCTTGGTGGCGCGAAGCAATTGCATGAGGGTCTCCTGGTGTGCGTGTAATCCGGTTTCAATTTTTGCACGAATCTGGTTACATCCGTGCGACAAGCGGCAGCAAAAACAGGAGCTGCCAGCGATTGCCTGGCAAGGGCTTGCAACTCTTTTATGCTGCAAACCCAATAAAAACAAGCGCCAGCAGCTATTGCTTTGGTAGCAGCCTCAGCCCGCCAGCACCCGCACGGGCCGCCCGCGCTGCACCGCCTGGTGCTGCAGGCGCCGCTGGCGCCCCGCGTCCTCGGCCTGCGCGGCCTGGCGCTCGGCCAGCTTGAGGGCGATGAGCGTGCGCGCCAGGCGCTTGTTGGCGTGCTGGCTGCGCTCGCCCATCACTTTGACGGCGATGCCGCTGGCCACGTGCAGCGCGTGCACCGCCGAGTCGGTGGTGTTGACGTGCTGCCCGCCCTTGCCGCTGGCGCGGCAGGCCTGGTAGACGATGGCGCCGTCGTCCAGCCCCGCCACGGCCTCGGGCACGGCGCAGCGCTGCACGCCCACGAACCAGTTCTTGCGCCGGTGGCCCGGCCGCCAGGGGCTGGTGAAGACGCACTGCACGCTGCCCTCCCACGTGGCCAGCCATTGCCGCGCCGCGGCGCTGGCCGCGCCCTGCAGCAGCACCGACCTGAAGCCCGCCGGCGTGCCCGCCTCCTGCGCCACGGCCAGCGCGATGCCGTGGGCCCCGGCGTCGCGCAGCAGGGCACGCACGGTGATGGCCACGGCGCGTTCGCATTCCGCCGGGCCCTGCGCGGCGGTGATCTGGATCAGCAGCATGCGGACAGCGCCCCTTTCTTGTAGGTCAGCAGCGGCCGCAGCCGGGCCACCAGGCGCGCCAGGCCGGCCTCGGCCAGCGTCGCCACCACGGCGTCCACGTCCTTGTAGGCCTGGGGCGCCTCCTCGTACAGCAGCGCCTTGTCGGCGCAGACCACGGTGCTGCCGAAGCGCGTGCGGCGCAGCCCCTCGGACGGAAAGCGCGGCGCCAGGCGCCCCATGCAGTCCGCGCGCGCCCACTTGCGCCCGGCCCCGTGCGCCAGCGAATCGAGCGCGTCGTGGCAGTCCGCCCGCGGCGCCACGAGGTAGCTGTAGTCGCCGCGCGAGCCGGGAATCACCACCAGGCCCTGGCCGACCGGCGTGGCACCCTTGCGGTGCAGGTAGCCCGCCTCGCCCCGCGCCACGGCGGGCAGCACGTGGTTGTGGCTCACGTCCAGCAGGCACTGGCCGCCGGTGCGCAGCGCGCGCAGCATGCGCTGGGCGATCCAGTGGCGGTTGCACGCGGCGTAGGCCAGCGCGGCGTCGTGCGCGGCCAGGTAGGCGCACGCATCGTCGCAGCCTGCGGCCAGCCCGGCGTGGCCCCAGCGCTCGACGTGTTCGCGCAGGATGGCGCCGCCCAGCCCGCGCGAGCCGCTGTGCACCAGCAGGTGCACGTGCTTGGCGTCGAGCGCCACGCTGGCGTCGTACACGGCATCGACCACCTGCAGCTCGGCAAAGTGGTTGCCGCCGCCGATGGTGCCCAGGCTCTCGGCCAGCATGGCCTCGGTGGCGGGCAGCGGCGCCGTGGGCAGCGCGCGCAGCTGCGCCAGCGCGTCGTCCATGAGCGCATCGGGCAGCGGCCCGTCGATGCTGCCGAGCTGCTTTTCCAGCCCGCTGGGCGACACCTTGTGCGTGCGCAGCCCGGTGCGCCACAGCGCCATGCCGCAGCCGATGTCGCCGCCCACCAGCGCCGGGTACAGGTGGCCCACGGTGAAGAAGGCCGCGCCCACCGGATAGCCCCGGCCGGGGTGCAGGTCCGGCAGGCCGACGGCGGCGCGCATGTGCGGCAGCCGCGCGGTGGTGTGGAGTTGCTGGACCGCGGCGTCTTCGATCCACACGCGGTCGTTGGCGAATACGCGCACCTGTGGCGCGCCGCCTTGAAGGGAAGAATTGCCCATGAAAACCTTTGGAACAGGCAAGAGAAACCAGGCGCCACGCGGTGCGTGGCGCTGCCAGGGGGCTGCATGCCGCAAGGGGCGCAGCGCGGCGGCTGGGGTTCTCGGGCCTGTCCGGCGGTGCGGGCAGGGCGGTGGAATCAGGCCAGCGCGGCGGCCTTGCGGGTGCAGCAAAGGACGGTGTGAGCGTGTCGTGCAGTCATGGGCTGCTCCTTTGCGAAAAAGAAAAGAGGGGGCGAGTCTAGCGGCGGCGCGCACGCCCGGCCAGCGCGGGCGGGCAGCGGCTGTTGCGCCGCCGCATCAGTCGCGCATCAGCGCCTCGATTGCGTCAGCCGCCACGGGCACGCCGCGCGTGATGAGTTCGCAGCCGCCTTCGGTGACCACGGCGTCGTCCTCGATGCGGATGCCGAGATTCCAGAACGCCTCGGGCACGCCCGCGGCGGGGCGCACGTACAGGCCGGGCTCGATGGTCAGCACCATGCCCGGGCGCAGGATGCGGCTCGGGCGGTTGGTGATGGTTTCGCCCGACAGCGGGTCCTGGCGCGCGCTCGCCTGGCCCACCTCGGCAGGCTCGACGTAGCTGCCGCAGTCGTGCACGTCCATGCCCAGCCAGTGGCCGGTGCGGTGCATGTAGAACGGGAAGTAGGCGCGCTGCTCGATCACGTCCTGCGCGCTGCCGGCCTTGCCCTTGTCGAGCAGGCCCAGGTCGAGCAGGCCCTGGGCCAGCACGGCCACGGTGGCGTCGTGCGGGTCGTTGAAGCGGTTGCCGGGGCGCGTGGCGGCCACGGCGGCCTCCTGGCTGGCCAGCACCAGGTCGTAGAGCGCGCGCTGCGGCCCGGTGAAGCGCCCGTTGGCCGGGAAGGTGCGCGTGATGTCGCTGGCATAGCCGTCGAGCTCGCAGCCGGCGTCGATCAGCACCAGCTCGCCGTCGCGCAGCGGCGCGGCGTCGGCGCGGTAGTGCAGCACGCAGGCATTGGCGCCGGCCGCGACGATGGAGCCGTAGGCCGGGGACTGCGCGCCGTGGCGGCGGAATTCGTGCAGCAGCTCGGCGTCGAGGTGGTATTCGCGCAAATCCTGGCCCGCGCGCAGCAGGCGCGCCGATTGCCGCATGGCGCGCACGTGGGCGCCGGCGCTGATTTCGGCGGCGCGGCGCATGGTGGCCAGCTCGTGCGCATCCTTCACCAGGCGCATTTCGTCCAGCAGGGTGCACAGGTCGCCCTGCTGCGCCGGGCACAGCGCGCCGAAGCGCGCGCGCGCGCGCACCTGGCCGAGCCAGCCTTCGACCTGCGCGGCCAGGCCCGGATGGGTGGCGAACGGGAACCAGACCTGGCTGCGGTTTTCCAGCAGGCGCGGCAGGCGCGCGGCCAGTTCGGCGAAGGAGTGCGCGGCATCGACGCCGAGCGCGGCGGGCGCGGCCTCGGGGCCGAGGCGGTAGCCATCCCAGATTTCGCGCTCCAGGTCCTTGGGCGCGCAGAACAGGGTGGATTCGCCCTCGGCCGTGAGCACCAGCAGCGCCTGCGGCTCGGTGAAGCCGGTGAGGTAGTAGAAGTAGCTGTCGTGGCGGAACGGGAAGCTGTTGTCGCGGTTGCGCGGCTGCTCGGTGGCGGTGGGGATGAGGGCGATGCCACCGGCACCGAGTTGGCGCGCGAGGGCCTGGCGGCGCTGGGCATGGGGTGTGGTCATGGCGCTATGGTAGTGCCCTGGTTGAGCGCCTGCAGGCGCTCGGGCGTGCCCACATCGGTCCAGCGGCCGGTGTACGGCGCGGCGCCGACGCGGCCCGCGTCCATGGCGCGGCGCAGCAGCGGCGCCAGCGGCGCGGCCATGCCCTCGGGGTTGCCGGGGGGAATGTCGCACCAGGGCGGCGCGAACAGTTCGGCCTTCAGCAGCGCCAGGGTGCTGTAGGTGTAGCGCGGCGCCGGGTCGGCGCCGGGCAGGTTCAGCGCCAGGCCCTCGGGCGAGAGTCCGAAGTCGCCGCGCGGGTGGTGCGGCGGGTTCGGCACCAGCCACAGGTGGGCCAGCAGGGGGCTGGCGGCGAAGGCCTGCGCGGCCTCGGGCGCGAAGACGAAGTCGGGCGCGAACACGTCGCCCGCCGCAAGCCAAAACACCGGGCCGAGCTGCGGCAGCGCGCGCGCGATGCCGCCGGCCGTCTCCAGCGCGCGGCCGAAGTCGCGCCCCTCGTTGGAGTATGAAATCGATAGCTGCTGGCGCTTGTCCAGCAAGGGCTGAAGGCCAAAATGGCTTGAAATTCGATCGCCCAGCCAGGCGGTGTTGACCACCACGCGGCGCACGCCCGCGTCAGCCAGCGCACGCAAATGCCATTCCAGCAGCGGCACGCCCTGCACGGCCAGCAGCGGCTTGGGGCAGGTGTCGGTGAGCGGGCGCATGCGTTCGCCACGGCCGGCGGCCAGCAGCATGGCGGGGATCGGAAACGTGGTCATGGGGGCGCAGTGTAGGTGCCGCAGAACGGGTCGGCCACTCGCAGCAGCTCCGCCAGCGTGCGCACCTGCATCTTGCGCATGGCCTGGGCGCGGCGCACCTTGACGGTGATCTCGCTCACGCCCAGGTCCGCCGCGATCTGCTTGTTGAGCCGCCCGGCGGCCACGCCGCGCACCACTGCCTGCTCGCCCGGGGAGAGGCTGTCCCAGCGCGCGCGCCGCAGCGCCTGCGCCTGCGCCTGCGCGCGCCGGTCGCGGTCGCGCCCGAGGCCGAGCTGGATGGCGTCGAGCAAATCCTGGTCGCGGAAGGGCTTGGTCAGGAACTCGATGGCGCCGCCCTTCATGGCCTGCACGCTCATCGGGATGTCGCCGTGGCCGGTGATGAAGACCACGGGCAGCGCCATGCCCAGCTCCTGCATCTGGCGCTGGAACTCCAGGCCGCTCTGGCCGGGCATGCGGATGTCGAGCACCAGGCAGGCGGGCGTGCCGTCTCCCGCTGCATCGGCCTGGCGCCAGTGCGCCAGGAACGCAGCCGTGGAGCCAAAGCCCTGCGCCGCCAGGCCCACGGACGCCAGCAGGTCCTCGATGGCGGCGCGCACCGAGGCGTCGTCGTCGATCACATACACCCGGGCGCCGTTCATGCCGCATTGTCCCGCAGCGCCGGCAGGCTGATGTGGAAGCTGGCGCCACGGCGCCCGTCGGCGCGCGGCGCGGCCCAGACCCGCCCGCCGTGGGCCTCGGCCATGCTGCGGCACAGCGTCAGCCCCAGGCCCATGCCCTGGCTCTTGGTGCTCCAGAAGGCATCGAACAGGTGGGCCTGCACGGCGGGGTCAAGGCCGATGCCGCTGTCGGTCACGCACAGCTCCAGTTGCTCCGGCCCGGGGCGGCGCAGGGACAGGATGATTTCGGGCACACCGCCGGGGCCGGCGGTGTCGATGGCGTCGATGGCGTCGATGGCATTGAGCAGCAGGTTGCCCACGATCTGCTGCACCTGCACGCGGTCGGCCCAGGCCGGGGGCAAGCCGGGCGCGGCGTCCCAGCGCACGGCGATGCCGCGCGCGTCGAGCGCGCCGCGCGACAGGGCCACCATGTCGCGCGCGGCTTCTTCCAGATCGAAGCGCTGGCGCCGCGGCGCCTCGCCGCGCGCCATGCCGCGGATGCGGGTGACGACGTTGCTGGCGCGCTCGGCGTCGGCCAGGATGCGCTGCAGCGCCTGGCCAGCTTTTTCCAGCTGCGGCGGCTGCTGCGCCAGCCAGCGCTGGCAGGCGTGGCCGCTGGTGACGATGGCCGCCAGCGGCTGGTTGACCTCGTGGGCGATGGAGCCGGTCAGCGCGCCCAGGCTGGTGGCGCGCGCGATCTGCAGCAGCCGTGCCTGGGCCGCGTGGGCCGCCGCCTGCGCGGCCACCATCTTCAGGCCCAGGTAGGCGGTGATGGCGATGGCCAGGATGCTGATGCCGGTGTTGACCAGGCCAACGCTGTACAGCCCGGCCGGCGTGAGCGCGAAGCTGACCACGGTGAGCGCGATGCAGGCCAGCGCCAGCGCCACCACGGCGCGCGGGCTGAACCAGCGCACCGCCACCAGGATGACCGCCGTGTGGAACACGGCCGCCGCCACGGCGTACTCGGTCAGCGTGTCGGCCACGAAGATGGCGGCCATGGCCAGGCCCAGGGCCAGGGCGATGAGCGCGCGGCGCACGCGCGCCGGGGGGCGCAGGGAAGCGAGCATGGCGCTCTCCTTATAGGAGCTGCCAGCGCTTGCCAGTCAAGCGATTGCGGTGGAAAACCACCTCAATTCCTTATCTGGCAAGCGCAAGCAGCTATTGTTTGTGAAGCATCAATCCTCCGCGCTGGCGTTCCAGAAGGCCTGCAGCACGCCGTCCTCAGCTTCCAGGCGGGCCATGATCTGGTCTAGTTCGCCGCCGTCCACGGCGGTGGCGTAGAGCGTGGCCTCGATCTCCGCGTCGCCCTGGCCGAAGGGGTGCTGGTCGATGTCGCGCACCGGGTAGCTGGCGGCCTCCAGCCATTCGACCAGTTGCTCGCGCACCTCGGACTGGCGCGCGCGCCGGCAGATGACGTAGACCGTGTAGGTGGCCTCGCTGAATTCCTCCTGCACCGGCTGGCGGTTGATGCGGTTGACCACCGGGCGCAGCAGCGTGTTCGCCGCCAGCACGAACAGCGCCGCCAGCACGGCCTCGGGCAGCAGCTTGGCGCCGGCGCAGCAGCCCACGGCGGCGGAACCCCAGAGCGTGGCGGCGGTGTTCAGGCCCGAGACGTTGGCGCCCTCCTTCATGATGGCGCCCGCACCGAGGAAGCCGATGCCCGAGACCACGTAGGCGATCACCTGCAGCGGGCTGGGCGAGCCGCCGTAGAGCGTGTGAAAACGCACCGCCAGGTCGACGAACACCGCCGCGCCCACGGCCACCAGCGTGTTGGTGCGCAGCCCCGCCGTGCGCTGGCGCACCTGGCGCTCGAAGCCGATCAGGGCGCCGAGCAGGAAGGCCAGCAGCAGGCTGGCCAGGGTGCTCAGCGTGGCGGAGAGGTCGAAGGCGGGCCATTGGTTCATGCGGCCATCCTAGCCAGGAAAGATGTCACTGCGGCCCTCACTGCCAGCCGAAGCGGCGCATGTAGGCGCGCTTGACCCACGTGACCAGCACCACATAGCCCAGCAGGATGGCCGCCAGCAGCGGCCAGTACAGCAGCGGCAGCGCCTGCAGCTTGAAGTGGCCGGCCAGCGGCCCCATGGGCAGGAAGATGCCCACGGCCATGATGGCCGCCGTGGTCAGCAGCAGCGGCCAGGCGGCGCGGCTCTGGAGGAAGGGCAGGCGCGGCGTGCGGATCATGTGCACGATCAGCGTCTGCGTGAGCAGGCCGACGACGAACCAGCCGGACTGGAACAGCGCCTGCTGCGCCGGCGTGTTGGCCTGGAAGACCCACCACATCATGGCGAAGCACAGGATATCGAACACCGAGCTCAAGGGGCCGAAGCACAGCATGAAGCGGCCGATGTCCTGCGGGTTCCAGCGCAGCGGCTGGCGCACCAGTTCGTCGTCCACGCGGTCGAAGGGGATGGCGATCTGCGAGATGTCGTACAGCAGGTTCTGCACCAGCAGCTGCAGCGGCAGCATGGGCAGGAACGGCAGGAACACCGAGGCCACCAGCACCGAGAAGACGTTGCCGAAGTTGGAGCTGGCCGTCATGCGGATGTACTTGAGCATGTTGCAGAAGGTGCGGCGGCCCTCGACCACGCCCTGCTCCAGCACCATCAGGCTTTTCTCCAGCAGGATGATGTCGGCCGCCTCCTTGGCGATGTCCACCGCGCCGTCCACGCTGATGCCGATGTCGGCGGCGCGCAGCGCGGGCGCGTCGTTGATGCCGTCGCCCATGAAGCCGACCACGCGGCCCTGCGCGCGCAGCGCGTGCACGATGCGCTCCTTGTGCAGCGGCGTCAGCCGGGCGAACAGCCGGTGCGCTTGCACTGCGGCGGCCAGCGCGGCGTCGTCCATGCGCTCGATCTGCGCGCCGGTCACGGGCGGGCCGCCCGCCAGGCCCACCTGTTCGCAGATGCGGGCCGCCACCAGCTCGTTGTCGCCGGTCAGCACCTTCACTTCCACGCCGTGCGCGGCCAGCGCCTGCAGCGCCGGGGCGGTGGATTCCTTCGGCGGGTCGAGGAAGGCGATGTAGCCCACCAGCGTCAGCCCGGCCTCGTCGGCCACACCATAGCCGCAGGCCGCCAGCGGGCTGGCCGGCAGGTGGCGGCGGGCCACGGCGACCACGCGCAGGCCCTGGGCGTTCAGCCCCTCGGTCACGGCGCGCACGCGCGCCAGCATGGCGGCATCCAGCGCCACGGTGTTTTCGCCGTCGCGCACCTGCGTGCACACGGCCAGCATTTCCTCGACCGCGCCCTTGCACACCAGCAGCGTGTCGCCGCCGGCCCGCGGCTGCAGCAATACCGACATGCGCCGGCGCTCGAAGTCGAAGGGAATTTCGTCCACCTTGCGCCAGGCGGCCTCCAGCCCGGGCTCGGGGTGCAGCTGCAGGTGCTCGATGACGGCGCGGTCCAGCAGGTTCTTCAGCCCGGTCTGGTGGTAGCTGTTGAGCCAGGCCAGGTGCAACGCCTCGCGCGACTCGTGGCCGAAGACGTCGGTGTGGCGCTCCAGCACAATGCGGTCCTGCGTCAGCGTGCCGGTCTTGTCGGTGCACAGCACGTCCATGGCGCCGAAGTTCTGGATCGCGTCGAGGCGCTTGACGATGACCTTCTGCCGCGACAGCACCACCGCGCCCTTGGCCAGCGTGGAGGTGACGATCATCGGCAGCATCTCCGGCGTCAGGCCCACGGCCACCGACAGCGCGAACAGGAAGGCCTCCATCCAGTCGCCCTTGGTGAAGCCGTTGAGCAGCAGCACCAGCGGCACCATCACCAGCGCGAAGCGGATCAGCAGCCACGAGACGCTGTTGACCCCCGCCTGGAACGCGGTGGGCGCGCGATCCGTGGCCACGGCGCGGTGCGCGAGCTGACCGAAGTAGGTCTGGTTGCCGGTGGCCACCACCACGGCCGTGGCCACGCCGGAGACCACGTTGGTGCCCATGAACAGCAGGTTGTCCTGCTCCAGCAGGCCCTCGGCGAGCTGCTGGCGCTCGGCGAACTTCTCCACCGGCAGCGATTCGCCGGTCATCGCGGCCTGGGCCACGAACAGGTCCTTGGCGGTGAGCACGCGGCAGTCGGCCGGCACCATGTCGCCGGCGGACAGCAGGATGTGGTCGCCCGGCACCAGCGCGCGCATCGGCACCTCGCGGCGCTGGGCCGGGTGGCGCGAATGCACATGGACGCCAAAGTAGCGCTCCGCCACCTCGGCGGCCTCGGTGCCCAGGTCGCGGCGTATCACCGTGGCGGTGCTGCCCACCATGGCCTTGAGGCGCTCGGCGACACGCAGCGAGCGCCCCTCCTGCACAAAACGGATCAGCGTGGACAGCAGCACCATGGTGCCGATCACGAGGGTGGCCTGCAGGTCTTCGGTCAGGTACGACACCACGGCCAGCAGCGTCAGCAGCACATTGAACGGATTGCGGTAGCACTGCCACAGGTGCTGCCACCAGGGCAGCGGCTTTTCGTGGTCCACCTCGTTCGGGCCGACGCGGCGCAGGCGCTCGGCGGCCTCGCCCTCGCTCAGCCCCTCCTCATGGGACTGCAGCCGCACCAGGGTGCCGGGAATGTCGTCGCAGGCGGCGCGCCACAGCGCGCGCGTGCGCTGCGCGGGCACCGCGCCGGGCGCCACCGGCTTGCCGCCGGGGCCGCGCGCCATGCCCGGCAGCGCGCTGCGGCGGAACAGCCGCAGGTTGTGGCGGCGGCGCAGAAAGCCGCCGAACCAGGACGTTAGAAAGTGCATCTTCTTCTCCCTGCGCGGCGCATGCCCCCGCGCTTCAGAGTGCGGGGCGCTGCCCCACGCTCAATTGCAATTGCACGGTGGCCGTGGCCAGATCGGCACGGGCCTGCAGATAGGCCAGATAGGCATCGTCGGCCGAGCGCTGGGCCACCAACAGCTCCAGCAGCGAGGCGGCACCATGCCGGTAGGACAGGCGCATGCCCTCCAGCACCTTCTGCGCGTCGGCCAAGACGCCGTCCCGGTAGCGCGCCACGTTGTCGCGCGCGGCGACAAAGCGGAACCGGGCGGCTCGCACGTCGGCCTCGGCCCTGTGCCGGGCCTGCTCCAGGCCGAGCATGGCCTGGGTCACCTCGGCCTCGGCCTGCACCAGATCGCCCTTGTCCAGGCGCGACAGCGGCAACGGCACGCTGACCGACACCGCCAGCGTGCGTGAACGGCTGGCTGCGTCATAGGGCTCGCCGTCCCTGCCGGTGCCGGCCGGGTAGCCTGCGGTGTTGGTCACGCCCACGGACAGCGTGGGATTGACCCAGCGGTTGGCCTGGGCCAGCGACGCCTTGTCGCGCGCATTGTTCAGCGTGGCCTCGGCGATCTGGATGTCGTCGCGCGCCTGCATGGCCGCCGGCAGCAGGGCCTGCAGGTCGTCCCCTGCGGTGAAGGGGGCGAAGTCGCAGTCCAGCGGGCCGTCGCCCAGCACCTCGCCGACACGCCGGCCCAGCGGCACCGACAGCGCCACCAGCGCGGCCTGGGCGTCGGCGCGCGCCTGGGTCACATCGGCGGCGAACTGGTCGCGCTCCACGCGCGACTGCAGCAGTTCCACGCCACCCACGTCGCCGGCCTTGCGGCGCACCTCGTTGGCGCGCACCACGTCGTCCAGCGCCTGCAGCGTCTGCTGCTTGCGCGCCAGCACCTCGCGGGTACGGCAGACCTCGGCGAAGGCGCTGGCCGAATCATTGAACAGCCCGTGGCGAAAGCCCTCGACCTGTGCCTCGGCCAGGCGCACATGGCTCGTGGCCTCGCGGATGCGGGCGGCGCGCTTGCCACCGGTTTCCAGCTCCCAGCTGATGGCCGGGTTGTAGCTGGACGGGCGCGGCACGCCGGTCCTGACCTGCTCGCGGCTCCAGCCCAGCGAAAGCTCGGGGTCGGGGCGCAGGCCGGCGATGCCGACGCCGGCCCGGGCCGCCGTGACCGTGGTCTGCTGGGCCTGCAGATCCAGGCTGTGGGCCTCGACGGCCTGCAGGTAGTCGACGAAGCGCAACTGTGGCCGGGCACTGGCCAGCACGGCGGGCACGGCCGGGGCACCGGCTGGCGGCGCGGCCGCGGCGGCCAGTGCGGCCGTCGCACCGGCTACGCCCAGGCCGGCCAACGCCAGCCGCAGCGCCAGGGTTCGGCGGGAAGGGAGAAAGACAAAATGCATGGCGGTTCTCGCGGGCCTCAGTGGCCGGGGCTATGGGGTTGGACTGGCTGGTCCGCGGCGGCCGGCGGCGTGTCCGGCACGTCCCAGTCCAGGTCGCTGTCGCCGCGTGCCGCGGCGCGGGCGGCGCGGCACGCGGCCCGGCGCTCCGCCCAGGCCTCGACCGCGTGGTAGATGGCGGGCAGCAGCAGCAGGGTCAGCGCGGTGGCGCTGATCAGGCCGAAGACCACCACGGAGGCCAGCGGGCGCTGCACGTCGCTGCCCAGGCCGGTGGCCAGCATCGCCGGTATCAGGCCGCAGGCGGCGACAGTGGCCGTCATCAGCACCGGGCGCATGCGGGTGGCCGCGCCTTCGACCACGGCCTCGCGCAGCGAGCGCCCGCCCTCGCGGCGCAGGCGGTTGATCTGCGAGACCATCAGCACCCCGGAGAGCACGGCCACGCCGAACAGCGCGATAAAGCCCACGGCGCTGGAGACATTCAGCGTCATGCCGCGCAAGTGCAGGCCGGCAAGGCCGCCGATCATGGCCAGCGGTACCATGCCCAGCACCATCAGCGGCTGGCGCAGGTTGCCAAAGGCGCCGAACAGCAGCAGCAGCATCAGGCCCAGCGTCAGCGGCAGGATCACCGCCATGCGCGCCTCGGCGCGCTGCAGGTTCTCGAACTGGCCGCCCCACTCCAGGCGGACGTGCTGCGGATCGAACTGGACCTGCCGGGCGATGGCGGCCCGCGCATCCCCTAGGAAACCGGCCAGGTCGCGTCCACGCACATTCAGCTTGACCAGGATGTGGCGTTCGCCGCCTTCGCGCACGATCACGCTCTGGCCCTGTGTGGTGCCGATGCGCGCCACGTCGGCCAGCGGCACCTGGGCGCCGCTGGCCGAGGCCAGGCGCAGCCGGCCGATGGCGTCCACGCTGCCGCGCGCCTCGGGGCCGAAGCGCACGGTCATGTCGTAACTCTTCTCGCCCACATACAACTGGCCGATGGCTGCGCCGCCGATGCCGGTGGCGATCAGCTGCGCCACATCGCTGGCGTTGACGCCCAGGCGGGCGGCGGCGGCGCGATCCAGCGCGATGCGCAGATTGGGCAGCGGCGGCTCCACGTCCACCGCCACATCGGCGGCGCCGGGCACGTTCTTGAGCACGGCCACCACCTGCTCGGCCACGCGGCGATCGTTGTCCAGGTCGTCGCCGAAGACCTTCAGCGTCAGGTCGCTGTGCGCACCGGAGAGTTTGTCCTGCACGCCGTCGATCATGGGCTGCATGAACCCCACGCTATAGCCCGGCATGCGGGCGAAGCGCGCGGCCATGTGGCCGATCAGTTGCTGCTTGGTCCAGCCGGACTTCCAGGTCTTGTACGGATGCAGGCCCACGCTGGCCTCGATGTGCGACGGTGTCCAGTAGTCGGTGCCGTCGTCGTTGCGGCCGGTCTGGGTGACGATGTAGGACACCTCGGGGAACTCGCGCGCGGCGCTGCGCAGCGCATCGGCCATCTGCTGCGCCTTGTCCAGCGTGATGCCCGGCGGCAGTTGCACCTGCAGCCAGATCGAGCCCTCGTCCAGGTAGGGCAGGAAGTCGCGGCCGATGGTCGCACCCAGGCCAACCAGGGCCAGCAGCGCCACGCACAGCGTGGCCAGCCACCAGCGGCCCCTACCCACCGCGCGCTGCAGAAAACGGCCGTAGCGCGTGTCCAGCGCATGCAGTACCGGGTTGTGGAAGACCTTGCGCGGGCGGCGGAAGGCCAGCCAGGCCAAGGCCGGCGTTAGGAACAGCGCCACGGCCAGCGCGCCAGCCAGGGCCGCGCCCACGGCGCTGGCCATCGGGGCGAAGAGCTTGTATTCGATGCGCTCGAAGGCGAACAGCGGCAGGTAGGCGGCGGCGATCACGCACATGCCGAAGAAGATCGGGCGCGCCACCTGCAGCGTGGCGGCCACGGCATCGCGCGGCGTCAGCGGCCGATCCTCGCGCTCTTCGCGCAGACGCAACATGCCTTCGACCACCACCACCGCGCCATCCACCAGGATGCCGAAGTCGATCGCCCCCAGCGACAGCAGATTGGCCGGGATATGAACGTGGTGCATGAAGACGAAGGCCAGCA
This sequence comes from Acidovorax sp. YS12, assembly GCA_021496925.1. Classification (NCBI taxonomy): domain Bacteria; kingdom Pseudomonadati; phylum Pseudomonadota; class Betaproteobacteria; order Burkholderiales; family Comamonadaceae; genus Acidovorax; species Acidovorax sp. YS12. Next base: position 2,936,716 of record CP053915.1, read on the forward strand.
GCAGCGCCATGGGAATGGTCAGCGCCACGATCAGCGCGGCGCGCGGGCTGCCCAGGAACAGCAGCAGCACCAGCGTGACCACCACCAGGCCCTCGACCAGCGTGTGGCCGACGGTATCCATGGTGCGCGCGATCAGCGTCGTGCGGTCGAGGTAGGGCACGATCCGCACGTCAGGCGGCAGCATGCGGCTGTTGAGTGCATCCACCGCGGCGTGGATGCCTTCCAGTGCCTGCGACGGATTGGTGTCCTTGAGCAGCAGCACGATGCCGCTGACGGCATCGCTGTCACCGTCCTTGCCCAGCACGCCGCGGCGTTCCACGTTGCCGTAGGCCAGACGGCCCAAGTCCCGGACCAGCACCGGCACGCCGGCATTGGTGGTCTTGACCACCGTCTGGCCCATGTCGTCCAGCGATTGCAGCAGGCCGACGCCACGAACCACGTACGAGATCTCGCCACGATCCAGCACGCCGCCGCCACTGCTGGCGTTGTTGGCGTTGATGGCGTCCACCACCTGGGCCAGCGTCACGCCGTACTGCAGCAGGCGCTGCGGATCGACCTCAAGCATGAACTGCGTGGTCAAGCCGCCGAAATTGGTCACGTCCACCACGCCAGCCACCTTTTTCAGATGGGGAATGACGGTCCAGGCCTGCAGTTCCGACAGTTCGCGCAGGCTGCGGGTCCGGCTCTCCAGCGTATAGCGGTAGACCTCCCCGGTGGGCGAGCTGTACGGATCGAGCCCAGGCTTGGCGCCATAGGGCAGGTCGACATCGTTGATGCGTTCCTGTAGGCGCTGGCGTGCCCAGTAGCCGTCCACGCCATCGTCGAAGACCACCGTGATCAGCGACAGCGCGAACAGGCTGCGCGAGCGCAGCACGTGCATGCCCGGCGTCGCCAGCAGCGCGCGCTCCAGCGGCACGGTGATCTGCTGCTCGATTTCCTCGGCGGCCAGGCCCGGCACCTGGGTGACGATCTGCGAGGTGGTGTCGGCGATGTCCGGGTAGGCCTCGATGGGCAACTGCTTCCAGCAGAACACACCGTACAGCGCGGCGAAGGCGAACACCAGCCAGACCAGTCCGCGCCGCTGGAAGCACAGGGTGACGAGGCGGTCAATCATGGATCAACACCCCTCCGTTGACGACCACGCGCTCACCCGCCACCAAGCCGCCGGTGATCTCCACCTGCTGGCCCTGCTGGACGCCGACCTGCACCTCGCGCGGCACGAAGTGGCCGGCCGGCTGCTCCACGAAGACGCGCGTGCCCACGCCGCTTTGCAGCAGCGCCGAAGCGGGCACCATCGTGGCCTGGTGGAGCGGGCCGTCAAGGCGTACCTGGGCGAACATGCCCGGCCGCAGGCGGCCGTCCTTGTTGTCCACGGCCACGCGCACCTTCACGCTGCGCGTCTCGGCGTCCAGCAGTTCACCCACGTAGCGCACCTTGCCCTCCAGCGTCTGGCCGGGATAGGCGGCCAGCGTGATGCGGGCATCCTGGCCCACGGCCACGCTGGCCAGGTCGCGCTCGGCCACATTGGCGCTGAGCCAGACGGTGGACAGATCGGCCACGGTCATCACCGGGGCGTTGATATCGTTCCAATAGGCACCCTGGGCGCCGCTCATTTCCACGACACGGCCGCTGATGGGCGAGCGCAGCACATAGACGCCACGTGCGCCGGCAGAGGCAGGCGCGCCCATCTGGGCCAGGCGGTCGGCCACGGCCGCCGCATCGGCACGGGCCGTGGCCAGCGCCAGTTCCGCCGCCTCGTAGTCCTTGCGCGCAGCAATGTCGGCATCCAGCAGCAGCTTCTGGCGATCGGCCTCGCGCTGGGCCTGGAGCAGCACGGCATGGGCCTTGGCCTGGTCGGCGCGCACGTTGGCCATATCGGCCGAATCCATGGTGAACAGCGGATCGCCCGCGCGCACGGCGTCACCCAGCACGCGGTGGACCTGTACCAGGCGGCCAGCCACCGGCGGCGCCACCTTGACCAGCTTTTCCGGCGCGGCCTCGATGCTGGCCGGTGCGCCAACGGGCGTGGACAACTCCGCCGTGGCCACGGCCTGCACCCGCAGTTGCACCCGCAGCGGCGAATCCTGGGGCACTTCGATCGCATGGCCCTGGCGACGCGATGCCGGGGTATCGTGCGCTGCCTGCACGGTGGGGGCAGTGTCCGTCCCGGAAGCAATGCCCTGGTCGCAGGCGCAGAGCGCAGCACTCAGCAGCAATAAGGCGCCACGCCGCAAGCAGGCAGCCATACAGAAAGTCATGGGAATTCCTTGGTGGGAGGGGAAGAGGCAAACCGTGCGCAACCAGCGCGGCAGGCACGGCCCAGAGGCCGTCAGATACCAGCGTCGCGCCAGGTCAGCAGGCCCCAGCCCAGGCGGCGGGCGGGTTGCGGCGCGGCAGGCACGATGCCCAGCGGACGCAGGCTGTCGCGCACCGGCCGCGGCAGGTGGCGCAGCACGGCATTGCGGTCATCGGGAGGCAGCAGGCTGAGCGCATCGGCGGCGACACGGGGCGAGCAGCCGGCCACGGCGGTGGAAAAAGCGGGCAAGCCGTAGGTCGCCCGCAGGGCGCGGACCTGGTGCACATTGCGCGAGAGCAGGGCCTCGCGCAGCGCAACATGCAGTTGTTGACGGGTCATGGGAGTTCTCCTGAGTGGGGCGGCCCGGGCGGAGACCTCGCATGCGTCAGGCGATGGAGGCCCTCCAGGCCGAGCCGGCCGGGTGGAATGAGCGGGACGGACGGGGAGCGGCGCACAAGCGCCCGTCAGGGTCTGAGTCCATGGCTTTGTCCTCCATCGTGGGGGGGTGAAAGAAACGCGCCGTACAGGCGGCGTGGCATGGCAGCGATTGTCCCGCCCGGGGCCGCCGGCCACCAGAGCCTCTTGGGAAGGCGCGGCGAGACGATGGATCACGCTGGCTATACCAAGGTATAGCCAGCGCAGTGGTCAAAGAACGAGGCGATAGCCCACGGCCGTTTCGGTGAGCAGGTGGCGGGGTTGCGCGGGATCCACCTCCAGCTTGCCGCGCAGATGGCCCATGTAAACGCGCAGGTAGTGGCTCTGGCCGCCGTGCGCCGGCCCCCAGACCTCGCGCAGCAACTGCCGCTGGGTGAGCACGCGGCCCGCGTTGGCCACCAGTACCGCCAGCAGGCGGTACTCGATCGGCGTGAGGTGGACTTCCGCCCCCGCGCGGCGCACCAGGCGCCGCGCGCGGTCGATCTCCACCGCGCCCGCGCCGTCGCCGAAGCGGAACACCGCCTCGGCGGCCTCGCCAGCGGCGGCCCGCGGCCTGCGCAGGTTGGCGCGCACGCGCGCCAGCAGTTCGCCGGTACCGAAGGGCTTGGTGAGATAGTCGTCCGCCCCCGCGTCGAGCGCGGCGATCTTGTCGGCCTCGTCGGCGCGCGCCGAGAGCACGATGATGGGCACGCCGGACCAGCCGCGCACGTCGCGGATCAGTTCCACGCCGTCGCCGTCGGGCAGGCCCAGGTCGAGTACCAGCAAATCCGGCTTGCGCGTGCCTGTGGCCGCCAGTCCATCGCGCCGGGTGGCGGCTTCGTGCACCAGCCAGCCCTCTTCTTCCAATGCGCTGCGCACGAAACGCCGGATCTGCGGCTCGTCCTCGATCACGATGGCGACGCAAGGCGGTGATGAAGTCATGGGGGGCTATTCCGTCAGGGCTGGAGGGTCGCGGCGCGGCAGGGTCACGGTGAATTCTGCCCCCGCGCCCTGGGCATCCGGCAGCGCGTTCGCCGCCACGATCTCGCCCCCGTGGGCCTGCACGATGGCCTTGCAGATGGCCAGGCCCAGCCCCACGCCAGGCATGGCCGACTCGGCCTGGCCCCGGGTGAACTTGTCGAACAGCACCTGCTCGCGGCCCCGCAGGTGGGGCGGCAGACCCGGACCATGGTCGCGCACGGCGATCTGCAGCGCCTGTGGCAAGGCCCGCGCCGTGACCACGACCGGCGGCCCGCCGTAACGGGCGGCGTTTTCCAGCAGGTTGACCAGCACGCGCTCGAGCAGCACCGCGTCGAACTCGACCAGCGGCAGGTCAGGGGGCAGCCCGGTACGCACGGGCAGGCCGCCCAGCGCGGGCTGGGCGGCACGGATGGCGGCCCCCACGGCCTCTTCGACCGACTGCCAGTCACGCCGCAGATGGACAGCCCCGCCGCCCATGCCGCTTTCCAGCCGCGCCATGTCCAGCAGGTTGCCCACCAGGGTGTTCAAGGCCCGCGCCTGGGCCACGATGGCCTGCGCCACGTCGGCTTGCCCGCCGGGCAGCGGCGGCGCCATGGTCCGCAGCGACTCGGCCAGCCCGATCAGCGCCGTGAGCGGCGTGCGCACGTCGTGCGAGATGGCGCCCAGCAGGGCATTGCGCAGGCGCTCCGACTCGATGTCCAGCACGGCCTGCTGCGCCACTTCGACGTAGTGCACGCGCTCCACGGCAATGGCGATCTGGCGGGCCAGGGTTTCAAGCTGCCGCGCCTGTTCGGGAATCACCAGCCAGCGCGGGTCCGCCGGGCGCAGTGCCAGCACCCCGCGCACGCGCATCGGCGCCGTCAGCGGCGCATAGTGCCAGGGCTGGGCCGACAGGGTGGCCGTGGTCAAGCCCGCGCTCTGGCCCTGGCGGAAGGCCCAGTCGGCAACGCTGAAGTCAAACCCTTGCGGCGCCTGGTCCGGCGGCGCGAGCCGGTCCTGCGCATCGGTCAGCAGCACCAGGGCCTCGCCACCGTAGTGGCGCTGCACGGCGGCGGCGCCCAGGGCCTGGATCTGGCTGGCCTGCAGCGCCGCCGACAGGTCGCGCGCCAGCGCGAAGAGCGACTGCGCGCGCTGCTCGCGCCCTGCCGAAACGCTGGCCGCGAAGCGCAGGCCCGCCGTCAGCTGCCCCACCAGCAGCCCGACCCCCAGCATGACGGCGAACGTCAGCAGGTACTGCACATCGCTCACCGCGAACGAGAACGTGGGCAGCACGAAGAAGAAGTCGAAAGCCATGACGTTCAGCGCCGCCGCGCAGGCCGCCGGCCCCCGGCCGAAGCGCCACGCCACCCCCACCACGCCGAGCAGGTAGAGCATGACGATGTTGGTCAGCTCCAGCACGCCCGACAGCAGCGTGGCCAGCAGCGTGATGGCCACGCTGCTGACCGCTGCCCACGCGTAGCCATGCCATGGCGAACCACGCCAGGTTTCCTGCATGTCCCCCCGGGCGGGCGCCAGCCAGGGGCCGTGCGCCAGGCGCCGCGCGCTGCCCGCAGGCGCCACGGAAACGATGTCCAGGGCCGGGGCGATGCGCGCCAGCCGGCGCGCCAGCCCCGGCCACCGGCACCACTGCGCACGCGCATGGCCCCGCCCCAGCACCAGCATCGCGCAGTTCAGGCGCTGCGCCTGCTGGGCCAGCGCCGGTGCCACCTGCTCGTCGCTGAGCACCGCCGTCTCTGCGCCCAGTTCCTGTGCCAGGCGCAGCACCGCCAGGATGCGGTCGCGCTCCGGAGCTGCCAGGCGCGCCAGGCGCGGGGTTTCAACGTACACCGCATGCCAGCGGACACTGAGCTGCCCGGCCAGGCGCGCGGCTGTGCGCACCGTCTGCGCCGCGTCCGGCCCGGGGCCGACCGCCGCCAGAATGGCGCCCGACGTGTTCCACGCGGGGGGCGCGCCGCCTCCCTGCCCAGTGGCGCCCCCGCCCGATTGTTCGACGCGCCAGCCACGCACGTCGTCCTCGACGTGCTCGGCGGTACGGCGCAGGGCGATCTCGCGCAGGGCGATCAGGTTGCCCTTGCGGAAGAAATTCTGCGCGGCACGCTCGGCCTGCTGGGGCAGGTAGACCTTGCCGGCGGCCAATCGCGCCGCCAGTTCATCGGGCGTGGCATCGACCAGGATGACTTCGTCGGCGGCATCGAGCACGCTGTCGGGCACCGTCTCGTGCACGCGGATGCCGGTGATGGCGCCCACCGTGCCATTCAGGCTCTCCAGGTGCTGCACGTTGAGCGCCGTCCATACCTCGATGCCTGCGGCCAGCAGTTCTTCCACGTCCTGCCAGCGCTTGGCATGGCGCGAACCGGGCACGTTGCTGTGCGCCAGTTCGTCCACCAGCAGCACCTGCGGGTGGCGCTGCAGGGCACCATCGAGGTCGAACTCGTGCAGCACCTTGTCCCGGTAGGGCAGCTCCCGGGCCGGCAGCGCTTCCAGGCCGGCGACCAGCGCGGCGGTCTCCCGGCGCCCGTGCGTCTCGACCACGCCGATCACCACGTCGCGCCCGGCCTCGCGTTCGCGCTGGGCCGCGCTGAGCATGGCCCAGGTCTTGCCGACTCCGGCGTTGGCGCCGAAGTAGATGCGCAAGCGCCCACGCGGGGCTCGCTCGGCATCGGCGCGCCACTGCGCGAGCAGGGCGTCCGGGTCAGGGCGGCTGGCTTCAGACATGGCGCGGGCAGGTTAACGCATCGGAGGCGGCCATTCACCGTCCATCGGCCGCCTCCAGGGCCAGGTTGAGCGCCAGCACATTCACCCGGGGCTCGCCAATCCAGCCAAGCCACTGGGGCGCCTCCACATGGCGCTGGACCAGATCAACCACCCGCTCGGGCGCCATTCCCCGCAGGCGCGCGATGCGCGGCACCTGGTACAGCGCGGCAGCAGGGCTGATGTGGGGGTCCAGGCCGCTGGCCGATGCCGTGACCAGATCCGCGGGCACCAGGGCCGTATTCCCGGGGTCGGCCGACTGCAGCATGGCAATGCGGTCCTTGACCGCAGCGGCCAATGCCGGGTTCAAGGGGCCCAGGTTGGAGCCGGAGGAAGCCGAGGCGTTGTACGGCATGGGCGCGGTCGCCGAAGGGCGGCCCCAGAAGTGCCGGGGGTCGCTGAAATGCTGGCCGATCAGGGCCGAGCCCACGGGCTGGCCCGCGCGAAGCACCAGGCTGCCCGCCGCCTGGGCCGGAAAGACGGAACGGGCCACGCCGGTCACCACCAGCGGGTAGACGATGCCTGTCAGCACGCTGAGCAGGACAAAAAGGACCAGGGCCGGACGCGCGGCCGCAAAGAGCTTGGTGTTCATGCCGGACTCCTTCACACCATGCCGCTGGCAGCCAGCAGCAAGTCGATGCATTTGATGCCCACGAAGGGAACGGCCAGCCCCCCGAGGCCATAGACCGCCAGGTTGCGCCGCAGCAGCGCCGCCGCGCCGACAGGCCGGTAGCGCACGCCCTTGAGCGCCAGCGGGATGAGCACGACGATGACCAGGGCATTGAAGATCACCGCGCTCAGGATGGCCGACGACGGGCTGGCCAGCCGCATGACGTTCAGGGCCCCCAGTTGCGGGTACGTGCCCATGAAGATCGCGGGAATGATGGCGAAGTACTTGGCCACGTCGTTGGCGATGGAAAAGGTGGTCAGGGAGCCGCGCGTCATCAGCAAGGCCTTGCCGGTTTCCACCACCTCGAGCAGCTTCGTCGGGTTGGAATCCAGGTCCACCATGTTGCTGGCCTCCTTGGCGGCCTGCGTGCCGCTGCCCATGGCCACCGCCACGTCGGCCTGCGCCAGCGCGGGTGCGTCGTTGGTGCCATCGCCGGTCATCGCCACCAGGCGCCCTTCGGATTGGTACTGCCGGATGAGGCGCAGCTTGTCCTCGGGCGTGGCCTCGGCCAGGAAGTCGTCCACGCCCGCCTCGGCGGCGATGGCTGCGGCCGTGAGCCGGTTGTCGCCAGTGATCATCACGGTGCGTATGCCCATGCGCCGCAGCGCGGCGAAGCGCTCGCGGATACCGGCCTTGACAATGTCCTTCAGCTCGACCACGCCCAGCACGCGTGCGCCGTCGGCCACCGCCAGCGGCGTGCTGCCCCGGCGTGCCACCTCGTCGGCCATGCGCGCCACCTCGCCCGGCATGCTGCCTCCCAGGGCCTCGACATGGCGGCGCAGCGCCTCGACCGCGCCCTTGCGCAGCACGATCCAGCCGCCGCCCTGGCCTTGGGCGGCCGCAGGCACATCCGCGCCGCTCATGCGCGTCTGCGCAGTGAAGGGCACGAACGCCGCGCCATGCACCGGTTCGCTGGAGACCCCTTCGCGCCGCGCCAGCTCGACAATGCTGCGCCCTTCGGGCGTCTCATCGGCCAGCGAAGCCCAGAGCGCGGCCTGCGCCAGCTGCCCCTTGTTGATGCCGGGCGCCGGCAGAAATGCACTGGCTTGCCGGTTGCCGTGGGTGATGGTGCCGGTCTTGTCCAGCAGCAGCACGTCCACGTCGCCTGCGGCCTCCACCGCACGGCCCGAGGTGGCGATGACGTTCGCCTGCATCATGCGGCTCATGCCTGCCACGCCCACGGCGGACAGCAGCCCGCCGATGGTGGTCGGGATCAGGCACACCAGGAGGGCTACAAGTGCCGTCAGGGAAACCACAGTCCCTGCGGCCGATGCCTGCACGCTGAAGATCGAGTACGGCAGCAGCGTCACGGTCACCACCAGGAACACGATCGTCAGCGCCACCAGCAGGATGGTCAAAGCAATCTCGTTGGGTGTCTTGCTGCGCTTGGCCGCTTCCACCATTCCTATCATGCGGTCGAGGAACGATTCGCCCGGGTTGACGCCAATGCGCACCACCAGCCAATCGGACAGCACGCGGGTGCCTCCGGTGACGGCCGAAAAATCGCCCCCGGATTCCCGCACCACCGGCGCGGATTCCCCGGTGATGGCGCTTTCATCGACCGAAGCCACGCCTTCGATCACTTCGCCGTCCAGCGGAATGGCATCGCCAGCCTCGACCAGCACGATGTCGCCCTTGCGCAGCCCGGTGGCCTGCACGGGCAGGAAGCCGCTTGCGCGCTGGGGCGTCTTGAGTTTCTTGGTCCAGGTGTCCTTGCGCAGGCTGCGCAGGGAAGCCGCCTGCGCCTTGCTGCGCCCCTCCGCCAGCGCCTCGGCAAAGTTGGCGAACAGCACGGTGAACCACAGCCAGACCGCCACAGCCAGCACGAAGCCGGCCCCCATGCCCACGTCGCCGGGGGCGCTGAGCGCATGCAGCCACAGCAGCGTGGTGAGAATGCTGCCGACATAGACCACGAACATCACCGGATTGCGCCACTGCGCGCGCGGGCTGAGCTTGGCGAACGCGCCTGCCAGCGCGGGGCGCAGCAACGCGGGGTCCGCGAGCGAGAAAGATTGTTTCATCGAGGTCATGACCGCCTCACTTCCAAAGCATCAGGTGCTCCACGGCCGGCCCCAGGGCCAGCGCCGGCACGTAGTTCAGCAGCCCCACCAACAGCACGGTGCCCACCAGCAACACCACGAACAAGGGGCCGTGGGTGGGCAGGGTGCCCGCCGTCACGGGCAAACGCTGCTTGCCCGCCAGCGCCCCCGCCATGGCCAGCACCGGAACGATGACGGCGAAACGCCCCAGCCACATCGCCACGCCCAGCATGGCGTTGTAGAACGGCGTATTGGCCGACAGCCCGGCAAACGCGCTGCCGTTGTTGTTCGCCGCCGAGGTGAAGGCATAGAGGATTTCCGAAAAGCCATGCGCCCCGGGGTTGGCAATGCCGGCGCGCCCCGGCGCAACGCCCACGGCGACCGCCGTGCCCAGCAGCACCAGCAGGGGCGTGACGAGGATGACGGCCGCCACCAGCTTCATCTCGAACACCTCGATCTTCTTGCCCAGGTACTCGGGCGTGCGGCCGATCATCAAGCCGGCGATGAAGACCGCCAGCACGGCGAACACCAGCATTCCATACAGGCCCGAACCCGCACCGCCGAAGACCACCTCGCCCAGCTGCATCAAGACCAGCGGCACCATGCCTCCCAAGGGGGTGAGCGAGTCGTGCATGGCCACCACGGCGCCGCACGAGGCCGCCGTGGTCACCGCCGTGAACAGGGCCGAGGCCGTGATGCCGAAACGCAGCTCCTTGCCCTCCATGTTGCCCAGGGCCGGGTCCACGCCCAAGGCCGTCAGCAGGGGGTTGCCCGCACGTTCGGCCCAGGTCACGGCCACCACGGCGGCCACGAAGATCAGCACCATGGCCGCCAGGACGGCCCATCCCTGCCGGAGGTCTCCAGCCACCCGCCCGAACGCGAAGCACAGGGCCGTGGAAACCAGGAAGATCGCCAGCATCTGCACCAGGTTGGCGAGGGCCGTGGGGTTTTCATACGGGTGTGCCGAGTTGGCATTGAAGAAGCCGCCACCGTTGGTTCCCAGCAGCTTGATGGCCTCCTGCGACGCCACGGGCCCCATGGCCAGTGTCTGCGTGGCCGTGCGGGCCTCCTGCATCCGTACGCTGCCCGGCGCATCCCGCAGCGGCACGCCATCGGCGCCAGCCATCGGCGCCTGGTAGACCGTCGCCTCCAGGGTCGCCACCTGCCGGTAGCCGTCAAAGTTCTGGATGACGCCTTGCGACACGAAGAAAACGGCGATTACCAAGGCAATCGGCACCAGCACCCACAGCGTGATGCGCGTGAGATCGGCCCAGACATTGCCGATGGCGCCAAAGCGCGCGCCGGGCATGCCCCGGTGTCCGCCGCCCTGTGCCGCAAAGCCACGAACCAGCGCAAAGGCCACGGCAATGCCGGTCGCCGCCGAGAGGAAATTCTGCACCGCCAACCCAAGCATCTGCGTCAGATAGCTCATGGTGCTTTCACCGCCGTACCCCTGCCAGTTGGTGTTGGCCACGAAACTGATGGCCGTGTTGAAGGCCGAGTCCGGCGCCACCGCCGCCATGCCTTCGGGATTGAGCGGCAGCCTGCCCTGCAGGCGCTGCAGGGCATACACGGCCAGGGCGCCCAGCGCGTTGAACGCCAGCAGGGACAGCGCATAGGCACGCCACCCCATCGGCGTTTCCGGGCGCACGCCGGCCAGGCGATACAGCGGCGCCTCCACCCGCTGCATCCAGCGCGGCATGCCGCCAGCGATCAATGCCGCGAGCACACGGCCCAGCGGCCAGGCCAGCAGGCCCAGCAGCGCCAGGAAAAGGGCCAGCAGGCCCCAGGCTGAGGCGTCCATGGTCAGAACTCCTCGGCGCAAACCAGCGCGTACACGAGGTAGGCCATCAGGAGGACCGCGAGCAAGCCCCCCAGGCCATACAAAGCTTCCATAGCCATCACGTCTTCTCCCCGTGCGGCTGGCCCATGCGGTCCAGCCCCACCACCAGTTGCGCCACCGCCAGCCAGAGCAGGCCCAGCGCAGCGATCCATACGATGTCCATACAGCACTCCTGCCGATTGCTTCCAATGGCAGGCAGTCTCCCGAAGGGCATGTCAAAACGGGATAGAAAGGCGCGCAGCCGCTGTAAAAAAAGCATCAACGCCCCAGGGGATGGGGCCTGCCAGGCCGGCCCCGCAGGCGGGTGCGCCGCCTGCCCGGTAAAATTGCGGGTTTCCCCCTTCACGCCCCTTTCGGAGCCGCCCCGATGGCCAACTCTCAAAAAATGGCGAATGCGATCCGCGCACTCGCAATGGATGCCGTTCAACAAGCCAATTCCGGCCACCCCGGCGCCCCGATGGGCATGGCCGACATGGCCGTGGCGCTGTGGGGCCGGCATCTGCAGCACAACCCCGCGAACCCGCACTGGGCCAACCGCGACCGCTTCGTGCTCTCCAACGGCCACGGCTCGATGCTGATCTACGCGCTGCTGCACCTCACCGGCTACGACCTGCCGCTGCAGGAGCTGAAGAACTTCCGCCAGCTGCACAGCAAGACCGCCGGCCACCCCGAAGTGGGCGTGACCCCGGGCGTGGAAACCACCACCGGCCCGCTGGGCCAGGGCATCACCAACGCCGTGGGCATGGCGCTGGCCGAGAAGCTGCTGGCCAGCGAATTCAACCGCAAAGATGGTGATGTCGAGCACGCCATCGTCGACCACCACACCTACACCTTCCTGGGTGACGGCTGCCTGATGGAAGGCATCGGCCAGGAAGCCATCTCGCTGGCCGGCGCCTGGAAGCTGGGCAAGCTGATCGCGCTGTACGACGACAACGGCATCTCCATCGACGGCCAGGTCGCGCCCTGGTTCGCCGACAACACGGCGCTGCGCTTCGTGGCCAGCGGCTGGAACGTCATCGGCCCGATCGACGGCCACGATGCCGAGAAGGTGGCCGCCGCCATCGCCGAGGCCAAAGCGCAGGCCGAGCGCCCCTCGCTCATCATCTGCAAGACCTCCATCGGCAAGGGCAGCCCGAACCGCGCGGGCACGGCCAAGGCGCACGGCGAGCCGCTGGGCGCCGAGGAAATCGCGCTCACGCGCGAAGCCCTGGGCTGGACGCATGGCCCGTTCGAGATTCCCGCCGACGTGTACGCCGGCTGGGACGCCAAGAAGGCCGGTGCCGCGCGCGAGGCCGCTTGGAACAAGCGCTTCGCCGCCTACAAGAAGGCGCACCCGGCGCTGGCCGCCGAATTCACGCGCCGCATGGCGGGCGACCTGCCCGCGCACTTCGCCCAGACCGCCGTGGACACCGTGGTGCAGGCCCATGCCAAGGCCGAGACCGTGGCCAGCCGCAAGGCCAGCCAGCTGGCGCTGGAGGCCTTCACCGCCGCGTTGCCCGAGCTGCTGGGCGGCTCGGCCGACCTGACGGGCTCGAACCTCACCAACACCAAGAGCACGCCCAACCTGCGCTTCGACCTGCAGGGCAACGTGGTGAAAACCGAGGCCGCGAACGGTGAGATGGTCGGCGGCCGCCACATCAACTACGGCGTGCGCGAGTTCGGCATGGCCGCCATCATGAACGGCGTGGCGCTGCACGGCGGCTTCATCCCCTACGGCGGCACCTTCCTCACGTTCAGCGACTACAGCCGCAACGCCATCCGCATGGCGGCGCTGATGAAGCAGCGCGTGGTGCACGTGTTCACGCACGACTCCATCGGCCTGGGCGAGGACGGCCCGACGCACCAGTCGATCGAGCACGCCGCCAGCCTGCGCCTGATCCCCAACCTCGACGTGTGGCGCCCCGCCGACACCGCCGAGACCGCCGTGGCCTGGAGCGTGGCGCTGAGCAACCGCGACAAGCCCACGGCCCTGCTGCTGAGCCGCCAGAACCTGCCCTACGCGCCCAAGAGCGGCAAGGCGCTGGGCGACATCTCGCGCGGCGCCTACGTGCTGTCCGAGCCCAAGGACGTGGGCCTGAAGAACAAGAAGACCCAGGCCGTCATCGTCGCCACCGGCTCCGAGGTGCAGCTCGCGCTGGCCGCGCAGAAGCTGCTGGCCGAGAAGAAGATCGCCGTGCGCGTGGTCTCCATGCCCAGCACCACCGCCTTCGACCGCGAGGACGTGAAGTACAAGAAGGCCGTGCTGCCCACCGACCTGCCGCGCATCGCCGTGGAAATGGGCGTGACCGACTTCTGGTGGAAGTACGGCTGCGCCGCCGTGGTGGGCATCGACACCTACGGCGAGTCGGCCCCGGCGGGCGTGCTGTTCAAGCACTTCGGCTTCACGGCCGAGAACGTGGCCGCCACCGTGCAGGCCGCGCTCAAGCGCAAGAAGCATTGATCGTGTTGTTTTAACTTGGAAGAAAGAGACTGAAATGGCTATCAAGGTTGGCATCAACGGCTTCGGCCGCATCGGCCGCATGGTGTTCCGCGCCGCAGTGCAGAACTTCTCCGACATCGAGATCGTCGGCATCAACGACCTGCTCGAGCCCGACTACCTGGCGTACATGCTCAAGTACGACAGCGTGCACGGCCGCTTCAAGGGCACCGTGTCCGTCGAGGGCAACACGCTGGTGGTCAACGGCAAGAAGATCCGCCTGACGCAGGAGCGCGACCCCGCCAACCTGAAGTGGAACGAGGTCGGTGCCGACGTGGTGATCGAGGCCACCGGCCTGTTCCTGGACAAGGCCAGCGCCGAGAAGCACCTGGCCGCCGGCGCCAAGAAGGTGCTGATGTCGGCCCCATCGAAGGACGACACGCCGATGTTCGTGTTCGGCGTGAACCACGCCAAGTACGCGGGCCAGGCCATCGTCTCCAACGCCTCGTGCACCACCAACTGCCTGGCCCCCGTGGCCAAGGTGCTGAACGACAACTGGGGCATCAAGCGCGGCCTGATGACCACCGTGCACGCCGCCACCGCCACGCAGAAGACCGTGGACGGCCCGAGCAACAAGGACTGGCGCGGTGGCCGCGGCATCCTGGAAAACATCATCCCCAGCTCCACTGGTGCCGCCAAGGCCGTGGGCGTGGTGATTCCCGAGCTGAACAAGAAGCTGACCGGCATGTCCTTCCGCGTGCCCACGTCCGACGTGTCCGTCGTGGACCTGACCGTCGAGCTGGAAAAGGAAGCCGACTACAAGGACATCTGCGCCGCCATGAAGGCCGCCAGCGAAGGCGCCATGAAGGGCGTGCTCGGCTACACCGAGGACAAGGTGGTGGCCACCGACTTCCGCGGCGAGCCCTGCACCTCGGTGTTCGACGCCGAGGCCGGCATCGCGCTGGATAAGACCTTCATCAAGGTCGTGAGCTGGTACGACAACGAGTGGGGCTACTCGAACAAGTGCCTGGAAATGGTGCGCGTGATCGCCAAGTAATCCCTGGGTTTACAGCCGAATCGGCCTCCAGCGCTCGCCAGTCAAGCGCTGGGCGCTATCAAAAAGAAAGCCAGCACCCTCTCGGGTGCTGGCTTTTTGCATAGGGCCGGCGAGAGCGGGGGCGCGTCAGCCCTCCTGCTCCTGCGTGCGGATGGTGTCGCGGCCGTGGCGGTCCTTGGCACGGCCCAGGTCGTGGTCGATGGCGCGCATCAGCTTCTCGATGGCGCCCGTGACGGCGTCGGCCACCTTGTCGGCATCAGCCGTGACGGCCACGGGCTGGCGGCCGGCCGGCCGGGCCTCGATACGGCAACGCTTGTCGTTGGCGCCGGACTTGCCCGCATCGACGTCGGTCAGGAAGACCTCGATGCGCGTCACCAGTTCGCGGTAACGCGCCAGGCGGGTCTGGGCCTCCTGCTGCACCCATTGGGCCAGCGATTCACCGCCATGGATCTTGTCGTCGGTATGGACTTGCACTTGCATCGTGATGACCTCTCCTTGAGCTGCCCCTGGCGGACTGCCGGGGCACGGTGCCATCTTATCGCCCCCACACCGCGCTCCCGGCCAAAACGCCGGGCGCATGGCGCGGGAAAGCCCTGATGTCAGTGATGGTGTCCATGGCCGCCGTGCACGTGGCGGTGGGCGATTTCCTCGGCCGTGGCGGCGCGCACCTCGGTCACCTTGCAGGCGAAGCGCAGCGCCTGGCCCGCGAGGGGGTGGTTGCCGTCCAGGTGCACCTCGGCGCCCTTGATCTTGACGACGTTGAAGGCCTGCGGGCGCCCGTCGGCACCGGGGCCGCGCAGCTGGCCACCCACCTTCACGCCGGGCGGGAACTCGCTCTTGGGAATGGTGCGCACCAGGCTCTCGTCGCGCTCGCCGAAGGCGTCGTCCACGCCCAGGTCCACCGTGGCGGCGAAGCCCGCGGCCTGGCCCTCCAGCGCGGCCTCGACCTTGGGGAAGATGCCCTCGTAGCCACCGTGCAGGTAGGCCAGGTGGCCCTTGTCCAGCGGCTTGCCCTGGGGCGTGGTGAGCTGGTAGCTCAGGGTGACGGCGGTGTCCTTGGTGATGTTCATGCGAAGTCCTCGGCGGGCTGGAACGGGAAAAAACGGTAGCCCGCATTGTCCACGCCCCACGCCCCCGCCGCGCCCAGAAATCACGCCGGCAGTTCGTCGGCCTGCGCTCCAGGATGGCGCGCGAAGCGCCGGGG
This sequence comes from Acidovorax sp. YS12, assembly GCA_021496925.1. Lineage (NCBI taxonomy): Bacteria > Pseudomonadati > Pseudomonadota > Betaproteobacteria > Burkholderiales > Comamonadaceae > Acidovorax > Acidovorax sp. YS12. The sequence goes on from CP053915.1 coordinate 2,952,387, forward strand.
GGCGCCGCCATGCACCGGGCCGGGCGCGCTCCAGGGCCAGCCGCCGAACTGGGTGCGCCGGTAGTCCTGCAGCGCCTGCATGATCTCGGCCTGCGTGTTCATCACGAACGGGCCGTACTGCGCCACGCTCTCGCCCAGCGGGCGGCCCTGCAGCACCAGGCATTCCACGGCGTCGCCACCGAGGTTGCGCAGTTCCCAGTCCTGCGTGGCGTCCACGTGCAGCGCGGCGTGTTCGCGCACGGCCACGGGGCCGACCTGCAGGCCGCTGCCGGCGAAGAAGTACAGCATGCGCTGCGTGGCGCTGCCGGCGGCGCGTGGCAGCGTCCAGCGCGCGCCGGGCGCGAGCTGCAGCGTCCAAATGGCCACGTCGGCGTCCGGGGCGCTGGCCCACGATTCGGGCGGCGGCGCCAGCGGCGCTCCCGCGCCGGGCAGCGCACCGGCCACCACGCGCACCAGGGTGGCGCGGCCCTCGGCGTCCACGTGCTCCAGGCGCGGGATGCGCTCGTTCCAGAACATGGTGAAGTGCGGCGCCGCCATCTTGCTGCGCGCAGGCAGGTTCAGCCAGACCTGGAACAGCTCCAGCGGGTTGGGCGCGCCGGCGTGCAGCAGCGGGAACATCTCGGCATGCTGGATGCCCCGGCCGGCCGTGAGCCACTGCACGTCGCCGCCGCCGAAGCGCGCGGCCGCGCCCAGCGAGTCGCTGTGGTCGATCAGCCCCCGGCGCACCAGGGTCACGGTCTCGAAGCCGCGGTGCGGGTGCACCGGAAAGCCGGGCACGCGCTCGCCGTGGTACATCGAGAAACCGTCCTGGCGGCTGAAGTCGCTGCCCAGCGCCCGCCCGCCCAGCGCCGCGGCGGGCACGCCCTGCGCGCCGTCGCCGGCGGGATAGGCGTCGTCGTGGTGGGCGCAGAACAGGAACGGATCCATGGTGGGCCACAGCGGGCCCAGCGGCTGGGTGCGGAGGATGGGGGTATCGGTCATGCCGGGAATATGGGCCCGGCCTGCGCGCCTGCCAAGAGGCCATGCGCGCGACAGTGCGGCACGCGCGCAGGACAATCTTTCTTGACTCCTGTTTTGATAGCTGCCAGCGCTTGCCTGTAAAAGAATTGAGGCATTTTTCAATCCAGAATGCTTATGCAGCAAGCGCCAGCAGCTCTCTTTTTTGAAGCTGCGGCGCGCGCCTTACCAGCGGTAGGTGGCCGTCCCTATGACCTTGCGCGGCTCGCCATAGAAGCAGCCGGTGGTGCAACTGCCGACATAGGTCTTGTCGAACAGGTTGGTGATGTTCAGCGCCAGGCGCCACGGGCCCGTGGTGTAGCCGACCATGGCGTCGAACACCGTGAAGGACGGCACGTCGAAGCTGCCGGTGTTGGGCTTGGTCTGGCTCTGGTAGCGCATGCCGGCCCCGGCCTTCAGGCCGGGCATCCCGAAGCGGCCGAAGTCGTAGTCGCCCCAGATGGACAACTGGTGGAAGGGAATGCCGGGGGAGCGCTGGCCCACCTGGGACGGCTGCAGCGGGCTGGCCCGGGTCGTGCGCGCGTCGGTATAGGCATAGGCGGCGATCAGCTGGGCGTTGCGGCCGACGCGCGTGCGCGCCTCCAGTTCGAGGCCCCGGGAGCGCACCTCGCCGATCTGCGCCGAGTAGGCGGGATCGACGGGGTCGTCCACCGCGACGTTCTGGCGCGTGAGCTGGTACACGGAGGCCGATACCAGCGTGTCCGCGCCCTGCGGCTGGTAGCGCACGCCCGCCTCGTACTGCGTGCCGGTCGAGGGGTCGAAGCGCGCCCCCAGGCGGTCCCGGCCCGACGTGGGCTCGAAGGACTGGCTGAAGCTGGCGAAGGGTGCCAGGCCGTTGTCCGCGAGATAGACCAGCCCGGCGCGGCCCGTGAAGGCCGTGCTCTTCTCGTTGTCGATGGACTTCTCGCCCGTGTACAGGTTGCTCTGGTTGTCGCGCACATGGTCGTAGCGGCCGCCGAGCAGCACCACCCACCTGTCCGCGATCTTCATCTGGTCCTGCGCATACAGGCCCAGTTGCCGGGTGTCGGCGTTGTACGACCACCAGTCGTCGCGCACCGGCGCACCCAGGGGGCCGCCGTAGACCGGGTTGTAGTAGTCGATGCTGTCGGCCGTCCGGTCGTAGCGTTCGGACTGGTTCCTGGGGCGGGTGTAGTCGAACCCGGCCAGCACCGTGTGCTGGACGCCGCCATGCGTGCCCCGGTACTGCAGCGAGGTGTCCGCGACCAGCGCCGAGGAACGCTCCCAGCGCAGCGCTCCGCCCCGGTAGGCGGAGGTGCGCTGGTCATCCGCCAGCCCCGAAACCCAGACCAGCGGAAAGTCGCTGTTCGCATGGAAGTAGCGCAGGCTGTTCCTGAACGTGAACTGGTCGTTGAACGCATGCTCGAACAGGTAGCCGATCGAATAGCGCTCCATGTCGAACTTGCTGTACCCGGGCTCGCCGGTGAAGCGGTTGCGCGGGATGGTGCCGTGGACCGTCGGGAAGATGGTGCCCTGCGCGGGCAGCCAGTAGACGTAGTTGGTCTTGTCCTTCTGGTAGTCGGCCAGCAGCGTCAGCGATGTCGCGGCGTTGGGCTGCCACCGCAGCGCCGGGGCGATGAAGGTGCGGTCGTCGCGCACGTGGTCGACGAAGGTGTCGCTGTCGCGCTGGAGGAAGCTCAGCCGGTACGACCACTCGCCGTCCTGGTCCAGGGGGCCGCCGAAGTCGCCCGAGACCTGCTTGCGGCCGAAGCTGCCAAGCTCGAGGCTGAGCTCGTGCAGCGGGGTGGCAGTGGGCCGCTTGCTCACCATGTTGATGATGCCGCCGGGCCCCGCCGCGCCGTAGAGCACCGAGGCAGCGCCCTTGAGCACCTCGATGCGCTCCAGGCCATGGATTTCCTGCTTGCCGTTGAAGGGGTTGACGGTGTATTTCATGCCGTCGCGGTACACGCTGCCCGTGCCGGCCTGCGCCTGGAAGCCGCGCAGGTAGATCGTGTCCTGCACCCGCGACAGGCCCTCGAAGCGGCTGACGCCGGCCACGTAGCCCAGGGCGTCCTGCAGGCTCTGCGACTTGAGGGCGTCGATCTCCTCGGCCCCCACGACGGAGATGGACTGCGGCGTCTCGATCAGCGGCGTGTCGGTCTTGGTGCCCGCCATGCTGCGTTTGGCGACATAGCCGCGCACCGGGCCGTCGCCCACCTCCTGCGCCGCCGGCGCCACCACGGTCACCGGCGCCAGGACGGCCTCGTCCCGGCCCGCGGCGGGCACGGGCTCGATCGACACCAGAGGGCCCTCGAACACGCCGTGCAGCCCGCTGCCCGCCAGCAGGCGCTCCAGTGCCTCGCGCGGGCGCAGGGCGCCGGAGACGGCGGGCGCGGCCTTGCCCGCCACCAGGTGCTGGGGCACGGCCAGCTGCGCGCCGGTCTGGCGCGCCCAGGCGTTCAGCGCATCGCCCAGGGGCTGGGCGGCAATGGCGATCTGGCGCGGCCGGCCATCCTGCCAGGCGCCGGGCGCCGGGGTTTGCGCCCCCAGGCCGGCGCTGCCCAGCGCCAGGGAAACGGCCAGCGCCAGCGGAGCGGGGCGCGGAAGAATGCGGTGCATGTGTTCTCCAGAAACAAGGATTGCGAAGGGTTCTGGGGTGAAGACGCAGCACGCGCGCGTTTGCCGGAGCCGCCGGCGCAAAAATTCTTTCCGCGCCGGCAAAGAATCATGGGAAAAAGTGCCTCCAGCCCTTTCCCATAAAGCGCTGGCAGCTATTAATTCAGAAGCGCACGGCGTTCAGCGCACCGGCCGCACGTGCACCCCCTGCGCGCTGTCCTCCAGCCGGATCGGCAGGGCGCGCGCCAGCAGGCGCCGGGTGGCCTCGGGGTCGCGCGGGTCGAAGGTGCCGCTCAGCCGCAGGCCGGCCACGGCCGGGTCGATGGCGGCGATGCCCAGGCTGGCGTAGCGCTCCATCTCGGCCACGGCCTCGCGCAGCGGCACGTCGCTGAAGCTCAGGGGCATGCTGCGCCACGGCGCCACGCCCGCGGCGGGCACGGCGCCGGGCACCGGGTCGGCGCCGCCGGGCGGCAGCCGCAGCGTCTGGCCCGCGGCCAGCTCGAACGGCTGCGCCGCGCCGCCGCCAGGTTCGCCGCGCGCCACGCGCACGCGGCCTTCCTCCACGGCCACCTCCACACCCTCGCGGCCCGGCACGCCAGGCGTGTAGCGCACCGCGAAGCGCGTGCCCAGCACGGTGACCACGGCCCCGCCCGCCATGACGGAAAAGGGCCGCCGCGCGTCGGCAGCCACCGCGAAGAAGGCCTGCCCCTGCGCCAGGCGCACCTCGCGCCGGCCGCGGAACAGTGCCGCGTGCAGCGTGGTGGCGGTGTCCAGGCGGATGGTGGAGCCGTCGGGCAGCGTGGCCGCGATCTGCTGGCCCTGGCGGGTGCTGAACGCCTGCGCGAACACGGGCTGGGCCTGCAGGTGGCGCCAGCCGAGCCAGCCGCTGCCCAGCACCATGCCCGCCACGCCCGCCAGGGCCAGCCCCTGGCCCAGCCATTGCCTGCGGCCCGGGGCCGGTGGCGCGGCGGCGGCGCGCTGCGCCGCCAGGTCGGCCTCGGCCATGGCGCGCAGGCGGTCGGCGGCGGCAGGTGGCATGGCGTCGATCAGCGCCCAGTCGGCCTGCCAGCGCGCGTAGGCCTGCCGGTTGGCCGGGCTGCCCAGCCATTGCTGGAAGGCCTGCTCGTCCGCGGCGCTCCACGGGGCACTGGCGGGCGCGCCGTGGCGGCGCATGAACCAGCGCACCAACGCCTGGCGCTGGCGCGCGGCGGCGTCACCGGGCGGGGTGGCGGGCGGGGCGGCGGGCATCATGCGGTGGCGAAGGGCGTGGCGTTCATGGGGCGGGGCGAGGCTTCTTGCGCGCAGGCGCAGCGGTGGGGGCAGGCGCGGCGCCGTCGAGCGCCTGCAGCCGCGCCAGGCAGGCCTGCATGGCGACTTCCAGGTGCGTTTCGACGGTCTTGACGCTGATGCCCATTTTCCGCGCGACTTCGGCGCGGCTCAGGCCGTCGAGCTTGTAGAACACGAAGGCCTGGCGCGGGCGCGGCGGCAGCGCGGCCAGCGCCTGCTCGATGGCGGCAAGCCGCTGGCGCCCGGCCAGCAGCGCCTCGGGCTCCAGCGAGGCGGGGCCCAGTCCGCCGCCGGGCGCTTCGGCGCCGTCCGCCGCGCTGCCGACTTCCACCCCGGCGCGCACGCTGGCGCGGCGGTAGTGGTCAATCACGAGGTTGCGCGCGGTGGCGTAGAGCAGCGCCCGGGGCTGCGCCACGCGCTCGCGGCCGGAGGCGGCATAGACGCGGGCATAGCTCTCCTGCGCCAGGTCGGCGGCGACGTCGCGGTCGCCCACCTTGCGCGCGAGAAAGCCCAGCAGCTCGCGGTAGTAACGCTCGAACACGGATTGGCCAATGCGGTGCGGGAAAGGACGGTGCCCGCGCCGCGCGGTCCGGCCCAGGAAGGTTTGGAATAAGGAACGATTCGCATTATCTCCAATGCGGCTGCCGTGCCAGCGCCCGCGCCTGCGGCGACTTCATGGAAAAAACGGCTCCAGCCCAATACCAGCAAGCGCCAGCAGCTACGCAAACAGGAGCATCAAGGCGTGGTGCGCGGCACGAAGTCGATGCGCAGGCCCTGCGGCGTCACCGTGATGGGGCCCGGCTGCATGCCCAGGCCATCGGCCAGGGCCAGGTCCTTGTCGCGCAGGTGGTGCAGCACCACCTCGCCCAGCGCCTGGCCGGCCAGGCCCGCGCCCAGGCCCTGCAGCACGGCAGCCGCGCGCGGCGGCAGGCCGTCGATGCGCAGCACGTTCAGGCGCACGGCGGTGGCGCGCAGGCTGCGGTCGGCCGCCTCGTAGCGCAGGCCGAAATCGACGTCGAGCACGCCCGGGTAGCTGCGCTGCAGCAGCGCCCCGGAGGCCTGCAGCGCCAGCTCGGCGCCGACGCGGTTCTCCTCGGGCAGCAGGCGCAGCCGCGGCGCCTGCAGTTCCAGCTCGGCCAGGCCCGCCACCGGCTGGCGGCGCGGAAACCGCGCCGCCAGCGCCGCCTGCAGTTGTGCGGCGGTGACGGTATAGCTGGGCATGCGGCTGGCGCAGGCCGCGAAAACAGGCAGGGCGCACAGGAAGAGCAAATGGCGGCGTTGCATGGTGTCTACGGAAAAGGGCGATAGTGCCCTATTACCCCCTGTTTCTTGTCAAGGAAACGTCATCTATCCCCATAAATTAATAGACTGCCCGATTCAGGAGACTTGAGTAACCGTAGGTAACAGGCGCAAACTTTGTCGCTCCATCCGGCAAAGGGCCTGCGGTCTACCCCCCTTTAAACACAACGACCCTATGACCACCCAATCCACATCTTCCTGGTCACCGCGCGACTGGCGCATCGGCACACGCCTGGCCCTGGGCTTCGGCGTGCTCATCGCGATGATGCTCGCCATGGTGGTCGTGGGGCTGCTGCAGCTCGGCAGCCTGCTCGAAACCAACCGCCAGATCATCGAGCGCGAGTGGGTGAAAGCCGAGGCGTCGAACACGCTCAGCTCCATCGCCCAGGCGAACGCGCGCCGCACCATCGAAATCTATTTCGCCGAGACCGACGCCCAGCGCGCGCAAAAGCGCGCCGAGATCCTGGCGGGCCGCGAGACCTTCGTGCAGGCCTTCAAGACGCTGCAGGAGCTGGTCTACAAGGACGAGGGCAAGCAGTTCCTGAGCGAGGCCGAGGCCGCGCGCGGCCGCTACGTCACCTCGCAGGCCAAGTTCAACGAGCTGGTGGACGCGGGCCGCAAGGAAGAGGCCTTCGCCGAGCTGCAGGAGCACACGCTGGTGGAGCTGGCGACGGTGCAGGACCGCGTGGACCGCCTGGCCAAGCTGCAGGAGCGGCTGGTGAACGAGGCCGGCGCCCGCGCCAAGGCCGAGGCGCAGTTCGCGCGCATGCTGCTGCTCGGCCTGGGCATCGGCGGCCTGGCCATCGGCCTGCTGCTGGCGGCGTGGATCACGCGCTCCATCACCGCCCCGCTGCGCCAGGCGGTGCGCGTGGCCCAGGCCGTGTCCGAAGGCGACCTGCGCAGCCAGATCGAGGTGCACAGCCGCGACGAGGCGGGCCAGCTGCTCTCGGCGCTGCAGCACATGAACACCAGCCTGACGGACATCGTGCACGAGGTGCGCCACAGCAGCGACACCATCGCCACGGCCACCAGCCAGATCGCGGCGGGCAACCTGGACCTGTCCTCGCGCACCGAGGAGCAGGCCGCCGCGCTGGAGGAAACCACGGCCTCGATGCACGAGCTGGCGGGCACCGTGAAGCAGAACTACGACAGCGGCAAGCACGCCAACGAGCTGGCCGAGTCGGCCTCGCAGGTGGCGGTGCGCGGCGGCGAGGTGGTGGGCCAGGTGGTGCACACCATGGAGTCCATCAACGCCTCGTCGCGCAAGATCGCCGACATCATCAGCGTGATCGACTCCATCGCCTTCCAGACCAACATCCTGGCGCTGAACGCCGCCGTCGAGGCCGCACGCGCCGGCGAGCAGGGCCGGGGCTTCGCCGTGGTGGCAGGCGAGGTGCGCCTGCTCGCGGGCCGCAGCGCCGAGGCGGCCAAGGAGATCAAGGGGCTGATCGAGGCCTCGGTGCGCAACGTCTCCGAGGGCTGCACGCTGGTGGAGAAGGCCGGCAGCACCATGGACGAGATCGTGGTAAGCGTGCGCCGCGTCTCCGACATCATGGGCGAGATCAGCAACGCCAGCGCCGACCAGTCGCACGGCATCGACCAGATCAACGAGGCCATGGGCCAGATGGACCAGGTCACGCAGTCCAACGCCGCGCTGGTGGAGGAATCGGCCGCCGCAGCGCAGTCGCTGGAGCGCCAGGCGCACACGCTGGTGCAGACCGTGAGCGTGTTCCGCCTGCCCGGCAACGGCGCGCCGCAGCACCAGGGCGCGCGGGCCCAGCCGTCCGCCCCGCTGGCGCTGCCCAGCTGAAACCACCGAAAAAGGGAGCGCCATGGCGTACTTTGAATGGGCCGATGACATGGTCATCGACAACGGCCAGATCGACGCGGAGCACCGCAAGCTGGTCGATCTGGTCAACGAGCTGCACACCGCCACCAGCCAGGGCATCGGCCAGAGCGTGGTGGCCGACCTGCTGGAGCGCCTGATCGCCGACACCGCCGAGCACCTGCGCCACGAAGAGATGCAGATGCAGCAGGCGGGGTTTCCCGGCCTGGACAACCACCGCGTCGGCCACGAGCACTTCGTCAACGACCTGCGCGGACTCAAGGAAAAGCTCGACGCGGGCAGCATCACCGTGGCGGCGCAACTCTCCTCGGTGCTGCGCGACTGGCTGTCGCTGCACATCCGGCGCAACGACAAGGAGCTGCGCTTCTTCCTCGAAAACAAGCACCGCAGCGCCCAGCGCGCGCTCAAGAAGCGCTGACACGGCGTGACGCCTCCCGGGCGCCCGCCCGGGCCTGCGAAATTCACAGGATTTTTGGCCTCTAGCCCTTACCAGGCAAGCGCCAGCAGCTATTTAAACGGTAGCAATCTCAGTGCGCCATGGCGCTGCGCCCCACCCTCGGCCCATGCAACTGGCGCGCCCCAAGCGCGGGCAGCCGAGCAAGGGCCGCCCCGCAGCGAGGGCTGCGTCCCCCTCCCACGCGAAGCGTGAGAGAGGGGGAAGGCGCGAAGCGACTCAGGGGGGTGTTGTTTCATCTCAGGCGGTGGGCACCACGAGTCCGCGCTGCACCGCGGGCCGCGCCACGAAAGCCGCCAGCGCGCGCCGCACCTGCGCGAAATCGCCCCAGCCCACCAGGTCGCCCGCGCCGTAGTGCTCGACCAGGTTGCGCACCCAGGGGAAGATGGCCATGTCGGCGATGGTGTACTGGGCGCCCATCACCCAGTCACGGCCCGCCAGGCGCTGCTCCAGCACCCCCAGCAGGCGGCGCGACTCGGCCACGTAGCGGTCGCGCGGGCGCTTGTCCTCGTAGTCCTTGCCGGCGTATTTGTGGAAGAAGCCCAGTTGCCCGAACATCGGGCCGACGCCGCCCATCTGCCACATCAGCCACTGCAGCGTCTCGTAGCGCGCGGCGGCGTCCCGGGGCAGGAACTGGCCGGTCTTTTCCGCCAGGTAGAGGAGGATGGCACCCGACTCGAACAGCACCAGCGGCTGCCCGCCGGGGCCATGGGGGTCGAGGATGGCCGGGATCTTGTTGTTCGGCGCCAGCGCCAGGAACTCGGGCGAGAACTGGTCGTTGGTGCCGAAGCTCACCAGGTGCGCCTCGTAGGGCAGCTGCATTTCCTCCAGCGCGATCGACACTTTCACGCCGTTGGGCGTGGCCAGCGAGTACAGCTGCAGCCGCTCGGGGTGGCGCGCCGGCCACTTGGCGGTGATGGGGTGGGTCCAGGTCATGGGAGGTTCTCCTTGGTCAATCCTTCACCAGGCCGCCGTCCACGACCAGGTTCTGCCCGGTCACGGCGCGCGCCCAGGGCGAGAGAAAAAACAGCACCGCGCCGGCGAACTCGGCCGGCGTGGTTACGCGGCGCAGCGGGGTCAGGCTGGCGATGAGGTCGAACACCGCCTCGGGCGTGGCGCGGCTCGCGTCGGTGGTGCGCAGCAGCCCGCCCGAGACCATGTTCACCGTGATGCCGTCCGGCCCCAGGTCGTTCGCCGCCGTGCGCGTGAGCGACAGCAGCGCCGCCTTGGCCGCCGTGTAGTCGTGGTAGGGCACCACGGGGTTCTGGAACAGGTTGGTGCCCACGTTCACGATGCGCCCGAAGCCCTGGGCGCGCATGCCGGGCAGCGCGGCCTGCATGGTGTTGAGCGCGCCCTTTACGGCGCCCTCGATCTGCTGGCTGAAGCGCTCCCAGGCGATGTCGCCCAGCTTGGGGCGCGCGTCGCCGTCAAAGCTGAACTGCGCCAGCGCGTTGTTCACCACGGCGCTGATGCTGGCGCCCGTGCGCTCCTGCGCTGCGGCAAAGAGGCGCTGCACGGCGGCGGCATCGGTCACGTCGGCCTGCAGCGCGATGGCGCGCGGGCCCAGTTCCTCGGCCAGCGCCTGCGCGGCCGCCGCGCTGCGGTGGTAGTTGATCACGACCCCGGCGCCCTCGCGCGCCAGCGCGCGCGTGATGGCCTGGCCCAGGCCCCGGGCGCCGCCCGTGACCAGCACCCATTGTTCGGACAATTGCATGTGTGAATCTTCCTCTCGTCAGTGATCCATGGCCCATGAAACCAGCGCCCCCCTATGCCAGGGCAGCCGCGCAAGGGCCGCCCCGCCGCGCCGGCTGCGTCCCCCCTCCCGAAGCGCGCAGCGCGTAGAGAGAGGGGGGAAGACGCGAAGCGTCTCAGGGGGGTGTTCCTTCACTTCGGCGGGCGGTGCAGCAGGCACAGCTTGTTGCCGTCGGGGTCGCGCAGGTAGGCCAGGTACAGGCGCATGCCCGCGGCCTCGCGCCAGCCCGGCGGGTCTTCGCACGTCACGCCGCCCGCGGCCACGCCGGCGGCATGGGCCGCATCGGCCTGCTCGGGCGACTCGACTGCGAAGCCGAAGGTGCTGCCGTTGCCGTGGCACGCGGGTTCGCCGTTGATGGGCGCGGTGATGGCGAAGGTGTTGCCCGCGTGGCGCCAGAAGGTGCGGTTCTTCGGGTCGGTGAAGCCGGGCTTGCAGCCTATGGCGCCGAGAAGGGCGTCGTAGAAGCGTTTGGATTTGTCAAGGTCGCTGGCTCCCAGCATGACGTGGCTGAACATGGTCTGTCGGTCTCCTGTAGGGGTTGCTGCCGCCATCCGCGTGGCGCGGCGCACGTATCGTAGCGGCCCATGCCGATGGCCGCAGATCGCCGGGCAGACACCCCGCGCGCGCCCATCCCTCTATGGCGCGCTGGCCGCGCGCCGGCGCGCCGCCTCCTGCGCCGGCAGCGCCGGCGCGAACAGCCAGCCCTGGCAGTGCGGCACCCCGAGCTGCTGCAGCAGGCCGCGCTGCGCCTCGGTCTCCACGCCCTCGGCCACCACGGTCAGCCCGAGCGCGCACGCCAGCGCGGCCATGTAGGACACCATGGCCGCCAGCACCTGGTCGTGCGGCAGGTCGGCGATGAATTCGCGGCTGACCTTGAGCCGGTGCACCGGCAACTGCCGCAGGTGGGCCAGCGAGGCGTGGCCGGTGCCAAAATCGTCGAGCGAGAGCGACACGCCCAGGGCCGCCAGCCGCACGAGCTGGCGCCGCACATGGGCCGGGTCGGCCATGACCTGCGATTCGGTGATCTCCAGGCCCAGCAGGCGCGCGGGCACGCCGTGGCGCTGCAGCGCCTGGTCCACCTGCTCCGGGAAGTCCGCGCTGTGCAACTGCTGCATCGCCACGTTGATCGCCACCGGCAGCGCGATGCCCGCGTCGAGCCACGCGCGCAGTTGGCAGCAGGCCTGTTCGAGCACCCACTGGCCCAGCGGGAGGATCAGTCCCGTCATCTCCGCCACCTGCACCAGCTCGGCCGGCGGCAGGTCGCCATGCTCCGGGTCACGCCAGCGCAGCAGCGCCTCGTAGCCGGTCCAGCGGCCGCTGGCCGTATCGACGATGGGCTGGAAATGCAGCCGTGGGCCGATGGCGTCCTCCACCGGCGCCTCTGCGGCGCCCGCGAGCGCGTGGCGCAGGCGCGCGTGCAGCCGCAGGCGGCTTTCCAGCGCGGGGACGGCCGCCACGTCGTAGAGCATGGCCAGCCCCCGGCCCGCCGCCTTGGCCTGGCACAGCGCCATGCCGGCGAAGCGCAGCAGTTGTTCGGCATTGGCCGCCTGCGCGGGAAACAGCGCGATGCCTGCGCTGCCGCCCAGGAAAACCTCCTGCCCGCCCTCCAGCCGCAGGCCCGGGCGCAGCACGGCGAGCAGGCGCGCGGCCTCCCGCACGGCCTCTTCCGGCTCGCCCAGGTCGGCCAGCAGCAGGCCGAATTCGTCGCCGCCCAGGCGCGCGACCGTGTCGCCGGGGCGCAGCGCGGCCTGCAGCCGGTGCGCCACCTCCCGCAGGACCGCGTCGCCCTGGGTGTGGCCGAAGCTGTCGTTGACCAGCTTGAAGCCATCGAGCCCCAGCACCGCCAGCGCCGCCAGGCCCGGGGCCTGGCCGGCGGGCAGATGGCAAGCGCGCTCCAGCTGCGCGGTGAAACTGCGCCGGTTGGCCAGGCCGGTAAGACCGTCGTGCCGGGCCTCGAACTCCAGTTCCTGCCGCAGGCGCTGCTGCTCGCTGCTGTCGCTGATCACCGCGACCGCACAGCGCTGGCCGTGAACCTGCACATGGCCCAGGCCGACATCCACCGGCACGGCCGTGCCATCGCGCCGCTCCAGCCAGAGCAGGCGCCCGCGCCCCATGGAAGCCAGCCGTACCGGCCCGTCGAAGAACGCCTGTACGCGCGCCTCATGGCACGCGCGCAGCCGGGGCGGCAGCAGCACGCTCATCTGCCGCCCCACCAGCCACGCGGGCGGGTGGCCGGAGATTTCCTCCATCGCCGCGTTGGCGTGCAGGATGACGCCATCGCGGCCCACCAGCACGATGCCGGCGGGGGACGCGTCGATCATGGCCTGTGCCAGGGCGTCCATTGCGGCGGGCATGGCGGGGTGCGGTGGGCCCGGGCGTCACGCGGAGGGCAGGGCCAGCGCAGCGCCCCGCCGCGCCGGCAGCGCGGTGGCGCCGGCCAGCCGGAACACGGACACCGCCGCCGCCAGTTGCCCGGCCTGCGCCTTGAGCGCGCCCGTGGCCGCGGCGGATTCTTCTACCAGCGCGGCGTTCTGCTGCGTCACCTGGTCCATCTGGCCGATGGCCTGGTTCACCTGCTCGATGCCCTGGCTCTGCTCGGCGCTGGCGGCGCTGATCTCGCCCAGGATGTCGGCCACGCGCTGGCTGCTCTGCGCGATGGCTTCCACCTGGCGCCCGGCCTCGGCAACCTGCGCGCTGCCCTGCTCGACCTTGGCGACCGAGTCCTCGATCAGCGCCTTGATGTCCTTGGCCGCCGCCGCGCTGCGCCCGGCCAGGGCACGCACCTCGGAGGCGACCACGGCGAAGCCGCGCCCCTGCTCGCCCGCGCGCGCCGCCTCCACGGCCGCGTTCAGCGCCAGGATGTTGGTCTGGAACGCGATCGCGTCGATCACGCCGATGATGTCGGCGATCTTGTGCGACGCCGCGTCGATCTCGCCCATCGTGCGGATCACCCCCTCGCCCGCGCGGCTGCCCTCGGCGGCGGCCTGGGCCGCGCGCACGGCGAGCTGGTTGGCGGTGCGCGCGTTGTCGGCGTTGTGGCGCACAGCGCTGGCCAGTTCCTCGATGGAGGCGGCGGTCTGCTGCAGCGCGCTGGCCTGCTCTTCGGTGCGGCTCGACAGGTCCTGGTTGCCGGCGTCGATCTGGCCGGACGCCGTGGCGATGCCCTCGGCGCCGCCGCGCACCTGGCCCACGACCTGGGCGAGGCTGTCGTTCATGCGCCGCAGCGCGGCGAGCAGTTGGCCCGTTTCGTCGCGCGCATCGGCGGTGATGGTGCTCGTGAGGTCGTTGCCGGCGACGGTGTTCGCCACCTGCACCGCGTGCTCCAGCGGGCGCACGATGCCGCGCGTGAGCCGCCATGCGATCAACGCGCCCAGCGCCACCGCGAGCGCGCCCGTGGCGATGGTCGAGAAGCGGGCGCTCTCGGACTCCTCGTGGGCGCTGCGGGCGTCGGCGTCGATGGCGGCGCGCTCCAGGTCGAGCAGCGCCTGCACCACCGCCGTCATGCGCCGGGCGGCAGGCTCGTAGCTCTGGGCGAGCAGGCGCTCGGCCTCCTCGGCGCGGCCCTCGATCCGGGCCGCCACCGCCGCATCGCGCGCGACGATGAAGGCGTCAATGGCGGCCTGGTACTGGTTCCAGATGTCCTTTTCTTCCGCGCTCTCCAGCAGCGCCGTGATGCGCTCGGCCAGTTCCCGGGCCTCGCCCGTGGTGGCCTTGGTGTCTTCGGCGAAGTAGGTGCCGAGCGAGGGGTCGCTGCTCTTGACGATGGCCGTGGTGCGCCGCACGGACACGTTCACGAGCCGGTTGATGTCGCTGGCGGCGCGCTCCTTGGCCAGCGCGCGCTGGGTGATGCGCTGGGTGGCGGCATCCTGCGCGGCCAGGCCCTGCACGTTCCGCCAGGCGATGAGCACCAGCAGTGCCAGCACAAGCGCAAAACCCACGGCGAGCCGGGTGCCGATCTTCCAGTTTTTCATGCTTCTTCCTTTGGCGCTGCCGCCAGCCTCCCGAAGACAAACCGGGCCCATGGCTCTGGAAAACCCGTATTCATACCGAGGTATAGCGTATTAGTTTACCAAAGTAAAAATATTGACATACCGCAGTTACATCACGCTTTTACTGGCGGTGATAGTTTTCACCCTATGACCCCCACGCAAGAGCCCGACGGAGCAAGTGGTTTCGCGCAGCGCCTGCACCAGGCGCTGCAGAGCCAAGGCAAGCGCGCGAGTCCCGCCGCACTGGAACGGGAGTTCAACCTGCGCTACCTTGGAAAACCCGTGACCAGCCATGCCGTGCGCAAATGGCTGCTGGGCCAGTCGCTGCCCACCCAGGACAAGTTGCAGGTGCTGGCGCGCTGGCTGGACGTGGATGAAAGCTGGCTGCGCTGGGGCTACGGCACCAACGGGGCGTACGCGGCGCACCAGGCGCCGGGCAGCGCCCGCCCGTCCTTTCGCAACGCCCCGGCGCTGACGCTGGAAGACGCCTCGCTGCTGCAGGACTGGAGCCTGCTGGAGCCGCCCCACCGCCGGGTGGTCCGCGCCGTGATCGAAACCCTGCTGGTGCACCAGCGCGATTCGGCCGCGGGCTGACGGGTACCGGGTTTTGAATGAAAAACGGCCCTGGCGCTTGCCAGGCAAGCGCCAGCAGCTATCAAAACAGGAGTTTCAGGGCTGGAGGTAGCGCGCCGCCAGCTCGCGCTGGGCAGCGGCGTCCACGCCCAGCACGTCGGCCAGGTAGGTGTCCATGCCGCCGTACTCGCCGTCCACCAGGTGCAGGGCGGCTTCGAGGAAGTCCTCCTGCACGCGCCAGAGCACGGCCAGCACTTCGTCGGGGGCGTGGCCGCCCAAGCCCGCGGGGCGGCGGTACAGCGTGTTGGTGAGCAGGTAGTCGTGCATCACCACCGCGCGCGGCACGCCCAGCGCCTGCAGGATCAGCGCCGCCGCGAAGCCGGTGCGGTCCTTGCCGGCCGTGCAGTGGAAGACCAGGGGCGCGTCCTGCCCGTCCAGCAGCAGGCGGAACAGCTCGGCGAAGCGCGGCGCGCTCTCGCGCACGAAGCCCCGGTAGGTGTCCTGCATCAGCGCCACGGCGTCCTGCGCCGTCAGGTGCTGGCCGGTGCGCTGCAGCTCCAGCGCGCGCTGGATCACCGTGGGCTCGATGACGAGGTGGCGGTAATCCACCCCGGGCAGCCGGTAGGCATGGGCCGCGCTCTCGGCCTGCCCGCGAAAGTCGATGCTGCGCGCCACGCCCAGGCGGGCCAGCAGGTCCTGGTCCTGCGGCGTGAGCGCCGCCAGGTGGTCGGAACGGAACAGGCGCCGCCACTTCACCGTGCGCCCATCCCGGCCCAGATACCCCCCGAGATCGCGGAAATTGCTGGCCCCGGCCAACGGCACGGAGCGGGCAGGCGCGGCGGAGTCGGCAAGGTCTGCAAGCGGGGTCAACGGGGTGTGGGGCATGGGCGGGGCGGTGGCAGTGGAAGGAACGGCCGAGCTTAGTCGAAGCGCGTGACGCCCGGTGTCACGGGGTTACCGGGGCCCGCACGGAACGGCGGCCTGCCGGACACACCAGCGAAGGCATGCAAAAAGGCCTCCAGCGCTTTCCAGGCAAGCGCCACCAGCTATCAATCGAATAGCGCACTCACCGGGGCAGCACCGTGACTACCCCGTCCACGCCGTGCTCGCGCGTACCGCCAGGGCAGGGCTGGTCGGTGTAGGTCGTGCGGCCTTGCGCATCCACGCATTTGCGCGGCGGTGCCGGAGGCGGCGAGGCGGCCGTGCCCGCCGCGGGCGCGGCCTGGCCCGGGGCGCCCGCGGGCAAGGTGCCGGGACCGGGGCGGGTGAGGCGGCGCAGCGCCTGCTCCGCCCAGGGCTGGGCCTGGGGGAGCCATTGGTCGGCCGTCCACCACGCCAGGGCGGCAGCGGCCGCCGCCGCCAGGGCGAGGAAGAACCAGAGGGCTTTTTCTGTGCGGCTGCGCATGGCGTGGGCGGGGTGAACCGGGCGGATGGAGCGGCCCCGAGCTTACGCCATGGCCGCTTCAGCGGACTGGCGCGGCCGGGCGGCCGTAGCGCCCGGTCAGCGTGGCGCGGCCCAGGCTGTTGGCGTGGATCATGTAGCCCGCCAGGGCGGCGGTGGCATCGGCCGGCAGGTCGAGCCGGGGCACCTTGAGCGCATGCACCGTGAACACGTAGCGGTGCGGCGCATCCCCCGGCGGCGGGCACAGGCCGCCCCAGGCCGCCACGCCAAAATCGGTGCGCACGTGGCTGGCGCCCCCGGGCAGGCGCGCGCCCCCGGCCGCGCCGGCGTTGGCGGGCAGCGCCGTGACGCTGGCGGGGAGGTTCACCACCGTCCAGTGCCACCAGCCGGAGCCGGTGGGGGCGTCGGGGTCGTACATGGTGACGGCGTAGCTTTGCGTGCCTGCGGGGGCGCCGCTCCATTGCAGCGGGGGCGACTGGTTTTCGCCCGCGCAGCCGAAGCCGTCGAACTCCATGGGCTGGGGCAGCGTGCTGCCTTCGGCGAAGGCCGGGCTGGTGAGGGTGAACGGTGGCGCGGCATGCGCCGCCATGGCCGTGCCCGCCGCGAGCAGGCAGGCAAGCGCCCAGCGTGCGGGACGGCGGGCGGCGGTAGCGAGGGTGTGTGGCACGGAGGGACTCCTTGGCTTGGTGAAGAACAAGGCCCCATGGTGGCGCGCCCGCGCCCGGTACGCTGGCCCTGGCGCCGCAATGGCTGTGCGCAATGCGGCACGCGCCTGCGGGGCGGACGATGGTTCAGGGCCGCAACTGCGAGGGCGGGAAGCCGAAGCGCGCGCGGAATGCCGCGCTGAAGCGGCTGTGCGAGGCGTAGCCGCAGCGCGCAGCGATGTCCGACACCTGCAGCGTGGTGCTTTGCAGCAGCGCCAGCGCGGTCTCCAGGCGCACGTCGCGCAGGCACTGGCGCACGGTTTCGCCTTCGTCGGCCAGGCGGCGCTGCAGCGTGCTGGCGCTGGTGGCGAAGGCGGCGGCGATGCGCTCCACCGTCCAGTCCGCATGGGGCATGGGGCCGATGAGGCGGCGCACGCGCTCGGCCCAGCCGAGCTCGCCCGGTGCGGCGAAGACGATGCCGGACTCGGCCAGCAGCAGGAGCACTTCGAGCGCGCGGTGGGCGCGCAGGGCGGGCGAGCTGGCGGCGTCCTCCAGCGCGGCCAGGGCGTGCATGTAGCTGGACTGGAAGGCGGCGTCGGCTGGCAGGCGCGCGCAGCCGCTCACGGGCGCCAGCCCCGCGAACTGGCCGAAGCGCTGGTGGAACTGGGCCACCAGCTCGGGCGCGAAGCACAGCAGGCGCGCCACATAGCGGCCGTGCGGCGCGGGGTCGTTCACCACCTCCCACTGCGCGCCGCGCGGCAGCACGAAGACCTGGCCGCTGGGGTAGCGGTGGGTGCCGCCCGAGGCCACAAGCTGCTTGGTGCCCGAGACGACCCAGCCCACGGCATCCATGCGCACCGTGACGGTGTGGATGCGGTGGTGCACCGCCGTGGCGATCTGCAGCGACAGGGCCGGGGGCTCAGCCATGGTGCCCCTCCAGGGCAGTCACCTCACCCCAGGTGTGCGCCCAGCAGGCCGGTCAGCTCGAACATGCCGGCGCTGTCCTTGCCGAACACGGCGCGCAGCTTGTCGTCGGCGCGGATGGTGCGCTTGTCCTTCGGGTCCTGCAGGTTGTGGGCCTTGATGTAGTCCCACAGCTTCTTCACGGCCTCGGGGCGCGCCACGGGCTCGCTGCCGATGACGGCGGCCAGCGCGGCGCTGGGCTGCTTGCCGCTGGCGGCGCTGGCCTTGCGCGGGGCCTTGGCGGCGGTGGTTGCGGCGGTTTTTGCTGCGGGTTTGGTGGCTTTTTTGGCCGCAGCGCCCGTGCGGCTTGCGCTGGCAGCTCCTGTTTTCGCAGCAGCGGTCTTGCGCGCGGGGTATTTGCTGTCGCGCTGCTCGAACTCGAAGTTGACCTTGCCGGCCTCCTTGTCCCACACCAGGAAGGCCTTGAACGGGCGGCGCGTGCGGTTGGAGATGAACTTCTCCAGCAGGCCGGTCTTGCCCTCCTGCAGCAGCCGGGTCATCTGCGCGCGCTCGATGGGCTGCTGCAGGATGATCTGGCCGCTCTTGAAGGTGCACGAAGGCGCGGGCTGCTGCGCCGTGGGCACGGCGCGCGCGCACACGTAGTTGGCGCCATGCTCGTACACGGGCGCGCCGCACACGGGGCAGGGGCCCAGGCTTTCCTGGGCGCTGAAATCGACCAGCTCGCCGGATTCGTCCTCCTTGTCGTCGCCGAAGTCGAATTCGAGCTTGTAGTTGCCCGCCTCCTCGTCGCGCACGATGGCGACTTCGGCGGTGAAGGGCCAGCCCGCCTTGGAACGGAAGCCCTCCAGCGGGCCGATGCGGCGCTCGCGCAGCAGTTGGTCGGCCTCGGCGGTCTCGAAGGTGCGGCCAGCGGGCGACTTGCCGAACGAGAAGCCGCAGCCCTCGCCATGGCCGCCCGTGCCCGTGCAGGCGTAGCGGCGGTAGTTCTCCTTGACCACGCCGCCGCAGTTCGGGCAGGGCGCGGCAAGCGTCGCGTAGTCGCCGGGGATGGTGTCGCGGTCGTATTCCTTGGCCTTCTTCACCATGCGCTCGGTCATGGCGGCGATCTGCTGCATGAAGGCTTCGCGGCTGAGCTGCCCCTTTTCCATCTGCGCCAGCTTGTATTCCCACTCGCCGGTGAGTTCGGCGCGGCACAGCTCTTCCACCTGCAGGCCGCGCAGCAGCGTCATGAGCTGGAACGCCTTGGCCGTGGGAATCATCTCGCGGCCTTCGCGCAGCATGTACTTTTCGGTCAGCAGCCCTTCGATGATGGCGGCGCGCGTGGCCGGGGTGCCCAGGCCCTTTTCCTGCATGGCTTCACGCAGCTCGTCGTCGTCGATCTGCTTGCCCGCGCTCTCCATGGCGCCGAGCAGCGTGGCTTCGCTGTAGCGCGCGGGCGGCTTGGTTTTCAGGCCCTTGGCGGTGGCGTGCGCGGCCAGCGGCTGCTCGCCGGGCTGCACCGCCACCAGGGGCTGGCCCTTGTCGCCGTCCTTGCCGCCCTCCACTTCGTTGGCGGCTTCCTTGCCGTAGATGGCGAGCCAGCCGGGCTTGACCAGCACCTTGCCCTCGGTCTTGAAGCTGTGCTGCGCCACCTTGCTGATGCGTGTCGTCACCTGGTATTCGGCGCTGGGGAAGAACACCGCCATGAAGCGGCGCACCACCAGGTCGTAGAGCTTCTGCTCGGCTTCGCTCAAGCCGCTGGGCGCTTGCAGGGTGGGGATGATGGCGAAGTGGTCGCTTACCTTGCTGTTGTCGAACACGCGCTTCGTCGGGCGCACGTAGTTGTCCTGCAGCGCCTGGCGCGCGAACGGCGCCAGGTGGCCCATGGGCGAGCCGGCGAGCATCTCGAAGGTCTGGCGCGCCACGGGCAGGTAGTCCTCGGGCAGCGCGCGCGAGTCGGTACGCGGGTAGGTCAGGGCCTTGTGGCGCTCGTACAGGCTTTGCGCCAGCGCCAGCGTGGTCTTGGCGGAAAAGCCGAACTTGCCGTTGGCCTCACGCTGCAGGCTGGTCAGGTCGAACAGCAGCGGGCTGGCCTGGGTGGTGGGCTTGGCCTCCTCGGTGACCACTGCGGGTTTGCCGCGCACGGCGTCGGCGATGGCCTGGGCGTCCTGCGCGTTCCACAGGCGATCGGCGCGGGCCTCGGGGTCGTCGCTCTTCTTCCACTGCGGGTCGAACCACTTGCCCAGGTACTCGCCCGCCTGGGCGGCGAAGCCGGCGTGGATTTCCCAGTAGTCGCGGCTGATGAACTTGCGGATCTTTTCCTCGCGCTCCACCACCAGCGAGAGCGTGGGCGTCTGCACCCGGCCCACGGTGGTGAGGAAGAAGCCGCCGTCGCGCGAGTTGAAGGCCGTCATGGCGCGCGTGCCGTTGATGCCCACGAGCCAGTCGGCCTCGCTGCGGCTGCGCGCGGCGGCGGCCAGGCCCTGCATCTGCTGGTCGCTGCGCAGGTGGTCGAAGCCGTCGCGGATGGCCTGCGGCGTCATGCTCTGCAGCCACAGGCGCGAGACGGGCTTGCCCAAACCGCCCTTGGCGCCGCCCGCGTACTGCTCGATCAGGCGGAAGATCAGCTCGCCCTCGCGGCCCGCGTCGCAGGCGTTCACCAGGGCCGTGA
Source organism: Acidovorax sp. YS12 (assembly GCA_021496925.1). Classification (NCBI taxonomy): domain Bacteria; kingdom Pseudomonadati; phylum Pseudomonadota; class Betaproteobacteria; order Burkholderiales; family Comamonadaceae; genus Acidovorax; species Acidovorax sp. YS12. Next base: position 2,972,799 of record CP053915.1, read on the forward strand.
CGTCCTTGCGCTTGGCCTGCTTGACCACGGCGGCCAGGCGGCTCTTGGTCTTGTCCACGGGCTTCAAGTCGAAGCGCGGCGGAATCACCGGCAGGTGGGCGAAGCTCCACTTGCCGCGCTTGACGTCGAATTCCTCGGGCGCCTGGATTTCCACCAGGTGGCCGACGGCGCTGGTGACCACGTAGTGCGCGCTCTCGAAGTGGTCTTCGTACTTGTCGAACTTGCCCGCCACGGGCGTGAGGGCGCGCACGATGTCTTGCGCGACCGAGGGTTTTTCTGCGATGACCAGTGTCTTGCTCATGGGTGTTTCGTTCCGCCCGCCAGGGCGCTTCTACAATGCGTCGCTTCACGCGTGCACGCGCACGCGCATGTGTGTGCCTATACAAAGTAGCAGAGTTTTCGCATGCCCCGCAGCGCTCCCCCTTCTTCCCCCGGCCGGCGTATCCAGACCCGGCGCTCGGGCGTCCATGGCAAGGGCGTTTTCGCGCTGCAGGACATCGCCGAGGGCGAAGTCCTCATCGAGTACACCGGCGAAGTCATCAGTTGGCAGGAGGCGCAGGACCGCCACCCGCACGACCCGAGCCAGCCGAACCACACGTTCTACTTCCACGTCGACGAAGACCGCGTGATCGACGCCAACCACGGCGGCAACTCGGCGCGCTGGATCAACCACAGCTGCGCGCCCAACTGCTACGCCGACGAGCAGGACGGGCGCATCTTCATCACCGCGCTGCGCAACATCGCCGCGGGCGAGGAGCTGAACTACGACTACGGCCTCATCATCGAGGAGCGCTACACGAAGAAGCTCAAGGCCGAGTACCCCTGCTGGTGCGGCAGCGCGCAGTGCCGGGGCACGCTGCTGGCGCCCAAGCGCGGCTGGAATCCGCCCGGCCCCGGGGAGCGGGCATGAGCGCCGCCCCGCTGCGCTGGCCCGCCGAGGCCCTCTGGGAGGCGCTGCACCCGCTGCTGCCGGGCTTCAGCGTGGAGGTGCTGCCCGAGATCGACTCCACCAACAGCGAGCTGACGCGCCGCGCCCGCGCCGGGCAGTGCGACCCGGTGCTGCTGGTGGCCGAGCGCCAGAACGCCGGGCGCGGCCGCCTGGGCAAGCCCTGGCACAGCGGCACGGGCGACGCGCTGACCTTCTCGCTCGGCCTGCCGCTGGCGCCGCGCGACTGGTCGGGCCTGTCGCTGGCCGTGGGCCTGTCGCTGGCCGAGAGCCTGCACCCGCGCGTGGCCATCAAATGGCCCAACGACCTGTGGCTGGACGGCACGCGCAAGCTCTGCGGCATCCTGATCGAGACGGCGGGCAGCGTGGGCGCGGGCGGCGCGGCGGGCCAGCGCTACTGCGTCATCGGCGCGGGGCTGAACATCCGCCCCCGCGCCACCGACGGGCTGGCCACGCCGCCCGCCTGGCTGCAGGAGCTGGACCCGGCGCTGGACGCACCGGCCGCGCTGGCGCGCGTGGCCGTGCCGCTGGTGCAGGCCGTACTCGGCTTCGCGCGCACGGGCTTCGCGCCGCTGCAGCCACGCTACGCCGCGCGCGACCTGCTGCGCGGGCGCGAGGTGACGCTGAGCGACGGCCGCCACGGCCAGTGCGAGGGCGTGGCGGCGGACGGCGCGCTCATCGTGCACACAGCGCAGGGGCGGCAGGCCATCACCAGCGCCGAGGTGAGCGTACGCCCCGTCCCTGCCGCTTCCTGAAAGAGCCCCCATGCTGCGTCTTGCCGTCCTGATCCTGCTGCTGGCCAACGCCGGCTACTACGCCTGGAGCCAGGGCCTGCTGCGCGCCTGGGGCCTGGCGCCCGCCACGCAGTCCGAGCCCGAGCGCCTGGAGCGGCAACTGAACCCCGACGCGCTGAAGCTGCTGCCCGCCCAGGGCCAGGCGCCAGCCTCCACGGACGAACCGGAGCCCGCCGAGGCGGCTGCGGCGGCCCCTGCCGCACAGCCCGCGCCATCGTCCACGCAATGCCTGCAGGCCGGCAGCTTCGACGAACGCCAGGCCGCCGCGCTGCGCCAGGCCGCCGCCGCGCTGCCCCCGGGCAGTTGGACGCTGGACGCCGTGGTGGTGCCCGGGCGCTGGATGGTCTACATGGGCCGCTTCCCCGACGCGGAAACCGTGGACAAGAAACGCACCGAACTGCGCGCCCTGGGCATTGCCTACGACCGGCCCGGCGCGGCGCTGGAGCCGGGGCTGTCGCTGGGCCGCTTTTCCAGCGAGGAGCGGGCGCAGGTGGCCCTGCGCGACCTGGCGCGCCAGGGCGTGCGCACCGCGCGCGTGGTGGTGGAGCGCGCCGAGGCCAAGGCCTACACCCTGCGCCTGCCCGCGGTGGACGCGCCGTTGCGCCCGCGGCTCGATGCGCTGCAGGGCGCGCTGGCGGGCAGGCCGCTGGCCGCCTGCAATTGAGCGGTACGCGCCACTCGCTCCTTTTTCAATAGCTTCTCACGCTTGCCTAGCGGGCGTTTGATGCCGATTTGGCCTTTACTCCCGTACCGATCGTCAGGCGCCGCGCATGGCCGCCACCAGCGCATCCAGGCACTGCACATCCGTCACCACCAGGGCATGCGCGCCGTCCTTGCGCAGCAGGCCGCTCCTGGCCAACTGGCCCATTTCGCGCGTGACCTGCTCGCGGCTGGTGCTGATCAGGCTGGCCAGCAGGGCATGCGCGGGCGCGGGGTCGAGCCGCGCCTGGTTGTCCTGCACGCCGGCCTGGCACGCCAGGCGCAACAGCTCGGCATGCAGGCGCGTCTGCACGCCCAGGGTGGACAGGTCGATCACACGCTGCGCCAGCCCGCGCACCATGAGGGTGAGTTCGCCGATCACGCGCAGGGCGATGGCTGGCTCGCGCTCCAGCAGCGCGCGGAACGCCTGGTGCGGCAGGCAGGCCACGACCGAGGGCGTGAGGGCCATGACGTCGGCCATGCGCGGCGTGTTGTCCAGCGCCGCGAGTTCGCCGAAGTGGGCGCCGGCCTCGTAGTCGCGGAACGACACCTCGCGTCCCTGCAGCGAATAGCTGGTGATGCGCGCGCTGCCCGAAACCAGGAAGAACACCTCGGTGCCCACGGCGTTGCGCATGCAAATCGGCCGGCGCGCGCCGATGCTGCGCCAGTCGCACTCGGCGGCCAGGCGCTGCAGGCAGGCTTCTTCGAGGCCCTGGAGCAAGTGGATACGGCGCAGCGCGAGGCTGGAACGCGCGGGGGTGGAAGCAGGCATGCGGGGACGTGAGGAACCGGGGGCCGATTATCCCGCCCGTGCCGGCGGCGCGCCCTGGCGCGACTTGCCGAAAGCTGTGCGCTAGCGCACATACGCGGCGGCGGCGCGCACGGACACTGCCTTCCAGCAGAACGCATTCGCGCTGCACTCGCTCAGAAAGGCAAACGACCATGCAAAAAACCACCCTCCTGCTCGCCGCCGCCACCCTCGCCTTCGCGGGCGCCGCCTCGGCCCAGTCCACCGATGCCGGCGCACCGCGCGGCCCGAGCCAGGCCGAGGTGCGGGCCGACCTGAACCTGTGGAACCGCGCCGGCCTGGGCCACAGCGCGCTGAGCGGCTCCGACCCGGCCAGCAGCTTCGACTACGAGCGGCGCGTGGCCACCTACCAGCGCCTGCGCAGCGGCCCCGAGTACGCTGCCGAGGTGGCGCGCCAGCAGTCCGGCGCGCAGGTGGCGGGCGGCACGGCCCCGGCCGTGGCCCAGTGACCCGGGCACGTCATCCGGCCCATCCCTGGGCACATCCCTCTGCGCCTCACTCGGGCGCGGCGCGCCGCTCGGGAAAGCGCACGTTGAAGCGCGCACCCGGCGGGTTGTGGCCCGGGTGCACGTCCTCGACCAGCACCTCGGCCCCGTGCTGGCGCGCGATCTCCTGCACGATGGGCAGGCCCAGGCCCGAGCCGTCGGCGTCGGTGCCCAGCGCGCGGTAGAAGGGCTGGAACACCAGCTCGCGCTCGCTCTCCGGCACGCCGGGGCCGGAATCCTCGACCTGCAGCAGCACCACGTGGCTGAAGCGGTCGGCCAGCACCCGCGCGGTGATGACGCCGGGGCGCGCGTCGCTCGACGGCGTGTAGTTGATGGCGTTGTCCAGCAGGTTGCGCGCCAGCTCCTTGAGCAGCGTGGGGTTGCCGTCCACCCACACGCCTTCGGCGCCGGGCTCGGCGCCGTCGTAGCCCAGGTCGATGCGCTTGTCGAGCGCGCGCGGCACCGAGTCCTGCACCACCTCGATCACCAGGCGCGCCAGGTCGCACGGCTGGTGCGCCAGCACCATGGCGCCGCCCTCGGCGCGCGCCAGCGCCAGCAGCTGGTTCACGGTGTGCGTGGCGCGCATGCTGGCGCGGCCGATCTGCTGCAGCGACTGCTTCAGCTCCTCGGTGCTGGTGCCTTCGCGCTGCGCCAGGTCGGCCTGCATGCGCAGGCCGGCCAGCGGCGTCTTGAGCTGGTGCGCGGCGTCGGCCAGGAAGCGCTTCTGCGTGGCCATGGAGTCGCCCAGGCGGCGCAGCAGATCGTTCACCGAATCGACCAGCGGCGCCACCTCCAGCGGCACGGCCTTGTGGTCGAGCGGCGAGAGGTCGTCGGGGTTGCGCGCGCGGATGCGTTCCTCCAGCTGGTTCAGCGGCTGGATGCCGCGCGCCAGCGCCAGCCACACCAGCAGCACCGCCAGCGGCAGGATGACGAACTGCGGCAGCATCACGCCTTTGATGATCTCGGTGGCCAGCATGCTGCGCTTCTCGCGCGTCTCGGCCACCTGCACCAGCGCCATCGGCTCGCCCGGCAGCGGCAGGCGCACCCAGATGTAGGCCATGCGCAGGTCCACGCCGCGCAGTTCGGCATCGCGCAGCCGCACCTCGCCGGTCTGCGGCACCTCGTCCTCGGGCGGCTGGGGCAGGTCGCGCTCGCCCGAGAGAAAGCGCCCCGAGGGCGCGAGCACCTGGTAGTACACGGTGTCGGACTCGTCGGCGCGCAGGATTTCGCTGGCCGACTGCGGCAGGTTGAACTGCACCCGGCCGCGCTGCACCGTGACGAGCTGGGCCAGCGCGTGCGCGTTGTACTCCAGCGCGCGGTCGAACGGCTTGTTGGCCAGGCCCTGCGCCACCAGCCAGGTCAACGCCAGGCTCACCGGCCACAGCAGCAGCAGCGGCGTGAGCATCCAGTCGAGGATTTCGCCGAACAGGGAGCGCTGCTCGCGCTGGAAGATTTTCAAGGTTTCTGGCCTCTAGCGCTTATGTGGAAAGCGCTGACAGCTATTCATTCAATAGCAGCAAACATCACGGTCAGTGCGGGATCTTTTCCAGGCAGTAGCCCAGCCCGCGCACCGTGGCGATGCGGATCGGCCCGCGCTCGATCTTCTTGCGCAGGCGGTGGATGTAGACCTCGATGGCGTTGTTGCTCACCTCTTCGCCCCACTCGCACAGGCGTTCGACGAGCTGGTCCTTGCTCACCAGGCGGCCGGCGCGCTGCAGCAGCACTTCGAGCAGGCCCAGCTCGCGCGCCGAGAGCTCGACCATCTTGCCGTCGATGGTGGCCACGCGCCCGGCCTGGTCGTACACCAGCGGGCCGTGCTTGATGGTGGCGCTGGTGGCGCCCATGCCGCGGCGCGTGAGGGCGCGCACGCGCGCTTCCAGCTCCTGCAAGCTGAACGGCTTGGCCATGTAGTCGTCGGCGCCGAAGTCGAGGCCCTTGACGCGCTCCTCCACGCTGTCGGCCGCGGTGAGGATGAGCACCGGCAGCGCCGAGCCCCGGCCGCGCAGCTTCTTGAGCACTTCCAGGCCGTGCATCTTGGGCAGGCCCAGGTCGAGGATCAGCAGGTCGAACTCGCTGGTCGTCATCAGGGCCGTATCGGCTTCGGTACCGCTGGCCACGTGGTCCACCACGGCGCCCGAGGCGCGCAGCGTGCGCAGCAGGCCGTCGGCGAGCACCTGGTCGTCTTCGGCGATGAGAATGCGCATGGGGTATGTCTCCTGGTAGGCGGGCGTGAAAAGGCAACGAAACGTTGCACGCCCCCGCTGGGAAGATTCTAGAGGGCCATGTCCACGGCACGGCACTGGTCAGGCATTAGGCGAACCCGCCCGCATAGGCCTCCAGCCCCAGCGCCACCACCGTGGCCACCTCGGCCCCGACCTCGGCGCGGAACTCGGCCTCGGCCTGCGCCACGGCGCGGCGGAAGGCCTGCAGCCAATCGAGCCCCAGGGGCGTGAAGCGCACGATGCGCGCGCGCGCATCGCGCGGGTCGCTCTCACGCGCCACCAGCCCCCAGGCCGCGCACTGGTCCACCAGCGCCGCCATGGACTGCTTGGCCATGCCCGCACGCTGCGCCAGGTCCGTCAGCCGGTCGCCGCGCAGCGACAGGTGGCGCGTGATGTGCACATGCGCCGCGCCCACCTGGTCGCGCGCAGCCAGGTTCGACAAGGCCAGCGGCACCAGGGCATCGCGCGCCATGAGTTCGAGCACGCGCGCGTCGAAGCGGCGCATGGCATGGCCCAGCAGGCGCCCCAGGTGGGCCTGGCGCCAATCGGGGGGCAAATTCGTCGTGTCCATCGGAGGATTCATCGTGCACGCAATTGTCAGGCAAACTGACCAAAATTTCATTTGCGATAAGATGAGAAGCTCCTAAACTACTGTTCAAGCATACAGACTGTTTTTCAAGACAGTTCTTTACTGAAAGCACCAATGGCCACCAAGAGGAGCAACACCATGGACACCCCCGTCAAGACCGCCGCCGACCAGAGCGAAAAAGCCAAGGCCCTGCAGGCCGCGCTGGCCCAGATCGAGAAGCAGTTCGGCAAGGGCACCATCATGCGGCTGGGCGAGGGCGAGGCGATCGAGGACATCCAGGTCGTCTCCACCGGCTCGCTGGGCCTGGACATCGCGCTGGGCGTGGGCGGCCTGCCGCGCGGCCGCGTGATCGAGATCTACGGCCCGGAAAGCTCGGGCAAGACCACGCTGACGCTGCAGGTCATCGCCGAGATGCAGAAGCTCGGCGGCACCTGCGCCTTCGTCGATGCCGAGCACGCGCTCGACGTGCAGTACGCCAGCAAGCTCGGCGTTCAGCTCCACGACCTGCTCATCAGCCAGCCCGACACCGGCGAGCAGGCGCTGGAGATCGTCGACAGCCTGGTGCGCTCGGGCGCCGTGGACCTGATCGTGGTCGACTCGGTGGCCGCGCTCACGCCCAAGGCCGAAATCGAAGGCGACATGGGCGACCAGCTCCCCGGCCTGCAGGCGCGCCTGATGAGCCAGGCGCTGCGCAAGCTCACGGCTACCATCAAGAAGACCAACTGCACGGTCATCTTCATCAACCAGATCCGCATGAAGATCGGCGTGATGTTCGGCAGCCCCGAGACCACCACGGGCGGCAACGCGCTGAAGTTCTACGCCTCGGTGCGCCTGGACATCCGCCGCACCGGCACCATCAAGAAGGGCGAGGAAGCCATCGGCAACGAGACCAAGGTGAAGGTGGTGAAGAACAAGGTCAGCCCGCCCTTCAAGACGGCCGAGTTCGACATCCTGTTCGGCGAGGGCATCTCGCGCGAGGGCGAGATCATCGACATGGGCGTGAACGCGCGCATCATCGAAAAGAGCGGCGCCTGGTACGCCTACGGCGGCGAGAAGATCGGCCAGGGCCGCGACAACGCGCGCGAATTCCTGCGCGAGAACCCCGACCTGGCGCGGGAAATCGAAAACCGCGTGCGCGAGCAACTGGGCATTGCCCAACTGCCGCCCGCAGCGGCAGCGGCAGCCGAAGCAGAGGGCGCCTGAGCCAGGGCGGGAGTTTCAAGGGAAAATGCCCGCAAGGCGCTCCCATCAAGCGCCAGCAGCTAGTAAAGCAATAGCATGGCATTCCAGAAGCTCTCCCTCAAGGGCCGTGCGCTGCGCCTGCTGGCGCAGCGCGAGCATTCGCGTGCCGAACTGGCCAGCAAGCTCGCGCGCCACGTGGAGGAAGACGACGACCTTGAAGCGGTGCTGCACGACCTGCAGGCCAAGGGCTTCATCGACGAAGCGCGCGTGGCCGAGTCGCTCGTGCACCGGCGCGCGGCCCGGCTTGGCACCCAGCGCCTGGTGCAGGAACTGCGCGGCAAGGGGCTGAGCGAAGACCTGGTGCGCGCCCAGGCCGCGCAACTGCGCGAAACGGAAGAGGAACGCGCGCGCGCCGTGTGGCGCCAGCGCTTTGGCACGCCTGCGGCGACGCCGCAGGAGCGTGCGCGGCAGATGCGCTTTCTGGCCGCGCGGGGCTTCAGCGGCGACACCGTGCGCCGCGTGCTGCGCGGCGCGCCGGACGGCGATGGTCAGTGACGTGTATCGAGTTTGCCTTCGCTCGCCAGCACGTTCAGCATTTTCAGGTCGCGCATGACCTCGTTCGAATGCTGGGCGAACTGCACGTCCAGCATCTTGCGGGCCTCGTCGGTCTTGCCCGCCTGGGCCAGCGCCACCACGTTCGATGCGGCGTAGTGAAACATCTTGTGGTGCCCCTGCAAGGCAGTGAAGCCGGGGAAGGCGCCGAGCTTGGCCCGCCCTGCCGTGTGTATCCACTTGCCGAGGTCGCAGCGGTCGTCGAAACAGATTTCCTCGGCCACGAAGTGCTCGGTGGAGCGACCTTCAAGGAAAGCCTGGAGCCGTAGCTTCCAGTTTTCATGGGCGGCGATGGCCATTTCAAAGTCCACGTTCACCGCCGCACGCGCCACTTCGTCGGCCAGCTCTTTTTTGGGCGCAGCGCCAATGCCAAAAAAATTCTTCAGAACACTGTCAAGAAACATGAATACACCTGTAATGACGAACAGATCCCAGTCGATCTGACTTGGGACAATTTGACCATACTATGACAGTGGGCAAATAACCGACGTCAACTCCGGGCAGCCCTGGAGGCGGGGCTCGGGCCTGCTTACAAGCCCAGCATCAACTGCAGGTTCTGCACGGCAGCGCCGCTGGCACCCTTGCCCAGGTTGTCCAGCCGCGCAATGGCCACGGCCTGGCGATGCGCGTCGCTGGCGAAAACGCGAATCTCCAGCAGGTTGGTGTTCTCCAGTGCCGTGGCATCGAGCTTGCCGTCTTCGGTGGGCGGCAACACCTTGACGAACTGGGCCGGCGTGTTGCTCTTGGCGTAGTGCGCCACATAGGCGGCGTGCAAATCGGCGGCCTGCGGGCGGCCAGGCAACTGGTCGAGGTGCAGAGGCAGGTTCACCAACATGCCTTGGCGGAAGTTACCCACCGAGGGGATGAACAGCGGACGCGCCGTCAGCCCCGTGCAGTGCATGATTTCCGGAATGTGTTTGTGCTGCAGGCCCAAGGCGTAGGTTTCAAACAAGGGCGCCTGGCCGGCCTCGTAGGCCTCGATCATGGGGCGCCCGCCGCCGGAATAGCCGCTGACCGAAGGCAGCGACAGGGGCATATCGGCCGCCAGCAACCCAGCGTCGATCAGCGGGCGCACCAGGGCGATGGCACCCGTGGCATAGCAGCCCGGATTGGCCACGCGCTCGGCCGCCGCCACGGCCTGCGCCTGGCCGGCCTGCAGTTCCGCAAAGCCATAGACCCAGCCGGGCGCCGTGCGGTGCGCGGTGGAGGCGTCGATGATGCGGGGCTTGCGGCCCGGCAGGCCGTCGATCAACGCGACGGACTCGCGCGCTGCGTCGTCGTGCAGGCACAGAATCACCAGATCCACCGCGCCCATCAACGCCTGCTTGGCCTGCGCGTCTTTGCGCAGCGCTGGGTCGATACTGACCAGCTCCACCTGCGCCATGTCCTTCAGGCGTTCACGGATTTGCAGGCCCGTGGTTCCGGCTTCGCCGTCGATGAAAACTTTGAACATGGGGGGCTCCTGGTCCAAGAAATAAGAGACCCTCGATTGCGCCGGGGTCTGTAAGTTCCGCAACAGGTATGGTGCGTCGCAACATGATACATTCGTTGATTGCCATGTCCCGAGCCCGCGGCCAGACATACCAATCATGGCAAACGGGTTAGTACCACCCTTCCCTGAGAGAGACCCTCATGAAGATTCACGAATACCAAGGCAAGGAAATCTTGCGCAATTTTGGTGTGCCCGTTCCGCGCGGCATTCCTGCATTCACGGTGCAAGAGGCTGTGGAAGCGGCCCAGAAACTCGGCGGCCCGGTCTGGGTCGTGAAAGCGCAGATCCATGCAGGTGGCCGCGGCAAGGGCGGCGGCGTGAAGGTGGCCAAGAGCATTGACGACGTCAAGAAGCTGGCCGAGCAGATCCTGGGCATGCAGCTGGTCACGCACCAGACCGGCCCCGAAGGCCAGAAGGTTCGCCGCCTCTACATCGAAGATGGCGCCGACATCCAGAAGGAATACTACGTGTCCCTCGTGACCGACCGCGCCAGCCAGAAGGTGGCCGTGATCGCGTCCAGCGAAGGCGGCATGGACATTGAAGAAGTGGCGCACAGCACGCCCGAGAAGATCGTCACTGAACTGGTCGACCCGCTGGCCGGCCTGGGCAAGGAACAAGCCCTGAAGATCGCCCAGGCTGTGGGCCTGACCGGCGGCGCCGCTGACCAGGCAGCCGACGTGTTCCAGAAGCTCTACAAGTGCTACATGGACACCGATGCATCGCTGGTGGAAATCAACCCGCTGAACTGCGACAGCAAGGGCAACATCATCGCCCTGGACGCCAAGTTCAACTTCGACTCCAACGCCCTGTTCCGCCACCCCGAGATCGTGGCCCTGCGCGACCTGGACGAAGAAGATCCGGCGGAAGTCGAGGCCTCCAAGTTCGACCTGGCTTACATCAGCCTGGACGGCAACATTGGCTGCCTGGTGAACGGCGCTGGCCTGGCCATGGCCACCATGGACACCATCAAGCTGTTTGGCGGCGAGCCTGCCAACTTCCTGGACGTGGGCGGTGGCGCTACCCCCGAGAAGGTCACCGAAGCCTTCAAGATCATGCTCAAGAACCCCAAGGTCAAGGGCATTTTGGTCAACATCTTCGGCGGCATCATGAAGTGCGACACCATCGCCACCGGCGTGATCACGGCCTGCAAGGCCGTGAACCTGAACGTGCCGCTGGTCGTGCGCATGAAGGGCACTAACGAAGAACTGGGCAAGAAGATGCTGGCCGAATCCGGTCTCCCCATCATCGCCGCCGACACCATGGCCGAAGCCGCCACCAAGATCGTGGCCGAAGTCAAGTAAGAAGCCCGGAGAACACACATGTCGATCTACATCAACAAAGACACCAAGGTCATCACCCAGGGCATCACGGGCAAGACTGGCCAGTTCCACACCGAGAAGTGCCAGGAATACGCCAACGGCAAGAACTGCTTTGTCGCCGGCGTGAACCCCAAGAAGGCCGGTGAGTCGATCTTCAACATCCCAATCTACTCCACCGTCAAGGAAGCCGCCCAGCAAACCGGCGCCACCGTGTCGGTGATCTACGTGCCCCCAGCAGGCGCAGCCGCTGCCATCTGGGAAGCCGTGGAAGCTGATCTGGACCTGGCGATCTGCATCACCGAAGGCATTCCCGTGCGTGACATGCTGGAAGTGCGCAACAAGATGAAGGCCAAGGAAGCTGCTGGCGGCAAGAAGACCCTGCTGCTGGGCCCCAACTGCCCTGGCCTGATCACGCCCGACGAGATCAAGATCGGCATCATGCCCGGTCACATCCACCGCAAGGGCCGCATTGGTGTGGTGAGCCGCTCGGGCACGCTGACCTACGAAGCTGTGGCCATGCTGACCGAAGTGGGTCTGGGCCAGTCCAGCGCCGTCGGTATCGGTGGTGACCCGATCAACGGTCTGAAGCACATCGACGTGATGAAGGCGTTCAACGACGATCCAGACACCGACGCCGTGATCATGATCGGCGAAATCGGCGGCCCCGACGAAGCCGAAGCCGCCCAGTGGTGCAAGGCCAACATGAAGAAGCCTGTGGTGGGCTTCATCGCTGGCGTGACAGCCCCTCCCGGCAAGCGCATGGGCCACGCTGGCGCGCTGATCTCCGGCGGCGCCGACACGGCCGACGCCAAGCTGGCCATCATGGAAGAGTGTGGTTTCGTGGTCACACGCAACCCCTCTGAACTGGGCAAGCTGCTCAAGGCCCAGCTGAAATAAGCGCGCGCGTTCCTCCGCGCACCGCGCCCGCAACCGAACAAGTTGCGGGCGTTTTTTTTTGATCCATCACAAGCTCTGGCGCACCGACAGCCAACGCCTCAAAGCAAAACGTAACTGAGACACACTTCTGGTTACAATCATGCTCTCTGCCTTTTGGAAGGGCCACGTACCCTGCGTCAACAAAAATCCGTTCTACAAAAAATACCCTCGTCTATGATGCATGACGCAACGCAACAGGGCATGACATGGCGGATTTTCATCAAGTGGTAACCCAGCAGGCGCACACCCTCCAGAATGCAGCGAGCCAAGGCAGCGGGAAGATGGCCGCATGACACCCCATTCCCGCATGGAATATCTCTTTTATGCCCGGACCGATTGCGGCCGCGTGCGCAAGAACAATGAGGACGCCGTTGCCACGGCGCCCGAGATTGGCTTGGCATTGCTGGCCGACGGCATGGGGGGCTACAACGCAGGCGAGGTGGCTAGCAATATGGCCATCTCCATCACGCAACACGCGATGGCGCGCTGGTTCGCCCACGCTGGCACCACCCCTACCACCAGCGATGTGCGCAAGGCCCTACAAGAAAGCGTTCAGGAAGCCAACTTGGCCGTGTTGAATACCGCCCTGCAACAACCTCAGTGTGCGGGTATGGGTACAACGCTGGTGGCAGCCGTGTTTGTGCAAGACCGGCTGGTGCTGGGTCATATGGGTGATTCACGTTGCTATCGGCTGCGCGACGGCCAGCTGCAGCAGATCACCCGGGATCATTCCTGGCTGCAAGAGCAGATGGATGCCGGGCTGATGACCCCCGAGGAAGCGGCGCAATCTGGCAACGGCAACCTTGTCACCCGCGCACTGGGGGTTGAGGAAAGCACACCCATGGAGATCAATGAGTTCCAGGTGCTGCCGCAGGACTTATTCTTGCTTTGTTCTGATGGTCTTACCGACATGATGGATGACCACGAACTGCTCATGCTTGCCAGCACCCCTGTTTCCCTCGAAGAAAAAGCCAACCTGCTCATTGATACCGCCAACACATTTGGCGGTCGCGACAATATCAGTGTCGTACTGGTACAAGCGCAAGCAGAAAATCGCAAACGGGGATTCATTTCCCGCTTTTTGCACAAGAGCAGCCCACGTGTCTGATTTTTTCTCCCACTACAAATAAAAGCCAGGAGTTGACCATGCCCAAATTGATCGTCTCGATCGACGGGGTTGTCATCAAGGAAGTCCCGCTGACCAAGGAGCGTACCTCCCTGGGGCGGCGCCCTTACAACGATATCGTCATCGACAACCTTGCCGTCAGCGGCGAGCACGCCGTCGTCCACCTTCGCGGCGACCATGTCGAAATCGAGGATCTGGGAAGCACCAACGGCACCTACATCAATGGCCAAGCCGTTAAGCACCACACATTGCACACGGGCGACATCATTGACATTGGGAAGTACAAGATCCGCTTCCTGAACGAAGCCCAGCACCCGGACTTCGAAAAGACCATGATCTTCAAGCCGGGCCAACTCCCCCCCGCCCCGGTTCCTCGGCCAGCAGCGGCTTCCGCCCCCGCGATGAGTGCCTATATCAAGGTACTGTCTGGTGCGGCATCAGGGCGCGAAGTTGATCTTGTCAAAATTGTCACCACGATTGGCAAACCTGGCGTTGCTGTTGCCTCGATCACCAAACGGCCCCATGGCTACGTGCTGACCCACGTTGACGGAGAACAACCCCCGACCCTCAATGGGCAACCCATCGGCACCGATCCGATTCCACTGCACAGCGGTGACGTACTGGATCTAGCCGGTACGCAAATGCAGTTCATGCAACGCTGACGCTACGCGCACAGACACGCCATGAAAGTCCGCGTGCTCGGCTGCTCTGGCGCCATCGCCCGCGACTGCCGAACCACGGCCTTCTTGGTGGACGAGCACATTCTCGTCGATGCCGGGACGGGAGTCGGTGACCTCACGGTCGATGAGATGCTGGCTATCGACCACGTGCTGCTGACCCACTGCCATCTGGATCACATTGCGGCCCTGCCGCTGATGCTAGATGCGGTGGGCACGCGCCGCAGCAAACCTTTAACCCTGCACGCCCTACCTGAAACCATCTCGGCCCTGCAGCAGCACATCTTCAACGGCGTCATTTGGCCAGACTTCAGCTGCCTGCCCAGCAGCCATGCCCCCTTCATTCGCTATGCGCCAATAAACACTGGCCAGCAACTTGAAGCAGCTGGCATCGCCGTGGAAGTACTGCCTGCCGTACACACAGTGCCCGCCGTCGGCTACGCGCTGCGCGGCAGTGAAGGATGGTGGGCCTTCAGCGGCGATACCGGCCCCAACCCAGCTCTGTGGCAACGCCTGAACCACATGGATATTGCCATGCTGGTCATCGAAACCGCCTTCAGTGGCCAAGAGCAAGAACTCGCCCAGCGCAGCCAGCACTTGGCGCCATCCACGTTGATGGAAGAACTGGCGCAATGGAAACCGCGGCGCCCCTGTCCGGTGTACATCACGCATGCCAAACCGCTGGAAACTGATCGCATCATGGATGAAATCTATGGCTTGGGCGCCGACCGTGCTGCGCTCACGGTTCACCATGACATTCGCTGGCTACAAGCAGGGCAAGAGTTTGCAATTTGATGACAGTGCGACAGTTCTGCTCGCACCCCCAACCCTTCACCCTCGACAATGCAAGGCAAAGAGACAAAATCGTCACCCCATGCTCCCCAAAAGCCGTTCTGCACGGCCAGAGTGTGAAAAATCATACAAAGATGCAACAAGTCTTTGCAGAAGTAGGCTGGCATGGAACCTGCTGAATCCCTTGCCGAAGCCAGGAGAAATTCCTCTCCGGCTTTCATTGCAACTGCTTTGAGGAGAAGTGTTATGAACCGTACGATGCGTTCCGTGCAAAAGGGTTTCACCCTGATTGAATTGATGATCGTTGTGGCGATCATTGGTATTTTGGCGGCTATCGCACTGCCCGCTTACCAAGACTACATGGCGAAGTCTCAGGTTACTGCCGGCTTGGCTGAAATTCGTGGTGGTGTCACTGCCTTCGAAGAAGGCATTCAATCCGGAAAGAGTGGAACTCCCGCTGCTGGTGACATTGGTCTGCAAGGTAGCACTGCTCGTTGCACCATTACATCCACTGGTGCATATACGGCTGCCAGCGGTCAGGCCATTAAATGCGCCTTGAAGGGCAACCCGAAAGTGACCACCAAGCATGTTACCTTGACACGTAACGGTTCTGGTGCCTGGGTCTGCACTTCTGATGCCGATGCTAAATACAAGCCAGTCGGCTGCTCCTAAAATCGCCATGATTTGATGGCAAAAAAACCCCGCTTTGGCGGGGTTTTTTTATATACTCAATTCCACGGAGTTTTTGTTATGCCTCACACCTCTTCCGTGCGTGGTTTTACCCTTATTGAGTTAATGATTGTTTTGGCGGTTATCGGAATTTTGTCAGCCATTGCCTTGCCTGCTTACAAAGATTACGTAGCTAAATCCCAGATCGCTGCTGGATTGGCTGAAATACGTGGTGGAAAAATTGCTTTTGAAAACCATGTATTAGCTGAAAGCGTGAACACTTTTAACTTGGGTGATATTGGATTGCCTTCAGAAACCACCCGTTGCATTTTGAGTATGGCACCTGGAGCTAGTGGATTTATTCGTTGCACCCTGAAAGGCAATCCAGTAGTTGTTAATAAAACCATAGAATTAGTTCGCAATACCTCTAATGAGTGGGAGTGCAAAGTAGATGCTTCCGTGCCTTCGGGGCTGCTGCCTGTGGGTTGCAGCCATTAAATCCTTTGATTTATGTCTATTTTAAAATCACAGCCAAGCCATAATATCGCTTCGATTTTTCTGTCTTTGTGTTTGTTTGTTGTTGGTGCGGCTGTATTTTGGCCTGGTGTCTCGGGCGGTTTTTTGTTTGATGATTATCATAATATTGTTACCAATGCCCATGTGCAGATTAAAGAGCTGACGCCAGAAACACTGTGGCGTGCGGCCAATGCCTACTCTGAAAATACGCGGCAATTAGTGATGGTTAGTTTCGCCTTGAATGCTTATTGGGCTGGGCTAGACCCGTGGGCTTACAAGGTAACGGGTTTGTTGATACATGCCGTCAATTCCGTATTAGTGTTTTGGCTAGTGTTGCGTATTTTTTCTTTTGGTTTGGTTATTGCACCTAGAAATCAAATTTTGGCTGCTGCTGCAGTGGGATTTTTGTGGGGGCTTCATCCTATACAAGTCTCTTCAGCTTTGTATATTGTGCAGCGCATGGAAACGCTCTGCTTTACATTTTTATTTATTGCGTTATTGCTGTATTTGTATGCGCGCCAGCAACAAATAACCAAGGGTCATAGCCATTTGGGCTGGTGGCTGGGTTTGATGTTGGCCTGGGGATTGGCCTGGTTGTGCAAAGAAAATGCAGTGTTGCTGCCATTGTTCTTTTTGGGGCTGGAGGTTACTGTGTTGCAGAGCGCAGCTGCTGTACGCCCTGAGCAGCAGCAGTTTTGGCAAAAAATATATACAGTTGTCAGTGTGCTGGGATTGCTTGTGTTTGCATTATGGGTGTGGCCACATTACTACACAGCACAGCCTTATTCTGGGCGCGATTTTAATACTACAGAACGCCTATTAACCCAGACCCGTGTGCTGTGGTTATATGTGCAGCAAATTGTACTACCCGCACCTGGCAATCTTTATTTTTACTACGACAATTTCCCGCTCTCCAAATCTTGGTTGCAGCCAGTTAGCACCTTAGCGGCATGTTTGGCTTGGTTATTCACGTTCGTTTTGGCTGTACTGGTGCGGCATCGACTTCCGCTGGTGTCCCTGGGGGTTTTTTGGTTTTTGTCTGCCCACTTTTTAACCAGTAATATTATTGGCTTAGAGATGGTGTTTGAGCACCGAAATTATTTCGCCTTGCTGGGGGTTTTGCTGATTTTTACTGAAGCCATCTCACGTCTGCCAGTGCGTGATGGGCCAGGGATCAAATATTTTGCAGTATCTGTATTGGTCGTAGGAATTGGGTTTTTGGGCGGTGTTCGCGCAGCCATGTGGGGCAATACCCTACTACTGGCTGCGGATATGGTGGCAAAAAATCCTCAATCTGCCCGCGCCGCCATGGATTTGGGCGTTATTTACTATGAAATATCAAGTGGGGAAGAGAACTCCCCATTTTATCAATTTGCTGCGCGAACATTCAATCAGGCTGCCAGCTTGCCAAATGCCAGTACGCAAGCAGACGTTAATTTAATTTTAATGTCAGCGGGAAATAAATTGCCAGAGGATGTACTAAATATTGAATTTATTTGGAAAAGATATTTGGAAAAATTGCAATCGTTGCATTTGGGTGTGGAAACGCGAACTTCGGTATGGTCTCTGCTACAAGAGAGGGTCAAAGGCAAAGATTTGGATGACGTGAACTTGCAAAAGGCCTTGAACATTATCATTGACCGGGAAGATCAGCCTGATTACAGAATGGCTCAGGTTGCAAATTATTATTTGATAATTCTTCGTGAAGAAGAAAATGCAAAAAAATATTATGAAATGGCCATTCAAAAGGCACATAAAGTGAAAAACCAAAAATTGGCAGATGCCATCATCGCAAGCGTTATGCAAGAAGGTTACCCCTCGTTAGCTGCACATTTGGTTTTGATAAATAAATAAATTTATTTATGTATTTTTCGGTTGTTCTTCCCGCCAAAAACGAGTCTGCTGCCATAGGTGCCACGGTGGCCGGTATTCGCCAGCACTACCCGGATGCCGCTGCAGTAGAAGTGCTGGTAGTCAACGACGGCTCCATCGACGACACCGCCGCCGTGGCCCAAGCCGCTGGGGCACGCGTGGTGCACCACCCTTACAGCAAAGGCAATGGCGCGGCCATCAAAACCGGGGCACGTGCAGCACAAGGGGAAGTGCTGGTGTTTATGGATGCCGATGGCCAGCACGACCCTGCAGACATTCCGCGCCTGCTGGATCAGCTAAACCAGGGGAATGACATGGTGGTGGGCGCGCGCCAAAAGGGCTCGCAAGCCAGCGTGGGGCGCGGGCTGGCTAATGGGTTGTACAACCGGCTGGCCAGCTGGATGACCGGGCACAAGGTGGAAGACCTGACCAGCGGCTTTCGCGCCGTGCGGGCGGACAAGTTCCGCGAGTTTCTCTATCTGCTGCCCAATGGCTTTTCTTACCCTACCACCAGCACTATGGCATTTTTCCGGGCCGGGTATTCGGTGGCTTACGTGCCGATCCACGCAGCCAAGCGCATTGGTAAAAGCCATATCCGCCTGCTGCGTGATGGCACACGATTTTTACTCATCATTTTCAAAATTGGTACGCTGTTTTCACCGCTGAAAATCTTTGCGCCGGTGGCACTACTGATGTTTTTATTGGCCAGCGGCTGGTATGGCTGGACATTTGTCACCATGCACAAATTCACCAATATGAGCGCCCTGCTTTATACCGGCAGCGTGATTACCTTCATGATGGGGCTAATCTCTGAGCAAATTACGGCGCTGATGTACCGTGGCACCGAGTAATGCCGCAGCCATCGCTTGTCACTGCTTGGTTTGACCCGCGCTGGGCATGAGCAGGCTTTCCATCCGCTGGCGCCCCGGTGGCCTGGCCCGTAACGGCCTGGTTTTGCTGGGCTGGATGCTGCTGCGGGCTGCCACGCAAGCCGCCACGGTGGTGTGGCTGGCGCGGCAGCTGGGCGCACAACCTTATGGGCAGTTTGTGGCAGTGGTGGCTGTCTCCTCTTTTTTTACCCCTTTTGTAGGTTTGGGTCTATCACACATGCTGCTGCGCAATGCGGCACGCGACCCAGCGCACGCCGGCAACTATCTGGCGCGTGCGCTGCGTTGGTGGCTCCGCACGCTCCTGCCGTGCCTGGCTGCGTCCGTGGTGGTGACCCTGTGGTTGCTGCCTGAGCGTATCGCACTGCTTGCTCTGGTGGTGGTGGCTGCAGCCGAACTATCCGCAACCTCGTTGACCGAGTTGTGCGCCCGCCACCTGCAGGCGCAACAGCGCACCCATGCCTTTGGCGCCGTCAACGCGGGCTTGCCGGGCGCGCGGCTGGTGGCATTGGGCCTGCTGTGGGCAGGCACGGGGGATCCAGGTGTCACCGCCGTGCTGTGGACTTACGCGGCCAGCGGGCTGATCTATGCCGCGCTGTTATGGCTGCCTTTGCGCGCGGCGGCCAAAGCGCCTGATGCGGTGCTGCCGGAGCCCATGACGGCGCGCAGCGGGCTGCCATTCAGCTTGGCCGTTTTTGCCACCAAATTGCAAGGCGAGTTCAACAAGCCCATGCTGGCACAAGCGGGGTTTGGCCTGGCAGGCACCTACAACGTGGCCCAGCGGGTGGTGGACATGGCCAGCCTCCCTGTGCTGGCGTTGCAAGAAGCGTTATGGCCGCGCCTGTATGCCCACGCTAACCCGGCACGGCAGCTGCGCCGCTCCGGTGCCGCGCTGATGCTTCTGGCGTTGGCCGTGGGTGGTGTCCTGTGGCTAGTGGCCCCGCTGCTGCCCGTAGTTTTTGGTGCCGATTTTGCAGATGCGGTGGCGGTTTTGCGCCTGCTGGCCTGGTTGCCCATGCTGCAGGTATTGCGGGTGCTGCTCAATTACCACGCCATCCATCATGGCCGAACGCAGCAGATTGGTTGGGCCTACGCCATCGGCGGGGTGGTGAGCGTGGTGAGCGTGGCAGTATTCGCTCCTGCTTATGGGCTGACTGGGGCGGTGTGGGCTGGCTACGTAGCAGAGACCGTGATGATTGTTTTTTTGCTTCAGGGCGCGCTACGCATCCGCTGATAACCCGTTTGATGAAAGCTACGCATGTCTTTGCCTGACCCCATACGCAACTCCCAGGTGCTGCGTCGCCCCTTGCTGGCCGCTAGCCGGGCTTTATTTTTGCTGTTGAAGTCCGGGCCTGCGCTGCTGCGTCGCGCTGTCTACGACGCCATGCCGGTACCGTATTTAGTGACCGGGCGTCCTGAACATTTCGTGGTGGCGACTGCGGACAAAGTGATTGGCCGCGAATTATTCCTGCATGGCGAGTTTGACTTTGCCAAACTGCAAACGGCCTTGGCGATCATTGAGCGAGAGGGCCTGCCCCGTCCCCAGCACTTGATCGATGTCGGCGCCAATATCGGCACCATCGTTATTCCGGCACTGGCACGCGGACTAATGCAATCGGCCACTGCCATCGAGCCGCACCCGACCAATCTTCGACTGTTGCGCGCCAACCTGGCACTGAACGGCTTGTCGGAGCGTGTGCGCGTGCTGGCACAGGCGGTAGGAACAGAGTCCCATGCTTCGTTATTCCTCACGGAGTCCTCAACCAACAGTGGCAACCATTCGATTGGGCGCACGGGCCTGCCTGTCGCTTCCACGCGTCTCGACGATGTGGATTGCCCGCATGATGGTGCGCTGCTATGGATGGATATCGAGGGTTATGAAGGCCATGCACTGCGCGGTGCGCCAAACCTGCTGGCCACAGGCATCCCCGTTGTCTGCGAATTCAACACCGGCTACCTTGAAAACTCTGGTGGAATGAATTGGTTTCGGGAGGCACTGGCGGGGCGGCGGATTTTTGATTTGAAGCAGGGCGAGAAGGCTGTGGAGATCACGCTGGATCAATTGGCTGTGATGTATCCGGCAGGGCATGAATTTACAGATGTCTTGGCATTAAAAATGGGTGATCTTTGAAAATCATTTTTTTTACCCCTAGACTTTTGGCGGGAGGAGCAGAGCAAGTTGCTTATTTGCTGGCCTCTGCGCTAGTAAAAAATGGGCATGAAATAATCGTTGCCACGCCATTAGCGGTTGGTGAATTTGCTGAAAAATTCAGAAAAAAATGCCAAATCGTTGACTTCAAGACGGGCAAGCCGATTAAATCAATACAAAATCTTGCGCAAATTGTGCGGCAATTCAAATCCGATGCAGTGATTTGTTTTGGCGTCACTACGGGAATAGCGGCCTCACTATCGAAATTATTTTATCGATGGAAGCCACCAATTTTCATTCGCAACGAGAACAATCTTCATCTTGATTGGCAGCAGGCAAGCTTCGTTAACCGCCTCATTGGCCCGGTGCTCTCGCGTTGGGCGGCGCAGCACTCCCATGTAATTGCCGTTTCGCGGGCGCTGGCTTCAGCAACTGCCAATTACCTGCTTATTGATTCATCGCATGTCACAACCATTCTGAATCCAGTCATTGACGATGCCGCAGTGCCAGTTGAAACAGAGTCGGCAAAGTTGCACCCTTGGCTTGAAGATGCTTCTGTTCCTGTTTTTGTTGCCATGGGGCGATTGGAAAATCAAAAGGGTTTTGATGTTTTGATCGACGCCTTTTCGGGCATCAGAGAAAAAACCAATGCGCGCCTGGTGATTTTTGGAAGCGGTTCTTTGCGTGATGTATTGCAAGCGCAAATTGATTCGTTAAATATGGAGGGAGCTATTGTTCTGGCTGGGCATACAGATTGTCCAATCGCACAAATGCGGAGGGCATGTGCTTTTGTTCTTAGCTCCAGATTTGAAGGTTTTGGGCTGGTGCTTGTAGAGGCGCTGTGGGCGGGCACGCAAGTGATTTCTACCGACTGTGATTACGGCCCAGCCGAGGTCTTGGAGGGCGGCCGGTATGGCACCTTGGTCCCTGTTGAGGATCGTGATGCCCTTGCCAACGCCATGTTGGATGTGTTGCAGCAACCACGCTCTATTCAACGCCCACCTGATGCATGGTTTGAAAAATTCACAGCAACAGAAGCTGCGCGTCAGCATGTGGCTCTGATCGAATCCGTAGAGAGATGCCAGAAAGCTCGCTTTGCCAATTGATTCAGACAAAAAGTCTGGAAACTGCCCGCAATGGCACCCATGACCGATACCGCCACGACCGCAGGCACGCACGTGCCAGCAGGGATGGAATACGCAACACACGCATCAATGTTGCAGAAAAAGCGTGGGACGCTAGTTTTCCCGCCAGCAGCCAGTGGGACTGCACCAAATACTGCTCATAAGCAGCACTGGCATGGCCGCTGCTGCCCAATCCGTCATGCTGCAGATAACTGCGGTCCAGCAGCACCAATTGCCCGCCTTGGCGGCGTATGCGCCAAGACAGTTCCACGTCTTCGCCGTACATGAAGAAGGTTTCGTCAAACAAAGGCTGTGTGTTGTCGGGCCGCTGCACCAGCAGGCAACAGCCACTCAGGTACGCAAAGCTGCCCCAAACGGGTCGCTTGGTCACCAACGCCAGCCATGGTTGGTAGTACAGCCAGCCTTGTTCTTGGCCATCCTGCATCAGGCGCGGTGCAATCAGCATGGGGGTGTTGGAGTGCGTCAGTCGCGCTTCTAACGCGAAGCGCATCCCCGGTTGCACCTGGGCATCGTTGTTGACCAGCAGCACCGGCCCGGTGTAGCCATAGCGCCCCAGGGCTGCCAGCGCGGCGTTCATGCCTTTGCCAAAACCCAGGTTGCGGGGGTTGGCAACCAGCACTACGCGGGGCTCTGCCGCATACCGGGTTTGCAGGTGTTGCAAGCTGGCCCCTGCGTCTTCCGAGTTGTCCCAAACCAGAATGGGTGACCAGCCATCGGCCAACAGGCTGTCAATACACGCACTGGTGAGCCTGGGTTTTTTGAAGTGGATGGTGATGGCGGCGGTCACAGGGCACCTTTGGCACCGGTCGTGATGCAGTGGTACAGGTGCAGGTATGCGTCGATCATGGAGGCTTCTGAAAAACGCTCCACTGCCTGCAGCCGCGCGGCTTGCGCCAGGCTGGCGTAACGTGCCTTATCAGCAGCCAGGCTGCGCGTGGCAGTCACAAACGCCGCAACATCATTTTGTGGGCACAGCAGGCCGGTTTGACCGTCAGTAACCGCTTCAGAGACGGACGACCCGTGCATTCCAATAATGGGCAAGCCACAGGCCATGGCTTCTACCGCCACTAGGGGGTGGCCTTCGCTGCGCGATGGAAACAGCAGCGCGTCTGCATTCTGCATGGCAGCCACCACGGCAGCATCGCCTTGCAGGCGGCCCATGTCGATCATGTTGGGCGGCATGTGGGCTTTGTCTTTTTGTGCCGCCGGGCCGCCGGTGTAGTGCAGCACAAAGCCCTCGCCCAGTTGGCGCAGGATGGGGGCCAACAAGTCCACGCCCTTGCGCGCCATCCAACTGCCCACAAACAGCAGCTTGAAGGGCTCGCCGGGCTGGCGCTGGCGCGTGCCGGGGCAAAAGCGCTCGGTATCCACGCCGTTGTAGATGACCTGCATGGGCACGTCCAGCAGACTGTGCAGGGTGCTGTTGGCCACAAACTGGCTGACAGCCACCACACGCTGGGCATGGCGCAGCACGCGGCGTTCGTTGGGCGCTATCCACCAGCGGTGGTAGGCAGCGCGCAGAGGGCCTTTGTAGGCGCTGGCATCTGGGTGGTGCACGGCGTGGTGGATGGTAGCTACCACGGGCAGGCCGCGGGGAATGAAGCGCGTGTGCAGCCAGGTATTGACGTGCGCCACTGTGGCCCACGCGGGCGGCAGGGGTATGGGCACTGTCCAGGGCGCATATTCGGCGCGCAGCGGTAGCCAGGTAATCTCGGCACGCACCCCGCGCTTGCACAGATCGGCCACCAGCCGCTGGGTGAATACGTCGGTGCCCGTGTTTGTGCGCACGGTGGGGAACCAGATGGCGGGGGCTGCAGTGTTCATACGTATCTCAACTCTTAGCCTCTGGGTGTTTGCCCGCTTGCAGTATGTCCCGCAGTTTTTTCCCCATCACTGGCCATGCAAACTGCGCCGCAAAGGTGCTGGTGCGTGTCTGCCATGCGCCGGGGTCATCGGCCAGGATTTGCAACGCGGCTTGGGTTAGGGCCGGGTAGTCGCCGGGTGGCACCAGGTGGCCTGACTGGCCCGGTGCCACGGCATCCACAATCCCCCCTGTCGCAAACGCCACCGTGGGCAGGCCATGCGCTGCTGCTTCAATCGCCACCATGCCAAAACCTTCTGGGTCGCCGGGCAGATGGCGCACGGGAAAGATGTGCAAAGTGGCACTTTCGTAGGCGCAGGCCAGTTCTTGCGGGTCGGTGATCACACCCAGAAAGCGCAAATGTTGCCCAATGCCCGCTGCATCGGCCACCGCTTGGATGCTGGCGCGGGTCTGCACGCTGGCGTGCAGCGAGTGGGCTGGGGCATCTCCCACGACGGCCAGCAGGGTATCGGGTGCTGCCTGAACAATAGCGGGCAAGGCTTGCTGCACAAATTCGCGCAAGCCTTTGCGGGTGGTCAGGCGGCCCACGGACAGCAGCAAGCGCTTATTTCCAAGTTGGTGGCGTTGCCGAAAATCCTGCAACGCGGCGGGGCTTTGTGGTGCGGTGGGCAGTGTGACCCCTGGATGCACGATGCGGATTTTTTCGGCTGCTACGCCCAGGTTGCGTGCCAGCTCGGCGGTGGGCTGGCTGTTGGCAATCACGCCATCCATGCGCCGGATGGCCGGGTGCCACACTGCGCGGTAAGCGGGGTGTTGCACAGCGGCATCCAGCCCATGCAAATACACATGGGCACGGGCGCCGCTGGCGCGGGCAGCCAGCCAGGCGGCAGGGGCCGTCAAGCCGCTTCCTGCCAGCACGATGTGTGGCTGAAAGCGCCGCGCCACGGCCACAGCCTGCCATGCGGATGCCAGCAAAAAACGAGGCAACGGGCGCAGTGGCACTTCGGTCACTGGTACGGCAACAGGGCGCTGCGCTGCAGAGCCGCTGGGGCCAATCAATTGCACTTGCGCATAACGCGATAGTTCATCGGCAATGTGCCAGTTCAAGCGCTCCATGCCGCCTACCAGCGGCGGCAGGTTGCGCGTGATGTGCAGGATGCGGGGCTGGTTCATGGGCGCTCCTGCTGCAACAGCGCTTGCCCCGCTTCGGTCAGCCGATAGCGCTGCAGGCGGCTGGTGGGTTTGTCGGGGAGGGTCATTTCGATGTGCCCTGAGTCCAGCAGGCGGCGAATTTGCTTGTGCAACTCGCCCGATACGGTGGTATGGCCCAGTGCCTTGGCCAGATCGGCTTTGCCCATGGGCTGGGTGGTCAGGTGCATGAGTACCTTGGCTGCCAGTTTTGACTCTAGCCGCGACTCTAGCCGCGACTCTAGCCGTTGCAGGATGGAGGTGTCATCCGCAGGTGCAGGCGTTTGTCCTGCCGCGTGGGGCTGTGCCAGCCAGATACGCAACCGAATACCGGTGGCTATTTCCTCAATCAGGGGTTCGGGCAGGCCTTGTTGTGCGGCGGATTCAAAGATGCGCTTGATGCCGCTGCCCCATTGTTCGGTCAAGCCCAGCTCGCGGAATACGCGGGCAATCACTGGGTTGCGGATACGCGAGATGCCGCTCTTCATGGGTTGTGGCCCTGCTGTGGTGGCACCAGCTTTTGCCCTGCCTCAGTCAGCTGGTAGCGCTGCAGGCGACTGCGGGGTTTGTCGGGAATAGTCATTTCTATCAACCCTAATGCCATGGCTGCTTGCTGGTAGTGCTGGCGAAAGTGCTTTTCATCTTTCAGGCCCAGTGCCCGCATCAATTCTTGGCGGCTCATGGCACCCTGCAAGACTGGCATCAATCGCATGACTTCGGGGGTGACTTCGGGGGTGACTTCGGGGGTGACTGGTGGGTTGCCCCCCTCAGTGCCTATGCCTGCGGGTGCAATCACTTGCGTGGCGGGCTTGGGCCGCGCCACCACGGCCCTAAATTCATTGCCGCTGCGGTGGTCTTGCAACGCAATTTGCGGCCAGGCTTGCCGTGCTCGGTGAATGCCACTGCCCAGCCCCCGGTAGGGCAGCAGGTGGGCGGCGTGTTCGCTCAAGATGGGGTTGCGGCGCTTGGTTTTGCCGTGCTGGATGTCTTCGGTGCTCAGGTTGCCAGGCAGGTGGCCGGGGCTGATGATTTCAATGCGGTCACGAAACACCAGGATGCGAATGGAGGCGCTGTCAAAGTAATCGCGGTGCATCAGGGCGTTGACCAGCAGCTCTTCCAACGCGATGGGCGGCACTTCCAGCTCGCCCAGGGTGTTGAAGCCTCTGCCGTTTTGCACGTGGTGCAGGTTACGTTTGATAAAGGCAAAACTGCGCTGAAACTGCGCGCTCAGGGTGCCGTCAATGTCTTCGCTGTCTTGGTACTGGGTATCGCCAATCGAGTTGCCATAGAACGCCACGGCTTTGACCATGCACACGGGCAACCAGCGCTGGGGCTGCAGGCCAAACAGCAGCACTCCGGCCAAGGTCAGTTGCTGGTTTTTGAGCAGGCCCAGGCTGGTAAGGCTGGCGGTGTGCTCGGCTTCGGGGCAGGGTTGGCCAAAGCGTTTGCGGTAGTAAGCGTCAAAAGCGGCCCAATCCATATCGGCCATGCTGGTGCCCGGCACGGGCAGGGTGTCGGCCTGGATCAACCCGGCGTTCAAGAACATGCGCTGCATTTCTTCGCGCGAGGTGACGTGGCGCTTGTCTGCCCCGTTCTTGACCCACACGCGGCCCTGCGCGTCCATGTAGGGCTGGTTCAGGCCTGCAGCCACCGTCACCACGATGACGACACCTTGTTCGGTAGCGATGTTCTGCGTGCTGGGGTGGATGGGCGGACGCACATTGTTGCTGGCGGTGTTGCTGAGCAGCTGGTTCAAGGTGCGCACCTGCTGCGGGCTCAAGCCGCTGATGCGGCCATCGTCTGCCACGCCGATGAAAATGCGCCCACCGCCGCTGTTGGACAGGGCCACCAGTTCGGCGGCCAAGCTGTCTGGGTGGGTGATTTCGCGCTTGAACTGGTGCTGGCTGTCTTCACCACCGGCCAGGATGCGCTGGAGTTCTTCAAGGTGCATGGCGGTCTTGATGTGGCTGGGTACCGATGCCATGCGCCCCTTCTATCTGCCGCGAAAAATGCTCTGCGGCCTGGGCCACAAAACTGGCCGTCAGATGCTGGCTGTCGCGGAACACGACGGTTTCTTGGCCATGGATATTTCGCAGTGCCTGGCATTGGTCATTGGGGCAGACAAAACTGCTGGTCTCCAGCCAATGCGCCTTAGGTTGCAGCGCGATGGCTTGTTGCACATAGCGGGCAACTTCTGGATAGCGCGGGTGGCTGGCAGGGGGGCTTTGGCATTCTGCAGAAGAGCGTTGGCGCAGGCAGCTTGGGCCATCAAACCCTAAGGTGGGGTTGGCTTCAATCACATAAATGGCTTCCGTATGCGGCGCCAATTGATCCAGGATGCGTCTGGTGCCTTGCGTCCATTGCTCTGCTGTGAAATCAGGGGAGGCTGTGCCACCTATAAAAATACGCTGCACCGGGTTGTGCTGAATCCAGTCAATCGCACGATGGCGCCACGTACTGCACTCGGTGTAGTCGCGGCCTATGCGTTGATAGAAAAATGGCTCGTCCACCATGGGGCAGGACGACTTGGTCAGCACCACGATGCGCCATTGCTGCGAGTCCAGCATGGCGGTCAGCGTCGGAAACCATTGGGCACCGATGCTGTCGCCCAGCAGCAGTGCGGTTTTGGGGGCGCTCTCTTTGCCGTAACTGCAGGGTTTGAGTACATCGCTGTGGTACCAGTCGTCGCAGCCGTGCTGGTAAATCACTGGCATATCGACTACAGCACGGGCTACGGCAGTGTTACTGCTGCGGGCCAAGGTATCGCGGGCTTCGGTATTCCAGCGCACCATTTGTGAATTCAGCAACACCATCAGGCACAGTGCCAACCCCATTTGCCAGCGATGTCGCAGTTGGGCAGGGCGACCAAATCGGATGGGGTTTTCAACCCAATGGTGGGTGGCGATGGCGGCCAGCAGCGACAGGCCGAGTGCCAACACGGTATTGCCCAGATGCCCGTGGATGGGGAGCATCTGCTGACCCATCACCAAAACTGGCCAGTGCCAGAGGTACCAGGCGTAGGAAAGGCGGCCAATGGCCTGCATGGGCGCAGAGCAGAGGGGCTTGATTGCAGCAGGGAGAGTGTCTGTGCTGCCTGCCCACAACAAGGCCATGCTGGCCATGGTGGGAAGCAGTGCCCACATGCTGGGATAGAGCGTGCTGGCGTCAATCGCGATCAGACTGAGCACCAAGAGCCCCAAGCCCAGCCAGCTTGCGCTTTTTGCCTGCGCCGGGCTGGGGCGCAGTTGCTGTGCCAGCAGCCAAGCCAGTGCCCCAGCGGCAAACTGCCAGGCACGTGTAGGCATCAGGTAAAACGCCAGCATGGCTTGGGATTGCACCAACCATAAACAGGCTAGCAGCGATAGGAGTGCAACCAGCAGCCAGAACCAGCCAAAACGCCTGGGTTGCCCCTGAGCCCAGGGCGCTATCAGCAGGATGAGCAGTGGCCAGACTAAGTAAAACTGCTCCTCTACGCCCAGTGACCAGGTGTGCAAAAAGGCGTTGCTGGCGGTCTCCGTAGCAAAATAATCCAAATCGGCAAAGGCGAAAAATACATTGCTCGCCCATACGCTCGCCAGGGCGCCAGCTTGGCTGTGCGCGGGGTGTTGGGTAACCGGTAGCAACCACCCAATCAGCAAAGCGCTAACGCCCAGCATCGTTGCCAGTGCGGGCAGCAAGCGGCGCAGACGGTTGGCATAGAAGCGTAGCAAGGCGATACGCCCAGTGGCTTGGTGCTCTCGCACCAAAAGGCCAGTAATCAGATAGCCCGAAATGACGAAAAAAATATCAACGCCAATGAAGCCCCCTGAAAACCCTGGAATGGCGTAATGCGCCGCAATCACCAGCAGCACGGCGATGGCACGCAAGCCCTCAATATCCGGGCGGAAAAAAGCACTGAATGTCGACATGGCCTTTACGCCGCCGCCACATTGGCTTGGCCCACCCCCAGCCGTCCACGTGTATCCACGATCAAGCGGGCGTGCTGCTGCAGCTGCGGGTAGTCAAATCCATCGTGGTCGGTAGCCAGCACCAGGCAGTCGTAGCTGGCGATGCTCTCGGGCGTCAGGGTCACCGATTGCAGGTCAAAGTGGTAATCGCGCTTGCGCGGAAACACGGGCACATGCGGGTCGCTGTAATCGATGTGCGCGCCTTTGGCTTGCAGCAAGTCCATGATTTCCACAGCGGGCGATTCGCGCGTGTCATCAATGTTTTTCTTGTAGGCCAAGCCCAGCACCAAAATGCGGCTGCCTTTGATGGCCTTGCTGCGCTCGTTCAGGGCATCGGTGATTTTTTCTACCACCCAGTGCGGCATGTAGTGGTTGATTTCGCCCGCCAGTTCTATGAAGCGGGTATTCACGCCGTATTCACGCGCCTTCCAGGTCAGGTAGAACGGGTCGATGGGGATGCAGTGCCCGCCCAGGCCTGGGCCGGGTTTGTAGGGTACGAAGCCAAAGGGCTTGGTCGCGGCCGCATCAATCACCTCATGGATGTTGATGCCCATTTTGTCGGCCACGATTTTCATCTCGTTCACCAGACCTATGTTCACGCTGCGATGGATGTTTTCCAGCAGCTTGGTCATCTCTGCCGCGCGGGTGGAGCTGACGGGCACCATCGTTTTGATCGCATGCTGGTACAGCGCTATGCCCAGCGCCAGACAGCGGGGTGTGCTGCCGCCAATGACCTTCGGAATGTCCTTGGTCCCGTAATCCGGATTGCCGGGGTCCTCGCGCTCGGGTGAAAAGACCAGCGCACAGTGGACACCGGGCACCAGACCCCGGGCCCGCAAACGCGGAGCCAGCACCTCTTCGGTGGTGCCGGGCCATGTGGTGCTTTCCAGGCTCACCAACTGGCCTGGGCGCATGAAGGGCAAGCCGGCTTCGATAGTGCTGACGATGAAACTCAGATCCGGCTCGCGGTGTGCATCCAGCGGCGTGGGCACGCAGATGATGAGCGCATCCACCTCTGCCGTGCGAGCGAAATCTGACGTGGCCTCAAAGCCCTGCGCCTGCGCACGCTGGATGGTGCTGGGTGTAATGCGCTCGATATAGCTGCGGCCGGCATTCAGCTGCTGGATTTTGTCCTCATCAATATCGAAGCCGACGACTTTCAGGCCGACTTCGGCAAAACGCAATGCCAAAGGCAGGCCTACATAGCCCAGACCGTATATGCCTACGCACGCCTGCGCTTGGGCAATACGTGTCTGCAAAGTGTCGAGTAGGGATGGTTGGGAGGCGTCAGACATAGGGGGTACTCAAAGAATTTCACGGATACAAGCAAGCAGTATGATGCGCACCTTCTCGTGCGCACCATTCGTCTGCCCGTAGCTCAACTGGATAGAGCAATTGCCTTCTAAGCAATAGGTCGGGGGTTCGAGTCCCTCCGGGCAGGCCAGCCTCAGCACTTCCAAAAACATAGCTGCCAGCGCTTGCTGTGATTGGCTTTACACCCAAAATCACCCCGCACCTCCAGGGGTATGGACGAAGCTCCCCGACTTTCCCCCGTGCTTTTCCAGTACCTGCACGCCAGTGATCACCATGCGCTTATCAGCCGCCTTGCACATGTCGTAAACCGTCAGCAGCGCTACCTGCACCGCCGTCAAAGCCTCCATCTCCACCCCTGTGGGGCCCACGGTTTCCACCGTGGCGGAGCACTGCACGGCGCTGTCTTCGGGGTGCAGCACGAAGTCCACCGCCACCCGCGTCAGTGCCAGGGGGTGGCACAGGGGGATCAGGTCGCTGGTTTTCTTCGCGGCCATGATGCCGGCAATGCGGGCCACGCCCAGTACGTCGCCCTTTTTGGCGCTGCCGCTTTCAATCAGCGCCAACGTAGCAGGCTGCATGGTGATGCGCCCGGTGGCAATGGCCGTGCGGCGGGTGGCAGGCTTGGCGCCCACGTCCACCATGTGGGCCTGGCCCTGGGCGTCGAAATGGGTGAGGGGGGAAGTGCTGGACATGGCGGGTTGCATAGGTCTGCGGAACATGGGGCGCGGCAAGGCATCATACGGCCATGTACCCGGGCTGCCGCTGGTAGTCCGCCCCGCCAGCGGAGCAAGGGATCGTCGTGAAAGACTTCAAGCCAAAATGGCCTTCAAGGCTTACTGGTAAAGCGCTAACAGCTTCTCTTTTAATAGCATTCGGTGTACTCCAGGCACCTGGTATCCACGCACAGCCAGCGCTGCCCACGCTGGGCGACGGGCTGGAGCTGACGACCAGTGCCGAGCGGCGCATTGGCGACAGCATCATCCGCGAGCTGTACCGCGACCCGGACTACGTGGATGACCCCGTGCTGCAGGAGTACGTGCAGGGCATTTTCCAGTCCCTGGTGGTGGCCGCGCGTGCGCGCGGCGAGCTCTCACCCGAGCTGGAGGAGCGCTTTGCCTGGGAGATTTTGCTGGGCCGCGACCGCACCGTGAACGCCTTCGCCCTGCCCGGCGGCTACATGGGCGTGCACCTGGGCCTGATCGGCGTGGTGGCCAGCCGCGACGAGCTGGCCTCGGTCATGGCGCATGAGCTTAGCCACGTCACCCAGCGCCACATCGCGCGCCTGATGGCGCAGCAGCAGCGCACCACGCCGCTGATGATCGGCGCCATGGTGCTGGGCGCCCTGGCAGCCAGCAAAAGTCCGAACGCCGGGCAAGCCCTGATGGTGGGCGGGCAGGCGCTGGCGGTGCAGAACCAGCTCAACTTCTCGCGCGACATGGAGCGCGAAGCCGACCGCATGGGCTACGGCCTGATGGCCCCGGCAGGCTTCGCGCCCGAGGGCTTCGTCAGCATGTTCGACAAGCTGCAGCAGGCCAACCGCCTTAACGACAACGGCAGCTGGCCCTATCTGCGCAGCCACCCGCTGACCACGGAGCGCATGGCCGACATGCACGCGCGCTTGCCCGCCGGGCAGGCCAGCATGCCGTTGCCCATGGCCACGCTGGAGCACGCCATGCTGGCAGCGCGGGCACGCGTGCTGTCGCGCCCCGGGATTGATCTGCTGCGCCAGTGGGCCGCCGAGCCGGCCAGCACGGGCTTTGCCGCCCAGCCCCTGCCCAAGCGCGTGGCGGCCTGGTACGCCGCTGCGCTGAGCCAGGCGCAGCTGCGCGATTGGGCAGGCGCGCGGCGCATGCTGGAGCCGCTGCGCCAGGCCGTGCAGGGCGACGCCAGCGCGCTGCGCCAAGCACGGCTGCTGGCCGCCGAAGTTGAACTACAGGCGGGCCAGCCCGAGGCCGCCTTGCAGCTCCTGCCCGCTGCGGGCGGCACGCGGCCCGAGTTGGCCCTGCGCAGCCAGACGCTGGTGCGCCTGGGCCGCGGCAGCGATGCCACCAGCGCATTGGAAACCTGGCTGGCAACGCACCCGCAAGACGCCACGCTGTGGCAGCTGCTGGCCAGTGCCTGGCAGCAGCAGGGACAGCCGCTACGCGCCCTGCGCGCCGAGGCCGAGGCGCGTGCGGCGCATTACGACTACGCGGCGGCGGTAGACCGTTTCAAGGCGGGGCAAGAGTTGGCACGCAAGCGCAATGGGCCGAACGACTACATCGAGGCGTCGATCATCGACACCCGGCTGCGCACCGTGGCCTCACGCCTTCGGGAACAGGCCGCCGAGCGCTGACTCGATCAGCAGGCCGAGCGCGGAGTACATCAGCGAGCCCAGCAGCGCGGCACCAAAACCGCGCACGTGAAAGCCCTCCAGCACGCCCGCTGCGGCCCAGAACATGAGCGCGTTGATAACGAACAGGAACAGCCCTACGGTGACCACCGTCACCGGCAACGTCAGCACCACCAGCACGGGGCGCAGCACCACGTTGAACAGGCCAATGACGAACGCAGCCACCAACGCAGCGCCAAAGCTGCGCACCTCTACACCGCTGTAGAGGTAGGCCACGAGGAGCAGGGCGGCGGCGCTGAGCAGCCATTTGAGCAGCAGTTTCATGCGGGCCAGCATAGCACCGGGGCGCCGCGCGGCGCTACCGCAGGCTCAGTCGGCCAGGGCCAGCACGAACAGGGCGCCAAGGCTGGCCAGGAACGAAGAGCGCGGCGCCGGCACGGCCTTGGGGCGGCGCGCGTCCACCACCTGGGCCACGCCATGCGCGGCCTGCAGCTGTTCCGCCAATTCGGCCAGCGGCCCCTTGGCCAGCACGGTGGTCACGTCCGCGCTGCCCCGGCCCAGCCAGGGCAGCACCTGGGCGAACAGCTTGTCGGCCCACTTGGCGCGCCAGTTCTCGCGCGCACTGTGGCTCACCCACTTGCTGATGCGGTGGGTCATGCGCGGCGCGCAGGCCACCACGATCCAGCGGCACGGCGCGGCGCCCGCGCGCGCTACCAGGGGCGAGAGCACGGCACGGGCATGGTCGGCATCGTCGATGTACACGATCACGGATTGCATGGCTTGTCCTTTGTCGTCGGAAGAGAGGTCAGTGGAGTCCGGCGTCGGGCAGGGCCGCCTTGCGGCGCGCCTGCAGCCACTTGCCGATGAGCAGCACCAGCACGGCGCCCGCCACGCTGGCGCCGTGCTTGACGGCGTCGGACTGCGTCAGCTTCGGCACCCATTGCCACTGCTCGGGGCGGGCGAATACGGGGTCGGTCACGGCCATGCTGCCGGCGATCCAGCCCAGCAGCATGCCGCCGAGCACGATGACGACCGGGAAGCGCTCCATGAGCTTGATGACGATCTGGCTGCCCCAGACGATGATGGGGATGGAGATCATCAGGCCCAGCACGACGAGCAGCAGATGGTGCTCGCCCGGTGCGGAATGGGCGGCCCCGGCGATGGCGATGACGTTGTCCACGCTCATCACCAAGTCGGCCACGATGATGGTCTGGATCGCCGCCAGCAGCTTGTCGCTGCTTTGCACGTTGCCATGCTCGTCTTCGTCAGGCGCGATCAGCTTCACGCCGATCCACAGCAGCAGCAAGGCCCCCAGCACCTTGATGAACGACAGCGACAGCAGCGTCATGGCGAAGGCGATCAGCACCACCCGCAGCAGGATCGCGCCCGCAGTGCCCCACAGGATGCCCTTGGTGCGCAACTGGGGCGGCAGCTTGCGGCAGGCCAGCGCGATGACCACCGCGTTGTCGCCGCCCAGCAGGATGTCGATGAGGATGATTTGCCCGAGCGCGACCCAGAACGCGGGCGAAGTCAAAAAGTCCATAGCTTCCCAATCACCAATAACCGAGGGACGGACGGCGCCATCAGGCACCACTCCGCCCACACCAACGGGCTGCCATGGGCTGTCAGGGATTCGCTCCCACCGCGTGCGCAGTGCGTCGAGAGGAGGCCATCCTTGATCAGCCCCTGGCAAGCGCACGGCCCCGCCCGGCGTCACCCGCCGGGCCAACCATGCGCTCCAAGAGCCATCAAAGGTCTTGCTCGATCCGGGCGTGCGCACCACGCGGCGGATCCGGGCTGCCGGAAGCATGCGCTTCGTACTGACGACAGGACCGACAAGCCCGCGCACCGGTCGAGGCCGGGCGCGGGGCCATGGGAGCTACTCCCCTTCGAGACCCCGATTGGAACACCCAAAGGCTTCTGGAACAACCCCGGATCGCACACGGGAATTGCGCGCATCCGCATAATCCGCGCTCTTCTGAAAGGGGAGTAGCGAACCGGTCTGTACCAACGCAGCCGGTGCGGATGTTCCGTCAGCACGTGGCCTTGCGCCACCGGAACCCGCAGAGACAAAAACCCCTACACCCTCCCGCAAGACCTTTCAGACGGCAAGTAGCTTCACTTCCGAAAGGTCTTCGTCATGCATACCGTTGCGCCCCTGTGGCTGTGGGCGGCGTTCGCCGCCGTCGTCGTCGTTTCCCTGTTCATCGATTTCGTCGTCCTGCGCAAGCAGGGCGCGCACGAGATCGGCGTCAAGGAAGCCCTGCACTGGTCCCTGGTCTGGGTCGCCCTGAGCCTCGCCTTCAACGCCCTGCTGTGGTGGGCCGTGCGCGATGCCACGGGCTCCCCGGAAACGGCCAACACCCGTGCGCTGGAATTCCTCACCGGCTACCTGATCGAGAAGTCGCTGGCGGTGGACAACATTTTTGTCTTCCTGCTGATCTTCAGCTACTTCGCCGTGCCGGCGGCCTACCAGAAGCGCGTGCTCATGATCGGCATCATCGGCGCCATCGTGCTGCGCACCATCATGATCCTGGTGGGCGGCTGGCTGCTGCAGCAGTTCCACTGGATCCTGTACCTGTTCGGCGCCTTCCTGATCCTCACCGGCGTGAAGATGTGGTGGGCTGCGGGCGAGGAGCCCAGCCTGGACGGCAACCCCGCGCTGCGCCTGCTGCGCCGCGTCATGCCCGTGAGCCATGGCTACGACGGCGAGAAATTCTGGACCGTGGAGAACGGCGCGCGCATCGCCACCCCGCTGCTCATGGTGATCTGCCTGGTGGCGCTGACCGACGTGATCTTCGCGGTGGACTCCATCCCGGCCATCTTCGCCGTCACCAGCGACCCGTTCATCGTGCTGACCAGCAACGTGTTCGCCATCCTGGGCCTGCGCGCCATGTACTTCCTGCTGGCGGCCGTGGCCAACAAGTTCCACCTGCTGAACTATGGCCTGGCGGTGGTCCTGGTGTTCATCGGCACCAAGATGTGCCTGATCGATGTTTTCAAGATCCCGGTCGGCGTCTCGCTGGGCGTGGTCATCGCCATCCTGGCCGTGACCATGTGGCTGAGCCTGCGCACCGCCCCCGGCAAGGAGCATGTGGGGCATTGACGCCGCCGCCATGGGGGCATGCGGTTCAGGGCTATCATCCACGCCCCCATCGCTGCACCCCATGGCTGGAATCCACATCACCGACATCGAGGCCGCCATCAACCACTGGCGTGCCAAGGCACCGTCGCCCGACGGCGTGAGCGTCGCGCCCGCCTGGCGCGCGCTGGCCGAGGTATACGCGCTGATGGTGTTCCACCGCACGGCGGAAGTGGACGAGGCGCGCCTGCCGCCCGCGGCCCTGTCCGCCTGGCTCGACTGGTACGCCACCACGCCCGACACGCCGTGCATCGCCATCTGCTCCACCAGCCAGGGCGACGCCACCTGCAAGGGCTGCGGGCGCAGCTTCGAGGAAGTGCAGCTGTGGACCGCCATGACGCCCGTGCAGAAACGCGCCGTCTGGCGCCGCATCACGGCCGAGGGCGATTCTTGGCGTTTCACGCGCTATGCCGAGCGCGCCACGGAGCGCACCGCCTGAGCCTGCGCCTGGCCCACGGCCGTCAGGTTGCGCTTACTTCCAGCGCAGCGGCTCCACGAACACCGTGCCCAGGTTGCTGCTGAGCGTTAGCGCGCCTTCCTGGATGGTGGCCTGCAACTGCATGCTGCGCTCGGCCAGCGCGGCCAGGGCCTGGGCGGTGTCCGACGGCAGGCGCCACACCTGCAGCTTGTCCTGGCGCGCGAGCTTGCCCTCGATGCCTTTCCACCAGACTTCGGCGGCATGGTGGAAAGGGTAGAGCACCACGGCGTCGGCCTTGCCGCAGGCCTTGGCGATGGGCTTTTCCTCTGGCTGGCCGACTTCGATCCACAGGCGCTTCTGCCCGGTGAAGTCGGTCAGCGACACGTCGGGGTCGTCGGGGTCGGACAGGCCGGCGCCGAAGGCCAGCGTGCCGTCGCCGTTGCACATGTCGTTCAACTGGTGGGCGTTGAGCGCCAGGGCCACGAGGCGCACCATCATGCGCTCGTCGGTCTCGCTCGGGTGGCGCGCCAACGTCAGCGCGTGGTCGGCGTAGTAGCCGTGGTCGATGTCGGCAATGGCGACGTTCGCCTTGAAGATGGTGGATTTGAGGGCCATGGTGCTCCAAAAACAAGAGCTGCCAGCGCAAGCCCCTGCTTGCTTTGGCAGCCCTGAAAGCCGTAAATGCCCGCCAGTCAAGCGCGGGCAGCTATGATTTTTACACCGCCTGAGAGGCGATCAGACGCGCCGCGCCAGCTCGGCGGCCTTGCCGGTGTAGGAACCGGGCGTCATGGCCAGCAGGCGGTCCTTCTCGGCCTGGGGGATTTCCAGCGACTGGATCAGCCCGTGCAGCGCCTCGGCCGTCACGGTCTTGCCGCGCGTGACTTCCTTGAGCTTCTCGTAGGCACCCGGCACGCCGAAGCGGCGCATCACCGTCTGGATGGGCTCGGCCAGCACTTCCCACGAGGCATCCAGGTCGGCCTGCAGCGCCTCTTCGTTCAGCTCCAGCTTGTTCAGGCCGGTGAGCAGCGATGTGTAGGCCAGCGTGGCATAGCCCAGCGCCACGCCGATGTTGCGCAGCACGGTGGAGTCGGTCAGGTCGCGCTGCCAGCGGCTGATGGGCAGCTTCTCCGACAGGTGGCGCAGCAGCGCGTTGGCCAGGCCCAGGTTGCCCTCGGCGTTCTCGAAGTCGATGGGGTTGACCTTGTGCGGCATGGTGGACGAGCCGATCTCGCCCGCCTTGAGCTTTTGCTTGAAGTAGCCCAGGCTGACGTAGCCCCAGATGTCGCGCGAGAGGTCGACCAGGATGGTGTTGGCGCGCGCCACGGCGTCGAACAGCTCGGCCATGTAGTCGTGCGGCTCGATCTGGATCGAGTAGGGCTGGAAGGTCAGGCCCAGGCCCTCGGGCTCGTGCTTCTCGACCACGCGGCGCGAGAACGCCTCCCAGTCGAAATCGGGCCAGGCCGCCAGGTGGGCGTTGTAGTTGCCCACGGCGCCGTTCATCTTGCCCATGATCTTCACGGCCGAGATGCGCTCGACCGCGCCCTGCAGGCGCGCCACCACGTTGGCCAGCTCCTTGCCCACGGTGGTGGGGCTGGCGGTCTGGCCGTGCGTGCGGCTGAGCATGGGCACGTCGGCGTACAGGCTGGCCATGTCGCGCAGCTTGAGCACGATGCGGTCCAGGCTGGGCAGCACCACCTGGTCGCGCCCGGCGCGCAGCTGCAGCGCGTGGCTGGTGTTGTTGATGTCCTCGCTGGTGCAAGCGAAGTGCACGAACTCTGCGGCGCGCTCCAGTTCGGGCCGCGCCTCGAACCTGCTCTTGATCCAGTACTCCACGGCCTTCACGTCGTGGTTGGTGGTCTTCTCGATGTCCTTGATGGCGGCCGAGTCGGCCTCGGAGAAGTTCTTCACCAGGCCCAGCAGGTAGGCGCGTGCGCCCACGCTCAGCGGCTTGAACTCGGGAAAGCCGGCATCCGACAGCGCGATGAACCAGGCCACCTCCACCTGCACGCGGCGCTGCATGTAGCCGTGCTCGCTCATGATGGGGCGCAGGGTGGAGAGTTTGGCGGCGTAGCGGCCGTCCAGCGGGGACAGGGCGGTGATGGTGGACATAGCCTTCCATTGTAGGTGGCCCCTGCTCCGCAGGGCCGGCCCCGATAGAATCGGCAGCCCCGCAGCGCCAGAGCCAGCACCATGAAACTGATCGGATCGACCACCAGCCCCTACGTGCGCAAAGTGCGCGTGGTGATGGCGGAAAAAAAGCTCGACTACCAGTTCGTCCTCGACAACGTCTGGGCCGCCGACACGCAGATCGCCCACACCAACCCCCTGGGCAAGGTGCCCTGCCTGGTGATGGAGGGCGGCGGCACCCTGTACGACTCGCGCGTCATCGTGGACTACCTGGACACGCTCTCCCCCGTGGGCCGCCTGCTGCCCGCGCCGGGGCGCGAGCGCGCCGAGGTCAAGACCTGGGAGGCCCTGGCCGACGGCGTGCTGGACGCCGCCATCCTGGTGCGGCTGGAGAACACCTTCGACGGCCGCCTGGAAAGCCAGCGCAGCCCCGCCTGGATCGACCGGCAGATGGGCAAGGTGCACGCGGGGCTGCAGTCCATGTCGCAAGGCCTGGGCGACAAGCCCTTTTGCTGCGGCGGCATCCACCTGAGCCTGGCCGACATCGCCGTGAGCTGTGCGCTGGGCTGGCTGGAATTCCGCTTTCCGCAGCTCGGCTGGCGCGCCGAGCACCCCAACCTGGGCCGCCTGCTCGACAAGCTGCAGCAGCGCCCGAGCTTCGCCGACACCCGGCCCGTGGCCTGAGAACAGGTTGGCGGCGTGGTGCCGCAGCAGCAAAAAAGCCACCTTGCGGTGGCTTTTTTGTGGGTGTAAAAAAAGTTGCGAAGCGTCCCGAAACGAAGAAAGAGAGGGAGGGAGGAGAAGCGTTCCAGGGTTGCAGTCGAACAAATACCGAAAGGCTTCGCAACGTCAAAATGGGTGGTGAGTTCCTCATGAACGATCACATGCTCTCTAGAGTGGGGCCATCAAACCAAAGTTCCAGACCCTACATGCAAGCAAATGTAACGCATTCGGCGAATCCCTTGCAGGCCCCCGGGGTTACACCAGCGCCAGGATGCGCTCCAGCGGCCAGGTCACGCGCACGTCCTTGTAGGCGACGGGGCCGGTGATCTTCCAGCTCGGCAGGGTCGTGTCGCGCGGAATCATCTCGCCCGTGGGCATGCCGGTGCGCGAGATCACCACGGCCACGCGCGGCGTCGTGGCCGTCGCGCCGCGGCGCAGCACCACGGCGACCTCCTGGCTGGCCAGGCGTACCAGGGCGCCGGGCGGATAGATGCCCAGCGTCTTGACGAGCGCCGCGCCGGCCTCGTCCACCTGGCGCGTCTCGTCGTAGTAGCTGCCCTGCATGGCCGCCGTGACCGGCATGGGCTGGCGCGATGCGCGCGGCGCGATGCGGGCGCCGAACACGTCGGCGCGCTGGATCAGCCGCGCCAGTTGCTCGGCCTCGCTCTTTTGCGCCAGCGGCCCGGGCGTGCGCTCGTGGTGGCGCCGCACGGCTTCGAGCCAGACCGGATCGGCCACGCCCAACTGGCGCAGCAGCGCCTCGGACTGCATGGCGTGGTTCTCGATGGCCATGATCTGCGGCCACGACAGCGGGTCGGTCTGCAGCGCCAGGTGGTCCTGCAGCGCCGTCATGGAAATATTCATGGAAAGCGCAGCCCGGCCAACCTGGAGCACGCGCGCCTCGGGCCAGCGCAGCGTCTCACGCGCGGTGACCATGCAGGCCACCGACACCAGCATGGCGTGGGTGGCGCTGTACATCTGCGTTTCCTGCGCCGACAGCAGCACCAGCGCCAGCAGCGTGGCGTCGGGCGCCTGGGCGCAGTGGCGCGCCAGTTCCTCGTGCAGCACATGGAAGCGCGGGCCGAACTCCTGCCCCTGCGGCGTGCGCAGCAGCTGCGTGGCGCGCACCTGCAGCTCCAGCCAGGCGGGCGGGCCGAAGGTCTCGCGCTCGCGTTCGCGCGGCGGCGCGGCACCGGGGCTGGCGCTGATCTTCATCACCGCGATCTGCCCGAGCTGGGTGTCGGACTGCAGCATCTGGTGCAGCTGCGCCAGGTAGCTGCGGTGGCTGTCGCCCGACTCGTCGGTGTCCACGCACAGGCTGACGCCGCGCGCCAGCAGCACCTCCAGCTCCGCACGGTTGCGGATGACGTAGCCTTTGTGCGCCAGCAGCACGCCCTGCGCGCCGCGCAGGGCGAAGGGCAACGGCTGGCCCAGGGGAATGGTGTCGATGTTCAGCGCGACGAGGTTCATGGTTGCGCGCCATTATCCCGCCCCGCCAGAGGGCGAAAGCCCTCCAGGCCCCGGGCTCACCCTGCGGTTTCCCCCACACGGGTGCCCTGGGGGCCGCGGCGCAGCACCTTGCGGTGGAACCACTGCGCCAGGTCGTCGATGTAGGTGAACACCGCCGGCACCACGAGCAGGCTCAGCACCGTGGAGGTGATGAGCCCGCCGATCACCGCCACGGCCATGGGCGAGCGGAAGCTCATGTCCGCCCCGCCCCAGGCCAGCGCGATGGGCAGCATGCCCGCGCCCATGGCCAGCGTGGTCATGATGATGGGGCGGGCGCGCTTGTGGCAGGCGTCCAGCAACGCGTCCAGGCGGCCCATGCCATGGTCGCGCCGCGCCACGATGGCGTATTCCACGAGCAGAATGGAGTTCTTGGTGGCGATGCCCATGAGCATGATGAGCCCGATGAGCGAGGGCATCGAGAAGCTCTTGCCCGCCAGCAGCAGCCCCACGAAGGCGCCGCCCAGCGACAGCGGCAGCGCCGCCAGGATGGTCACGGGCTGCAGGAAGTCCTTGAACAGCAGCACCAGCACCAGGTAGATGCACAGCACGCCGGTGAGCATGGCCAGGCCGAAGCTGGTGAACAGCTCGCCCATCATCTCGGCATCACCCACGTCGATGGGGCGCACGCTGGGCGGCAGGCCGGCCATGGCGGGCAGTTGGCGCACGGCCTCGGTGACTTCGCCCAGGCCGCGCTCGCCCAGCTCGATCTCGAAGTTGACGTTGCGCGCGCGGTCGTAGCGGCCAATCACGGCCGGCCCGCCCGCCAGCTCCAGCGAGGCGACCTCGCCCAGGCGCACCGGGCCACGGCTGCCCGGCACCGCCAGGCGCGCCAGCACCGACAGGTCCTCGCGCGCGGCGTCGGGCAGGCGCACGACGATGGGCACCTGGCGCTGCGCCAGGTTCAGCTTGGGCAGGTACTGCTCGTAGTCGCCCACGGTGGCCACGCGCAGCGTCTCGGCGATGGCGCTGGTGGTCACGCCCAGGTCGGCGGCGCGCGCGAAGTCGGGGCGCACGGCGATCTCGGGCCGCACCAGGCTGGCGCTGGAGCCGACGTTGCCGATGCCGGGGATGGTGCGCAGGTCGCGCTCCACGGCGCGCGCGGCGTCAGCCAGGGCCTGCGGGTCCTCGCTCGCCAGGGCGAGCACGTACTTGTCGTTCGATCCGCCCAGGCCGATCTTCACGCGCACGCCCGGCAGGTCGGCGAGTTCGGCGCGCAGGCGCCGCTCGATCTCCTGCTTGAGCGGGCGCTGGCCGCGCGGCGCCATGCGCAGCGTGAGCGTGGCCTTGCGCGGATCGGCCGCGCCGCTGCCCGCGAACGGGTCGGCGCCCGCCGAGCCGCCGCCGATGGCCGTGTAGATGCTCTGCACATACCCCACGCGCGCCACGCGCTCGCTGGCCTGGGCCACGGCGGCGCGCGTGTCGGCCAGCAGGCTGCCGGGCGGCAGCTCCAGCGTGACCTGGGTCTGCTGGTTGTCGTCCGCCGGGATGAAGCCCGAGGGCAGCAGCGGAATCAGCGCCAGCGAGCCGGCGAAGAACAGCAGGGCGCCGAGCAGCGTGCGCAGCCGGTGGCGCAGGCACCAGCCCGAGGCGCGCATGTACAGGGCCAGCCAGCGCGGCTCCTTCTCTGCCGCCACCAGGGGCTTCATGATGTAGGCCGCCATCATGGGCGTGAGCAGGCGCGCCACCACCAGCGAGGCGAACACCGCCAGCGCCGCCGTCCAGCCGAACTGCTTGAAGAAGCGCCCCGGAATGCCCGCCATGAAGGCCGTGGGCAGGAACACCGCGATCAGCGTGAAGGTGGTGGCGATGACGGCCAGGCCGATCTCGTCGGCCGCCTCCATGGCGGCCTGGTAGGGCGTCTTGCCCATGCGCAGGTGGCGCACGATGTTCTCCACCTCGACGATGGCGTCGTCCACCAGGATGCCGACCACCAGCGACAGCGCCAGCAGCGTGATGATGTTGACCGAGAAGCCCAGCCAGTGCATGCCGATGAAGGCCGGAATCACCGACAGCGGCAGCGCCACGGCCGAGACGATGGTTGCCCGCCAGTCGCGCAGGAACAGCCACACCACCACCACGGCGAGCAGGCCGCCCTCGTAGAGCAGCTTCATGGAGCTGTCGTACTCGTCCTGCGCGATGTCCACGAAGTCCACCGTGCGCGTGAGCTGGAGGTGCGGAAAGTCGGCCTGCAACTGCGCGAGCGCGCGCTGCACGCCCGCGCCCACCTCGACCTCGCTCGCGCCACGGCTGCGCGAGACCTCGAAGCCGATCACGCTGCGGCCGTCGAGCAGCGCCGCCGAGCGCGGCTCGGCGATGGTGTCGGTCACGGTGGCCACCTGGTCGAGCCGCACGCGGCGGCCGTCGGACAGGGCGATGTCCATGGCCGCGAGTTCCTGCGCCGTCTGCACCGTGGCGATGGTGCGCACGGGCTGCTCGGCCCCGCCCAGGTCGACGCGGCCGCCCGCACTCTCGAGCTGCACCTGGCGCAGCTGGCGCGAGACATCGGCGGCCGTGGCGTTCAGCGCCTGCAGGCGCAGCGGATCGAGCGCCACCTGCACCTGCCGCGTGACACCGCCCACGCGCCCCACGCCCCCCACGCCCGGCACCGCCAGCAGGCGGCGCGTGAGCGTGTCGTCCACGAACCAGGACAGCGCCTCGTCGTCCCAGCGGTCCGACGCGATGGCATACGCCTGCACCGGCTGCGACGACAGCTCCAGCTTGGCCACGATGGGGTCGCGCAGGTCGGCCGGCAGGTCGGCGCGCACCCGCGACACGGCGGAGCGCACGTCGTCCACTGCCTCCTGCACCGGCTTTTCGAGCCGGTACTCGGCGGCGATGGTGGCCGAGCCATCGACCAGCGTGGAGGTGATGTGCTTGAGCCCCTGCGTGGTGGCGATGGCGTTCTCGATCTTGCGCACCACGTCGCTTTCGAGCTGCCCCGGCGCGGCGCCGGGCAGCACGGCCGTCACCATGACCACCGGCAGGTCCATGTCGGGAAAGTTCTGCACCTTCATGGCGCGGAACGACAGCAGCCCGGCGAACGTGAGCAGCACGAACAGCATGGCCGCAGGGATCGGGTTGCGGATCGACCAGGCGGACAGATTCATGGCATACGCTCCTTATTTGGTAGCTGCTTGCGCTTGACCAGAGGGCGCTGGAGGCTGTTTTGGCTTGGAATCCGGTTCCACGCGCACCAGGTCGCCATCGTTCAGGAAGGCGCCGCCGCGCGCCACCACGGCGGCGCCCTCGGCCAGGCCCGACAGCACCTCGACGCGCGCGCCTGCACGCTCGCCGGTCTGCACGCGGCGCATGGCCACGCGGCTGCCCTCGACCACCTCGAACACGTGGCTGAAGCCGTCGCGCACCACCAGGGCCGACTGCGGCACGGTGAGCGCGCTGCGCTCGCCCAGCAGGAATTCGCCGCGCGCGAACATGCCCGCGCGGATGTCGGCATGCGCCGGCAGGTCCACATAGACCAGCGCGTTGCGCGTGG
Organism: Acidovorax sp. YS12; assembly: GCA_021496925.1. Lineage (NCBI taxonomy): Bacteria > Pseudomonadati > Pseudomonadota > Betaproteobacteria > Burkholderiales > Comamonadaceae > Acidovorax > Acidovorax sp. YS12. The sequence goes on from CP053915.1 coordinate 3,016,731, forward strand.
CCGGGTCCACCGTGGGCGCCACCATGCGCACCTTGCCCGCCACCTCGGCCCCGCTGGCGGCGGTGACGCGCGCCCCGGCCCCGGCGCGGATGCGCGGCAGGTCGCTCGACGTGACTTCGGCGCGCCACTCCAGGCGGCCCTTGCGCACCATGCGGAACAGCTCCGTGCCCGCCCCCAGCACGGCGCCCACGGTGGCCGTGCGCGCCGAGATCACGCCGTCGTCGGGCGCCAGCACGCGCGTGTGCGCCAGGCGCAGTTGCTGCACGCGCAGTTGCGCCTGCGCCGCCTCGACGCGCGCCTGCGCCGTCTGGCCCGCCGTGGCGTACTGCTGGATCTGCTGCGCGCTCAGGGCGCCCGTGGCCTGCAGCGTGCGTGCGCGCTCGTCGTTGGCGGCGGCTTCGGCGGCGCTGCTGCGCGCTTCCATGAGGCTGGCGCGGGCCTGGGCCACGTCGGCCTGCACGGTGTCGTCGGCGAAGGTGGCGAGCAGCTGGCCCTTGCGCACCACGTCGCCCACGTTCACGCGCACGTCGGTCAGGCGCAGACCGTTGCTTTCGGCGCCGATGCTGGCCTCCTGCCACGCGGCCACGCTGCCGTTGGCCGCGAGCCGCAGCGCCAGGGTGGCGCGCTCGGGCGCCACGGTGTTCACCGCCAGCGCGGGCCGGGGCTTGCCGGCCTGCGCCTCGTCGGCAGCGCGCGACGCGCCGGCGGGCAGCAGCCAGGCGCCCAGGGCCAGCATGCCCGCCGCCGCCAGGGCCCAGGCCAGGGAAGAAGGAGACAGTCGCTGCAGATGCTGCATGGAAGATCCATTCATGGGTTCGGGTGCGGAAAAGCCGCTGTTAATCAGGACGTAGTCAGGGCATGGCCCGCGCGGCCACGGGGAGCGGGGCCGCATCGGGCCCGGGCGCGCCTGCGTCCCAGCCGCCGCCCGCGGCGCGGTACAGGGCCACCCAGGCGGCCATGCGCTCCTGGCGCAGGTTCATCACGGCGGTTTGCGCGGCCAGCGCGCTGCGGCGCACCTCTTCGAGTTCCATCAGGCTCGCCAGCCCGCCGCGCCAGCGCGCCTCGGCCGCGAGGTAGGCGGTGTGGTAGCCCTGGGCGGCGCGCGCGGCGTCGGCGCTGCGCTCGGCGGCGCCCTGCAGGCGCACCAGGGCCTGCTCGACCTCGCTCACGGCCTGGCGCACGCGGGCCCGGTACAGCGCCACGGCTTCGTCATAGCGCGCCTGCGCCGCGTCCACCTGGGCGGCCCGGCGGCCGCCGTCGAACAGCGGCAGGCTCAGCGTGGCGGGGCCCAGCGCCCAGGCATTGGCCCCCTGCTGCTGCCCGCCCATGCTCAGCCAGCCCGCGCCCACCGTGCCGCTGAGCACCAGGCGCGGATAGCGTTGGGCCCGGGCGCTGCCCACCTCGGCGCTGGCGGCGGCCACTTCGCGCTCGGCGCTGTAGAGGTCGGGCCGCTGCGCCAGCACCTGGGCCGGCAGCGCGCTGACCGCGAACAGTGCATCGGGCGCCTCCTGCGCCGGCAGGGCGGACAGGCGCTCGCGCAGCACCGGCTCGTCCCAGCCGGTGAGCGCCACCAGCCCCTTCAGGGCCACCTCGCACTGCAGGCGCTGCTGCACGGCGCGCGCCTGGCCCTCGGCCTGGCTGGCCTGGGCCAGCGCCGCCGTGGCGGGGGCGGTGAAGCCGGCCTGCTCGGACAGGCGCGCCAGCCGCGCGGTCTCGCTGCGCGACTGCGCATCGGCCTGCGCCACCGCCTGCAGCTGCCTGCACTGGCGCCATTCGCTGGTGGCCAGCGCCACCTCGGCGGCGACCGAGACGCGCGCCTCGTGCCATTGCGCCCGCGCCCCGGCCAGGCGCTGCGCGGTGGCCTCGCCCTGGGCCGCGTTGCCGCCGAAAAGATCGACCTCCCAGCTCGCCTGCAGCGTGCCCTGGGCCACGGTGTTCAGCCCGCCTTGCTGCGTGTCCAGCCCCCTGCGGGCGGTGGCCTGGGCGTCCAGCGCCGGCCACAGGGCCGCGCGGGCCGCCACCTGGCTGGCGCGCGCCTGCGCCAGGCGTGAACGGGCCTGGGCCATGGACGGGCTGACCTCCTGCGCCGCGGCGATCAGTTCCACCAGCAGCGGATCGCCCATGCGCTGCCACCAGTGCGCCAGGTCGGCCACGCTGGCGCCATGGGGCAGCGGCGCCTGCCACCCCGCGGGCACCGCGGCCGGCACGCTGGGCGGCGGCGCGCCGGCCGCGCAGGCCGCCAGTGCCAGAGGGGCGGCCGCCAGTGCCAGGCGGCCGAGCATGGAGAGGGTCATGGTGCGGTCTTCTTTCTGCGCGGCGCGCGCGCGGCGGAGGCGGGTGCGGCGCCGCGCAGCGCCTGCTCGGCGGCCACGATGGCCAGGGCGTAGGCGGCCATGCGCTCGATCCAGGCATCGACGGCCTCGGGCGTGGCCAGCAACTGGGGGCGCACGGTCTCCACCACCTCGCGGTGGCTCCAGAGCTGGAAGGCCAGGCCCGCGAGGGTCAGGGCCAGGCGGTGCATGCCGTCGTCCGCCCGGGCCACGCCCATGTGGCGGCACAGCAGGCCGACGAGCGCCTGGTGGGGCTGGCGCACATCCTTGTCCATCTCGCGCTCCCACTGCCCGGTGGGCTCCAGCATTTCGCGGATGTGCAGGCGCACGCACTGGCGCATGAGCTCGCCCTGCTTGAGCGGCGCCAGCGCCCCGCGGAAGTAGCACTGCAGCGCCTCGCGCAGCGGCACGTCGGGGTGGGTGAAATCGGGGATGAGCGAGTGCATGTCGCCCAGCGGCTCGGAGAAAACGGCGGCGTAGAGCGCGGCCTTGTCGCCGAAGTAGTAGCTCACCGCCGCCACGTTGGCCTGGGCGGCGGCGGCAATGGCGCGGATGGAGGTCTTGGCGTAGCCCTGTTCGGAAAAGAGCTTGAGCGCGGCCAGCAGCAGGCGCGTGCGCGCGGGCGCCTCGCCCTCGGGGGCCGGGGGCGCGGGAGCGGCGGTGGAATCAGGGCGTGCGCGGGTCATCGCGCCGCATTACACCACAATAAATCAAACGTTTGTTTAAACCCAGGACACCCACGATAGCTACTGTATTGATAGCTGCTCGCGCTTGTCCCTATTGGCCTGGAGCCCGAAAAGGCTTGGAATGCAGGTTCAGCCAAAAACGGCCGCCCACAGCGCGAGCACGGCGTCGCGCTGGGCGCGCACCTGGTCGAGCGGGGTCGGGGCAGTGTCCTCGTTGAGCCGCGCGCGGTGCTGCACGCGGCGCAGTTCGCGGTAGGCGTCGGCCGCGGCGCGGCCCACGTCCGCGGGCAGCAGGCCCACAGCCTCGGCGCGCTGCAGCAGCGCGATGTTGCCCACGTTGCCAACGAGCTCCGGGTGCGCGCCGGACTGCGACAGCACCAGGTACTGCACGGCGAATTCCGCATCCACCATGCCGCCGGGGCTGTGCTTCACGTCGAAGCCCTCGCCGCGCACGGGGTGGGCGGCGCGCACGCGCTCGCGCATGGCGGTGATCTCGGCACGCAACAGCGCGGCATCGCGCGGCGCGGTGATGACGGCCTCGCGCACGGCGTCGAAGCGCGCGCGCAGGTCCTCGCTGCCGAGCACGAAGCGCGCGCGCGTCATGGCCTGGTGCTCCCAGGTCCAGGCGGTGTTGCTGCCGCGCTGCTGCTGGTAGTCGGCATAGGCGGTGAAGCTGGTCACCAGCAGGCCGGAGTTGCCGTTGGGGCGCAGCGCGGTGTCGATCTCGAACAGGTCGCCCTCGCCGGTTTTCACCGTGAGCCAGTTGATGAGCTTGCGCACGTAGGCGGAATAGATCTCGGGGGCGCGCTCGTCGTCGTCGTCGAAGACGAACACGATGTCCAGGTCGCTGCCGTAGCCCAGTTCCTTGCCGCCGAGCTTGCCGTAGCCAATGATGGCGAACTGCGGCACCTCGCGGTGGCGCGTCTTCAGGCGCTCCCAGCACCACCGGGCGGTCACGCGCAGCACGCTGTCGGCCAGCAGCGACAGGTCGTCGGCCACCTGCTCCACGCGCATGCGGCCTTCCACGTCGCGCGCCAGGGTGCGGAAGACCTCGGCATGGTGGGCGCGGCGCAGCAGGTCGAGCAGGTTCTCGTCGTCGTCCTCGCCGGTGGAGCGCAGCGCGGTGCGGCGCAGCTCCAGCTCGTGCTCGAAATCCGGGGCCACGAAGCGCTCGGCCAGCAGGGCCTCGCCCGCCAGCTCGTCGATCACGCCCGGATGCTGCAGCAGGTAGCGCGCCGGCCAGCGCGCCGCGCCCAGCAGGTGCAGCAGGCGCTCGTGCACGAAGGGGCGCTCCAGCAGCAGCGCCAGGTAGCTCTCGCGGCGCAGCAGCGGCTCCAGCCAGTCCACCAGGCGCACGGCGGCCTGCTCGCTCACGCTGCCCTCGCGCAGCCACTGGGCGGTGCGCTGCACCAGGCGCAGCAGGCGCGCGCGCGCCTCGTCGCGCAGCGCCTGCACGCGCGGGTGCGTGCGCCACTGGGCCACGCGCTCCTGGAAGCCGCCCGAGAGCTGCTCCAGCAGGCTGTCGAGTTCGGGCGCGGCGTCGCCTTGCGCGCGCGGCCCGCCGCAGCCCCCGCTGCTGCACTGCTTCTTGCCAGCGCCGCCCAGCAGGGTGTCGAACTCCTGGGCCACGAACTCGCGGTGCGCATCGAGCTGGTGCAGGAAGGTGCGGGTGTCCAGGCCCAGGGTCCGGGCGATCCAGCCCAGGTCGTCGTCGCGCGTGGGCAGCACATGGGTCTGCTGGTCGTCCAGGTACTGGATGCGGTGCTCGACGCGGCGCAGGAAGACATAGGCGGCGGCCAGTTGCGCGGCCGTCTCCTGCGGCATCAGGCCGGCGCGCGCCAGGCGCTGCAGGGCCTCCAGCGTGGGGCGGCAGCGCAGCTCGGGGAACTGGCCGCCGCGCACCACCTGCAGCAGCTGCACGGTGAACTCGATCTCGCGGATGCCGCCGCGCGAGAGCTTGACGTCGTTGGCGCGCTCGGGCCGGCCAGCGCTGCGCTGCATGGCGTGGTCGCGGATCTGGCGGTGCAGCCCGCGCAGCGCGTCGAACACGCTGTAGTCGAGGTAGCGGCGAAAGACGAAGGGCAGCACCGCGCCGCGCAGGCCCTGCACCTCGGGGCCCTTGACGCTCTCCAGGGGCGCCACCACGCGGCTCTTGAGCCAGGCGAAACGCTCCCACTCGCGGCCCTGCACCTGCAGGTATTCCTCCAGCGCCTGCAGCGAGACGGCCGGGGGGCCCGAGTTGCCGTGCGGGCGCAGCGCCAGATCGACGCGGAACACGAAGCCGTGCTCCGTGGTGTCGCCGATCAGGCCGTAGATGGCCTTCACCGCCCGGGCGAAGTATTCGTGGTGCGAGAGCTTGCCGCGCCCATCGGGCTGGCCGGCGGTCTCGCCGTCTTGCTCGTAGACGTAGATCAGGTCGATGTCGCTCGACACGTTGAGCTCGCGCGCGCCCAGCTTGCCCATGCCCACGATCCACAGCGGCACGCCGCGCCCACCCGGGCCCTGCGGCGCGCCATGGCGCTCGTCGAGGTCGGCGCGCACCTGCTGGCAGGCGCGGTCCAGCGCCAGTTCGGCCAGCGCGGTCACGGCGTGCGTGATCTGCTCCAGCGGCGCCTGGCCGTCGCAGTCGAGCACGATCAGGCGCTCCATGACGATCTGGCGCAGGATGCGCAGCGCCGCGCCCAGGCCCGCCGCCCCGCCCGGGCCGCGTGCCATGAGCACCGCCAGCGCCGCCTCCATGGCCGCGCGCGTCGGCGGCCCCGGCGGCAGCAGCGCCAGCTCCTCGGCGTAGCGCCGGTGCAGGCGCTGGAAGAAGCGGGAGTGCGCGGCCTGCACGGGAGCGGGCGCTGGCGCGGCGGGGGAGGAGAGATCGGCGGACTGCATGCGTTCTTAAAGGCGAGGCAACGAAAGGAAACGACCTGTCAACAAGGGGGAACGCACGAAAACGGCGCGGGGCCGCGGGTGATAATTCCCGCCACATTCCCGCGCGCCATGACCGAATCGATCACCCACCCACCCCGTTTGCTGCGATGGGTCGCCGGCTTCGCGCGCTGGGCCCTGGGTTTGCTGCTGGGCATGTGGCTGCTGCTGGCCGTGGCGTGGGGGCTGCTGCACGGCCTGATTGTGCCGCGTGTGGGCGAATTCCGCCCGCAGCTCGAAGCCTACGCCGCGCGCGCCTTGGGGGTACCCGTGCGCATCGGCGCCCTGCACGCGCGCACCGAGGTGCTGGTGCCATCGTTCGAGCTGGAAGACGTGGCGCTGCTCGACGCCGATGGGCGCGCCGCGCTGCAGCTGCCGCGCGTGGTGGTGGCGCTGTCGCCGCGCTCGCTGCTGCGCATGGGGTTCGAGCAGCTGTACATCGAACGGCCCGCGCTCGATGTCCGGCGCGCCGCAGACGGCCGGCTGTTCATCGCCGGCCTGCCCTTCACCCCCGGGGGCGCCAGCGACGGCGGGGCGGCCGACTGGCTTTTCTCCCAGGGCGAAGTGGTGGTGCGCGGCGGCACGGTGCGCTGGAGCGACGCCCTGCACACGGCCCCACCGCTGGCCCTAGAGGCGGTGGACATCGTGCTGCGCAACCGCGGCTGGCGCCACAGCCTGCGCCTCGACGCCACGCCGCCGCCCGACTGGGGCGAGCGCTTCACCCTGATGGGGCAGCTGCGCGAGCCCTTGCTGTCCGCCCATGCCGGGGCCTGGGAACGCTGGAGCGGGCAGTTGTACGCCCTGTTTCCGCGCGTGGACGTGGCGCAACTGCGCCAGCATGCCGACCTGGGGGACATCACGCTGGCGCGCGGCCACGGCGCGGTGCGGGCCTGGATCGACGTGCAGCGCGGCCAGGCCACCGGCGGCACGGTGGACATGCGCCTGGCGGACGTGCACGCCACCCTGGGCGCGCAGCTGGCGCCCCTGGCCTTGCGCGGCGTCGCCGGGCGCGTCAGCGCCAGCCATTGGAACGAAGGGTTCGAGCTGGCCACGCAATCGCTGCAGTTCGCCACCGAAGACGGCCTGGTCTGGCCCGGCGGCAACCTGACACTGCGCCAGACGCAGGCCGACGGCAGCCACCCGGCGCAAGGCGAGCTGCGCGCCGACCGGCTCGACCTGGCGGCGCTGGCCCAGATCGCCAGCGCATTGCCTCTGGGCGACGAGGCCCACGGCGCGCTGCGCCGCTATGCGCCGCGGGGGCTGGTGCAGGACATCGACGCGCGCTGGCGGGGCCCATGGCCCCATCTGCAGCAGTACCAGATCAAGGGCCGCGCCACGGACCTGGCCCTGGCCGCGCCGCCGGCCGATGCCGCGCCCGGCTACCAGCCGCAGGACTTCGGCCTGCGCGGCGCCAGCGTGAGCTTCGATCTGAACCAGGGCGGCGGCAAGGCGCAACTGGCCATCGCCCAAGGGGCGCTGGCGCTGCCGGGCGTGTTCGAGGAAGCGGTGGTGCCGCTGCAGCGCCTGTCCGCCACGGTGCGCTGGAGCCTCCAGGGCGAGCAGATCGCGGTACAGGCCTCCGATCTGCGTTTCGCGAATGCCGACGCGCAAGGCCAGGCGCAGATCAACTGGCGCACCAGCGACCCGGCCCGCTCGCCCGGCAAATCGCGCTTTCCCGGAATCCTGGACCTGCAAGGCCAGTTGCAGCGCGCCGACGGCACGCGCGTGCACCGCTACCTGCCCCTGTCCATCGACGCCGAGGTGCGCCACTACGTGCGCGACGCGGTGCAGGCGGGCACGTCCAGCCAGGTGCGCTTCAAGGTGCGCGGCGACCTGCACGACCTGCCTTTCGAGCGGCCGGAGCAGGGGGAATTCCACATCGCGGCGAAGATCCAGAACGCCACCTACGCCTACGTGCCGCCACGCCTGCAGGGCGCGGGCGAGCCGCCCTGGCCCGCGTTGACGCAGCTCTCGGGCGAGCTGGTGTTCGACCGCTACAGCATGGCGGTACGCAAGGCCAGCGCCAGTTTCCAGGGCACGCCGCAACTGCGCATGGGGCAGATCGAGGCGCAGATTCCCAACCTGATGCACACCGAGGTCGCCGTCCAGGCACAGGGGCGCGGCCCGCTGGCGGACATGCTGTCGGTGGTGGCGCACTCCCCCATCGCGGCCCTCACCACGCATGCCCTCGACCAGGCCAAGGGCAGCGGCCAGGCCGAGGTGCAGCTGAAGCTGGCGTTGCCGGTCAGCCAGATCCACGCTTCGCGCGTGCAGGGCAACGTGGCCTTCTCGGGCAGCAACGAGGTGCAGATCACGCCCGACGCGCCGGTGCTGTCGCGCGTGCGCGGCGCCGTGCAGTTCAGCGACACCGGCTTCGCCCTGGCCGGGGTGCGCGCGCAGGCGCTGGGCGGGGAGGTGCGCCTGGAAGGGGGCATGCGCGGCGCCGACGCCCCCGTGCAGGTGCGGGCCCAGGGCCTCGCCACGGCCGAAGGGCTGCGCCAGGCGCACGAACTGGGCCTGCTGGCCCGCCTGGCACAGCATGCCAACGGCAGCACGCCCTACCAGTTCGCGCTGGCCGTGCGCCGCGGCGTTCCCGAGCTGCAGGTGACGACGGCGCTGCAGGGCATGGCGCTGGCGCTGCCCGCGCCGCTGAACAAGGCGGCCGAGGCCAGCCAGCCCCTGCGCTTCGACAGGCAGCTCACGCGCGAAGCCGCGGCCCCCGGCGGCAAGGCGCCGCTGCAGGACCTGCTGACGCTGGACCTGGGCGCCCTGGGCAAGGCGCAGTACCTGCGCGACCTCGGCGGCGCGCAGCCGCAGGTGCTGGGCGGCAGCATCGGCGTGGGCACGGGCGACGCGCCCGGCCTGCCTGCGGCCGGGGTGGCGGCCAACGCCCGGCTGGGCCACCTCGACGTGGACGCCTGGCAGAACCTGGCCGAGGAGCTGGCGGGCAACACCCGGGGCTTGCAGGGCACGCAAGCGCCCGCCATGCAGGACTACCTGCCGACCCGCCTGGCCTTGCGGGCGGACCAGGTGACCCTGGACGGACGCACGCTGCACGACCTGGTCGTGGGGGCAACACAGGACGGCGGCGCCTGGCAGGCCAGCCTGGACGCGCGCGAGCTCTCCGGCCACGTGCAATACCACCCGGGCTCGGCGCGCGACCCGGCGGGCCGCCTTCATGCGCGCCTGGCACGCCTGGCGCTGCCGCAGAGCTCAGCCACGGCCGTGGACACGCTGCTCGACGAGCAGCCCGGCACGCTGCCGGCACTGGACATCGTGGTGCAGGACTTCGAGCTGGGCGGACGCCGCCTGGGCCAGTTGGAGATCGAGGCGCAGAACCGCGGCGGCGGCGACCACGCGCCGCGCGAATGGCGCCTGGCCAAGTTCAACCTGCGCACGCCCGAGGCCCAATTCACCGGCAGCGGCAACTGGGCCCTGCTGGCGGGCGAGGGCGCGCGCCATGCGCCCGAACGCCGCACGGTGATGAACATGCGCCTGGACATCAACGACGCGGGCGAGCTGCTGGGACGCCTGGGCATGCCGGGCGTGGTGCGCAAGGGCAAGGGCCGTCTGGAAGGGCAGGTGGCCTGGGTCGGCTCGCCCATCAACCCCGACTACCGCTCCATGACCGGGCAGCTGCATGTCGATATGGAAAGCGGCCAGTTCCTCAAGGCCGATCCAGGGCTGGCCAAGCTGCTGGGCGTGCTCAGCCTGCAATCGCTGCCGCGGCGCCTCACGCTGGACTTCCGCGACGTGTTCAGCGAGGGTTTCGCCTTCGACTTCGTGCGCGGCGACGTGCGCATCGAGCGCGGCGTGGCCCTCACCAACAACCTGCAGATGAAAGGCGTGAATGCCGCCGTGCTCATGGAGGGCCAGGCCGACATCCAGCACGAGACGCAGAATCTGCACGTGGTCGTGGTGCCCGAGATCAACGCCATGACGGCCTCGCTCGTGGCCACGGCCATCAATCCGGTGATCGGCCTGGGCAGCTTCCTGGCGCAGGTGTTCCTGCGCGGCCCCCTGATTTCCGCCGCCACGCAGGAATTCCGCATCGAAGGCAGCTGGGACGACCCGCGCGTGGTGCGCCTGCAGCGGCGCAAGGATGCGCCGGGCAGCCCCGGCAAAGGAGAGAACGAATGAAAATCGCCGCAGTGCAAATGGTCTCGGGCGCCAGCCTCGCAGCCAACCTGGCGCAGACGCGCGGCCTGCTCGCGCAGGCGCGCGATGCCGGCGCGGAACTGGCCGTGCTGCCCGAGTACTTCGCCGCCATGGGCCACGGCGACCAGGACAAGCTGGCCCAGGCCGAGCCGCTGGGCAGCGGGCCGGTGCAGGACTTCCTGGCCGATGCGGCGCGCACGCTGGGGCTGTGGATCGTGGGCGGCACGCTGCCGCTGCGCACCGGCGACGCCACACGGGTCACCAACAGCAGCCTGGCGTTCGCCCCCACGGGCGAGCGGGTGGCGCGCTACGACAAGATCCACCTGTTCCAGTTCGAGAACGGGCGCGAGCGCTACGAAGAGGCCCGCGTCGTCGCCGCGGGGCGCCAGCCCGTCACGCTGGACATCGGCGCGCGCGACGGCAGCCTCTGGCGCGTGGGTCTTTCCGTGTGCTACGACCTGCGCTTTCCCGAGCTGTACCGCGCGCTGTCGCAGGCCGGGGCCGACCTGCTGCTCGTGCCCAGCGCCTTCACCTACACCACGGGGCAGGCGCACTGGGAGCTGCTGCTGCGCGCGCGCGCCATCGAGAACCTGGCATACGTGCTGGCCCCGGCGCAAGGCGGCCAGCATGAGAACGGCCGCCGCACCTGGGGCCACAGCATGTGCATCGACCCCTGGGGCCAGGTGCAGGCGCAGCAGGCGCAGGGCCCGGGCGTGGTGCTGGGCACGCTGGAGCGCCCGCGCATGCAGGCCTGGCGCCAGCAGTTGCCCGCGCGGGAGCACCGCATCCTGTGAGCGCGCGGCGCACAGCCCTGCCGTCATGGCACCGCTGGTCGCTGTGGGCCGCGCTGGTGCTGCTGCTGGCCTGCATGCTGGCCACGCTGGTATGGCTGGCCGGGCGCCACGAGGCCGGGCAGATCCAGGAGCGCCTGGCAAGGGACGCGGCCACCGCCATCGCTGACATCCGTTTCGCCCTGGCGCGAAACCAGCAAAGCCTGGCGGTGCTGGGCACCGGCGCGGCGCCGAACGCAGCCTGGCAGGAGCAGGCCGCAGCGCTGCTGCAGGCCCAGCGCGAGCTGGTGCGCATCGAGTGGCGCGGCGCGGATCTGCACTCGCTGGCCCAGGCCCAGTCGCCCTACCACCCCATCGACTGGAGCGCCGCCACCCGCGAAGACCCGCACGGCAGCGCCGCCATGGCCTGCGCCAACGCCCGCCGCCTGGCCACGCCGGCATACGCGGGCAGCTATTTCCAGCCCTACAGCGACGGCCTGGGGGCCGAGCTGCTGGAGCTGTGCCTGCCCCTGGCGGCGGCGAACGGCCGCATGGAAGGCTTCATCGTCGCCACCTATGCCCTTCAGGACCTCCTTTCGGCCACCACCAGCCACAACCTCGCGGGCAACCAGGAGGTCTCCTTCACCGACCCCGACGGCACCCGCCTGGCGCTGATCGGCGCGACGCAGCGCAGCGCGCGCCTGTTCACCACGCAGCAACTGCTGAACCTCAACGGCACGGCGCTGGTGCTGCGCATGGACGGCTGGCACAGCGAACCCCACCTGTTTCCCTCCCTGGTCACGGCCCTGGTGGCCGCGATGGCCGTGGCCCTGGCCGGCGTGGTGGCCATGCTGGTGCGCGACAACCGGCGGCGCCTGCATGCGGAACGCGAGCTGGGCGAGGCGCTGGCGTTTCGCCAGGCCATGGAGGAATCGCTGGTCGCGGGGCTGCGCGCACGCGATCTGGGCGGCCGGGTGACTTACGTGAACCAGGCCTTTTGCGCCATGGTCGGCTTTTCCGCCCAGGAGTTGCTGGGGCGCGGCATGCCCGCGCCCTACTGGCCCCCCGAGCTGGCCGCGATGTACCAGCAGAGCCTGCACAGGCGCTCGCCGCAAACGGCGCACGAGGGCCTGGAGGCGCAATACCAGCGCAAGGACGGCACGCGCCTGGACGTGCTCATTTTCGAGACCCCGCTGCTCGACGCGCAAGGCCAGCACCAGGGCTGGATGAGCGCGGTGCTGGACGTGAGCGAGCAGCGGCGCGTCGAGGCGCAGTCGCGCGCCGCGCAGGAGCGGCTGGAGGCGACGGCCCACCTCGCCACGGTGGGGGAAATGGCCTCGCTCCTGAGCCATGAGATCAACCAGCCCCTGGCCGCGATATCGAGCTACGCCACCGGCGCGCTCAACCTGCTGGCCCCTGGCGGCGCCAGCGACGGCGGCGACGCTGGTACGCGCAGTGCACCGCTGCAGGACCTGCGCAGCGCCGTGCAGCACATCGCGGACCAGGCCGCACGCGCGGGCCGCGTGGTGCAGGGCGTGCACAACCTGGTGCGCCGGCGCGGCCAGGCGCGCGAGCCCGTGGCCGCCGAGGCGCTGCTGGGCGCCGTGCTGCCGCTGATCCACCTGCAGGCGCGCGCCAACGGCGTGCGCCTGGTCAGCAGCGTGGAGCCGGGGCTGCCCCCGGCGCTGTGCGAGCGCACCATGGTCGAGCAGGTGCTGCTCAACCTGGCGCGCAACGCCATCCAGGCCATGGAAGATACGCCCCCCGACACGCGGGTGCTGGAGCTGCAGGTGCGCGCCGCGCTGCCCGGCGCGCAGAGCGCATGGCTGGAATTCGTGGTCGTCGATGGCGGCAAGGGCATCGCCCCCGAGGTGGCGGCCCAGCTGTTCACGCCGTTCTTCACCACGCGCGCGCAAGGCACCGGCCTGGGCCTGAACCTGTGCCGCACGGTGGTCGAGCAGCATGGCGGCGTGATACGGTTCGCGGCGAACGCGCCGCGCGGCATGGTCTTTCTCTTCACGCTGCCCGCCGGGCAGTCCCGCAACCTACCCGAATGAGCCCGCCATGGAGCCCCTGAACACCGCCTGCGTCTTCATCGTGGACGATGACGCCGCCGTCCGCGAGGCGCTGGCCTGGCTGCTGCGCTCGCGCCGCCTGCACAGCGAGTCCTTCGACAGCGCCGAAGCCTTCGCGGCGGCGCTGCAGGCGCGCGCGCCGCTGCGCCACAGCGCCTGCCTGCTGCTGGACATCCGCATGGGCGCCCTGAGCGGGCTGGCGCTGTTCGAGCAGTTGCTCGCCCAGGGCGCGCTGGCCACGCTGCCGGTCATCTTCCTGACCGGCCATGCCGACGTGCGCACGGCCGTGGACGCGGTGCAGCGCGGCGCCTTCGGTTTCTACGAGAAACCCTTTTCCGACAACGCCCTGGTGGACCGCATCGAGCAGGCCCTGCGCGCCTCCGGTGCCCAGCTCGCGGCCCAGCGCGCGCAGGCCGCGCTGGCCGCGCGCCTGACCGAGCTGACCGAGCGCGAGCGCGACGTGATGCAGCTGGTGGCGCAGGGGCTGCCCAACAAGCTCATCGCCGACCAGTTGGGCATCAGCGTGCGCACGGTGGAAGTGCACCGTGCGCGCGTTTTCGACAAGATGCAGGTCAAGTCGGCCGTGGAACTGGCCAACGTCCTGCGCCAAGATGGCGGCGATCAGCCGCGCGGACGCTCGCCCACGTAGATCTCGACGCGGCGGTTGCGCGCGCGGCCGTCCAGGGTGTCGTTGCTGGCGACCGGCTGGTGCGAACCACGGCCTTCGACCTGGATGCGCGCGCCGCTGACGCCGCGCAGGGTGAGGAAGTTGCGCGCGCTCTCGGCGCGCGCCAGCGACAGCGGGTTGTTGATGGCGTCGCTGCCCGTGCTGTCGGTGTGGCCGACGATGCGCACCTCGGCGTTGGGGTTGTTGCGCAGGCCGTCGGCGAAGCGCTCGAGGATGGGGGCGAAGTTGGCCTTGATGTCGGAGCGGCCGGTGTCGAACGAGATGTCGCTCGGAATATCGAGCTTGAGCTGGTTGTCGGCCGTCTGCACCACGCCCACGCCAGTGCCCTGTGTGGCCTGCTCCATGTCGCGCCGCTGCTGCTCCATGTGCTGCGACCAGATGTAGGTGCCCAGGGCGCCCACGCCCGCGCCGAGCACCGCGCCCGTGCCCACGCTGCCCCCCGTGGCCGCGCCCACCACGGCACCCGCCACGGCGCCCACGCCCGCGCCGGTGGCCGTGCGGCGCTGGGTATCGGACATGTTGGCACAGCCGCTGAGCAGCACGACGGCCGCGGCGACACCCAGAAGGGAACGATGAGAAGTACGCATGAGGCTTCCTTTGCAAAAGTGAAGAGGAACGCCCCATTATCGGCAGCGCCCGCGCACTCTGCACGCAGGGCGCAGCATTGTTTGCAATGGCGCAGGGGCGTGGCCGCCGCTTCACGGTCCGTCCGGTCCGTCCTTCGGCCCGTCCTCCGGCGCGCGCGGCGGCTCGCCCCGGCGCCGTCCCGCGAACATGGTCCACCACACGATGCCCAGCAGCAGCGCCAGCGCCAGCAAGGCTTCAAGCACAATCCAGCCCATGATTTCCCGACCCCTGCGCGTTGTCCTGACGACGCTGATTGTAGGAACGCTGGCGGCCTGCTCCACCCCGCCGCCGCCCGCGCCCCAGCAGCCCCCGGCCGGCATGCCCGCGCCCGTGGCGCCCGTGCCCGGCGACACCGGGCCGCTGCCGCCGCCGCTGGCCCAGGGCAAGAGCCGCTGGGTGCCGGTGCACTGGTCGGAACTGCCCGGCTTCGACAGCGACGCGCTGCACGAGGCCTGGAATGCCTGGATCAAGGGCTGCGAGCGCCCCGCGCCCGCGTTCGCACCGCTGTGCGCCGAGGTGCGGCGCCTGTCCATCGCCAGCGCCGAGGAGCAGCGCGCCTGGATGGTGGCGCGGCTGCAGCCCTACCGCATCGAGTCCTTCGACGGCCGCGCCGACGGGCTACTCACCGGCTACTACGAGCCGCTGATGGACGCCGCGCGCCTGCCCGGCAACGGCTTCAACGTGCCGCTGTACCGGCTGCCGGCCAGCTTCGAGCGCAAGCCCTGGTACACGCGCCAGCAGATCGAGACGCAGCCCGAGGCCCAGGCCGCGCTCGCCGGGCGCGCCATCGCCTGGCTGCGCGACCCGGTGGACGCGCTGGTGCTGCACATCCAGGGCTCGGGCCGGCTGCGCGTGACCGAGCCCGACGGCAGCCAGCGCCTGGTGCGCCTGGCTTTCGCCGGCACCAACGACCACCCCTACCAGAGCGTGGGCCGCTGGCTGCTCGACCAGGGCGCCACGCGCGATGCCACCTGGCCCGGCATCAAGGCCTGGCTCGCCGCCAACCCGCAGCGCGTGAACGAGCTGCTGTGGAGCAACCCGCGCTACGTGTTCTTCCGCGAGGAACCGCTCGACGGCCTGGACGCCGCCTTCGGCCCCAAGGGAGCGCAGGGCGTGGCGCTGACCCCCGGGCGCTCCATCGCCGTGGACCGGCAGAGCATTCCCTACGGCACGCCGGTGTGGCTGGCCTCCAGCGGCCCGCAGGTGCAGCTGGCGCGCCTGGTGATGGCGCAGGACACGGGCAGCGCCATCGTGGGCGCGGTGCGGGCGGACTTCTTCACCGGCTGGGGCCCCGAGGCCGGCGACGTGGCCGGGCGGCTCAAGCAGGGGCTGCGCCTGTGGGCGCTGTGGCCTAAATAATGGCCAAATCGGCCTCCAGCGCTTATGCAGCAAGCGCCAAAAGCTACTGAATCAGGAGCATTCATGCGCGTGACCGGGCCCCAGCTGCGCACCGTGCTGCTCGCCCAGGCCATCGAGCACACGGACAGCGGGCGCACCCTGGTCAGCCAGCCCGCGCTGGAGGAGGCCACGCGCAGCGCCGTGGCCGCCGCCCGTGCGCGCGGCGTGCAGCGCGTGGGCGTGGGCGATGTGGTGCTGCAGCGCGCCGCCGCCATCGCCGAACACGCCAGCGCCCGCGACGCCACCGTGGCCGCGCTGCGCCAGCCCGGCGCGCGCTGGCGCTGGCTGGCGCGCGGCCTGCCGCTGGCGGCGCTGCTGCTGGGGCTGGCCATCGACCGCATCGCCAACGCGCACCGGGTGGATCTGCTCTCGCCGCCGCTGCTCCTCGTGCTGGCGTGGAACATGGCCGTGTACCTGCTGGTCGCGTGGCAGGCATGGCGCCCGCCCCGGCCCCAGCCCTGTGCGTGGCTGCAGGGGCTTGGCCACATCGGCCGCCCCGGCGGCCCGCGCGGGCTGGCGGCGCGCATCGCGGCGGACTTCCACGCCCGCTGGCTCGCGCACGCGGCCGGCGCGCTGCGGCAGCGCACCGCCTGCGTGCTGCACCTGTGCGCCGCCGCCTGGGGCGCGGGCATCGCGCTGTCGCTGCTGTTGCGCGGGCTGGTGGTGCGCTACCAGTTCGGGTGGGAGAGCACGTTTCTCGACGCCACGCAGGTGCACGCCATCGCCGCCGTGCTGTTCTGGCCGCTCACCGCGCTGTTCGGCTTGGCGCCGTTCACGCTGCCGGAGATCGCGGCCGCGCAGAACTTCGCGGGCGAGGGCACGGCGGGCAGCCGCTGGGTGTGGATGTACGTGGGCTTGCTGCTGCTCGCCGTGGTGCTGCCGCGCCTGGCCCTGGCGGCCTGGGCGCACTGGCGCGGGGCACACTGGCAGGGCCGCATCGACCTGGAGAGCGCCGCCTTCGACGCCCTGCGCGCCAGCCTGCCGGGCGATTGGGTGATCGGCCTGCAGGGCCCGCAGGCCCAGGTCCTGCAGGACGTGCAGAGCGCGCACGGCGACCGCCTGCGGTTCACCTGCGCCAGCGAGCCGGTGGACGCCGTGCTGGCCTGGGGCGGCGGCGCGCCCCCGCCCGCATGGCAGGCCGCGCCCCGGCTTGCGCTGCGCTGGGAGGATTTTGGCGCCAGCTGGGTGCTGGAGCCCGCCCTGTTCGACCGGCTGGACGCCGCCCTGCCCGCGCACCGCCCCGCCCTGGCGCGCCTGCGCGCGGCCTGGGTGGAGCGCAATGCGCGGCGCTTCGACCAGTCCGTGCAGGCGCTTGCGCAGCACCTGCGCGCCTGCGCCAGCCTGCCCCCCGGCGACGCGGCCGCCCCGTATGCGCAGCAGGTGCAGGCGCTCGACGCCGCGCTGCGCGCCCTGCACGGCCTGGCGCCCGCAGCGCCGGTGGCGGGGCACGCGCCACTGCCCGCGCCCCGCCACGCCGACGGCACGGCCCTGGCCCTGGGCACGTCGGCGGGCGCCGCCGCCGGCGCGGCCGCGGGGGCCAAGGCGGGCGCGCTGATCGACCTGGGCACGGGCGGCCTGACGCTGGGCGCGGGCACGGCCCTGGGCGCGCTGCTGGGCGGCACCACGGCATGGGCCGTGCGCGCGTTCCAGAAGAAGGACGAGGGGCGGCAGGCGCTGCTGCGCCACGCGGCCGAGGCGGCCTGCGCGCACTACCTGGCCATCGCCCACCAGGCCCGCGTGCCCGCGCACGAGGCCCCCGGGCTGGCCCGCCGCTGGCAGGCCGAGGTCACCGGCACAGTGGCCGCGCACGAGGCCGGTCTGGCGGCGGCGCTGCAGGCGCCCGCCGCCGATACGGCCCTGCCGGCGCTGCTGCGCGCCATGCTGCTGGGGATCCTGCAGCGCAGCTTTGCCGGCGCCGCGGAATTTGAGTGAAATCGGCCCCCAGCGCTTATGCAGCAAGCGCTGGAAGCTATTCAATCCATAGCAATCAGGATTTGGCAGACGCCAGGTGCTTGAGCGGCAGCGCGCCGCCGGCCTTGACCTCGCCCAGGGAAAAGCTGGTGTGCATGTCCTGCACATGGGGCAGGTTGAGCAGCACGTTGCGGGCGAACTGCGAAAAGCTGTCCAGGTCGCGCGCCACCACCTGCAGCTCGAACGTGCCGGTGCCGCTGATGTAGTGGCACGACACCACTTCGGGGATCTGGCGGATGGCCTCCTCCATCTCGCGCGCCAGGCTGGCGTGGTTGCGCGTGGCGTCCAGGCGCACGAAGGCCAGCACGCCCAGGCCGATCCGGTGGCGGTCGATCTCGGCGTGGTAGCCCTTGATGAAGCCGGCCTCCTCCAGCGCGCGCACGCGCCGCCAGCACGGTGCGGCCGACAGGCCCACGCGCTGGGCCAGTTCGGCGTTGGTGAGGCGCGCATCGGCCTGCAGCTCGTGCAGGATGGCGACGTCGAATTTGTCGAGTGTGTTCAATTAAGGACCATTTAAGGAAAGATTCTTTCCGAAGATAGCCCAAAGTACGCAAAGAAAGCAAAGACATATCTGCACGGCGGGCCTACACTCCACGGCGTGCGCCACGCTACCCGCGGGGCGCGCCCTGCAGGGCCGCCGCCACAAGAAGCGGCCTTTTCGACCACGATGGAGACAAAACCATGAATGCCCCGCTGCCCGAGCACGTCCGCCGCGCGCTCGAAACCGTCACGCTCGACGACAAGTACACACTTTCCGAAGGCCGTGCCTTCATGAGCGGCGTGCAGGCCCTGGTGCGCCTGCCCATGCTGCAGCGCGAGCGCGATGCCGCCGCGGGGCTGAACACCGGCGGCTTCATCAGTGGCTACCGCGGCTCTCCCCTGGGCACCTACGACCAGGCTCTGTGGAGCGCGCGCAAGCACCTGGCCGAGCACCACATCGTCTTCCAGCCCGGCGTGAACGAGGAGCTGGGCGCCACCGCCGTGTGGGGCACGCAGCAGCTCGACCTGTACCCCGACCAGAAGAAGTACGACGGCGTGTTCGGCATCTGGTACGGCAAAGGGCCGGGCGTGGACCGCTGCTCGGACGTGTTCAAGCACGCCAACATGGCCGGCACGGCCCAGCATGGCGGGGTGATCGCGGTGGCGGGCGACGACCACATCAGCAAGAGCAGCACGGCGGCGCACCAGAGCGACCACATCTTCAAGGCCTGCGGCCTGCCGGTGTTCTTCCCGTCGAGCGTGCAGGACATCCTGGACATGGGGCTGCACGCCTTCGCCATGAGCCGCTTCTCGGGCCTGTGGTCGGGGCTCAAGACGATCCAGGAGGTGGTCGAGTCCTCCAGCAGCGTCGCCATCGACCCGCACCGCGTGAAGATCCTGCTGCCCGAGGACTTCCAGATGCCGCCGGGCGGCCTGCACATCCGCTGGCCCGACGTGCCGCTGGAGCAGGAAGCGCGCCTGATGGACTACAAGTGGTACGCGGCGCTGGCCTACGTGCGTGCCAACCGGCTCAACTACAACGTCATCCAGGGCCAGAACGACCGCTTCGGCATCATCGCCAGCGGCAAGGCCTACAACGACATGCGCCAGGCGCTGGTGGACCTGGGCCTGGATGACGACACCTGCCGCCAGCTCGGCATCCGCGTGCACAAGGTGAACGTAGTGTGGCCGCTGGAGGCCACCATCACGCGCGACTTCGCGCAAGGGCTGCAGGAAATCCTGGTGGTGGAGGAAAAGCGCCAGGTCATCGAGTACCAGCTCAAGGAGGAGCTGTACAACTGGCGCGCCGACGTGCGCCCCAACGTGCTGGGCAAGTTCGACGAGCAGGAGGGCGACAACTCGGGCGGCGAATGGAGCATGCCCAACCCGAGCCAGAACTGGCTGCTGCGCCCCAAGGCCGACCTGACGCCGGCCATCATCGCCCAGGCCATCGCCAAGCGGCTGAAGAAGCTGGGCGTGCCGCAGGACATCGTGGCGCGCATGGACCAGCGCCTGGCCGTGATCGCCGCGCGCGAGCAGGCCCTGCAGGCCACCCCGGCCGCCGCCACGGGCGACCGCCAGCCGTGGTTCTGCAGCGGCTGCCCGCACAACACCAGCACGCGCGTGCCCGAGGGCTCGCGCGCCGTGGCCGGCATTGGCTGCCACTACATGACCACGTGGATGCCCGACCGCAGCACCAGCACCTTCACGCAGATGGGCGGCGAGGGCGTGACCTGGGTGGGGCAGGCGCCGTTTTCCAAGACCGCGCACGTGTTCGCCAACCTGGGCGACGGCACCTACTTCCACAGCGGGCTGCTGGCGATCCGCCAGAGCATCGCCTCGGGCGCCAACATCACCTACAAGATCCTCTACAACGACGCCGTGGCCATGACCGGCGGCCAGACCGTGGGCGAGCGCCCCGAGGGCCACTCGGTGGCGCAGATCGCGCACAGCCTGCGCGCCGAGGGCGTGGTCAAGCTGGTGGTGGTGACCGACGAGCCAGCCAAGTACCAGGGCCGCACCCACCCGGCCAACAGCGCGCGCGCGGGCCACCCGGAGCTGCTGAACGACCTGCCGCCGGGCATCGAGGTGTTCCACCGCAGCGAGCTGGACCGCATCCAGCGCGCATTCCGCGAGATCAAGGGCTGCAGCGCCATCATCTACGACCAGACCTGCGCCACCGAGAAGCGCCGCCGCCGCAAGCGCGGCAGCCTGGCCACGCCCGACAAGACCGTGGTCATCAACGAGCTGGTGTGCGAGGGCTGCGGCGATTGTTCGGTGCAGTCCAACTGCCTGTCGGTGGAGCCGGTGGAGACCGAGTTCGGCCGCAAGCGCCGCATCAACCAGAACAGCTGCAACAAGGACTTCTCCTGCGTCAACGGCTTCTGCCCGAGCTTCGTCACCGTCGAAGGCGGCACGCTGAAGAAGCCCGCCAGGCAGAAGAAGGGCGACCTGTCGGCGCTGCCCGGCATCCCCGAGCCGACGCTGCCGCTGGCCGAGCAAGCCTGGGGCATCGTCGTGGCCGGCGTGGGCGGCACGGGCGTCATCACCATCGGCTCGCTGCTGGGCATGGCCGCGCACCTGGAAGGCAAGGGCGTCATCACGCAAGACGCCGCCGGCCTGGCCCAGAAGGGCGGCGCCACCTGGAGCCACATCCAGATCGCCAACCGCCCCGAGGCCATCCACACCACCAAGGTGGACACGGCCAAGGCCGACCTGGTGATCGGCTGCGACGTCATCGTCGCCGCGCACAAGACCACCCAGGCCGCCATGCGCGCGGGCCGCACCTTCGTGGCGCTGAACACGCATGGCACGCCCACGGCGGCCTTCGTGACCAACCCGGACTGGCAGTTCCCCGGCGGCCACTGCGAAAACGCCATCGCCTCGGCCGTGGGCGCCGGGCTGGTGGGCGCGTTCGACGCCGAGCAGGCCGCCGTGCACCTGCTGGGCGACAGCATCTACACCAACCCGCTGCTGCTGGGCTACGCGTGGCAGAAGGGCCGCATCCCGCTGGGCCGCGCCGCGCTGATGCGCGCCATGGAGCTCAACGGCGTGCAGGTGGAGAACAACCAGGCCGCGTTCGAGTGGGGCCGCCGCTGCGCGCACGACCTCGCGGCCGTGCAGGCGCTTTTTTCGTCAGCCCAGCAGGCCGCGCAGGTCATCCAGTTCGTCAAGAAGCCGGGGCTGGCCGAAATGGTGGCCAAGCGCGTGGAATTCCTCACGGGCTACCAGGACGGCGCCTACGCCGCGCAGTACAAGGCCTTCGTGGACCAGGTGCAGGCCGCCGAGGCCCGCCTGGACAGCGGCACCCGCCTGAGCGAGGCCGTGGCGCGCTACCTGTTCAAGCTCATGGCCTACAAGGATGAATACGAAGTGGCGCGCCTGCACACCGACCCCGCCTTCACGCAGAAGCTGGCCGGCATGTTCGAGGGCGACTACCGCGTGGTGCACCACATGGCGCCGCCCCTGACCGCCAAGCGCAACGACAAGGGCGAGCTGGTCAAGCAGCCCTACGGCCCCTGGATGCGCACCGCCTTCACCTGGCTGGCGCGCATGAAGGGCCTGCGCGGCGGCGCGCTGGACATCTTCGGCAAGACCGAGGAGCGGCGCACCGAGCGCGCGCTGATCGCCGAGTACCGCGCCTGCATCGAGGAGCTGCTGGCCGGCCTGAACGCCGGCAACCTGGCGCTGGCGGTACAGATCGCCCGCATTCCCGAAGACATCCGCGGCTTTGGCCACGTGAAGGAGCGCCACCTGAAGGCCGCGCGCGCCCAATGGGAGCGCCTGATGCAGCAATGGCGCCAGGGCGCGCGCGCTTCGGCCTGACCATTTGCTATCGAATAAAGAGCTGCCAGCGCTTGCCAGACAGGCGCTGGCAGCTCTTTTTGCTTGAAACGGGAAATCCCCCGAAGTTGCGCCAGGGCGCCGGGGCCGGGGAACTGGTGCCGCATACAATGCTCTGTTACCCTGCCCCGCCCATGGCCTGGGGCAAGCCCTTTTTGTCTTACACATCCGTTGTGGAGTTATTCCCGTGTTTATTTCCTCTGCCTTTGCACAGACCGCGCCCGCAGCCGCTTCCGGCGGCGGCGACATGATGTCCCAGCTCACGGGCATGCTGCCGCTGGTGCTGATGTTCGTGGTGCTGTACTTCGTCATGATCCGTCCGCAGATGAAGCGCCAGAAGGAACACCGCAGCATGATCGACGCCCTCTCCAAGGGCGACGAAGTGGCCACGGCCGGCGGCATCCTGGGCACGGTGACGCGCCTGTCCGAGGGCGTGCTGTACATCCAGATCGCCCAGGGCGTGGAAGTGCAGATCCAGCGCAGCGCCGTGGCGCAGGTGCTGCCCAAGGGCACGATCAAGTAAATCGCCGTTTTGTTGACCCCGGGGGCGGCGCTCAGGCGGCCGCTTCCTCCACACTGTCTCCAGTGAGCTAAGAGCGCCATCATGAACCGTTACCCGGTCTGGAAGTACGCGATCCTGGTCATCGCGCTGCTGGTGGGTGCGCTGTACACCCTGCCCAATTTCTTCGGCGAGGCACCTGCCGTGCAGGTCTCGTCGGCCAAGGCCACCATCAAGGTCGATACCGCCGTCCAGGCCCGCGTGGAAGAGGCGCTCAAGGCGGCGGGCGTGACGCCCGACAGCGTGGGCTTCGACGGCAACTCGGTGCGCGCGCGCTTCGACACGCCCGACACCCAGCTCAAGGCCAAGGACGTGCTGCAGAAGGCCCTGGTGCCCGACGCCAGCGACCCGCCCTACATCATCGCGCTGGGCCTGGTCTCGCGCTCGCCCGCCTGGCTCAAGGCCCTGCACGCGCAGCCCATGTTCCTGGGCCTGGATCTGCGCGGCGGCGTGCACTTCATGCTGCAGGTGGACATGCAGGCGGCGCTGACCAAGAAGGCCGAATCCTTCGCCGGTGACCTGCGCACCAGCCTGCGCGAAAAGAACATCCGCCACGGCGGCATCGGCCGCGACGGCCAGGCCGTGGAGATCAAGGTGCGCGACGAGGCCACGCTGACGGCCGCGCGCAACCTGGTGGCCGACCAGTTCCCCGACCTGGTGGCCACCACGGGCCCGGACGGCGACGGCTTCAAGCTGCGCGCCACCATCAAGCCCGAGGCCCTGCGCAAGGTGCAGGAGCAGGCGCTGAAGCAGAACATGGTCACGCTGCACAACCGGATCAACGAGCTGGGCGTGGCCGAGCCGGTGATCCAGCAGCAGGGGCTGGACCGCATCGTGGTGCAGTTGCCCGGCGTGCAGGATACGGCCAAGGCCAAGGACATCCTGGGCCGCACGGCCACGCTGGAAGTGCGCATGGTGGACGAATCCACCGAGGCGCGCGCCGCCGAGCTGGGCAGCGGCCCGGTGCCGTTCGGCGACGAAAAATACCTCGACCGCAACGGCATGGCCGTGATCGTGAAGAAGCAGGTGGTGCTGACGGGCGAGAACCTCACCGATGCCCAGCCCGGGTTCGACGGCCAGACGCAGGAGCCCACCGTGAACCTGGTGCTCGACGCCAAGGGTTCGCGCATCTTCAAGGACATCACGCGCGAGAACGTCGGCAAGCGCATGGCCATCGTGCTGTTCGAGAAGGGCAAGGGCGAAGTCGTCACGGCGCCCGTGATCCGTTCCGAGATCGGCGGCGGCCGCGTGCAGATCTCCGGCCGCATGACGACCGTGGAAGCCAACGACACCTCGCTGCTGCTGCGCGCCGGCTCGCTCGCCGCGCCGATGGAGATCATCGAGGAATACACCATCGGCCCGAGCCTGGGCGCCGACAACATCGCGCGCGGCATCAACTCCGTGGTCTGGGGCTTGGTGGCGATCGCCGCCTTCATGTGCGTGTACTACATGCTGTTCGGCGTGTTCTCCACCATCGCGCTGTCGGTCAACGTGCTGATGCTGATCGCCATCCTGTCGATGCTGCAGGCCACGCTGACGCTGCCCGGCATCGCCGCCATGGCGCTGGCGCTGGGCGTGGCCATCGACTCGAACGTGCTCATCAACGAGCGCATCCGCGAGGAGCTGCGCGCCGGCGTGACGCCGCAGGCGGCGATTGCCGCGGGCTACGAGCGCGCCTGGGCCACCATCCTGGACTCGAACGTGACCACGCTGATCGCCGGCCTGGCGCTGCTGGCCTTCGGCTCCGGTCCGGTGCGCGGCTTCGCCGTGGTGCACTGCATCGGCATCCTCACCAGCATGTTCTCGGCCGTGTTCTTCTCGCGCGGGCTGGTCAACCTCTGGTACGGCCGCCGCAAGAAGCTCAAGAGCGTGGCGATCGGCCAGGTGTGGAAGCCCGACGACGCCTCCGAGATGCGCTCCGTGGCCGCGCGCGGCAGCAATAACTGAAGAAGGGGAAGACCATGGAATTCTTCCGCATCAAAAAAGACATCCCGTTCATGAAGTACGCGTTGGTGCTCAACGCGGTGTCCTTCATCACCTTCGCGCTGGCGGTGTTCTTCCTCGTCACGCGCGGGCTGCACCTGTCGGTGGAGTTCACGGGCGGCACCGTGATGGAAGTGGCCTACACGCAGACCGCCGACGTCGCCAAGGTGCGCGAGACGGTGGCCGGGCTGGGCTACTCCGACGTGGTGGTGCAGAACTTCGGCACCTCGCGCGACGTGATGATCCGCCTGCCGGTGCAGAAGGGCGTGACCTCGGCCCAGCAGAGCGAGCAGGTGCTGGCCGCCCTCAAGGGGCAGGACGACAGCGTGCAGCTGCGCCGCACCGAATTCGTCGGCCCGCAGGTGGGCGAGGAACTGGTGCACGGCGGCCTGATGGCGCTGGGCATGGTGGTGCTGGGCATCGTGATCTACCTGGCGCTGCGCTTCGAGTGGAAGTTCGGCGTCGCGGCCATCATCGCCAACCTGCACGACGTAGTCATCATCCTGGGCTTCTTCGCGTTCTTCCAGTGGGAGTTCTCGCTCTCGGTGCTGGCGGGCGTGCTGGCGGTGCTGGGCTATTCGGTGAACGAGTCGGTGGTGATCTTCGACCGTATCCGCGAGGCATTCCGCAAGTTCCGCAAGCTCAGCACGGCCGAGGTGATCGACCACGCCATCACCTCCACCATGAGCCGCACCATCATCACCCACGCCTCGACCGAGGCAATGGTGCTCTCGATGTTCTTCTTCGGCGGCCCGAGCCTGCACTACTTCGCGCTGGCGCTGACCATCGGCATCCTGTTCGGCATCTACTCCTCGGTGTTCGTGGCCGCGGCCATCGCCATGTGGCTGGGCGTCAAGCGCGAAGACCTGGTGAAGACCGGCAAGAAGGAAGAGGGCGGCGACCCCAACGATCCGAACGCAGGTGCCGTCGTCTGATGCACTAGCCGCCAGGATCACCGGCCATGCCGCTCCCCCCGAACGCCCCCTCGCACCCGCTGGCCACGTTGGCGCGCCAGCGTTTTGTCCAGGGGCTGTGCGGCGGGATTCCCCAGCTCGACAAAAGCCTGCAGGAATTCCTCAACGCGCTCATCGCCCAGACCGGCACGACGCGCGAGATGCAGGACCGGCGCGATACCTGGCAGCGCTACCGCGACCAGCGCCAGGCCTGGGCCCGCGCTGTGGTCGGTGCCTGGCAGAAGGCGCTGAATACGCCCGCCGCCCCCGTGGCGCAAGCGCCGGCTGGCGGCCTGGAACTGGCCCTGGCCTTGGTGGACGACGACGTGGTGGAGAACAAGATCGTTGCCTCTCGCCTGGCCCTCACCGTGATGGATGCCGTGGGCAGCGTTTTCGATCCGGTGCGCCAGCGCACCCAGCAGCTCGAAGGCCAGGAGCTCTCCAGCCAGGACATCCTGCGCCCGGAGTCCTGCTGCCAGCTGCTGGTCGAGCAATGGGTGGAAGCCAAGCTGCCGCGCGCCGACCTGCAGACCATGATCGACCCGCTGCAGCGGGCCTTGGCCGAGCTGCTGCAATCCCAGTACCAGGCGCTCAACACGCTGTACGACGAGCGGGGCGTGGTGGTGCAGACCGACCTGCGCGCCCGGGTGCGCCGGGCGGCCTCGCCCCCCGGCGCCGGCCCATCCACGGGCGGCAGCATGGCGGGCGGCCTGGAAACGGGCCAGGGCGGCATGGGCGGCGCCACCGGCATGACGGCCCAGGCGCTCGCGCACGCGGGTGCCGCACCGCACCTGCGCCACCTGGCGCACGCGCCCCCGGGCTACGCCCCGCAGGGCCCGGGTATGCCCATGGCGGGCATGGGCGCAGCGCCGCTGGTACGCGCACGCCAGCGCGCCCAGAGCGTGATGACCCAACTGCGCCGCCTGCTGGTCCAGCCCGCCACTGGCTACGACATGGCGCAGGCCCCGCCCGCCACGCAGGCGCTGACCCAGGCGCTGGCCGCCCAGCGCGTGCAGGCCAGCACCTTCTACAGCAGCCTGGGCGCGATGGCCCCGGATGCCGGCCCGGTGGCCGTGGTCCAGCTCGTGGGCCAGGTGCGCGAGCAATCGACCGAGCTCAAGAAGAAGGCTGCCACGGCGAGCGAGAAAGCCATCATCGAGGTGGTGGCGCTGATGTTCCAGAGCATCCTGACGGAAGACCGGATTCCTTCCGCCGTGCGCGTCTGGTTCGCGCGCCTGCAGGTGCCGGTGCTGCGCGTGGCGCTGGCCGAGCCCGAGTTCTTCAGCAACCTCGACCACCCGGCCCGGCGCCTCATCGACCGCATGGGCGCCTGCGTGATGGGGTTCGATGCCTCTTCCATCAACGGCAATGCGCTCGAAGCCGAGGTGCGGCGCATCGTGCAGGTGATCGAGCAGTACCCGGAAACCGGGCGGCGCGTGTTCCAGCTCGTCTATGACGAATTCGAGAAATTCCTGGCCAAGTTCCTGACCGAGGGACAGGCCACGGCGAAACTGGTCAGCGTGGCGCAGCAGGTGGAGCAGCGCGAGACGCTGGCGATCCAGTACACCATCGAGCTGCGCACCCTGCTGAAGGACATGCCGGTGCGCGACGAGATCCGCGAGTTCCTCTTCAAGACCTGGGCCGAGGTGCTGGCCCTGTCCGCCGTACGCGACGGCGCGCAGCACGCCGACACGCTGGCCTACAAGCACACCGCCGCCGACCTGGTGTGGGCGGCCAGCGCCAAGCCCCACCGCAGCGACCGCGCCCAGGTGATCCAGAGCCTGCCGGGCCTGCTGCAGCGCCTGCGCCAGGGGCTGGCGCTGCTCGGCGTCGAAGGCGACGCGCAGGACGCCCAGGTCAAGGCGCTGACCGACACGCTGGCCGAGGCCTTCCTGGCCAAGACCGCGGCCATTCCGCAAGCGCACATCGACGCCATGGCCAAGCGCCTGGCCAACCTGGAGGACTTCATTGGCGACGCCACGCTGGGCGACATGCCGCTGTCGAGCGACAACATCGAGATGATGCTGGGCATCGACGCGTCGGCCATCCAGGTGATCGCCGATACCGGCGCCCCGGTCCAGGAGGACATGGTGGCCTGGGCCCAGGAGCTGCCCCTGGGCACCTGGTACCAGCTGGACCACAACGGGGCTTCCGCCCAGGTGCAATACGCCTGGCGCAGCGAGCGCAGGCAGCTGCACCTGTTCGCCGCCATCGATGGTTCCTGCTACCTGATCCAGCTGCGCCGCCTGGGCGCCTATCTGCAGGCCGGCCTGCTGGTGCCGCAGGACGAGGAAGGCCTGACGGTGCGCGCCACGCGCGACGCGCTGGCCAAGATCGACGCCAACCCCGAGCGGCTGCTCAACTGAGCGCCATGCGCTGAAAGCTGCCCCCGGGCAGGCGCGCCACCCGGCCCGCGAGTTCGTGCTCCAGCAATGCCACCTGCAAGGCGGCAGCGTCCATGCCGGTACGGGCGATCAGCGCGTCCAGGCCGGTCGGATCCCAGCCCATGGCGGACAGCAGCGCGTCGCCGTCCTCCTGCGTCCTCTCGGCGGGCTGTGTCTGAACGGCCGGCACCGGCAGCCGCAGCTCCTCCAGCACATCCTGGGTCGTCTCGACCAGCTTGGCTCCCTGGCGTATCAGCGCGTGGCAGCCGCGCGCCTGCGGCGACTGGATCGACCCGGGAATGGCGAACACCTCGCGCCCCTGCTCGGCCGCCAGGCGGGCGGTGATGAGGGAGCCCGACTGCAGCGCCGCCTCGACGACCAGCGTGCCCTGCGACAGCCCGGCGATGATGCGGTTGCGCTTGGGAAAGTTCTGCGCCAGCGGCGGCGTGCCCAGGGGGTACTCGCTGACCAGCAGGCCCTGGCGCGCGATGCGGTGCGCCAAGGCGCGGTGGCGGCTGGGATAGACCCGGTCCAGCCCGGTGCCCACGACCGCGATGGTCGCCAGGCAGCCTTCGGGGGCGTCTTCCAGTGCGCCTTCGTGCGCCGCGGCATCCACCCCCAGGGCCATGCCGGACACGATGCACAGCCCCGCCGCGCGCAAGGCCTTGGCAAACTGGCGCGCATGCAGGGCCCCCTGGGCCGTGGGGTTGCGGCTGCCGACCACCGCCAGGCACGGGGCGGGGAAAAACGATGGTCCGCCCAGCACGTGCTCCGGCCCCATCACGTACAGCAGCGGCGGCGGGTCTTCGGTGGCCAGCAGCGGCGCGGGGTACGCTGCATCCGCCAGGGTGAGCACCCTGCGCCCCACGCCATCGGCTGCGCCGTGCAGCCATTGCCAGGTGGCCTCGGCCAGGGCCGCCAGCCCTTCGGGCTCCATGGACAGCGCCCGCGCCTGGGCCGCAGTCACATGGCCGTGCCACAGCGCGGGCAGCTGGAACACCTGCCCGGGCAGCCCGCACAGCGCGAGCAAGCGGCGCACCGTGTGGTTGCCCACTCCCGGGGTGAGCGTCAGGCGCAGCCAGGCGGCCAGTTCGCTGCGCTCCATGGCCAGCGCCCGGAAAGATCAGTTCGGGTTGATGAGCCGGTCGCCGACGCGCACGCCGCTCCCGAGCTGCAGCAGCAGCACGTACGAGACACGGTCGAAGGTGCGGAACACCATCGCCAGGCCATTGCGCTCGCTGGGCAGCTTGATCGTGGCACGGTCGGGGTCGGTCTGATCGAGGATGCGATCCCCCTGGGTCACGATCTGCAACACGTGGCCCGGCTCGATGCCATCGGCCGTTCCCTTGTTGATGGTCACCACCTGGTTCTGGGCGGCATAGCGCACCTGGGTGCTGCCGTAGATCGACACCACGCGCGCATCCACCTCCGTTTGCGGCGCATGCGGCACATAGCTGGCGAAGGTGCGCTCCGGCGCGGGCAGCAGCCGGTCACCGGCGCGCACGTCCTCCTTGGTGCTGGACAGCATCACGGTGGCCGGCACGTATTCCGCGACGGTATGTCCCCGGCCATCGGAGGATTCTTCCAGCCCCTCGCCCTTGATCAGCTCGGCCTTGCCCAGGTACTGCCCCTCGTAGCCCAGGATGGCGCCGGTCAGCGGGTCCTTGAGCGCCACCGCATCGCGGTAGACCTGGAAGCGGCGCGGCTCCCCAGGCTCGCGCAGCAGCGGCTTGCCGGACTCGCCCCGCACATAGGCCCGGTCGCCGCTGGCCATGAGCACGCGCTCGTCCGTGGTGGCCACGATGCGCGGCGCGCGGGCGAAGGTGTCGTCGTCCACCACGATGGGCTCGACCAGGAAAGGCTCGATCAGATGCGGCTTGAGCGTGGGCAAGGCCAGATCCGCCAGGCTCTCGGTGCGCGTGCGTGGCGACAGCCGCACCGTCTCGGGCTCGGTCGAGCCCGGCTGCGTGGTGGACAGCCGCGCGTAGCCGCCCTGCCTGTCCAGGTACAGCGTTTGCCCTGGGTAGATGCGGTGCGGATTCGCCACGGCCTGCAGGTTCATGCCCCACAGCTCGGGCCAGCGCCAGGGGCGCTGCAGGTACATGCCGGCAATGCCCCACAAGGTGTCTCCGCGCTTGACCACGTAGGTTTGCGGCGCGTTGGCGGCCAGCTCGGCCACGGGAATGCCGCTTTGCGCCGTCTGCTGGGCCGTGGCGCGCTGGGCGGCGGTCACGGGAGGCTGCTGCGCCGTGGCCGCCCCGGTGGCGGCCAATGCTGCCAACAGGCACAGCGCACGTGCGTGTGCGCCAGCCGCCTTGTGCTTGCTTGGTTGATGCATGGAAAAACGCCCTCTCACTGGCACCGCCCGGAATGCTCGGCAGGGCGAACATGGCGGTTGAATACATTACAAATCATCTCAGATTCTCTGCTCAAGCCCTTGATTGGGCAACGCTTATTGAAAACCGCATCTGCAAGCCTTGGTAAAAGTGGCGAAAATAACGACATATTTTCCATTCGGCCATGGCAATTCTCCCGATTCTTTGTTATCCCGATCCGCGCCTGCACAAAGTCGCCCAGCCCGTGCAGGCGGTGGATGCGCGCATCCAGTCGCTGGTCAGCGACATGCTGGCCACCATGTACGACGCGCAGGGCATCGGCCTGGCCGCTACCCAGGTGGACGTGCACGAGCGCGTGGTGGTCATCGACACCTCGGAGGAGCGCAACCAGCCACTGGTGCTGATCAACCCCGAGATCGTCTGGGCCAGCGCCGAGAAGGTGGTGGGCGACGAAGGCTGCCTGTCCGTCCCCGGCATCTACGATGGCGTGGAGCGCTCCAGCGCCGTGCACGTGCGCGCCCTCGATGAAAAAGGCGCCGCGCGCGTGATCGAGGCCGAGGGCCTGCTGGCCGTGTGCATGCAGCACGAGATGGACCACCTGCTGGGCAAGGTGTTCGTCGATTACCTCTCGCCGCTCAAGCGCAACCGCATCAAGACCAAGATGCTCAAGCAGCAGCGCGAGGCCACGCGCGCATGAGACTGGTCTTCGCCGGCACGCCGGAATTCGCCCGCGTGGCACTGGCGCGGCTGCTGCAGGCGGGCCACGACATTCCCCTGGTGCTGACCCAGCCCGACCGCCCCGCCGGCCGGGGCATGAAGCTGCAGGCCTCGCCCGTCAAGCAGTGCGCGCTGCAGCACGGCATTGCCGTGGCGCAGCCCCTGAGCCTGCGCCTGGACGGCAAGCACCCCGCCGACGCCGCGGCGGCCCGCGCCGCGCTGGAGGCCGCCCGGCCCGACGCCATGGTCGTCGCCGCCTACGGCCTGATCCTGCCGCAGTGGGTGCTCGACCTGCCGCGCCTGGGCTGCCTGAACATCCACGCCAGCCTGCTGCCGCGCTGGCGCGGCGCCGCGCCGATCCACCGCGCCATCGAGGCGGGCGACACCGAAACCGGCGTGACCATCATGCAGATGGATGCGGGCCTGGACACGGGCGGCATGCTGCTGGCGCAAGGCACCCCGATCGCCGCCACCGACACCACGGCCACGCTGCACGACCGCCTGGCCGACATGGGCGGGCGGCTGATCGTCCAGGCCCTCGACCTGGCGGCCCGCGGCCAGCTCACAGCCACGCCGCAGCCCGCCGAAGGCGTGACCTATGCGCACAAGATCGACAAGCACGAAGCGCTCATCGACTGGGCGCTGCCGGCCGAAACCATCGCCCGGCGCATCCGCGCCTTCGACCCTTTCCCAGGCGCAAGCACGCTGGCGCAGGGCGAGGCGGTCAAGCTCTGGAGCTGCGAAATTGATAGCTGCTCGCGCTTGCCTGGTGCGGCTCCAGGCCAGATTTTATCTGTAGAAGACGCCAGCGTGCGCGTGGCCTGCGGCCAGGGCGTGCTGCGGCTCACGGTGCTGCAGCGCGCCGGCGGCAAGCGCCTGCCCGCCGCCGAGTTCCTGCGCGGCTTCGCCTTGCCGCAGGGGCTGGTGCTGGGCGCATGAACGCCGCCGCCCTGCTGCGCCAGCCGGCCTTCCGCCAGGGCATCACCGACATGCTGGGCACCGGCCTGGGCGTGGGCGCCTGGGGGCTGGTCACCGGCGTGGCCATGGTCAAGACGGGCATGCCGGTGGCGCTGGCGCTGCTCATGTCGCTGCTGGTGTACGCGGGCAGCGCGCAGCTGGCCGTGCTGCCGCTGCTGGCCGTGGGCGCGCCGCTGTGGGTGGTGTGGCTCACGGCGGCCTGCGTGAACCTGCGCTTCGTCATCTTCAGCAACATGTGGCGCAGCTACTTCGCCGCATTGCCGCTGCGCCAGCGCCTGACCCTGGGCTATTTCAGCGGCGACGTGATCTTCGTCGCCTTCCTCAAGCGCTACCCCGAGCCCCGGCCCGCGCCGGACCAGGTGCCGTATTTCTGGGGCGCGGCCAGCGTGAACTGGCTGGCCTGGCAGGTGCCGTCCATCGCTGGCATCCTGCTGGCCAACTGGGTGCCGCTGTCCTGGGGGCTGGGCTTCGCGGGCGTGCTGGCGCTGCTGGGCGTGCTGCTGTCGCTGCTGTTCGACCGCGCCACCTGGCTGGCCACGGGCGTGGCGGCCACGGCGGCCATCGCGGCCTTCGCGCTGCCGCTCAAGCTGAACATCCTCGTGGCCATCGCCGCGGCCATCGCGGCCGGCCTGCTGATGGAGGCCGTGGACCGGCGCCGCCACCACCCCGAGGTGGTGCTGGTGCCTGCCGACAGCGCCCTGCCCGAGGACGAACTGCAGCGCGTCGCGGCGGGCGACGAGGTGCCGCTGCGCGCGGAGCGCCATCCATGATGGACAACGGCTGGCTCGAACCCGTGCTCGCCATCCTGGGCCTGACGGTGATCACCGTGGTGACGCGCGCGTTCTTCATGATTCCCGAGCGCGAGCTGCCGCTGCCCGACTGGCTCAAGCGCGGCCTCAAGTACGCCCCGCTGGCCGCACTCACCGCCGTGATCGCGCCCGAGATCCTCATGGCGCAGGGCGCGCTCATCCACACCCTGCAGGACGCCCGCTGGCCCGCCGTGCTGTGCGCCACGGGCTACTACTTCTGGCGCCGCGGCATCCTGGGCACCATCGTCGTCGGCATGGCCGTGTACCTGCCGCTGCACATCGGGCTCGGCTGGTAGGCGCCAGGACGGGAGGCCGGGGCAGGCGCCGCCTACAATGTGCGCGCTTTTTTGCCATACCTCCCGCCATGAACATTCTGCGTTTCTCCGACCTGTGCGCCCAGGGCAAAGTCCAGGGCCAGCGCGTCTTCATCCGTGCCGACCTCAACGTACCCCAGGACGATGCCGGCCGCATCACCGAGGACACCCGCATCCGCGCCTCCGTGCCCTGCATCCAGATGGCGCTCGACGCCGGCGCCGCCGTGATGGTCACCAGCCACCTGGGCCGCCCCACCGAGGGCGAATTCAAGCCCGAGGACTCGCTCGCCCCCGTGGCGCAGCGCCTGTCGGAGCTGCTGGGCCGCGCCGTGCCGCTGGTGGCGCAGTGGGTCGATGGCGTACAGGTCGCGCCCGGCCAGGTGGTGCTGCTGGAGAACTGCCGCGTCAACCCCGGCGAGAAGAAGAACCAGCCCGCGCTGGCGCAGAAGATGGCCGCGCTGTGCGACATCTACGTGAACGATGCCTTCGGCACCGCGCACCGCGCCGAGGGCACGACCTACGGCATCGCCGAATACGCCAGGACGGCCTGCGCCGGCCCGCTGCTGGCAGCGGAGATCGACGCCATCACCAAGGCCCTGGCCCAGCCGAAGCGCCCGCTGGCCGCCATCGTCGCGGGCTCCAAGGTCTCGACCAAGCTGACCATCCTGCAGTCGCTGGCGCGCAACGTGGACCAGCTCATCGTCGGCGGCGGCATCGCCAACACCTTCATGCTGGCGGCCGGGCTGAACATCGGCAAGTCGCTGGCCGAGCCCGGCCTCGTGGGCGAGGCCAAGGCCGTGATCGACGCCATGGCCGCGCGCGGCGCCGAGGTGCCGATCCCCACCGACGTGGTGGTCGCCAAGACCTTCGCCGCCGACGCGCCTGCCACCGTCAAGCCCGCCACCGAAGTGGCGGACGACGACCTGATCCTCGACATCGGCCCCGAAACCGCCGCCCGGCTGGCACAGCAGCTCCTGCAGGCCGGCACCATCGTCTGGAACGGCCCGGTCGGCGTGTTCGAGTTCGCGGCGTTCGAGAACGGCACGCGCGCCATCGCCCAGGCCATCGCGCAGTCCAGCGCCTTCAGCATCGCCGGCGGCGGCGATACGCTCGCGGCCATCGCCAAATACGGCATCGAAAAACAGGTGGGCTATATCTCCACCGGCGGCGGCGCATTCCTGGAAGTGCTGGAAGGCAAAACCCTGCCGGCATTTGAAATCCTGGAGCGGCGCGCCCGCCCTTGAAAATGCGCGGCACCGGGCGGCATATACATCTGGCAACAAAAATGCCGCCCGATCGCCATCCCCATGGGCCAAAAACAACAAATGCCAAGCGGCTGGCGCAGTTAGCGTAGTTTTCTCTTGTTTTTTGGCGAGTCTCGCACCCAAAATCATTCGCCAATGCCGGGGCGCCATCCCGCCCCGGCGCACCCATTTCCAATTCCGTAGGAGGGAACCATGTCCATTTCCAAGGCCATCGGCGCGGCCGTTCTGGTCGGCACCGCTGCCATGCTGACGGGCTGCGCCAACGCGCCCATCCCCGTGGCGGAGAATTTCCAATACACCAGCCAGCAGAAGGTGCGCTCCGCCGGCCACTGGGAACTGGTCTCGCGCGACGTGGTGGCCCAGACGCTGGGCACGCTCAACCA
This sequence comes from Acidovorax sp. YS12, assembly GCA_021496925.1. Classification (NCBI taxonomy): domain Bacteria; kingdom Pseudomonadati; phylum Pseudomonadota; class Betaproteobacteria; order Burkholderiales; family Comamonadaceae; genus Acidovorax; species Acidovorax sp. YS12. The sequence continues at coordinate 3,051,357 of CP053915.1, forward strand.
GGCGGGTGCCGCGGGCGCGCCCCTGTACGTGGCCCTGCCGCCGAACGCCAGCGCGTTCGACTACGCCTTCCGCGACTTCCTGATCACCCAATTCGTGCAAAGCGGCACGCCCGTGATGCAGGCCCCGGGCCAGACCCTGGACGTGACCTACGAAGCCCAGGTGGTGCGCCACAACAGCGACCGCCCGCATTTCATTCCCGGCATGTTCACCATGCTGGCGGCCGGCGTGGGCGCCGCCTACGGCCTGCGCCACGAGCACGTGGACACCAAGGTCCTGGCCGGCCTGGGCCTGGCCGTCGCCGCCGACTATGCCAACAGCATCAACTCCGGCGGCCCGACGAACACCGAGATGATCCTCACGACCACCGTCTCGCGCAACGGCCAGTACGTGGCGCGCAAGACCGACGTGTACTACCTCGAGAACGCCGACACGCCGCTGTTCATGCGTGGCGCCGCGTACCGTCCCATGAACCTGAAGGTGGTGTCGCAATGAAGACCCTTGCCATCCTCTCCGCCGTGGCCGCCGCCGCCGTGCTGGCGGGCTGCAACAGCGCGCCGCAGAACGTGGGCCGCGCCGAGCCCACCTACCAGGACGCTGCCACCGCCCCGCTGCTGCAAAACAGCCGCGAGGCCGTCAGCAAGCTCACCGCCGGGTTCGACCTGAACGCCCTGGGCGGCGGCCCGGTGCTCGTGGCCACCGTGGTCAACGTCAACGACCTGAGCCGCTCGGCCCCGCTGGGCCGCACGCTGTCGGAGCAGTACGCCTCGCAGATGGCCGCGCTCGGCTTCAACGTCAAGGAAGTCAAGCTGCGCGGCGACATCTTCGTCAAGGAAGGCGCGGGCGAGCTGCTGCTGTCGCGCGAGATCAAGGACATCGCGCGCAGCTACAACGCCTCGCTGGTGCTCGTGGGCACCTATTCGCCGGCCGCCAACTTCACCTACGTGAGCCTGAAGCTGGTGCGCACCGAGGACAGCCGCATCATCCGCGGCCACGACTACGCCCTGCCCAACGACCGCGACGTGCAGCGCCTGCTGGCCACGCCCCGCTGAACCGCAGGGCATCGCACCAAGGCTGCCTCGGCAGCCTTTTCTTTTTCCTGCTCCGGACGGAGGCGTGCCGCACGCCTGGCCCGGTGCCATCGCCGCGCGCAGACCTAAAATCACCCGATGACCTTTCTCGACATGCTGCGCGACGCCACCGAGCGCCACCAATCGATGCTGTGCGTGGGCCTGGACCCCGAGCCCGCCCGTTTCCCGGGGGCCCTGCAGGGCGATGCGCACAGGATCTACGACTTCTGCGCCGCCATCGTGGACGCCACTGCCGACCTGGTGTGCGCCTTCAAGCCGCAGATCGCCTACTTCGCCGCGCACGGCGCCGAAGACCAGCTCGAACGCCTGATGCAGCACATGCGCTGCAACGCGCCGCACGTGCCGGTGATCCTCGACGCCAAGCGCGGCGACATCGGCTCCACGGCCCAGCAGTACGCGCGCGAGGCCTTCGAGCGCTACGGCGCCGACGCCGTGACGCTCTCGCCCTTCATGGGCTGGGATTCGGTGCAGCCCTATCTCGAATACCACGGCAAGGGCGCCTTCCTGCTGTGCCGCACCTCCAACCCCGGCGGCGACGACCTGCAGGCGCAGCGCCTGGCCAGCGTGCCCGGCCAGCCGCTGGTGTACGAGCACATCGCGGCCCTGGCGCAGGGCCCGTGGAACAAGAACGGCCAGCTCGGCCTGGTGGTGGGCGCCACCTACCCGCACGAGATCGAGCGCGTGCGCGCCCTCGCGCCCACGCTGCCGCTCTTGATCCCCGGCGTCGGCGCCCAGGGCGGCGACGCCGTGGCCACGGTGCGCGCCGGGCTGCGCGCACAGGGGCCGATCATCGTCAACTCCTCGCGCGCCATCCTCTACGCCGCGAATGGCCCGGACTTCGCGCAGGCCGCGCGCCAGGCCGCGCAGCACACGCGCGACACGCTGAACGCGGCGCGCGCCTGATACGGGTTTGCATTCAACCGTATAACTAGGCGGGAAGCCTACGATCAGTGCTGTAGCACGGCAAGGCGAACCAACGACGTTAGACGGTTGAAGGCAAATCCGTATGGTTCAGCGCAAGCGCCCTGGCGCCAGGGCCGCCACGGTTTCCGGCCCCAGGCCCTGCGCGGCCAGGGCCGCGTCCAGCGGCTCGCCGCACAGCAGGTTGCGCGCCAGCAGGGCGTAGCCCGCGGCGCTCTGGATGCCGTAGCCGCCCTGCGCGGCGAGCCAGAAGAAGCCCGCCACGCCCTCGTCCCAGCCGATGACGAAATCGCCGTCGGCCACGAACGAGCGCAGCCCGGCCCAGGTGTACGCGGGGCGGCGGATCGCCAGCGTCGTCACCTGCTCGATGCGCCAGATGCCCGTGGCCACGTCCAGCTCCTCGGGCACCACGTCGTGCGGCGGCACCGGATCGGCATTGGCGGGCGAGCCCATGAGCTGGCCCGCGTCGGGCTTGAAGTAGTAGCTGTCGTCCACCCCCATAGCGGCGGGCCAGGCCTGCACGTCCGCGCCCGGCGGCGGCGCGAAGGTGAAGGCCGTGCGGCGGCACGGCGTCAGGCCCACGGGCGCCGCGCCCGCAAGGCTCGCCACCCCATCGGCCCAGGCGCCGGCGGCGTTGACGACGTGGCGCGCCCGCACCACGTCGCCGCCCGCCAGGCCGATGCGCCAGCCGCCGCCCTCCCGCTCCAGCGCCAGCACCTCGGCCCCGGTGCGCAGCGCGCCGCCGCGCTGGCGCAGGCCGCGCAGGTAGCCCTGGTGCAGGGCGTGCACGTCGATGTCGGCGGCGCCGGGCTCCCACAGGCCCGCGGCCACTGCCTCGGGGCGCAGGCAGGGCAGGCGCGCCTGCAGCTGCGCGTAGCTCTGACGCTCCAGGCCAGGGGCGTGCGGGCGCAGCTCGGCGTAGGTGCGTTCGAGCAGCGCTTCCTGCCCCGGCCCGGCCAGGTACACCACGCCGCGCGGCGTGAGCAGCGGCGCGCTGGCGAAGCCCGCCGGGGGCGCGGCGTAGAAGGCGCGGCTGGCGCGCGTCAGGGCGCAGATGGCGGGCGTGCCATAGGTCTCCATGAACAGCGCCGCCGAGCGCCCGGTGCTGTGGTAGCCGGGCTGCGCCTCGCGCTCCAGCACCAGCACCGACGCGCCCGCCTGCGCCAGCTGCCACCCCACGCTGGCGCCCGCCATGCCCGCGCCGACCACCGCATAGTCCCATGCCGTCATCGCATTACTCCTGTTTTGATAGCTTGCAGCGCTTGCCACGCAAGCGCTGGCACGAATTTTGATAACTATTTGCCGTGCAGCGCCGCGCGCCATGCTTCTTGATGTCTGACAAAACCATGCGCCCAGCGTGCAACCACAGTGGGTGGCCTGCCACCCTTCTTCTGCATTACCCCGCATCCCCCGCCATGGCCTTGCTTTCCCGAATCAGCCTGCTGCAAAAATTCGCCATTCTGGCCCTCATCGGCGTGCTCGTGAGCGCGCTGCCCACGTTCCTGTACGTGCGCGACGCGCTGCGCGCCATGGCGCACGCGCGCCTGGAAGCCAGCGGGGCCGCGCCGCTGACGGCGCTGAGCCTGGTGGTGCAGCGCATGCAGGTGCACCGCGGCCTGTCCTCGGGCATGCTCGGGGGCGACGAGGCCCTGGCGGCGCGCCGCCCCGCCGCGCGCGACCTGGTGAACCAGGCCGTGGAGGCCGCCAGCGCCCGCCTGACCGCGGCCCAGGTGCCCGCCGACCAGCTCGCGGCCTGGCAGCAGGCGCGCCAGACCTGGCAGGCGCTGGAGGCCAGCGTGGACCAGCGCCAGGTGCAGCAGGCGCAGAGCACGGCGCAGCACACGGCGCTGATCGCCTCGGTCATGCGCATCAGCGAGGAGCTGCTCAACGCCTACGGCCTGCAGCTGGAGGAGGCGGAGCACGCCTACGCGCTGATCCAGGCCGCCCTGGTGCACACCCCGGTGCTGGGCGAGAAGCTCGGCATCCTGCGCGCGCAGGGCTCGGGCTTCCTGGCGCGGCGCGAGCTGCCGCCGGTGAACAAGGGGCTGGTGATGGCCCTGCAGCAGCGCGCGCAGGAACTGCAGGGCGACGCCTTCCGCCAGTTCGAGCGCGCCATGCAGCGCGACGCGGGCTACCGCGCGGCGCTCGGCCCGTCGGCCGAGGCGGCCCACGCCCTCGTCACCCAGGCGCTGGCGCTGGCCACCAAGGAAGTGACCGAGGCCGCCACGCTGCAGCTGGCACCGCAGGAATACTTCGACACCTTCACGCGCACCATCGACGCGCTCTACGCGCTGAACGCCAAGGCGCTGGAGAGCCTGGACGCCACGCTGCAGCAGCGCCAGGCCAGCCTGCGCCGCATTCTCATCGCCCAGGCGCTGGCCATGGCGCTGATCCTGGCCCTGGGCGGTGCGCTGATCGCGGCGTTCGCCCGCTCCATCCGCCAGCCGCTGGGGCAGGCCATCGACCTGGCGCACGCCGTGGCGCAGGGCGACCTCGCGGGCACCGACATCGCCCACGGCACGGACGAGGTCGGCCGCCTCACCGCTGCGCTGCTGCAGATGCGCCGCCAGCTCACCCAGGTGGTGGCGCGCGTGCGCCACAACGCCGACGGCGTGGCCACGGCCAGCGCCGAGATCGCCCAAGGCAACCAGGACCTGTCGGCGCGCACCGAAAGCCAGGCCAGCGCGCTGGAGGAAACCGCCGCCGCCATGGAGCAGATGACCGCCACCGTGCGCCAGAACGCCGACAGCGCGGCCCAGGCCAGCCAGCTCGCGGCCAGCGCCAGCCAGGTGGCGCAGCAGGGCGGCGACGTGGTGGCGCGCGTGGTGCAGACCATGCAGGGCATCGACACCAGCAGCAGGAAGATCGCCGACATCATCGGCGTGATCGACTCCATCGCCTTCCAGACCAACATCCTGGCGCTGAACGCCGCCGTGGAAGCCGCGCGCGCCGGCGAGCAGGGCCGGGGCTTTGCCGTGGTGGCCGGCGAGGTGCGCCAGCTGGCGCAGCGCTCGGCCCAGTCGGCCAGCGAGATCAAGGCGCTGATCGCCGAGAGCGCGCAGAACGTGGCGCAGGGCAACGCGCTGGTCGAGCGCGCCGGCAGCACCATGCACGAGGTGGTGGCCGCCGTGCGCCGCGTCACCGACATCATGGGCGAGATCAGCGCCGCGAGCCGCGAGCAGTCGCAGGGCGTGGCGCAGGTGGGCGAAGCGATCACGCAGATGGACCAGTCCACGCAGCAGAACGCCGCCCTGGTCGAGCAGATGGCTGCCGCCGCGAGCAGCCTGCACGGCCAGGCGCAGGAGCTGGTGCATGGCGTGGCGGTGTTCCACCTGGCGGCGGGCGGCAGCACGCAGCGGCTCGGGCTGCCGTCCTGACGCTATTGATTCAGGAGCTGCCTGCGCTTTCTGCACAAGGGCTGCAGGCGGTTTTTATGCGCATGCGGTGAACCGGCCTGCGCAGGCAGGCGCCCCGCTTGCACAGCAGCGCCCAGGCCGTTCACAATGGCTTACCCTCCCGCACGGAGCGTGGCCCCCGCCGCGCAGCCGCTTCGCGGCACCACCATGCGTCCGCTCCAGTTCTCGCTGCGCACCGCCATCACCGTCCCCTTCGCGCTGCTGTTCGCGGCCACCGTGGGGCTGCAGGCGTTCATGCAGCACCGCCAGGTGCAGCAGCTCATCGACCAGGAAAGCGAACGCCTGCTCGCAGCCATCACCGCCACGGCGCGTAGCCGGCTGTCCGAGTACCTGGAGGTGCCGTTCGAGATCCAGCGCGGCATCGGCGACACCATCGGCCGCCAGGGCCTGTACGCGCCGGGGCGCCTGGAAGGCGTGTACGCCTACCTGCACGGCGTGTTCACCGAGGTGTACGCCCGGCACGCGCAGATCAGCCTGCTGGGCTTCGGCAGCCAGCAGGGCGATTACGCGGGCATGCGGCGCGAGCCCGACGGCAGCTACCGCCTGATCCTGAAAGAGAACCGGGGCGAGGGGCTGATGCACGTCTACCAGCAGCCCGTGCCCGGCCCCGTGGTGGCCTCCTACCCCGGCTACGACCCGCGCGTGCGCCCCTGGTATGCGCCCGTGGCCCATTCCGGCCAGGCGCTGTGGTCGCCCATCTACACCACGGCGGGCGAGCGCGGGGACATCACCATCTCGGCTGCCAGCCCGGTGTACGCAGGCGGGCGGCTGGCCGGCGTGATGAATGCCGACGTGCGGCTCGACAGCATGAGCCGCTTCCTGCGCGAGGAGCCGCTGCGCGGCCAGGCCCAGGTGCTGGTGGTGGACGCGCAGGGCTACCTGGTGGCGCATTCCGAGCCCGGCCCGGTGCTGGCCCCGGCGCAGCCCGGCACGCCCCAGGCGCAGCGCGCGCGCCTGCGCATCGGCGACAGCGCCAGCCCGGTGCTACGCCGGGCGGCCGCCCTGCTGCCGCAGGCGGCGGGCGCGGGCTTCAGCTTCGAGGAAGGGGACGAGCGCTACTTCGCCCGCGCCACGCCGTACCAGGACGCGCGCGGGCTGGACTGGCGCATCGTGGTGGTGCTGCCCGAATCCGCGCTGCTGGGCGAGACGCGCGCGCAGAGCCGCCACATGCTGCTGTGGAGCCTGGCCATCGCCGCCTTCGGCCTGCTGCTGGGCCTGTGGGCGGTACGCCAGGCCGTGCGCCCCATCCTGCGCACGGCGGAGGCGGCCAACCGCCTGGCGCACGGCGAATGGCAGGCCGCGCCGGACCGCGGCGGCGCGCTGCTGGAAACCTCCATCCTGGTGCGCGCCTTCAACGACATGGCCGAGCGCCTGCAGCAGTCGTTCCAGCAGATGCGCGAGCTGCTGCTCTACGACAGCCTGACGCAATCGCTCACGCGGCGCGGCCTGCTCGAACGCAGCCAGTGGGCCCAGCCGCGCCCGGCGGTGCTGTGCCTGGTGGGGCTGGACGACTTCCGCGCGCTCAACGACAGCGTGGGCCACGGCACGGGCGACCGGCTGCTGCAGGCCGTGTCGGAGCGCCTGCGCCTGCGCCTGCCCGAGCCCGCGCTGCTGGCCCGCCTGGGCGGCGACGAATTCGCGGTGCTGCACTTCAACGACGAAGGCCAGTTCTCGGCCGCGGCGATGGGCGAGGCACTGCAGGCGCTGTTCGCCGCGCCGTTCTCGGTGGGGGCGGACGAGATCCTCGTGCGCGCCTCGGTCGGCACCGTGGAGGGGCAGTTGGCCAGCGACGACCTGCCCGAATGGCTGCGCAACGCCAGCATGGCCCTGGGCGAGGCCAAGCGGCGCGGGCGCAACCGGTCCGTGGCCTTCTCGCCCGCGCTGGCCGCGCACGCCTTCGAGCGCGCGCGCCTGTCGAACGAGCTGCGCCAGGCGCTGGAAAAGGACGAATTCCTGGTGCACTACCAGCCCGTGGTCGACCTGGCCAGCGGGCGCATGGTGGGCGCCGAGGCGCTCGTGCGCTGGAACAGCCCGACGCGCGGCATGGTGCCGCCGGGGCTGTTCATCCCCACGGCGGAGGAGTCCGACCTGATCCTGGCGCTGGGCGACTGGGTGCTGCACCGCGCCACGCACGACATCGCCCAGCAGCTGGGCGCGCTGCCGCCGGGGTTCGACCTGCACGTCAACGTCTCGGCGCGCCAGCTCATCCAGTCGGACTTTCCGGCCACGCTGCGCGCGGTGCTGTCGGCCAGCCGCCTGCCGCCGCAGCAGCTCACGCTGGAGCTGACCGAGTCGGTGCTGATCGACAGCGACGTGGCCATGCGCGAGCGCATCGCCGCCATCCACGCCCTGGGCGTGCGCATCGCCATCGACGACTTCGGCACCGGCTACTCGTCGCTGGCCTACCTGAGCCGCCTGGCGTTCGACTGCATCAAGATCGACCAGAGCTTCGTGCGCAAGCTGCTCGCCTCGGCGCAGGACGAAGCCATCATCGCGGCCGTGCTGCACATGGCGCATGGCTTCGGCGTGACCGTGGTGGCCGAGGGCGTGGAGACCGCGGCCGAGGCCGAGCGCCTGCGCGCCATGGGCTGCCCCAACGCCCAGGGCTACTGGTTCGGCCGGCCCGGGCCGCTGGAACAGCTGCGCGGCTGGCGCGCGCCGTGAGGTTGCCCAGAGGTTGCGCTCCTTCTTTGCTAGCTGCTGGCGCTTGCCTGGCAATGGTTTTGCAATGAAAACACCGCCAATTCCTTGCCAGGCAAGCGCCAGCAGCTATCAAGAAAGAAGCGCCAGATACCGCCGCAGGTAGCGCCCGGTGTGGCTGGCCGGGTTGGCCGCCAGCGCCTCGGGCGTGCCCGTGCCCACCACGGTGCCGCCGCCCGCGCCGCCCTCGGGGCCCATGTCGATGAGCCAGTCGGCGGTCTTGATGACGTCGAGGTTGTGCTCGATCACCACGATGGTGTTGCCCGCGTCGCGCAACTGGTGCAGCACGCGCAGCAGCAGGTCGATGTCGGCGAAGTGCAGGCCGGTGGTGGGCTCGTCCAGGATGTAGAGCGTGCGCCCGGTGTCGCGCCGGCTCAGCTCCTGCGCCAGCTTCACGCGCTGGGCCTCGCCACCCGAGAGCGTGGTGGCGCTCTGGCCCAGGCGGATGTAGCTCAGGCCCACCTGCAGCAGCGTCTGCAGCTTGCGCGCGATTGACGGCACGTCCTTGAAGAAGGCGTGCGCGTCCTCCACCGTCAGGTCGAGGATCTGCGCGATGTTGCGGCCCTTCCACTGCACCTCCAGCGTCTCGCGGTTGTAGCGCTGGCCGTGGCACACGTCGCAGGGCACGTACACGTCGGGCAGGAAGTGCATCTCCACCTTCACCACGCCGTCGCCCTGGCAGGCCTCGCAGCGCCCGCCCGCCACGTTGAAGGAAAAGCGCCCCGGGCCGTAGCCGCGCTCGCGGGCCGTGGTGGTCTCGGCCATCAGCTCACGGATGGGCGTGAACAGGCCGGTGTAGGTGGCCGGGTTGCTGCGCGGGGTGCGGCCAATGGGCGACTGGTCCACGTTGATGACCTTGTCGAAATACTCCAGCCCCTCGATGGCCTCGTGCGGCGCGGGCTCGTCGTGCGCGCGGTGGATGGCGCGCGCCGCCGCCTTGTGCAGCGTGTCGTTGACCAGCGTCGATTTGCCCGAGCCCGACACGCCGGTGACGCAGGTCAGCAGCCCCACGGGAAAGTCCACGCTCACGCCGCGCAGGTTGTTGCCGCTGGCGCCGGCCACATGCAGCGTTTGCAGCGCCTGCGGCGCGCCGGCGGGCGCGGCGGGCAGGCCCGCCGCGCGCTCCGCCCCCTTTCTTGCGGGCGCGGGCGGCGGCGCCAGCACCGGCTGCCAGGGCGTGCGCCGCGCCGGCACGGCAATGGCGCGCGCGCCCGACAGGTACTGGCCGGTGAGCGAATCCGGCGCGGCGCACAGGTCGGCGCAGCGGCCCTGCGCCATCACGCGCCCGCCGTGCACGCCCGCGCCGGGGCCCATGTCCACCACGTGGTCGGCGGCGCGGATCATGTCCTCGTCGTGCTCCACCACGATGACGCTGTTGCCCAGGTCGCGCAGGCGCGACAGCGTGGCGATGAGGCGGTCGTTGTCGCGCTGGTGCAGGCCGATGCTGGGTTCGTCGAGCACGTACATCACGCCCGTGAGGCCGCTGCCGATCTGGCTGGCCAGGCGGATGCGCTGGGCTTCGCCGCCCGAGAGCGTCTCGGCGCTGCGTGCCAGGCTCAGGTACGACAGGCCGACGTCGTTCAGGAACGTCAGGCGCGCCACGATCTCGTGCACGATCTTGTCGGCAATCTCCGCCTTGGCCCCCGGCAGACGCAGCGCAGCGAACCAGTCGCGCGCGGCCAGCAGCGTCATCTGGCTCACGTCGTGGATGGCGCAGCCCGCCGCCCCCTCGCCCACGCCCGCCCCCACACGCACGTGGCGCGCCTCGCGGCGCAGGCGCGCGCCATGGCATTCGGGGCAGGGCTGCGTGCTGCGGTAGCGCGCCAGGTCGTCGCGCACCACGGTGGAATCGGTCTCGCGGTAGCGCCGCGTCATGTTCGGCAGGATGCCCTCGAACGCATGGTGGCGCACGACGGGCTGGCCCTTGCGCGCGCCACTGTCAAGCAGGTAGGTGAAGGCGATCTCCTGCGCGCCCGAGCCGTGCAGCACCACCTGCTGCACGGCGGCGGGCAGTTGCTCGAACGGCGTTTCCACGTCGAAGCCGTAGTGCCGCGCCAGACTCTCCAGCATGGCAAAGTAGTAGCCGTTGCGCCGGTCCCAGCCCTTGATGGCGCCGCTGGCCAGGCTGAGCGACGGAAAGGCCACCACGCGCGCGGCGTCGAACACCTCCTGCTGCCCCAGCCCGTCGCACGACGGGCAGGCGCCCGAGGGCGAGTTGAACGAGAACAGGCGCGGCTCCAGCTCGGGCAGCGAGAAGCTGCACACCGGGCAGGCAAACTTGCTGCTGAAAAGATGCTCGCGCCCGGTGTCCATCTCCAGTGCCAGCACGCGGCCATGGCCCTCCGCGCCGCCCACGCGCAGCACGGCCTCGATGCTCTCGGCCAGGCGCTGCTGCGCGTCGGCGCGCACCTTCAGCCGGTCGATCACCACGTCCACGTCGTGCTTCTCGGTCTTTTTCAGCGGCGGCAGGCTCTCGTGCTCGTGGATCTGGCCATCGACGCGAAAGCGCACGTAGCCCTGCGCCTGCATGTGCGCGAACAGCTCGGTGAACTCGCCCTTCTTCTGCCGCGCCACCGGGGCCAGCAGCATCAGGCGCGTGTCCTCGGGCAGGGCCAGCACGGCGTCCACCATCTGGCTCACCGTCTGCGCGGCCAGCGGCAGACCGTGCTCGGGGCAGTGCGGCGTGCCGGCGCGGGCGTAGAGCAGGCGCAGGTAGTCGTGGATCTCCGTCACCGTGCCCACGGTGGAGCGCGGGTTGTGGCTGGTGGCCTTCTGCTCGATGCTGATGGCGGGCGACAGGCCCTCGATCAGGTCCACGTCGGGCTTGTCCAGCCGCCCCAGGAACTGGCGCGCATAGCTGGAGAGGCTCTCCACGTAGCGCCGCTGGCCCTCGGCATACAGCGTGTCGAACGCCAGGCTGGACTTGCCCGAGCCCGACAGCCCCGTGATCACCACGAGCTGGTTGCGCGGCAGGTCCAGGTCGATGTTCTTGAGGTTGTGCGTGCGCGCGCCACGGATGCTGATGCGCTGCTCGCGCAGCGCGCGGGCGGGAGAGAGGCCATCGGCGGCGGCGGGAAGAACGGAGTCGGGCATCGGCAGGCGGAAAAAGTCGAACCCGCCATGATAGGCCCGCCCCCTTTCACGCGCCCACCCCACGCCTTTGGCGGGGCCGGCGGGCAAAGGCTGAAAGGCATCTTTCACCCGGCATCAGCAAATACCCTGACTGCTCAGATTCGCTCAGATAGCGCCCCGTAAACGCCGCTACCCTGGGCTGACCACATTGATGCCTTGCACCTTGAAAACCGACTATTGCAATAGGGCAAATCAATTGTTCACAAAATTTTGCAATTCATCTAGGATGTTTTACATCGTGCATCCAGGCGGTGGCTGCTGACGCCCGGCGCGCAAACCCTCACCACACACCTCCACCATGCCCGCCCACCGCACCCCGCCCGGCCCCTTGGCGCTGCGCCCCATCCAGCCGGGCGACGAGGAGGCATTGCACGCCATCTTCGCCGCCACGCGCGAAGCCGAGCGCCAGCAGCTCGGCTGGAGCGGCCCCGAACACTCCGCCGCGTGGGACGCCTTCACCCGCCAGCAATTCGCCGCCCAGCACGCCCAGTACATGCGCAGCTACGCCAACCCCACGTTCAGCCTCGTGCTGCACGGCGACAGTGGCGACGATGTGGCCGGACGCCTGTACGTGGACCGCACCCCGGCGGAAATCCGCATCATCGACATCGCCCTGCTGCCCGCCTACCGGCGCCAGGGGCTGGGCGGGCGCCTGCTGCGCGCGCTGGCCGAGGAATCCGACGCCTGCGGCATCCCCCTGGGCCTGCACGTCGAGAAGAACAACCCCATCCTCGGCGCCTACGAGCGCCTGGGCCTGCAGGCACGCGAGGATCGGGGCGTGTACCTGTACATGCAGCGCCCGCCCCAGCCGCCGCGCCTGCCCGGGCCAGACGCCCTGGCCGCCAGCACCGGCAGCGCCTTTGAACTGCACGACCCCACCCAGCTCGGCTGCGCCGCCCCACTGGCCACGCTGCAACTGCAGCGCGCCACGCAGCGCCAGGGCCGGGGCGTGGCCAGCCTCACGCTCGACTTCGCCGGGCCCGGCATTGGCCGCCCCGCGCATGCCACCTACCTGCTGGCCCACCCGCTGCTGGGCCGGTTCCCGTTGTTCCTCGGCCCCGTCATGGGCGGCGCGGCCGGGGAAATCCACTACCAGGCCACCCTCACCCGCCTGGTGCCACCGCCCGAGGAGACCATCCCCCATGAGTGAAGCATTCGTTGGAGAAATCCGCATGTTCGCGGGCGACTACGCCCCGCTAGGCTGGCTGCCATGCGACGGCCGCCAGCTGGATATCAGTGGCTACGAGGTACTTTTCAGCTTGCTAAGCACCACCTACGGCGGCAACGGGCGTACCAACTTCAACCTGCCCGACCTGCGCGGGCGGCTGGCCATTGGCAAGGACCAGGGCACGGGCCTGACCAACCGCGTGCTGGGCCAGCAGCTTGGCGTAGAGGCCGTCACCCTCACTGTGGCGCAAACCCCGGCCCACAACCACAACCTGTCGGCGGGCGGCGCGGCCAGCGCCACCAGCCCGCAGGGCCTGACGCCCGGCACGGCCAGCGGCTTCACCCTCTACGCCGACAGCGCTACCCCCAGCGCCTGGCTCGCCCCCGGCAGCGTCGCCCCGTCGGCTGGCAACGCGTTGCCGCACAACAACGTCATGCCCAGCCTGGCCATCAGCTTCATCATCTGCACGCAGGGCGTGTACCCCTCACAAGCTTGACAAGGAGCACCGCGCCATGGATCCCTTCGTCGGAGAACTCCGCCCCTTCGCCTTCGGCATCATTCCCCGAGGCTGGCTGCCGTGCAACGGCAGCCTGCTGAACGCAACCCAATACGCCGCACTGTTCTCGCTGCTCGGCAACCGCTACGGCGGCGACGGCCGCACCACCTTCGCCCTGCCCGACCTGCGCGGGCGCACGCCGCTGGGCTGCAGCGCCACCTTCCCTCAAGGGCATAAGAACGGCAGCGAAACCGTCACCCTCACCGCCGCCCAGGTGCCGTCGCACACGCACCAGGTGCAGGGTAGCAAAGCCACAGCCACCGCCAACGGCCCCTCTGCCCAGGCCATGGCCGTGCCGGCCACCTTCATGGCCTACGCCGCGCCCGACACCGCCGCCGGCACGCTCAACACCGCCGCCGTGACCATCAGCGGCGGTAGCGCGCCGCACGACAACATGCAGCCCTCGCTGGTCGTGAACTGGTGCATCGCCACCTCCGGCACCTACCCCCCCCGCCAGTAATCCCCAGGAGGAATCCATGTCAGACCCCTTCTACGGCGAAATCCGTGCCTTCGCCTTCGACTACCCGCCCCGGGACTGGGCCTTCTGCCAAGGGCAGACCATGCTGGCGCAGCAAAACCCGGCGCTGTATACCGTCATCGGCAACCGCTATGGCGGCACGTCCCCCCAAAACTTCAACCTGCCCGATTTGCGCAGCCAAGCCCCCATGGGCGAGGGCCCCGGCCCAGGATTGACGCCGCGCACCACAGGCCAGGCCGTGGGCAAGTCCACCGAAACGTTGCAGCCCGCGCACATGCCGCCGCACGAGCACGCCATCGCGGTGCATACGGGCAACGCCACGACCAACGTGCCCAAGGACAAATTTCTGGCGGCAGGCCGCAAGCCCGCGGCCATAGGGACGCAGCCTCAGCCCGCCTACGCACCCAGTCCGCTGGACGCCCCGCTGGCCCCCACGGCGCTCACGCCCTTCGGCGGCGGGCAGGCGCACGACAACATGCAGCCCTACCTGGCGCTGAACCTGTGCATCTGCCTGCAGGGCGAATTCCCCACGAGACCCTGACAAACCTGCCGTTCTTTATTGCATGAAATTGCTGCCAGCCCTTGCCCTGCAAGCGCTGGCAGCTATGGTTTTTGAAACGAAAGCATAGCCATGCCGCCCACCACATACCCCGCATGCACACATCGGGATAAGCCCTGGTTTTCCCTTTTGCACCGCTGGGCCGCCACGCTGCTCCTGGGCTGCCTTGCCAGCCTGTTCAGCTTCAACCTGCATGCCAGCACGGCAGGAACCAGTGTTGAGATCTGGGTTAACGGAGTACAAGCGCTCCCTCCCGTGACAGTGGACTCCGGCGTGGGACAAGACTTCGGCGACGGCACTCGGTTCGATGTGAACCCGGGGGCCTCAACGGTCACCCTGACCATCGGGTTGGGATACAGCTGGAATGACCTTGGCTCGTTCCAGGCCGTTTTCAGTGGCGGAAACCTTGGCCAAATCACCAGCATCACGCAAACCGGCGGAACGGCCACCGACGCGGCAAGTTACTCGGCCACTGCCAGCGGGAAGACAATGACCTTCAATGTCCCTGGTAGAGGTGCCGCCAACGCGGACCCTGGCACCGTCGTTTTCACGTTCACCTCGACATCCCTGCTAGCCCCCACCGTCACCAACCTGAGCGCCACCAGCGGCCCGGCAGCAGGCGGCACCCCCGTCACCATCACCGGCACCAACTTCTCCGGCGCTACGGCGGTGAAGTTCGGCAACAACGACGGCACCAGCACCACCGTCGTCAACAGCACCATGATCACCACCACCGCGCCCGCAGGTACCGGCACGGTGGACGTGACCGTGACCACCAGCAACGGCACCAGCGCCACCAGCGCGAACAGCAAGTTCACCTACGTGCCTGCTGCAACTTATACCGTTACCTACTATGGCAATGGCTATACGGGGGGGAGTGTTCCAACAGATGGGAACAGCCCGTACAGCAGCGGTTCGACGGTCACCGTATTGGGTAATACCGGCAGCCTGGCCAGGTCCGGGTACACCTTCAATGGCTGGAACACGGCGGCCAACGGCAGTGGCACCAATTACGACCCGGACAGTACCTTCACTATTTCCGGCAATACCGAGTTCTATGCGCGGTGGCAGTTGATCGCTGCGCCCGTCGCTAATGCAGTCAGCGCCACCGTGGCCGCCAACAGCAGCAATAACGCCATCACCCTGAACATCACCGGCGGCACGCCCACCAGCGTGGCCGTGGCCAGCGGAGCCGGCCATGGCACCGCCACCGCCAGCGGCACCAGCATCAGCTACACACCAACCAATGGCTATTCGGGCAACGACAGCTTCACCTACACCGCCACCAATGTCGGCGGCACCTCGGTGCCCGCCACGGTGAGCATCACCGTCAATCCCCAGGCGCCAGTGGCCAACGCGGTGAGCGCCACCGTGGCCTACAACAGCAGTGCCAACCCCATCACCCTGAACATCACCGGCGGCACGCCCGCCAGCGTGGCCGTGGCCAGCGGGGCCAGCCATGGCACCGCCACCGCCAGCGGCACCAGCATCAGCTACACACCAACCAATGGCTATTCGGGCAACGACAGCTTCACCTACACCGCCACCAATGCCGGCGGCACTTCGGTGCCTGCCACGGTGAGCATCACCGTCAATCCCCAGGCGCCGGTAGCCAACGCGGTGAGCGCCACCGTGGCCTACAACAGCAGCAATAACGCCATCACCCTGAACATCACCGGCGGCACGCCCGCCAGCGTGGCCGTGGCCAGCGGGGCCAGCCATGGCACCGCCACCGCCAGCGGCACCAGCATCATCTACACGCCCACAGCGAGCTACACGGGCAACGACAGCTTCACCTACACCGCCACCAATGCCGGCGGCACCTCGGCACCCGCCACGGTGACCATCACCGTCAATCCCCAGGCGCCAGTGGCCAACGCGGTGAGCGCCACCGTGGCCTACAACAGCAGTGCCAACCCCATCACCCTGAACATCACCGGCGGCACGCCCACCAGCGTGGCCGTGGCCAGCGGGGCCGGCCATGGCACCGCCACCGCCAGCGGCACCAGCATCACCTACACGCCCACGGCGAGCTACACGGGCAACGACAGCTTCACCTACACCGCCACCAATGCGGCCGGCACCTCGGCACCTGCCACGGTGACCATCACCGTCAATCCCCAGGCGCCAGTGGCCAACGCGGTGAGCGCCACCGTGGCCGCCAACAGCAGCAATAACGCCATCACCCTGAACATCACCGGCGGCACACCCACCAGCGTGGCCGTGGCCAGCGGGGCCGGCCATGGCACCGCCACCGCCAGCGGCACCAGCATCACCTACACGCCCACGGCGAGCTACACGGGCAACGACAGCTTCACCTACACCGCCACCAATGCCGGCGGCACCTCGGCACCCGCCACGGTGACCATCACCGTCAATCCCCAGGCGCCAGTGGCCAACGCGGTGAGCGCCACCGTGGCCGCCAACAGCAGCAATAACGCCATCACCCTGAACATCACCGGCGGCACGCCCACCAGCGTGGCCGTGGCCAGCGGAGCCGGCCATGGCACCGCCACCGCCAGCGGCACCGGCATCATCTACACACCAACCAACGGCTATTCGGGCAGCGACAGCTTCACCTACACCGCCACCAATGCCGGCGGCACTTCGGCGCCTGCCACGGTGACCATTACGGTGAACGCCGCCGTACCGGGCGCACCGACCATTGGCACGGCCACTGCGGGTGACCAGCAAGCATCGGTGACGTTCACCGCGCCAACCGACACGGGCAGCGCTCCCATCACCGGGTACGAAGTGACGGTGCAGCCGGGCGGGACCAAGGTTTCGGGCACGGCGTCACCCATCACGGTGCCGGGACTGACCAACGGGCAGGCCTACACCTTCACGGTGGCGGCGAAGAACAGCGCTGGCACGGGCGCGGCCTCCAGCCCCTCGAACAGCGTCACGCCCAAGATGGGCCAGACGATTACCTTCGCCCAGCCCGCCAGCCAGCGCCTGGACGCCACGCCCACGCTGGCGGCCACGGCCAGCTCGGGCCTGGCGGTGGCGTTCTCGGCCGATGCGGCGACGCTGGCGGTGTGCGAGATCACCAGCGGCGGCACACTGGCCTTCCACACGGCGGGCGCCTGCACCATCCATGCCGACCAGGCGGGCGACGGCCAATACCTGGCCGCGCCGCGCGTGAGCCGCACGTTCAACGTGCAAACCGCCGCGCCGGGTGCGCCCACAAACGTGGTGGCCACGCCGGGCGATACGCAGGCGCGCGTGGCGTTCACCCCGCCCGTGGACGCAGGCACCTCGCCCATCACCGGCTACACGGTGACGGTGCAGCCGGGCGGCGCCACGGTGGCGGGCACGGCCTCGCCGATCGTGGTGCCGGGCCTGACCAATGGCGTGGCCTATACCTTCACGGTGACAGCGACAAACGCGGCGGGCACGGGCGCGGCCTCCAGCCCCTCGAACAGCGTGACGCCCAAGGGCGTGGTGCAGGGCACGGTGCCCACGCCCACCAGCGGCACGGGCACCACGGGCACGGCCACGGCGAGCACGGCGGCGCTGAGCCCGGCGCAGGACCCGAACTGCCGCCTGGCCGGCGCCCAGTTCGCGGGCGAGGTGCCGCCGGGCTTCACGGTGAGCTACGGCAGCTTCGAGTTCCTGGCGACGGACTGCCAGCACGGCGTGACGATTTCGCTGACCTACCCGCAGGCGCTGCCCCAGGGCGTGCGCTTCATGAAGTTCGGCCCGCCCAGCTTCGGCGCGCCGGATGAGTGGATGGACTGGACGAGCCAAGTGCAGCTCAGCGCCGACCGCAAGACGGCAACCTACTCCGTGCTGGACAACGGCGCGGGCGACTCCGACCCGCGCGTGGGCCTGATCGCCGACCCGATCATCCCGGCCGGCCTGACGGCGCCCGGCCCCAGCCCGGATGCCGCGAAGTCCATCCCCACGCTGGGCGAATGGGCGCTGGCGCTGCTGGCGGCGCTGCTGGGCCTGCTGGGCTGGCGCCAGGGGCGTGCCAGGGCGGCGTGATGCCGTGTGATGCTATGGGTTGAATAGCTGCCAGCGCTTGCCCTGCGGGCGCTGGCGGCTGTTTTTGCCATCAACACGACGGCACCTTCGGGTGCCGTTTCTTCGTGCGGGGGCCGCCTGGGCGAGAATCACGCCTTTCACCTTCCCCCGCCCTTCCGGCTGCCGCCCTGTGTCTGCTTCGCCCACTCCCGCCGCCCCGACCCGCATGACCCCGCTGGAGCGCCGCGCCAGCATCAGCCTGGCGCTGATCTTTGCGCTGCGCATGCTGGGCCTGTTCCTCGTGCTGCCGGTGTTCGCGCTGGAGGCGCGCAAGTACCCGGGCGGCGACGACCCGGCGCTGGTGGGGCTGGCCATGGGCATCTACGGGCTGACGCAGGCGGTGCTGCAGTTGCCGCTGGGCCTGGCCTCGGACCGCCTGGGGCGCAAGCGCGTCATCGTCGCCGGGCTGCTGGTGTTCGCGGCGGGCAGCCTGCTGGCGGCGCTGGCGGATTCGCTCACCGGGCTGGTGGCGGGCCGCGCGCTGCAGGGGGCCGGGGCGGTGTCCGCCGCCGTGACGGCGCTGCTGGCCGACCAGACGCGCGATGCCGTGCGCACCAAGGCCATGGCGCTGGTGGGCGGCAGCATCGGGCTGATGTTCGCCATCGCGCTGGTGGCGGCGCCGGCCCTGGCGGCGGCCGTCGGGCTGCCGGGGCTGTTCGGGCTGACCTGCGCGCTGGCGCTGGCGGGCGTGGCCATCGTGCTGTGGGGGGTGCCGCCCGAGCCCGCGCGCCATGCCGATGCGCCGCGTGGCCGCCTGGCCGACCTGTGGCGCCATGGCGACCTGCTGCGCCTGAACCTGGGCGTGTTCGTGCTGCACACGGTGCAGATGGCCATGTGGGTGGCCGTGCCCGCCATGCTGGTGCAGGCTGGTCTGGCCAAGAGCGCGCACTGGCACGTCTATCTGCCGGCGGTGGTGCTGTCCTTCCTGGCCATGGGCGGGCTGTTCGCCATGGAGCGGCGCGGGCGCCTGCGCGCCGCGCTGCTGGCGGCCATTGCGCTGGTGCTGCTGGTGCAGGTGGCCCTGGGGCTGATGGCGGCCAGCGGCCAGCCGCCCGCGCTGGCCTGGCTGGCGGTGGTGATGTTCATCTTCTTCTGCGGCTTCAACGCGCTGGAGGCCACGCAGCCGAGCCTGGTGTCGCGCATGGCGCCGCCCGCGCTGCGCGGCGCCGCACTGGGGGCGTACAACACACTGCAGTCGCTGGGCCTGTTCGCTGGCGGCGCGCTGGGCGGGCTGCTGGCCAAGTGGGCGGGCGCGGGCGGGCTGTTCGCCGCCACGGCGCTGCTGACGGCGCTGTGGCTGCTGCTGACGTGGCCGCTGCGGCCCGTGGGCCGGTACTGACCGGCGGCCCCGCGGGGCATGTGTGGGCTTTTTGAATACGGCCTGTGCCAGCGGCCCGCAACCCCGTTATGCTGCGCACCGGCGGCCTCGCGCGAGGCCGCTTCATTCGCTCGTCTGGCCCGGAAACATTCCCCCTGCCTTCCGGGCTACTGCCAAAGGAATTTTTATGGCTTCCGTCAACAAAGTAATCATCGTCGGCAACCTGGGCCGCGATCCCGAGATGCGCACCTTCCCCAGCGGTGACCAGGTGGCCAACGTCACCATCGCCACCACCGACCGCTGGCGCGACAAGAACACCGGCGAAAACAAGGAGGCCACGGAGTGGCACCGCGTGGTGTTCAACGGCCGCCTCGCCGAGATCGTCGGCCAGTACCTGCGCAAGGGCTCGCAGGTCTATGTGGAAGGCAGCCTGCGCACGCGCAAGTGGACCGACCAGTCGGGCGCGGAGAAGTTCACCACCGAAATCCGCGCCGACACCATGCAGATGCTGGGCAGCCGCCAAGGCCAGGGCGGCGGTGGCGGCTACGGCGCCCCCGATGACGGCTACGGCGATGGCGGCGGCTACGAGGCGCCGCGCCGCGCCGCGCCGCCCCCCATGCAGCAGCGTCCCGCGCCCGCCCCGCGCCCGGCACCGGCTCCCGCGCCCATGGCACCGCCGCCGCGCGCGGCCTCGGGCTTCGACGACATGGACGACGACATTCCGTTCTGATCCGCCTTGCCGCTGCGGCAAGTGCTTGCACGAAGGGCGCCCGCGGGTGCCCTTTTTGCTACTGAATGCATAGCTTCACCCCCTTGAAGGAAGGGCGCCTGCAGGCTTTTACAACGGTTTGGCACAAGGCCGCCCCTCCAGTTTGTCAAGTGAAGCCTGGGGGCGACAGAACCAACGATTCCTTACACGATTTCCTTTTCTTTCACAGATGATCGGGCCCCTGCGCTGGGCTGGCGGTCAGGCGCAGGCACATCAAAACCATACAACTGCCGCAAAAGAGAGAAAGGGAAACGCCATGGGATTCATCCGCAAGATCCTGATATTCATCACCGGCTACGCTTGGCTGCTGGTTCTGGCCGGGCCGGGGCTGATCGCCCTGTCGGTCTACAGCGGCTGGAAGGCCGACGCGGACCACGCCTACACGGCCCGCGACCAGCTGGCCACCGTGAGCGGCAAGGTGCTCGAGGCCTCGGAGGTCACGGTGAAGAAGCGCCGCCGCGCCACACAGCACTACTACCAGATCAACGTGCAGCCCGACGGCGGCGGCGAGGTGCAGAAGCTCCACATCGACCAGAGCACGCCCAAAGCGCTGGTGGCCGCCATGATCGACGAGAAGGTGGAGGCCCTGGTGGACCGCGGCGACAGCAATCTGGTGTACGACATCCGGGTCGGCGGCGTCCCCGTCATCACCTACGAGACCACGCAGCAACGCCTGCAGGCCAAGGCCGAATCGACGGCGCAGTCGTTCAGCGGCGCGGGCCTGTGGGTCGTCGCCATCTTCCTGACGCTCATCGGCGTGGGGGGCATGTGGTCCAACCGCCGCCTGCGTGCCGCCCACGAGGCCGCCGCCTGAGTTTGCCAACCTATTTCCGGAAGCATTCATGACCTCCAACGCACTCACCCCCGGCGCGCCGGAAGGCGCGCCCTTCGCGCGGCGCGATTTCATCGTCTCGACCTACCAGCACCTGGGCGCGGCCATCCTGGCCTTCGTGGCACTGTCGGCCGTGCTCATGTTCAGCGGCCTGTCCAGCGCCGCCGCCCGGATGCTGCTGTCCAGCGGCAGCAAGTTCCTGTGGCTGGGCGTGCTGGGCGCCTTCATGCTGGTGGGCTGGCTGGCCTCGCACCTGGCCGACAACGCCGAGAGCGCGCAAACCCAGCGGGTGGGCCTGGGCCTGTACGTGCTGGCCGAAGGGCTGATCTTCGCGCCCATGTTCGGCATCGCCCAGCTGGTGGCGCCGGGTGCCATCGGCGCGGCGGCGTTCATCACGCTGCTGCTGGTGGGCGCGCTGACCTGGACGGCGTTCACCTCCAAGACGGATTTCTCCTTCCTCGGCGGCATCCTGAAGGTGGTGGGCCTGGTGACGCTGGGCACCATCATCGCGGGCGCGATTTTCGGCTTCAAGCTGGGAATCTGGTTCTCGGGCCTGATGGTGGCCTTCGCCGGTGCCTGCGTGCTGTACGACACCTCGCGCATCATCCACGACTACCCGGCCGACCGCCCCGCAGGCGCGGCGCTGCACCTGTTCGCGTCGATCGCGCTGATGCTCTGGTACGTGCTGCGCATCCTCATCAGCCTGGCCAATAGCAGCGATGACTGAGCGGCTGTGCTTCAATCGCTTCGCTTTTGATAGCTTTTAGCGCTTGCTGCACAAGGGCTAGAGCCGTTTTTCTTCGATTTCCTCGGGCAGCGCCTGGGCCGCGGCAATGACGCCGCCGCCCAGGCAGACCTCGCCGTCGTACAGCACGGCGCTCTGGCCCGGGGTCACGGCCCACTGGGCCTCGGGGAACTGCAGGGCGAAGCCATCCGGCACGGCCTGCAACTGGCAGGCGGCGTCCTGCTGGCGGTAGCGCGTCTTGGCGGCGTAGGCCCCGGGCGCGGGGGCCTGGCCGGCGCACCAGCTCGTGTCCTGCGCCACCAGGCGGTGCGACAGCAGCCAGGGGTGGCCGTGCCCCTGCACCACGCGCAGGACGTTCCTGTCCAGCTCCTTGCGGGCGACGAACCAGGGCGCATGTTCGCCCGCGCCGCGTGCCGCGCCCTTCTCCTTCACGCCGCCGATGCCCAGGCCCTGGCGCTGGCCCAGGGTGTAGAACGACAGGCCGACGTGCCGGCCCAGCTTGCGCCCCCTGTCGTCGAGGATGGGGCCGGGCTCCTTGGAGATGTAGCGGTTCAGGAACTCGCGGAACGGCCGCTCGCCAATGAAGCAGATGCCGGTGGAATCCTTCTTCCTGGCGTTGGGCAGGCCGATTTCCTCGGCGATGCGGCGCACCTCGGTCTTGTGCAGCGCGCCCACCGGGAACAGCGTCTTGGAGAGCTGCGCCTGGTTCAGCCGGTGCAGGAAGTAGCTCTGGTCCTTGGCCGGGTCCAGCCCCTTGAGCAGCTCGAACAGGCCCGTGGCCGGGTTCTGACGCACGCGCGCGTAGTGGCCGGTGGCAATTTTTTCCGCGCCCAAACGCATGGCGTGGTCAAGAAAGGCCTTGAACTTGATCTCGGCGTTGCACAGCACGTCGGGGTTGGGCGTGCGCCCCGCCTGGTACTCGCGCAGGAACTCGGCAAACACCCGGTCTTTGTACTCGGCGGCAAAGTTGACGTGCTCGATCTCGATGCCCAGCACGTCGGCCACGCTGGCGGCATCCAAAAAGTCTTGGCGGCTGGAGCAGTATTCGCTGTCGTCGTCATCCTCCCAGTTCTTCATGAAGATGCCGACCACCTCGTGGCCCATTGCTTTAAGAAGGTGGGCCGTGACGGCGGAGTCCACCCCGCCCGACAGGCCCACGACGACGCGCTGTTTTTTCATAGGGCTGGAATTATCCCAGCCGTCTACTCCTGCGCTCTCAGCAGTTCCGCCCCCTCGATGATGAGGAAGTCCTTCCTGGCCAGCATGGCTGCGAAATCGTCGCCAAAACCTATCAGGAAGCGATACCCCTCAAGCGGGCCGATGTCAGATTTCTTGATGACCACCTTGCCATTGGCAGGCGCCTCATCCGGACTCCAGGCGGGTGTATCGCCACCACGGCAGAAACCATATTGCCAGGAGCCGTACATGAACAGCGTGGTGACCTGCCAATCAGGAGCACCCGCCTCCCACTCGTGGGCCGTGGTGGACTGCCTGTACAGGAAGAACTTCTGATCCTTGAGTGAATGCGTGGCCGTATCGAATTCAAATGAATCCATCGTGGCTTTTGCCAGCCTGAATCTTTTCTCTCCACCATGACCTGCCGATGGTGAAAAGGCACAAAGACCAGGATCGAAATAAATCACGTCACCTTCACCCGCATGGAATCTGGAAACACCTTGCCGCCATGCCTCTCCGCCAAATTTTCCGGCCACAGGATAGAAAATAGACGAAGAAACCCCATTCAGTGCCAGGAGCACCAGAATGGCAATCTCCAGCCGGCGCCGACGGAATGCGGAACTCACCAATGCGCCGAAAAGAAGCGCCGCGGGCGCGAAAAGATACCGTGCGCCAAAAAATGGTGGATAGCCCAACACCATATCCTTGCCCAGCATGGAAGCGAACGTCAGCGCCGTCAGAACCATGGATGCCGCAAGCAGCCAGCGCCCGTTTTCATCGGTACGCCTCCAGAAAAACGTATAAACAGCAGCCACCAGCATTGCCAAGAGCCAGCGTACCGCGCCATGCTGAACCAGCAGAGGATGAACAACATTGGCACAACGCATGCAAATGTTGTTGAAAACGAGGTGAAACGAGGCAAACACCCCGAATACATCGACTGGGAAAGAGATGGCCCGAGAATTCTGCTGCAAGGCCAGAACGAGCACCGCCCCCACCGACACCGCCAGCCCGAAAAGCAGCCACTTTATTCTTTTCTCAAGCACAGCGCGGATGACGAACAGCGGTGCAAGAAAAGCACTGCCCGGCCCCGACAACCCCGCCAGAAGCGCCACGCAAAAATTGAAGCAGGTGACAGGCAAGCCCCCCGCCATCCTCGGTGCCGCCAGAATCATGGAGGCGGCCAGGAGCATCCAGAATTGGCTGTTGATGGAGTTCAACCAGGTCTCGAAAGATTGAAAGACCAGCAGCGGAATCAGCAGGAAGACTGCTTGCCTTGCCCTGTGACCATCAAAATACCGGTTGAAAATCACCACACAGGGAATTAAAAGCTGTATTGCCAGACTGACAATCAGCGCCCCATAGGGTGCATAGTAAAGCGGAAGCTGCGCGGACACCCAGCCTGCAATGTTTGCGGGAAACGACAAATATCCCAAAGGCATCGCCGTCACCGTCTCCAGGAGACCGATGACCCTGCCTTGCAGGAAGTAGACAACCCCCTCCTCGGCCCAGAAACGAGGTTTCAGGAAAAGGATGGGGGCCTTGACGAAGGTGGCGGCAAAATAAACAAAGAAGAGAAGCAGCCCCGTGAGAATATTTTTATATGGGTTGCTCAGCGTATTGTATTTTTTCAAGAACATGGCTTTTGCCCTGACTCCCTGGGTCTTTCCCGCAGGCTTTAGATATTCATCTTGTTGAAGATAAACGATGGCAGATGCCGGATGACCATCATGATCAACCACCATTTACCCGGCGCGTAAACCACCGGCTTGCCTGCTGCGATGCCATCCACGATATGTTTCGCCACGCTTTCCACCGGTGCCAGCTTGGCGCCCTGGCCCTTGAGGTGCGCGGTCATCGGGGTATCGGTCGGGCCGGGCTTGACCAATACGACCCGCACGCCGGTACCCGCGAAACGATGCTGCAGCCCCTGGGCGTAGCGCGTGACCATCCCTTTCGCCGCGCCGTAGGCGTAATTGGATTTGCGCCCTCTGTCGCCAGCCACCGAGCCGATCAGCGCCATGGTGCCGTGGCTGGCTTGCGCCATGTGCCTGGCAAAGGCCTCGGCATACAGCACGGGCGAGACGCCATTGATGGCCAGCGCATCCTGGCATGCCTGCAGGTCGTCCTGGCATTGCGCCTGCTCGGGCAGCGAGCCATGGGCGATCAGCACGGTATCCACTCGGCCTGCCTCGAAAATACGCGCAGCCACAGCGTCGATGGCTGCGGGGTCCAGAAAATCTGCCTGAAGGATCTGGATTTCCGATTGCGGGCTGCGCGCCCTCAGATCGGCGGCCACCCGTTCAGCACGTTGCGCATCCCGCGCCACCAGAACCAGGTCAAGGGGCTGGCTCTGCAGCCACAGCCGGGCGCAATGCTCGGCAATCGCCGAGGTGGCGCCAATGAGGACGATTCTTTTCCTGTCGTGCATTCAACTTCCCATCAAACGGCGTGAGAGGCCGGAACTGATGCCCCGATCCCGGTATTTCAAGAATTCCGGCAGGCGCGGATAGCCCGCCTCGAAAAGCGCCCTGGGCATGCGTGCATCCTTGGCCAGATAGATGCGGCCCCGGGCCTCGGCCACGATGGCGTCGAGGCGCGCGAAAAGTTTCTGCGTGCGCTCCCCGTGGTTGGGAAAATCCAGCGCCAGCGTGGCGCCAGGCTGCGCAAAGCTCAGCATTCCGGCCGGCTCGCGGTTGCCGAATGTCTTCAGGACGGCGAGAAAGGAGCCATCGCCGAAGCGGGCGATTTCCTGCAGCATGGACTGGACCGCATCCCGCGCCACCCCGCGCGGCACCACGCTCTGATACTGGAAGAATCCCCTGGGGCCGTACATGCGGTTCCATTCGAGCAGATTGTCCAGGGGATAGAAAAAGGGCTCGTAATGCGTGACAGCCCGGCCTGCGCGCCATTTCTTCAGATGGTAGTAGGCCATGTTGAAAGGGCGCAGCGAGAGCCGGTTGACCAGCGAAACCGGCGGCACGATGGGCATGGTCAGCTGGCGGCCCGCAGGCGCTGGCCGCTGCCCTGCGGCAACGGGGTTGCCACGCATGAACAGACCGCGCCCGCCGCTGCCGGGGATGCAGTCGATCCAGGACACGGTGTGTTCCCACTGCGCCTCGGAATCATCGGCAAGCTCGAAGAATTCATCCAGATTGGCGTAGGGAATGGTGTCGGTTTCCAGCCAGGGGCCGGGAATACGGCGCAACTGGATCTCGGCCTGCACGATCACCCCGGTCAGCCCCACGCCGCCGACCGTGGCGGCGAACCAATCGGGGCGCTCATCCGGCCCGCACTCGATGGTTTCGCCATCGGTGCGAATGAGGGTCAGGCGCTGGACATGGTCGCCGAACGCGCCCAGCACATGGTGGTTCTTGCCATGCACGTCGTTGGCAATGGCGCCGCCCACCGTCACCAGTTGCGTGCCGGGCGTGACCGGCAGGATCCAGCCGCGTGGAACCGCCAGCCGCTGGATGTCGCGCAGCAAGACCCCTGCTTCGCACACCAGACGGCCGGTGCGGTCGTCGAAGGCAATGAAATGGTCCAGCCCCGTCGTCAGCCAGAGCGTGCCCTCCGGGTTCAGGCACGCATCGCCATAGCTGCGGCCCATACCATGGGCGACTCCCGGCGCGCCCCCGCACGAGAGCGCCTCCGTGACCTTGCGCGGATCGTTCAGGCCGACGACGCGGTGCGGATGGGCGCTGAGGCGCCCCCAGGAGGAAACCGGCCTCATGCGCCCTCCGAGCGGAAGACGTAGCGCTTGTCGAGGTGGTATTTCGTCAAATAACCGATGGCCAGGCCAATGATGCCGCCCAGGTAGCGCATTTCCCGGGTTTCAAAGAGGTGCTGGAAGCCGAACTCGAACCCCCAGAAAACCACGGTGGTGGCCAGGCCCATGACGGTGTAGAGAGCGAAAGTCCGGGTGTCGTGGGCGACGCTACGTGCACGAAAACGAAAGATGTAGCGTTTATCGAGGACATATTTGACAACGAGACCGACCCCGGTGCCCACGATGACCGAGGCCAGAATGTCGAAGGCCCCGCTGTAGGTACGAATGGAGAGATCCTGGGCACCAATGTTCGCTGCGGTAGCGATCAGTGCGAAAATGGCATATTTAATTGCCAGCTTGGTCGAGGCAAGCATTTAATGTTATCACCGAGGTTCAAAAAGCAATGCATGGTACCGTAACGGCCCACTCGCCCCTGACGCGGATGTTGGGGTTAATCAAGCTGATGCGGCCAAAACAGTGGGTCAAGAATGGTTTCGTTCTGGCGCCACTGATTTTTTCCGGGGAATTCCTGAACGCGGATGCGGTCAGCCAGGCCTTGCTGGCCATGCTGCTGTTCTGCGTGGCGTCGTCGGCAACGTATGTCATCAACGACATGCACGACATCGAACATGACCGGCGCCACCCCCATAAGTCCCGCACCCGCCCTCTGGCCGCCGGGATCGTCTCCGTGCCTGCGGCACTGGCTCTGCTCGCCGTCCTCTATGCCGTGCTGGCGTGGGGCTGGTTCGCCGCCCCGAAGGTGGTGATGGTGATCGCCGCCTATCTGGTGCTGAACCTGGCCTACACCTTCGTGCTCAAGCACCAGCCCGTGGTCGATATTTTCACCATCGCCATTGGTTTCGTGCTGCGGGTCTATGCCGGTGCCATGACGCTGGGCGTGCCAGTCTCCTCCTGGATGGCCATCACCACGCTGTGCCTGGCGCTGTACCTGGCGGCCGTCAAGCGGCGCCAGGAATTGAGCCAGAGCGGCACCGAGGGCCGCAAGGTGCTGGAGAAATACTCCGTGGCGCTGGTGGACCGCTACGCCGAGATGTCCGCCACCGGCGCGCTGCTGTTCTACAGCATGTTCGTGATGTCGGCCAGGCCCGCGCTGGTCATCACGGTTCCGCTGGTGCTGTTCGGCCTGTTCCGCTACTGGTTCGTGGTGGAAGCCCTGGAGGGCGGCGAGTCGCCGACGGATGCGCTGCTGGCCGACTGGCAACTGCTGCTCACGGTGGTGCTGTGGGTGGCCGCCTGCGGCTGGGCGTTGTGGCCAGTGGGAGCGTGACCATGGACGGCAGCTACGCCCTGACCCCTTTTCTGGCCTGGCTCGTGGCTGGTGTCACGAAATTCATCGTCAACAGCATCAAGGCCCGGCAACTGGCGTTCGGGCTGATCGGATACGGCGGCCTGCCGAGCAACCACAGCGCCATCGTCAGCAGCATGGCGGCCCTCATCGCGCTGAAGGAGGGCATTGGCCATCCCGCCTTTGGCGTCGCCGTCACGCTGGCGGGCATCGTGATGCTGGATGCCAACAGCCTGCGCCGGCAGGTGGGCAAGCATGCCGAGGCCATCAACAAGCTGGCCGCCAACACCCCGGAGCACCCGCCGCTGCGCGAGCGCATGGGCCATACGCGCCTGGAAATAGCGGCCGGCATCGGCGTCGGCATTGCGGTTGCCGCCGCGGTGCACAAGTTTCCTGTCTGGTTCTAGTGTGCTGTCCTGCAAATAACTGCACATGAAATCGCGTCTTCGCGTTCAGGGCGTCGTTGCAAATCCTCGTGATAGCTACGGCTATCACTGCGGTTTGCGCCTCGCCCTGAACACGAATCCATCGATTTCATTTCGTGCAGCTATTTACGGGACAGCACACTAGGCGCGCACGACCCGGGGCGTATGCACCGGCGCCTGCAGCACGCTGGCATCGGTGTGCACCAGCTCCAGCGGCGCGCGCCGGCCCGCCAGAAAGTCCTCGATGCACTGCAGCACCAGCGGGCTGCGGTGGCGCTCGGCGCAGGCGCGGATCTCGGGCAGCGTGAGCCACACCGTGCGCACGATGCCGTCGTCCAGCGTGCGCCAGCCGTGGTGCGTGCCCACGCGCCCGGCAAAGGCGAAGCGCAGGTAGGTGATATCGTCGCCCGTGCGCGTGCGCGTGAAGCGGTTCAGGTACACGCCCACCAGCGCCTCGGGCTCGAAATCGTAGGCCGTCTCCTCCAGCACCTCGCGCACGCAGGCCTGCAGCGGCGATTCGCCCGGATCCAGGTGCCCAGCCGGGTTGTTCAGGCGCAGGCCGTCGGCCGTGTCTTCTTCCACCAGCAAAAAGCGGCCTTCGTGCTCGACGATGGCCGCCACGGTGACGTTGGGTTTCCAGCGGTTGGGCATGGCGGGCATTATGGCCGCGTGCCATGCCGGGGCGATGACGCGGTGTACCACGCCCGCAACGCTCTCCAATTGATAGCTTCCAGCGCTTGCCTGGCAAGCGCTGGAGGGCTCTCAGCCCTTCAAGCCATGCGGTGTGCGCTGCAGTGGCAGAAGCAGCCGCGCCTCCAGCCCAGGGCGCGCGGGGGCCAGCACCAGCCTGCCGCCCACGCTCTCGGCAATGCGGTGCACGATGGTCAGCCCCAGGCCGCAGCCCGGGCCACTGGCCGTCTTGCGCCAAAAGCGCTGCGCGGCCTGCGCACACTCCGCGGGCGAAAGGCCCGGCCCCTGGTCGCGCACACGGATCTCCACGGCCGCGCCAGCGGCCCCCTCCACCCATTGCAGCGTGGCGCTCACCGGGCCCTCGCCCTGGTGGTGGCGCAGGGCGTTGTCCAGCAGGTTGGAGACGGCGCCGGTGAGCAGCGCAGGCGGCAGCGGCAGGGCCGCCTGCGCCCAGGGCGCGGGGCCTTCGTCCGGCGCGGGCAGCACCTGCACCGCGACGGCGGGCACCGCCCGGCCTTCGTGCGCGGCACGCTGGCGCGACTGGCGCACGGCCAGCGCGAACGCCTGCACGATGGCCTCGCCCTGCGCCCCCTCGGCGCTGCCCTGGGCGCTGGCGCTCTCCAGCCGCGCGAGCTGCAGCAGTTGCTCCAGCGTGGCGTGCATGTGGCCGATGCCCTCCTGCGCCTGGCGCAGCGCATCGCCCGCCTGCGCGGGTGGGCCCGCCTGGTCCAGCACCAGTTGCGCCACCTGCACGTGCGTCTTGATGGCCGTGAGCGGGGTGCGCAGCTCATGGGCGGCGTCCATCGTCCAGCGGCGTTCGTGGGCGATGGCGGCATCCATGCGCGCAAGCAGACCGTTCAGGCTGTCCACCAGCGGCGCCAGCTCCACCGTGTCGCGGCCCGCGCACACGGGCGTGGGGTCGTGCGGCGGGCGCCGCGCCAGCTCCTCGCGCAGGTGGCGCAGCGGCCGCAGGCTGCGCGTGCTGATCCACCAGGTGAGCAGCAGCACGCCCGCCAGCGCCAGCGCGAAGGGCAGCACCAGCGTGCGCACCACCGTCTGCACGAGGTGCTCGCGCACATCCAGCCGGTCGGCCGTGGCCACGCGCAGGCCGTTGTCCTCCAGCACGTAGGTGCGCCAGGCCTTGCCGCCTTTGGTGATCTGGCCGAAGCCGGGGCCACCGAGGGTGGAGAAATCGGGCCCGTTGCCGGTGCGGGCGATGGGCCGCACCTCGACCTCGCTGCGCACCAGGCTCACCTCGCAGGCCACGCCGTCGCGCGCGATCACCGACTGCAGCGCCTCCTGCTCGGCGGGCGTGGGCAGCCTGCCGTCCGCGGGCTGGAACTGGTGCACGATGCTCGCCACCATCTTGGCCGAGGCGATCAGCCGCTCGTCGAGCATGGTGCGCAGCTCGCGCTGCATGTGCGTGAACTGCCACGCGGCCACGCTGCCCCAGAGCACGCACAGCGTCAGGCTCAGGCCCAGCACGAGGCGCAGGCGCAGGCTTTTCATGCGCTGCGTCCTAAACGAAAACCTACGCCGCGCACCGTCTCGATGATGTCCGCGCCGAGCTTGCGGCGCAGGTGGTGCACGTGCACGTTGACGGTGTTGCTGCCCACGTCGAGGTCGAAGCCGTACAGGCTGTCGTGCAGCTGCGCGGGCGTGAGCGTGCGCCCATGCGCCTGCAGCAGCGCAGCGAGCAGCGCCCATTCGCGGCGCGAGACGTCAACGCGCGCGCCATCGCGCCAGACCTCGGCCGTGTCCATGCGCACCTCGCAGTCGCCCAGCGCCAGCCGGTCGCTCGCGCGGCCCGCGGCGCGGCGCAGCAGGGCGCGCAGGCGCAGCACCAGCTCCTGCAGGTCGAAGGGCTTGGTCAGGTAGTCGTCGCCGCCGCCCTCGAAGCCGGCCACCTTGTCCTCCAGCGTGCCGCGCGCGGTGAGGATGAGCACCGGCACATCGACCGCCGCCGCGCGCCAGCGCTGCAGCAGGGCGATGCCGTCGCCGTCGGGCAGGCCCAGGTCGAGCACGCAGGCGGCATAGGGCGTGGCGTGGCGGGCGCCGTCCATGCGCTCGCGCGCGGTGGCGGCATCGGGCGCCACGTCGCAGGTGAAGCCGTGCAGCTCCAGCCCGGCGCGCACGCCGCTGGCCACCAGCGCGTTGTCTTCGACGATCAGGATGTGCATGGCGGGCAAAAAGCCCGCATTCTAGGAAGGGCGCGTTATCGCAGCATTACGGTGGCGTTGCTATCATCCACTGTATAAACGCACAGTTTTTGGTATGCCGCCCGGCCCGCCGCTCCCGCCCCACCGCTTCTATTACCTGCACAACTTCCAGCGCGCGCTGGACTGGGTGCAGGCGCGCCATGGCGACCTGCTGGACGATGCGGAGCAGCAGTTCCTGGCCTGCTTCCGTGCGCTGCCGCAGGACGCGCGGGCGCTGCTGGTGCGCATGGTGATGCGGCGCGGGCCGTGGTTCCGCGCCAGCAAGCTGGCATACGAGGAGATTCCCCACACTGAAGAGGCCGCTGCGCCGCTGCTGGCGCTGGGCTGGCTCTGCACCGAGCAGGATTTAAGCCTTTCCGAGCTTTTCGCCTTGCACACCAAGCGCGAGCTGCTACAGATTTTGCAGGGCGCGCCGCTGCACGCCGCCATGCGCAAGGCCGACATGCTGCAGGCGCTGGCCGACCGCGCCGGCCTGCGGCAGCCCTACGCCGCATGGAACCCGCAGGCCACCGAGCCCGCCTGGCGCGTGATGGTGGGCGAGCGCTGCGAGCGCCTGCGGCTGATGTTCTTCGGCAACCTGCACCAGGGCTGGTCGGAATTCGTGCTGGCCGACCTGGGTGTGTTCCGCTACGAGGCCGTGCCGATCGATGCCGCCTCGCGCGCCTTCCAGAGCCGCGCCGACGTGGACCGCTACCTCGCCTTGCACGCCTGCCGCCGCGCGCTGGACGAGGGCGCCGACCGCGCCGCGCTGCTGCAGGACGCGCTGGCCTGCGCCAGCGCCCACCCGTGGCTGGAGCAGCGCCGCGCCAAGGTGCTGCTGCGCATCGGCCAGTCCTGCGAGCGCGCGCAGGACTGGCCGCTGGCCGCCCAGGCGTACACCGCCAGCCGCTTCCCCGGCGCGCGCCACCGGCACATCCGCGTGCTGGAGCGCATGGCCTGCCTGCACCAGGCGCTGGCCCTGGCCAGCCAGGCGCTGGACGCGCCCGAGAGCGAAGAAGAACGCCAGCGCGTGGCGCGCATGCTGCCGCGCCTGCGCCGCGGCCTGGGGCAGGGCGCGGGCACGCGCCGCACCGCGCTGGCCCCGGCCGTGGCCGTGGCCGCGCTGCGCGAGGACGTGGCGCTGCCTCCCACCGAGCCGCCCGGCGCCGTCGAAGATGCGCTGCGCGACCACTGGCACCGCACCGACGCGCCGGTGTTCTACGTGGAGAACACGCTCGTCAACGCGCTGTTCGGCCTGCTGTGCTGGCCGGCCGTGTTCGCGCCGCTGCCGGGCGCGTTCTTCCACCCGTTCCAGAGCGGCCCGGCCGACCTGGGCGCGCCGGATTTCGTGGCGCGCCGCCGGCCCCTGTTCGACGCCTGCCTGGCCGAGCTGGAGGACGGCCGCTACCGCGCCACCATCCTCCAGCGCTTCGCGGACAAGCACGGCACGCAGTCGCCCTTCGTGGCCTGGGGCGCGTTGACCGGGGGCCTGCTCGGGCTGGCGCTGGACTGCATGCCGCCCGCGCACCTGCGCCTGTTTTTCGAGCGGCTGCTGCGCGACCTGAAGGGCAACCGCACCGGCCTGCCGGACCTGGTGCGCTTCTGGCCTGCCGAGCGGCGCTACGAGCTGGTGGAGGTCAAGGCGCCGGGCGACAAGCTGCAGGACAACCAGATCCGCTGGCTGGACTACTGCGTAGCCCAGGGCATCCCGGTGCGCGTGTGCCACGTGCAGCGGAGCACGCTCCCGGTTTGATAGCTGCCAGCGCTTGATGGACAAGGGCTGGCGGCATTTTTTACCTGTATCCCACAGGTTCTCAGTAGCGCGCATCCGAGGGCTTGCCGCCCTTGGGCCAGTCCTTGACCTTGGGCGCGAAGTCGGGACGCGGCATGTGGCTGAAGTACTCGGCCACATCGACGGCCTCCTGGTCGGTCAGCCCGCCCTGGCCCAGCGGGAAGCCGCCATGGAAGGCGATGGGCATGTTGCGCTTGACGAAGGCCGCCGCCGTGTAGGTGCGCGCCATGCCCGCGCCGATGTTGAACGACTCGTCGCCCCACAGCGGCGGATAGACCATCTCGCCCCTGGCGTTCTTGATGCCCTCGCCGTTCTCGCCGTGGCAGATGGCGCACTGGGCGGCGTAGACCTTCTGGCCGTTCCCGGGGTTGGGCACGATGTTTTTATCGATCTTGCCGACGCCACGGCCTTCCACCTTGTCCTCAGGCTTGGTGGCGCCCTTCATCCAGTCGAAGAAGGCCACCATCGCCTGCATCTCCTCGCCATCGACCGGCAGCGGCTTGCCGTTCATCGAGCGGCGGAAGCACCCGTTGATGCGCTCCTTCAGGTCGATCTCGCGGCCCGCGCGCGCGCCGTAGCTCGGGAAGAAGGCCGACACGCCGATGTACGGCGAGCCGTCGGCCACGGTGCCGGCGTTCAGGTGGCAGCTCGCGCAGTTCATCCTGGCGCCCACGTTGTGCGGCAGCATGCGCGCGGTATCGATGTTCAGGCGCGCGCCCAGCACGAGTTGCTGGGCGTTCTTTTCCTTCAGCATGTCGGCCAGGCGCGGCGTCTCGAACGGGCGGCGCTTGTCGGCCGTGGCATCGAGCTGCTTGCGCGCGCTGGCCACTTCGGCGGCCTGGATCTCGCGCGCATCGGCGCGGCCCCAGGCGCGGCGCGTGAAGTTCAGGATGTCGGCGATCTCCGCGTCACCCAGTTGGGCAAAGGCCGGCATGGTCAGCGCCTTGGCGTGGCTGAGCGTGACCGGCGCCTTCCAGCCCGTGAGCATGATGTGGATCAGCGTGGCGGGGTCCTGCGACTGCAGCGTGTTGTTGCCCGCGAGCGAAGGGAACACGCCCGGCACGCCGTCGCCGTTGCCACGGTGGCAGTCGGCGCAGAACTGCAGGTAGCCCAGGCCGCCGCGCGTGGTGAACAGGTTCGCCGGCGCATCGCCAGCGGGTGCGGCGGCCTGGTGCGGTGCGATGGCCGGGCCGGGGCCTTGCGCCACCTGCATGGGCAGGTCATCCTTGCCGGGCGGCAGCGATTTCAGGTAAGTGCCGATGGCGAGCAGGTCGCCGCCGGTCATGTACTGCGTGCTGTGCTGCACCACGTCCACCATGTTGCCCGAGACGGTGCCGTGCTTGTTGCGGCCGGTCTTGAGCAGCTCGGCGGTTTCCTCGGGCGTCCAGAGGTTGCGCAGGCTCAGGGCGCGCCAGCCTTCGACGGTTTCGCCCGCCAGGAACAGGGCGCCCTTGCCGCCTTCGCCGGTCATGGTCTTTTCCTGGAACATCAGGCCGCGCGGCGTGTGGCAGGCGCCGCAGTGGCCCAGGCCCTGCACCAGGTAGGCGCCGCGGTTCCACTCGGCGCTTTGCTGCGGCTGGGGCGCGAACGGTGCGTCGTCCAGGAACAGCCCGTTCCACAGCGCCAGGCCCCAGCGCTGGTTGAACGGGAAACCCATCTCCGACGCCTTGTTGGCCGCCTGCACGGGCTTGACGCCCTGCATCAGGTAGGCGTAGAGCGCCTGCATGTCCTCGCCCGTCATCTTGGCGTACGAGGGGTAGGGCATGGCCGGGTACAGGTTGTGCCCATCGGCGGCCACGCCCTTGCGCATGGCGCGGTCGAACTGCGCGAAGCTGTAGGCGCCGATGCCGTGCTGTTTGTCGGGCGTGATGTTGGTGGAGTAGAGCTTGCCGAAGGGCGTCTCCAGCGCCAGGCCGCCCGCCATGGGCTGGGACTTGTCGCCCGTATGGCAGGCCACGCAGTCGCCCAGGCGCGCGACGTAGCGGCCGCGCTCGACCTGCGCGCGCTGCTGCGGCGAGAGGTCGGCCGCGTAGTCGGCGGGCAGGTCGTCGATGACCTGGGGCATCTGCGCATGGGGCGTGGCGGCCAGCTCCTGCGCGAACGAGACGGCCAACCCAGCCAGGCCCAGCGCGGCCACGGCGGCGGCGGCGGCGGCGGCAGGCAGCGCGTGGATTTTCTTCGGGGGTTTCATCGGTGTTTCCTTCTTGGAATGGGAAAAGGTCAGACCCGGCGCACCTGCACCGGCAGCCCCTGGCGCACCACGGCGCCGGATACCCAGTCGATCCACACGTTGTCTTTTGCGGGCCGCGTGGGGTCGGCGAAGCCCAGGGCGTTGAGGTTCACGCCGTTGCCGTGCTGCGGGTTGCGGGCCATGGGCCGGCCGTCCACGGTGTGGGCCGCGGCGCCGAGCTGCGTGTGGCCGTAGCCGTATTCGATGGCGATGGCGCCCCGGGCGATGCCGCCGCGCACCAGGGCCACGCCTTGCACGCTGCTGCCGGGGGTGCGCACCTCGATGCGGTCGCCGTTGGCGATGCCCAGCCGCGCCGCGTCTTCCTGGTTCAGGCTGATGGGGTTGTGCGGATGCACCTGGCGCAGGCGCGAGGCGGCGATGGACATGCTGCTCATCAGGTTGGACTTGTAGCTGCTCATGGTGAGCGGCCAGTCCTCCTCGGGGTAGTGCGCGCGCATGCTGCTGCCGTCGGCGAAGCGCGTGGGGTACCACGTGGGGCAGCCCGCGTAGCGCTCGCCGGTCATGGAGTGGCGCATCTTCGCCAGCCCCTCGTGCCAGAGCTGCACGGGGAACTTGTGCGCGGCCTTGACGTGCTCGCCCTGCCAGGCGTCCTCGATCCGGTCGAAGCGCCCGCCGCGGCTCATCACCATGGCCACGCGGCGCACTTCCTCGGGCTGCAGGCGCTGCTGCAGCGCGGGCATCCAGCGCGTGAGGCCGGTGAGGGCGATGTCGTCGTCGCTGGCCTCGGGCACGGGCTTGCCGGCCTGGTAGGCGATGTTGCACATGCCGCGCAGGTAGAAGTCCTCGGGGGTTTCCAGGTCGAGCGGCGCGCCGTCGCGGGTAGCCATGGCGTTCTTGCCGAAGCCGGGCAGGCCGAGCTGTTTGGCCACGGCGAAGACAAAGGTCTCGAAGCCCACGGGCCGGCCTTCGGCCGTCTTGGCCGTGGCGGCCTCGACCACGGGCCAACGCACCGTGCTGCTCTTGGCGACCACGTCGGCCCAGGGCGCGCCGATGCCCCAGCTCTCGTAGGTCACGGTGTCGGGCACGATGTAGTCGGCCAGGGCCGAGGTTTCGTTGATGAACGGATCCACCGAGACGAACAGCGGCAGCTTCTTCGGATCCTTGAGCGCCGCCGCCAGCGTGTTCTCGAAGCCGCAGATGGCGTACACCGGGTTGCTCATGTGGTTGATCCACGCCTTCACCGGGTAGGGGTAGCCCAGCAGGCCGGCGGCCAGCATCTCGCTGGAGAGGCCGCCGGGCGCCGGGTACCACGGCGCCTGGGCGGGGTAGGGGTTCTGGCCCGCGTCCTTCCTGCGCTTGAACTCGCTGGTCTTCTCGTAGGGAAAGCGCGTGCGCGACAGCGCCACGCCCGTGGCCTTCACCGCGCCCTCGAACTGCGCGAAGTTGTAGCGCGGCCCAGGGCCGAAGGGGCCGAACGGCCCGGCGTCCAGCACCCAGCCGCCCTGGACGTTGAGGTTGCCGATCAGGTTGTTCAGCATGGCGATGGCGTAGGCCGTGTAGAAGCCCGCGCCGCTCATGGTGCCGCCGTGCGAATTGGCCACGGCCTGCTTGCCGTGGCTGGTGAATTCGCGCGCCAGGTCCTCGATGTCCTGCACGGGCACGCCGCACAGGTCGGAATACTCCTGCAGCGTCTTGCGCCGCGCCTCCTCGCGCAGCTTCACGAACGCGCTGCAGACGGGCAGGGGCGCGCTGCCGCCCGGCGGCGTGAAGTCGCGCTCCACCGCCAGCGCGGCGCTCTGCGCGATGGTGTGGGGCGCCAGCGTGCCGTCGGCGAGCTGCACCACGTACACGTCCTCGGCGGGCGTTTTCTCGTCGATGGGCGCGGGCATCGGCAGGCCGATGTCGGCGCCGCGCAGGAACTGGCCGTAGCGCGGGTGCCGGGGGTCGTTGACCAGCAGGTGCGTGGCGTTGCTCCAGCTGGCTTCGCCGGCCGCCGCCATGGCCGCCGGGCCGGGCTGGGTGAGGAACGCGGCGTCGTAGCGCGCGTGGTCGATGATCCAGCGGATCATGCCCATCACCAGCGCCAGGTCGGTGGCGGGCTTGATGGGCAGCCAGCGGTTGTTGCCGCCCGCCGCGTGGCTGGACGACATGGGCAGCACGGGCGACACCACCACGTAGCGGTAGCTGTTCTCCTCGCGCGCGCGGGCCTCGGACAGCTCGCGCCCCATGCGCTGGAACGGGTTGCCCGCCTGCGCGGGCGCGGTGCCGATGAAGAGGCCGAAGCGCGAGTTCTTCCAGTCCGGCTTGCCGTGCGGCATGCCGGGAATGTTGCCCAGCGCCGCCGCCGTGCCCACGCGGTAGGTCTGGCCGCAGTAGGCGCCGTGGTTGGCCACGTTCACCGTGCCGAAGGACTGGCGCGCGAAGCGGTTGATGAGCGGCGTGCGGCCTTCGTTGGAGGCGTCGGTCACCAGCAACTGGTTGGCCCTGGGGCCGTATTCGGGGTTCTCGGGGTCGATCGGCGTCTTCACGTCGCGGATGGCGGCCAGGCCGTCCACGTGGCCCTCGCCGAACAGGTCGCCGCCCTCGCAGATTTCCTTGACCAGCTGCTCGAACGGGATCGTCTTCCACTGGCCCGATCCGCGCGGCCCCACGCGCTTGAGCGGCGCG
Source organism: Acidovorax sp. YS12 (assembly GCA_021496925.1). NCBI lineage: Bacteria > Pseudomonadati > Pseudomonadota > Betaproteobacteria > Burkholderiales > Comamonadaceae > Acidovorax > Acidovorax sp. YS12. The sequence continues at coordinate 3,089,283 of CP053915.1, forward strand.
AGCACGCGGTGCGCGGCCGTCTGGTGCTCGAACATGGCCGAGCCGCGCGCGCAGCTCGTGGCGCGGCCTTCCAGGCCGTTGTCGCCGCCGAGCTGGGCGTAGACCTCGCGCACCGGCGTCTCCATGGGCGCGTGGTGCGTGGTGGCCAGCGGGTGGTAGGGGTTGCCGGCCACGCGCAGGATGCGGTTGTGCGCGGTGTCCACGCGCACGCGGATGCCGCACTGCGTCCAGCAGCCCAGGCAACTCGATGGGCTGACCACCTGGCCCGGCTGGGTCGTGAGCTGGCCGGTCGCGGGGTCGATGCGGAATTCGGGCGTGAGCGAATTGCCGCGCGTGGCGCTTTGCGTGGCCGTGCCGGAGGTGCCGGCGACCAGGCCCTTGGCGCCGCGCGCCAGGGTTTCGCCATAGCCCGCGGCGAAGGCGGCCAGGCCGCCGGCCACGGCGCCGCCGCGCAACAGCAGGCGGCGGCGTTCGCGTTCAGGGGATTCGGGGGGGGAGTTCTTGTCGGTCATATGCGCCTTTCACGGGGCAGTACTGTGCTACTGTTTAGATAGCTTCCAGCGCTTGCCCCTGTTGGGTTGGAGGCTGATTTCGCTGTGATTCAGGCAACATGGCCCTGGCGGGCGGGGAACAGCTCCAGCGCCCAGCCCGCCATGGCCACCAGCGCCACGCACAGGCCGGCCACGCCCAGCATGCCCAGCAGGCCGTCGCCGCCCAGCGGCATGTGGTACAGGTACAGGCCCGCGCCGAACTTGGGCACGCCCTGCACGCCCATGAACAGCGCCCAGCGGAAGGCCCAGGCACTGGCCGCGAGGCCCACGCCCAGCACCAGCGTGTAGCCCGGCGCGTCCAGGCGGTGGCGCCCGCGCAGCAGCGCGCCGAGCACGGCAGCGCCGAACACAGCCGAGCCCAGCATCGTCAGGCGCCACACGGGGAAGTCGCGCCACAGGCGCAGCGCGGCGTTGAACGACGGGCTGTCGCCCCGCAGCCCCGCGAGCACCCAGGCCAGCGCCACGGCCGCCAGCGCCGCGGCCAGCAGCAGCCCCAGGCCGCGCAGCCGCTGCAGCGCGGCGGCGCCGGGGCGCAGGCCGGCGGGCAGGAAGCGCTCCAGCACGAAGGCCGCGCCCACGGTGGCCAGCCAGCCGGTCAGCGCCAGGTTCACCGGCACCCACAGCGTGTGCCACAGCGGGCGCGCGCGGACCACCATCATCTCGGCGCCGGTGTAGAAAGTGATGGACAGGGCCGAGAGCACCAGCAGCGGCGCCAGCGCGCGCATCCAGCCCACGCGGCCCAGCCACCAGCTCGCGCACAGCGCGATGCCGAGGGTGACGAACACCGGCAGCAGCAGCGCGCCCACCGACATCCACGACCACGGCGTGAAGTGCGCATAGAAATGCCAGAAGCGCGCGGGCTGGTGCAGGTCTGCCAGCAGCGACACCGGGGCGGCGATCACGCTCACTGCCAGGGTGAGCACGGCCACGGGCAGCAGGCGGCGCAGCGGGCCGTCCGCCGGCGCCCAGGCGCACAGCGCGGCCAGCAGCGCAGCGCCCGTGGCCACGCCGGCCAGGAAGAAGTACTGCACGGCCCAGGGCAGCCAGGCGGCCTCGTAGTGCGGGGTGAGGAGTTCGATGATCTGCATGCCGCGCTCCTTCAGTGTTCAGCGACCAGGCGCAAGCTGGCCTGGCCGTCCACGCCGTTGACGAATGCATCGGGCAGGCCGATGTAGAACACGCGCGGCGCGGTCTTCATGCCGGGCTTGAGCACCTTGATCGCGTCCTGGTGTTCTGCCAGGCGGCGGTTGATCTCGCTGTCCGGATCTTGAAGGTCGCCGATCACGCGCGCGCCGCCCACGCAGCTCTCCACGCAGGCGGGCAGCAGCCCGGCCTCCAGCCGGTGCTCGCAGAAGGTGCACTTGTCGGCGGTCTGCGTCTCGTGGTTGATGAAGCGCGCGTCGTACGGGCAGGCCTGCACGCAATAGCCGCAACCCACGCAGCGCGCGTTGTCCACCAGCACGATGCCGTCGGTGCGCTGGAACGTGGCCTGCACCGGGCACACGGGCACGCAGGGCGGCTCGTCGCAGTGGTTGCACAGGCGCGGCAGGCTGACCATGGCGGGCGCGCCGCCGTCGGGCTTGTCGATCTCGTACTGCAGCACCGTGGTGCGGAACTGGCCGATGGGCGGCTGGTTCTCCACCGAGCAGCTCACCGTGCAGGCCTGGCAGCCGATGCATTTGCGCAGGTCCACCAGCATGCCGAAGCGCTTGCCCTCCATGCCGGGGCGGCGCGGAGGCTGGAAGCCGGCCATGGCCGGTGTGGCCGCACCCGCGAGGCCGAAGGCGGTGGCCAGGCCCACAAGTTCCTGCAGGAAAGTGCGCTTGCCCGCCTGCGCCACGGCAGCGGGGCTTGAAGGGGGAAGGGATCGGGACATGAATCGTGGGATTTTGTTAATGCGGATTTGATTATTGATTTATCCGCATATTTTCAATTGATGGAAATCAATTGAAAACACATTAACAAAATTCATTATTCAAGAATAAACTTTCCTATATTAAACATCCTGAATTAAGTGATTATTAAATAATCCCGAGCAACGCACAAAGGCATGCAAGCCACTGTCCCGCATGGAAAAAAAGGCGCAGCCATCCATTCGCCCATGGCGTCCGGGTATTTTCCTGGGATATTCGCCAATGCCCACGCAATGGGCGCGGGCGGCGCGCGTGGCCCCCGGGCTGCATACTGCGGCGGGCATCCGGCCGCGCACCGCCGTGATGCACGGCCAAAACTGCCTCCAGCGCTTAGGGGGCAAGCGCTGGCAGCTCATCAAACCATAGCAACTACAACGTGAAAATCTTCCCGGGGTTCAGGATGTCCTGCGGGTCCAGCGCCCGCTTGATGGCCCGCATCATGGCCACGGCCCCCTCCCCGGCCTCGTCCACCAGGAAATCCATCTTGTGGATGCCCACGCCATGCTCGCCGGTGCAGGTGCCCTGCATGCGCAGCGCGCGGGCCACGAGCTGGTGGTTGAGCTGCTCGGCGCGCGCGCGTTCGCCGGGGCTGTCGGGGTCGATGAGGTAGCCGAAGTGGAAGTTGCCGTCGCCCACGTGGCCCACCAGGAAGTACGGGATGCCGCTGGCGTCGGCCTCGGCCACCGAGTCGAGCAGGCAGTCGGCCAGGCGGCTGATGGGCACGCAGGTGTCGGTGCTGATGGCCTTGCAGCCGGGGCGGCTCTGCACGGCGGCGAAGTAAGCGTTGTGCCGCGCCGTCCACAGGCGCGTGCGCTCCTCGGGGGTGGAGGCCCACTCGAAGGCGTTGCCGCCAAAGTCCTGGGCGATGGCCTGCACTGTCTCGGCCTGCTCCTGCACGCCGGCGGGCGAGCCGTGGAATTCCATGAGCAGCAGCGGCTCCTCGCGCAGGCTGAGCTTGCTGTGCGCGTTGACCATGCGCACCGAGTTGGCGTCGATCAGCTCCACGCGCGCGATCGGCACGCCGAGCTGGATGGTCTGGATCACGGTGCGCACGGCGGCCTCGATGCTGGGGAACGAGCAGATGGCCGCGCTCACTGCCTCGGGCAGCGGGTACAGGCGCACGGTGACTTCGGTGAACAGGCCCAGCGTGCCCTCGCTGCCCACCATCAGGCGCGTGAGGTCGTAGCCCGCGCTGCTTTTCTTGGCGCGCGTGCCAGTGCGGATCACCTCGCCGCTGGCCGTGACCACCTCCAGCGCCAGCACGTTCTCGCGCATGGTGCCGTAGCGCACGGCATTGGTGCCGCTGGCGCGCGTGGCGGCCATGCCGCCGATGCTGGCGTCGGCGCCGGGGTCGATGGGGAAGAACAGGCCCGTGTCCTTGATGGCCTCGTTCAAGGCCTTGCGCGTGATGCCGGGCTGCACCGTGACGGTGAGGTCGTCGGCGTTGACGGACAGCACGCGGTTCATGCGCCCCAGGTCGATGCTGATGCCGCCCTGCACGGCCAGCAGATGCCCTTCGAGCGAGGAGCCCGCGCCGTAGGGGATTACCGGCACCGCATGCCGCGCGGCCAGGCGCACGGCGTCCTGCACGTCCTGCGTGCTCTCGGCGAACACCACGGCGGCGGGCGGCGGCGCCTGGATCGAGCCCTCGTCGCGCCCGTGCTGCGCGCGCACGGCGGCGGCCGTGCTGCACTGCGCGCCAAAGCGCGCGGACAGCGCCGCCAGGAAGGCCTGCGGCACGTCGCGCGCGGGAGATGGCGCGGGAGATGGGGTGGGGGCGAGGCGGTCCATGGCAGGCGGGGGCGGTGGGGAAGCGAAAAAGAATACCACCGCGAACGTGCGACGCCGTGGCGGGCGGCAAGCCGCGCCACGGCGTCGCGGGCGGACGGGGAAGGGTCAGGCCGAGGGGATGGGCGCGCCGTCGCCGTCAGGGCGCTGGCGCTCCGGCGCTGGGCGGGTGTCGGGCTGCCAGGCGCGCAGGGCCTGGGCCTTGCGGCCGGGCTCGGCGGAGTAGGCCCAGGCTGCCGTGCCGTGGCCCAGCGAGAGGGCGGCGAACAGCAGCAGGCTCGCGGTTTCGAACGGGAACTGGGGACGTGGCGTGGCCTTCATCGGGGAGAGACTCCGTAGGAAAGTGGAACACGCGCCCATTGCACCGCAGCCTGGCGGGCCAGGCCAGTTCTTTTGCCTGCTGTTTCCCATGCCAACATTTGCGAGCGCCGTGTAAAGCCCTGGGCACGCAGGGGCGATGGCGGCCGTCCGGGACAATCGCGTCCCCCCTGTTTTTCTGGAGACGACCCCATGGGCAACCGCCTGACACAGATCGCCACGCGCACCGGAGACGACGGCACCACCGGCCTGGGCGACAACACGCGCGTGTCGAAGAACAGCCGCCGCCCGCACGCCATGGGCGACGTGGACGAGCTGAACTCGCACATCGGCCTGCTGCTGTGCGAGCCGCTGCCGCCCAGCGTGCGCGAGCTGCTAATCGACGTGCAGCACCAGTTGTTCAACCTGGGGGGCGAGCTGTCGATTCCCGGCTTCGCGCTGCTCAAGGACGATGCGCTGCTGCAACTCGACCAGGCCCTGGCGCACTACAACGCGCAGTTGCCGCGCCTGCAGGAATTCATCCTGCCCGCCGGCACGCGCGCCGCCGCGCAGGCCCATGTGTGCCGCACCGTGGCGCGCCGCGCCGAGCGCGCCGTGGTGGCGCTGCAGGACGCCGAGCCCATGCGGCCCGCGCCGCGCCAGTACCTCAACCGCCTGTCGGACCTGCTGTTCGTGCTGGCGCGCGTGCTCAACCGGATGGACGGCGGCGACGACGTGTACTGGAAAAGCGAACGCCTGGCGCGCCAGAATGCTACTGAATAAATAGCTGTCAGCGCTTTTCAGGAAAGGGCTAGCGGCCGATTTTGCTTGAAACCGGCGCGCCCCAAGCGCGGGCAGCCGAGCAAGGGCCGCCCCGCAGCGAGGGCTGCGTCCCCCTTCCCGAATGGCGCAGCCATTCGAGAGAAGGGGGAAGCGGCGCAGCCGCTCAGGGGGTTGGTCTCAACACCGCCATGGTGATGCGCGAGACGCAGGTCAGCTCGCCCGCGTCGTTGACCATGTCGATCTGCCACACCTGCGTGGTCTTGCCGATGTGCACCGGCCGCGCCGTGCCCGTGACCCAGCCCTGCGTGGCCGCGCGCAGGTGGTTGGCGTTGATGTCCAGCCCCACGGCGCGGTGGCCCGGCGGGCAGGCGCAGGCGGCGCCGACCGAGCCCAGCGTTTCGGCCAGCACCACGCTCACGCCGCCGTGCAGCAGGCCGTAGGGCTGCTTGGTGCGCGCATCCACGGGCACGCGCGCGCGCAGGAAATCGTCGCCGATCTCGGTGAATTCGATGCCCAGGTGCGATACGGCGCAGCCCTGGTTCCAGGCGTTGAGCTTGTCGAGGGTGAGGGGTTCGGTCCAAATGGCCATGGGGTCTCCGGGTCTTTTGAAAGGGACAGTTTCGCGTAATAGGGGCTTCCTAGAATCGCGCGCTCGCGGCCATTATTGGCCGCCAGGGGGCGCCCGCTGTAGCGCAGGCGACAGCCTGCCGGGCCCCGTCCGCCATGTCTTCGTGATTGTTCTGTCCATGCATCGCCGCCAGTTCGTCTCCCTCGCCGCCCTTGCCGCCCCCGCCTTCGTCCGCCATGCCCTGGCCCAGGAGGCCGGCCTGTCCGCCAAGACCCTCACCATCGGCTGCTCGGCCGCCACCACCGGGCCGCTGGCCAGCTCCGGCCTCGACATCCAGCGCGGCACCGAGGCCGCCATGGCGCAGATCAACGCGCGCGGCGGCATCCACGGCCGCGCGCTGCAACTGCTGATGATGGACGACGCCTACGAGCCCGAGCGCAGCGCCGCCAACGTGCGGCAGATGCTCGCGCAGGGCCAGGTGTTCGCGCTGCTGTCGTGCTTCGGCACGCCGAACAACCAGGCCATCCTGCCGCTGGTGGAGGAGTCCGGCATTCCCTACGTGGCGCCGCTGTCGGGCGCGATGTCGCTGCGCAAGGGCACGCGCAACGTGTTCCACGTGCGCGCGAGCTACACCGACGAGATCGTGCGCCTGGTGCAGCGCCTGACCGGCATGGGCCTCAAGGGCATCGCCGTGGTCTACCAGGACAACGCCTACGGCCGCGAAATGCTGGACGACGCCACGCGCGCCCTGGCCGCGCAGGGGCACAAGCCCGCGCTGCAGGTGGCCGTGGCCACCGACGGCAGGAACCTGGCGGGCGCCGTGTCCCAGGTGGCGGCGGCGCGCCCCGCGGCGGTACTGCTGGCCACGGCGGGCACGGTGTCGGTGGGGCTGGTGCGCGGCCTGCGCAAGAGCGCGCCGGGCGTGCTGCTCACCGGCCTGAGCCCGACGCTACCCAGCGACAGCCTGCGCCAACTGGGCGAGGACGGCAGCGGCATCGCGCTGTCGATGGTGGTGCCCGACCCGCACCGCGCCAGGCTGCAGTTGGTGCGCGACTACCAGTCCGCGATGCGCGCGCAGGGGCACCAGGAATTCACCCAGGGCAGCCTGGAGGCCTACGTGAACACGCGCGTGCTGGCCGAGGGGCTGGAGCGCACCGGGCGCGATCCGCTGCCGGTGCGCCTGAACGCGGCGCTGGCCGCCATCCGCAACCTGAACCTGGGCGGCTTCACGGTGGACTACAGCGGCCAGACGCCGTTCGTCGGCTCGCGCTACCTCGACCTGGGGGTGCTGGGCAGCACGGGGCGCTTCGTTTAGAACGCTTCTTCTTTGATAGCTGCCAGCGCTTTCCCATCAAGGGCTGGAGGCGTTTTTCCTTCTTACTTGCGCATGTCGCCGGTGTCCAGGCAGCGCTGGTGCCAGCTCAGGGCCTCGCCCAGCAGGTGCGGCGTGTGCTGCGCGCCCTGGCGGCGCGCGCGGTCGAAGTAGTCCTGCAGCAGCGGACGGTAGTCAGGGTGGGCGCAGTGGTCGATGATGGCCTGCGCGCGCTGGCGCGGCGACAGGCCGCGCAGGTCGGCCAGGCCCTGCTCGGTGACGATGATCTGCGTGTCGTGCTCGGTGTGGTCCACGTGCGAGCACATGGGCACGATGCAGCTGATCTTGCCGTCCTTGGCCACCGAGGGCGTGACGAAGAACGACAGGTAGCCGTTGCGCGCGAAGTCGCCCGAGCCGCCGATGCCGTTCATCATGCTCGAACCCATGAGGTGCGTGGAGTTGACGTTGCCGTAGATGTCGGCCTCGATCATCGAGTTCATGGCGATGATGCCCAGGCGGCGCACCAGCTCGGGGTGGTTGCTGATCTCCTGCGGGCGCAGGATGATGCGGTCGCGGTAGAAGTCGATGTTCTTCTCGAAGTCCTCGTAGGCGCCGCGCGACAGCGAGATGGCCGTGGCCGAGGCGCGCTTCATCTTGCCCGCGCGCAGCAGGTCGAGCATGCCGTCCTGCAGCACCTCGGTGAAGCCCAGCAGGTTGTCGAACGGGCCGTGCAGCAGCCCGGCCAGCACGGCGTTGGCCACGTTGCCCACGCCCGACTGGATGGGCAGCATCTGCTGCGGCAGGCGGCCCTGCTTCATCTCGTGCGCCAGGAAGTCGATGATGTACTCGGCGATGCGCTGCGAGTTCGCGTCGGGCTGCGAGAACAGGTTGTCGCGGTCGCCGCTGTGCGTCTCCACCACGGCCACCACCTTGCGCGGGTCCACCTGCAGGTAGGGCTCGCCGATGCGGTTGTCGGCATGCGTCAGGCTGATGGGCACGCGCCGCGGCGGCAGGGCGGTGCCGTAGTAGATGTCGTGCATGCCTTCCAGGCGCAGCGGCAGCTTGGTGTTCACCTCCAGGATCACCTTGTCGGCGATCTCCAGCCAGGTCTTGTTGTTGCCCACGGCGGTGGAGGGGATCAGGAGCCCGTCGGCCGTGATGCCGACGATCTCGACGATGGCCACGTCCATGCGCCCGAGGAAGCCGAACCAGGCGTGCTGCGCCACGTGCGACAGGTGCATGTCGATGTAGTCGATCTCGCCCGCGTTGATCTTCTTGCGCGCCATGGCGTCGGAGTTGAACGGCAGGCGCTGCGCCACCGCGTCGGCAGCGGCCAGCAGGCCATCGACCTCGGGCGCGGTGGAGGCGCCCGTCCACACGTTGATGCGGTACGGCCGCCCGGCCTTGTGCTCGCTCTGCGCGTGCGCCGCGATGGCCTGGGGCAGCGCCTTGGGGTAGCCCGCGCCGGTGAAGCCGCTCAGGCCCACGGTGGCGCCATGCGCGACGTGCTGCGCGGCCTGCTCGGCCGTCATGCTGCGGGAAAGAAAGTCTGCGTGGCGCACGCGCTCAGCCAGGGCCATGGGAAGCATCTCCAGTCACGATGAAAAAAGCCGCCCTCCATGGAAGAAGGGCGGCTGCGGGCCTGGTGTCGCGACACGGGCCCGTGCCGCGCGATGGTAACGCCACGGCGCGCGCGGTTAAGGGTAAACTCTGTTAATCCCGATGGCCAGACTCGCCCGTCAGGCCCGTGTAATCCGGCGGCTCATGGCGCGCGCCGCAGCAGCGCGTGCAGCAGGATGGCGCCGAAGGTGGCGGTGCCGATGCCGCCGAGCGCGAAGTCGCCGAACTTCAGCGTGAACTCGCCCGTGCCCAGGATGATGGTGATGGCGGCGACGATCAGGTTGGCGTTCTGCGAGAAGTCCACGCGGTTGTCCACCCAGATCTTGGCGCCAGCGATGGCGATGAGGCCGAACACGACGATGGACACGCCGCCCATCACGGGCAGCGGAATGGCCTGGATCAGCGCGCCGAACTTGGGGCTGAAGCCCAGCAGCACGGCGATCAGCGCCGCCACCAGGAACACGGCGGTGGAGTAGATGCGCGTGGCCGCCATCACGCCGATGTTCTCGGCATAGGTGGTCACGCCCGTGCCGCCGGCCGCGCCGCTGACCATGGTGGCCACGCCGTCGCCGATGAAGGCCCGGCCCATGTACTGGTCCAGGTTCTTGCCGGTCATGGCCGTCACGGCCTTGATGTGGCCCAGGTTCTCGGCCACCAGGATGATGACCACCGGCACGATCAGCAGCATGGCCGGCGCGCTGAACACCGGCGCGTGGAACTGCGGCAGGCCGAACCAGGGCGCGGCGGCGATGCCCGACACGTCGATCGGCTTGCCCAGGCCCAGCCCGTTGGTCAGCACGGCGTAGGCGATGCTGGCCAGGATCAGACCGACCAGGATCAGCAGGCGCTGCACCATGCCCTTGGTGAACACGGCCACCAGCGCCACGCAGACGAAGGTGAGCGCCTGCATCCAGCTCTCGAAGTTGTTGGCCGCCATGTTCTTCACGGGGATGGCCGCCAGATTCAGCCCGATCACCGCCACCACCGCGCCCGTGACCACGGGGGGCATGAAGCGCTCGATCCAGCCCGTGCCCACGGCCTGCACCACCAGGCCCACGGCGGCGTACACCGCGCCGCAGGCGATGATGCCGCCCAGCGCCACGCCGACGTTGGCGTTGGGCCCCTTGCCCGCGTAGGCCGTGGCGGCGATCACCACGCCGATGAAGGCGAACGACGAGCCCAGGTAGCTGGGCACCTTGCCGCCGGTGATGAGGAAGAAGATCAGCGTGCCGATGCCGCTCATGAACACGGCCAGGTTGGGGTCGAACCCCATGAGGATGGGCGCGAGCACGGTGGAGCCGAACATGGCGATGACGTGCTGGATGCCCATCAGCCCGGTCTGCGGCCAGGGCAGCCGCTCATCCGGCCCGATCACGCCGCCGCCCTGCAGCACCTGCGCCGGGCGCTCATTCCATTGGAACAACCCCATTTTTTTACTCCTGTCTGGTTGGGTGCGGCGATGGTAGAGGGTTTGCCTGCGTTGTGTAAGTTTTGCATCAAAAAAGCCGAAAAAGCTTGTGTATCAAGCGCTAGCAGCTATCAATTTTGCAGTCTCGTGGTGCATGGGCGCACCATGGCGGTGCACCGCAGCGGCAGCCCGCGGCAGGGCACAATCGCCGCGCACCACCACCCGCCGCCATGGAAACCATCACCCGATTCACGCTGGTCTGCCACGACACCGCCGACGCCGATGCGCTGCATGCGGTCTTCGGCAGCCCGGCCGGCGCGCCGCTCGAAGCCGCCCTCCAGGCCTTCTTCGCCGCCCGTAAGCGCGCCATCCATCCGCCCGGTGGCATGGGCTTCGACCACTACCAGCGCATGGGCCTGGTGATCGACGCGGCCTTCACCTCGGGCTCCACCGACGCTGGCGACTTCATCCGGCCCCTGGCCAAGATCTGCCATGCGCTGCATGCGGAACTGGTGGATGACGAGGAGGCGCGCAAGCTCGAATACGGCTTCATCGACGGAAAAAAGAAGGCCCCCGCCGACGTCGTTGCCCTGATGAAAACCTTGGCGCCCGTGGCAGCGCTGGGCCGCGTGGGCAGGGCCATCGAGGCCGCCGAGCGCATGGAAAGCGACCCCACCTATGCCTTCATCCGCGCGATCGGGTTTTCCAAGAACCAAGCCACCGTCCAGGCATTGCTGGAGAAAGGGGCGGACCCCAACAGCAAGTTTTCGTCGGGCTATTCCTGCCTGAACAAGGCCATCACCGACAAGCGCGTGAAGATTGTGCAGCTCATGCTGGAGCACGGCGCCGACCCCAACCTGCCGCACAAGGGCTACCCCAACCTGTACGAGGCGTGCCGCTTCTCGGCGCCCAAGATCGTGGACTTGCTGCTGCAATACGGCGCCGACCCGGATGGGCGCGAGAAGGGGTCTTCGGACACCAGCTACCCCATCGAGATCGCCATCTACCACCACCAGGCCCAGATCGTGCAATCGCTGCTGGACAAGGGCGCCCGCACCAGCGGCCTGCCCAAGCTGGCGAACCTGCTGGAGTTGACGGCCACCACCTTCGATGCCATGTACGAGAACCTCGACGGCAAGCTCGCCATCTTCAAGCTGCTGGTGCGGGACCCAGCGCTGAAGGCCGAGCTGGTGCAAAAGCGGGACCGCCTGACAGGCATGCTCCAAAAGTCTTTTGCGGCTTACAAGTACCAGACCTCCAAGGACCGCAAGGATTTCGACGACATCCTGGCCTTCATGGCCGCAGTCTGAAACCGGCGTTTAGCCCCGTTGTTGTAGCGCCCGCGCAATGCGGTCGCGCCGCACCGTGGTCTTGGGCACCTTGAACGGGAACCACATGCGCACATCCTCCTCCAGCCCGATGCCGTGCATGTAGTTGTAGATGGCCTTCTTGAGCCCCGCGCCTAGCGCGTCGTGATCGATCCCGGTCGGGTCGATGAAGGCCACGTCGTTCTTCGCAAAGCCGCCCGGCGGCAGCGGCGCCAGCGTGACGCCGTAGTCCTGCGGGTTCTGGCCCACGGGCGAATGCACGGTGCAGGCAAAGCGGTGGAAGAAACCGCTCTGGATGCAGCCGTTGCCGAACAGCTGGCGCACGTATTCCAGCGCGTCCACCGTGTCCTGCACCGTCTGCGTGGGAAAGCCGTACATCAGGTAGGCATGCACGAGGATGCCTGCGTCCGAGAATGCCTTGGTCACGCGGGCCACCTGGTCCACGCTCACGCCCTTCTTCATCAGCGCCAGCAGCCGGTCCGACGCCACCTCCAGCCCGCCCGAGATGGCGATGCAGCCGCTGTCGGCCAGCAGCTCCGCCAGCTCGGGCGTGAAGGTCTTCTCGAACCGCACATTGCCCCACCACGAGATGCCCGCGTCGCGCGCAATCAGCTCCGTCGCCAGCGCCTTGAGCGCCTTGGGCGGCGCGGCTTCATCGACGAAGTGAAAACCCGTCTGCCCCGTCTCGGCCACGATGGATGCGATGCGGTCGGCCAGCACCTGCGCGCTCGCGCCCTCGTAGCGGCTGATGTAGTCCAGGCTGACGTCGCAGAAACTGCACTTCTTCCAGTAGCAGCCGTGCGCCACGGTCAGCTTGTTCCAGCGCCCGTCGCTCCACAGGCGGTGCATGGGGTTGAGCATGTCCAGCAGCGACAGGTAGTCGGAGAGCGGCAGCCCGTCCCACGTGGGCGTGCCGACCTCGGCGAAGGCGATGTCGGCCTCCATCATGTTCACGTACTGCACCTGGCCCGCGTCGTCGCGAATGAAGGTGCGCACCAGCCGCTGGCGCCCGCGCTGGCCCTGCAGATGCTCCAGCAGCGCGAGCAAGGGGCGCTCGCCCGCGTCCAGCGTCACGTAGTCGAAATGGTCGAACACGCGCGGCTCGGCCAGCTCGCGCAGTTCGGTGTTGACGAAGCCGCCGCCCAGCACCGTGGCGATGTGCGGGTGCCGCGCCTTGATCGCCTGCGCGATGCGAAAGGCCGCGTACACCGAGCCGGGAAAGGGCACGGACAGCAGCACCACGTCCGGCCGGTGGCGTTCGACGGCCTCGTGCGTCAGCGCTTGCAGCATCTCGTCCACCAACGTGGGCTTTGCCGCCAGCGCATCGGCCAGCGGGTCGAAAGTCGGCTGGCTGCCCGCCAGCGATTCGGCATAGCGCACGAACTCAAAGCGCTCGTCCACCGCATCGCGCAGCACGTCGGCCAGGTCGTTCAGGTACAGCGTCGCAACGTGCTTGGCGCGGTCGTGCAAACCCAAAGCGCCAAAGGCCCAGCCCAGCGGGTCGCCGCCCTCGTCGTCCACGTACACGTCCAGCGACGCGAAGCGCGGCCCCTCGGGCAGATAGTGGCGGCCCGCGATGCGGTGCGCCAGCGTGCTGTCGCGGCCCTGCAAGAAGGCGATGGCGGGGCCGATGGTGGCGAGGTAGCGCCCCTGCTGCGCCGCGAAGGCCTGCACGCTGGGGCTGCGCTGCTTTTCGGGAAGGGCCTCGATGCGCTCGGCCACGGCGCGCAGGCCCCAGGGCGAGAGCAGGCGCAGCACCAGCGCGAGCGCCAGATCCTCTTGCACCGCCGCGACGCCGCGCGAGCGCAGAAAGCCCGTGAGGTAGGCGGTGGACGGGTACGGCGTGTTGAGCTGCGTCATCGGCGGGATGACGGACAGCACGCGCAGCGGCGGAGGCTTATCGCTTGGCGGCATAGAACCCCAGGAACATATCCACCGCATCCGCCAGCACCTGCCGCTGCCGCGCCGCACTCAGCGGCGGCTGGCCCATGGCGAGCTGCGGCCAGAAGGCGAAGGACTTGACCATGCCGTGCAGTTGGTTGGCGGCGTACTGCGCATCCACGCCCGCGCGCAGGGCGCCGGCTTTTTGCGCGGCGCGGATCCAGCGCGGCAGGCCCTCTTCCTTCTCGGACAGGCGCGCCGCCATGGCCTGGGCGCGCTCGGGCGTATGCATCATCTCGGCCAGGGCCACGCGCGAGAGGTCGATGAAGCTCGCATCGTTGAGCAGCCGCATCTTCTCCTCCAGCACCTCCAGCAGCTGCGCGCGCAGCGGGCGGCGAGCGTCGTAGGCCACGTCGGCCAGCGAATGGCCGCGCTCCCACAACTGCTCCAGGATGGCTTCGAACAACTCGTCCTTGCTCGGGAAGTGGTTGTACACCGTGCGCTTGGAGACTTCGGCGGCGGCGGCCACGCGGTCCATGCTGGTGCCGTTGAAGCCGTGCTCGCGGAACTCGGCGATGGCGGCCTGCACGATGGCATCGCGCTTGCGGTCGGTCAGGCGGGTGGGTGGGGCGGCCTCGGTCATACCGCTATTTTACACCGGGGAGTTTACTTTTCTGAAAAGTGAACTACACTGTGCAGTGTAATTTTCGGCACAGCGCTCCATGCCCCGAATCCTTCTGGTCCTTACCGTCGTCATCGCCATGGCCTACAGCATTCTTTCCTGCACCACCCTGCCGGCAAACTCCGCCCACGAGCAGTCGCCCCAGTACACCGGGGGCAAGTTCCGCAACGCCGCGCCCCGGCAGGCGCCGGGCTTCGCCAAGACCCTGGGCATCCTGTGGCGTTTCATGACCGACAAGCCTGCCGACGCGGTGCCCGCCCAGCCGCTGCAGGTGCTGCCGCTCACCCAAGCCGACTTGGCTGCTGCCCCCGACATGAGCCTGTGGCGCCTGGGCCATTCGACCATGCTGCTCAAGCTGCAAGGCCGGTTCTGGCTGACCGACCCGGTGTTCTCCGAGCGCGCCTCGCCATTTACCTTCATGGGCCCCAAGCGCTTCCATGCGCCGCCCATTTCCATCGACGAGCTGCCGCCCATCACCGGCGTGCTGCTCTCGCACGACCACTACGACCACCTGGATTTCGACGCCATCCAGCAACTCGCCCCCAAGGTCGCGCACTTCGTCACGCCGCTGGGCGTGGGCGACCGCCTCATCGCCTGGGGCGTGCCGGCGGCCAAGGTGCAGCAGTTCGACTGGTGGCAGGGCACGACCCTTGCCGGCATGAAGCTGACGGCCACGCCCGCGCAGCACTTCTCGGGCCGCAGCCTGTCGGACGGCAACCGCACGCTGTGGGCGTCGTGGGTGATTCAGTCAGGTGACACCCGCATCTTCTTCAGCGGCGACACGGGCTACTTCGATGGCTTCAAGGCCATCGGCGAGCGCTACGGCCCCTTCGATCTGACGATGATCGAGACCGGCGCCTACGACCCCCAGTGGCCCGACGTGCACATGCAACCCGAGGAGAGTTTGCAAGCCCACCTGGACGTGCGCGGTCGCCACCTGATGCCCATCCACAACGGCACCTTCGACCTGGCGCTGCATGCGTGGACGGACCCGTTCGAGCGCATCACAGCGCTGGCGGACAAGGCGGGCGTGCCGCTGGTGGCGCCGGTGATGGGCGAGCGGCTGGACATCCGCCAGCCTGCGCTGTCGCAGCAGTGGTGGCGCGCGGGAGCCGCCCCTCAGCGCGCCAGCGCGCCCACCACGCGCGCTGCGGCGCGGATCTCCGCGCCATCGAATCCCGCATAGCCCAGCAGCCACGTCCCACGTGGACGTGGCGACGGGCATGGGGCAGGCGGTGGGTGGGGCGGAGCGCTGATGCCCGCCATCCCTGGGCCGCCCGCCGCCAGCGGCGCTACCGCCTGGCGGGTGTACAGGGTCAGGACGTGAGGGTGGGCCACGCCGGGCGCCGCCCGGTGAGCTGGCTCACGATGGCGGCCTTGAGCGGCGGCAGGCGGTTGGAGCCGGCCAGCAGGGCCTGGCGCAGCAGCTTGGGCAGGGGCCGGTCGTCGGTGTACAGGCGCACGATGGCATTGGTGCCCTGGAACAGCGGCCAGGCGTGGCGGTGGTGGGCGCTGGCGTAGCGCTGCAGCACGCTGGCGGCGCCCAGGTCGGCGCCGTCGGCCTGGGCGGCGACCAGGGCCTGCGTCAGGCTCTCCACGCCCGACAGGCCCAGGTTGTAGCCGTGCGCCGTGACCGGGTGCATGCCCACGGCGGCGTCGCCCAGCAGTGCGCAGCGCGCCCCGGCAAAGCGGTGCGCGTACACGGCCACCAGCGGGTAGGCGTGGCGCTCGCCCACCAGGTGCATCTGCCCCAGGCGGTGCTGGAACTGCGCCTGCACGCGCGCGGTGAACTCCTCGGGCGGCAGCGCCAGCAGGGCCTGGGCCTGTTCGGCACTGGCCGTGACCACGGCCGAGCACGTCGGTGTGCCGTCGATCCAGTCGTTGGGCAGCGGCAGGATGGCCAGCGTGCGGTCGTAGCCGAAGCACTCGTGCGCCGTCTCGTGGTGCGGCAGTTCGTGGCGCATGCGGCAGACGATGACGGTGCGGCCGAAGTCAGTCATGGCCGCGCCGATGCCGAGCTGGCGGCGCGTGGCGGAAAAGCGGCTGTCGGCGGCCACCACCAGCGGCGCTTCCAGATGCTGGGCGTCGCCGTTGGCGTCGGTGTATTCCAGCGCGGCGTGGGTGGCGGCCACGGCCACGCGCGTGACCTTGGCGCTGCTGACGATCTGCACACCCGGCGTGCGCGCGGCCACTTCGTAGGCCGTGCGGCGCAGCGCGTGGTTGGGCACGATCCAGCCCAGGTGCTGCACCCCCGTGCCGCCGGCGTGCAGCTGCATGGCGCCACGCTGGCCCACGGGGCCGTCGTGCACCTGGGCTTCGCGCAGCAGGCCGACCTCGTGCTCGGCCAGGCGCTGCCAGCTGCCCAGGCGCTGCAGCGTGGCCACGCTGGGGTGGGTGAGGGCGATTTCGCGCCCGTCGGGCGCGGGGGCGGCCAGCGCCTCCTCGGGCTGCTGCTCCACCAGGGTGGAGCTGAGGCCGGCCTGGGCCAGCGCGATGGACAGGGACAGGCCGGCGGGGCCGGCGCCGACGATGAGCACGTCGCTGCTGCGGTTCATCTGCTGCGGAAGCATGCGGTGGGTTCCATTCTTCAAAGAGCGCGCACCGGGCGCGAAGGGGCCATTGTGCGGCCCCCCACGGGGCGGGGCTTGCATTGTCTCAAGAACTGGCATGGTGCACGAATGCTCCTGATTTGGGAGCTGCCAGCGCTTTTCCCGCCTGCGTTTCAGCGTGGAATGCCGCTGCATATGGCGTCCACGAAGCGCCAGGCGCTATGAATTTTGACTTGTGGCAAATACGGACGACAGACGTGCGTCTTTTGTGTAACTGCATGTGCCCCTGCCGCCGGGGGAAATGCAGGCACGCCCCCCGTGCACCGCGCCGCCGCGCCCACGAACGGCTGGAGAGGATAGATACACATGGATGCATTTGCCGCCGCGATGCATGCGAATCGCGTGCTTTGCATGGAAGAATCGCGCCGCCGCCCCCCGGCTGGGCAGGGGCCGGGTGGCGCGGTACTCCATCGATTCCATGGCATTGCCCGGGCATGCGGCCGGGCGGCGCGCTGTGCGCGGGGCCGTGGCATCCACCGAATCCAACCATGAGGGACTCCAAGTGAACAAGTGCATTTCGAGCGTGGGCGCCGTGGCGCTGGCCCTGGCTTTGGCCGGCTGCGAGACGACCGGGGGCGGCAGCGCCAAGGGCGGGGGATCGGCGCTGTCGAGCGCGCTGGGCGCGGCCAGCGCGGGCGGCTCCGGCGCCCCCAAGGAAGAGAACAAGGTGGGCGCGGCGCTGGACCTGTTCAAGGCCGCCACGGTGTCGGACGAGGAACTCAAGTCGGTCTCGCTGCAGTACCGCAACTATGAAGACCGCCAGGAGAAGGTGGCCCCGCCGGGCAACAAGTACGCCCAGCGCCTGGCCCGCCTGACGAAGAAGCACGTGAACGAGGACGGGCTCAAGCTCAACTTCAAGGTGTACCTGAGCAACGAGGTGAACGCCAACGCCACACCCGACGGCTCGATCCGCGTCTACAGCGGCCTGATGGACCGGATGAACGACCAGGAGCTGCTGGGCGTGATCGGCCACGAGATCGGCCACGTCAAGCTGGCCCATTCGCTGTCGGCCATGCGCACGGCATACCTGGCCTCGGCGGGCCGCAAGGCGGCCTCGGCCGCGGGCGGCGCGGGCCGGCTGGCCGACTCGGACCTGGGCGCGCTGGGCGAGAAGCTGGTGAACAGCCAGTTCTCGCAGAGCCAGGAAACCGCGTCGGACGACTACGGCCTGGCCTTCATGCAAAAGCACAAGTACAAGGTGCAGGCCATGGAATCGGCCTTCCGCAAGATCGCCGCGCTGGGCGGCAAGCAAGGCGGCCTGGACCAGATGCTCTCCAGCCACCCCGACCCCTCGGGCCGCGCCGACCGCATGCGCGACAAGGCCGCGGGCAAGTAGCCCCCAGAACGTGTTCATGATCTTTTCATAGAGCCCGTTGCCCCGCAAAAGTGGCAGATGCAAGGCGCAAAGCGCAGCCGGGCTGGTGGCCCGGCGAGCATTTGCAACGCCGCAGATGCCACTTTTGCGGGGCAACCCTTCGGGCAAGGCAGCAAAAAGCCGCACTCGTCGTTGCGCACCTTGCCCAGGCAGAGAGCCTGGGCTGCGGCGCGCGCCTAGATTGCGGCTTTTTGCTGCCTTGCGGGCACTATGAAAAGATCATGAACCAATGGGATGGACGCCCCTACCCTAAACGGCATCAAAGTGCCAAAGTGGAGACGTCAGTTCTCTTCCACTTCAACGAGCAGGAGCGTCCACCATGAAGGTTACAACCATTGGCATCGATCTGGCCAAGAATGTGTTTCAAGTCCACGGCGTTGATGAACACGGTCGGGCAGTGTTCAACAAGCCGCTCAAGCGCAACCAGATAGCGGCATTCTTTGCCAACCTACCCGCCTGTCTGATCGGCATGGAAGCTTGCGCCAGCGCCCATCACTGGGCACGCAAGCTCCAGGGCATGGGCCACACCGTGCGCCTGATGGCCCCGCAGTTCGTCAAGCCCTACGTCAAGACCAACAAGAGTGATGCCGCCGATGCTGCTGCCATCTGCGAAGCTGTTACCCGCCCGAGCATGCGTTTCGTGCCCGTCAAGAACATCGAGCAGCAAAGCGTACTGGCCCTGCACCGGGTGCGACAGGGGTTTGTCCTGGCCCGCACCGCGCAAGCCAATCAAATCCGGGGCCTGCTCGCCGAGTTTGGGCTGGTCATTCCACAGGGCATCGGCCACATCCACCAGCGGGTGCCAGAGCTCATCGAGGATGCTTCCAATGAACTGCTCGGCATGTTCCGCCAGCTCATGAACAAGCTGCTGGAGCACCTCAAGGAGCTTGACCGCCAGGTTCAGGAACTGGAAGCGCAAATCGTCGCCTGGCACCGCCAAAGCGATTTGAGCCGCAGGCTCGAACAGATACCCGGCATTGGCCCCGTGACGGCTTGCGCATTGGTCGCTTCGTTGGGCGATGCCAGGCACTTCAAGGATGGTCGACAAGTGGCTGCCTGGCTGGGCCTTGTGCCACGCCAGCACTCCAGCGGGGGCAAGCAAAACTTGCTGGGCATCAGCAAGCGGGGCGACACCTATTTGCGAACCTTGCTGATTCACGGTGCACGCTCGGTGATCTACCACACGCAGAACAAAGCATCCGACAGTGCGCAATGCCGCTGGGTCAATGGCGTGCTACAGCGGCGCAACAAGAACGTGGCAGCGGTGGCGCTGGCCAACAAGAATGCACGCATCGTGTGGGCCTTGCTCGCGCATGACAGAAGTTACGAGTCAGGCTACACACGGCAAGCAGCCTGAGCAGCCACAGCGCCGCTACGGCAGGAACAACGACGACAGGGAGCAAAACCACCGATTGCTCAAGCAATCATGAAGTGATGGCAAGACAGGTCAGACCGTGGTGGATGCAATCCGATGAGAACGTAGCACTTCGAGTGCGCTGAACCGATAGGAAATCCGCCAGCGAATCCCATCAGGGACCGTGGCTCATGCCACATCAAGTCCGGATATACGGGTGCAATCTTTACCTACTTGACAGCACTGCATGAGGGCTTGGCTTATTCGGGGCGTCCATATACGTTCTCAGGCACAGGGCGCGGCACGCGCCCTGTCAACCCGGCGACGTCCCCACGGTGACGTGCGCGCATGCGCGCGCTACGCTGCGCCGCATGGAGACAAGCACAACACCCCCCTACGTTCCCCAACTGCGCCTGTACCAGGACTGGCTGCGCCAGCACCACGGGCTCGCATTCGCCAGCTACGACGCGCTGTGGCGCTGGTCGGTGACCGAGCTCGATGCCTTCTGGCAAAGCGTGTGGGACTACTTCGCCGTTGAATCCCCCACCCCGCACCGCGCCGTGCTGGCGCGCAACCGCATGCCGGGCGCCGAGTGGTTTCCCGGCGCGCAGGTGAACTACGCGCGCCAGGTGCTGCGCCACGTGGCGCCGGCGCACGCGGCGGGCCAGCCCGCGCTGGTCAGCCGCAACGAGAAGGGCCTGCAGCGCGAGCTGCCATGGCCCGAGCTGCAGCGCCAGGCGGCGGCGCTGGCGCTGCACCTGCGCGCGCAGGGCGTGCAGCCGGGCGACCGCGTGGCCGCCTACCTGCCCAACATTCCCGAGACCGTCGTCGCCTTCCTGGCCACGGTGAGCCTGGGCGCGGTGTGGAGTGTGTGCGCGCCCGACATGGGCACGCACGCCGTGCTCGACCGCTTCCGCCAGATCGCGCCCAAGGTGCTGATCGCCGCCGATGGCGTGACCTACGGCGGACGCGACATCGACCGCATGGACGTGCTGGCCGCGCTGCGCGACGCCCTGCCCTCGGTGCAGCACGTGCTGCTGGTGAACAACCTCGATGCTTCGAGAACCATAGCTGGCGGCGCAAGCTACACAAGCGTTACGGCCCGAAACGATGCCGAAGTGGCGGCCTTCGAGCCGCTGTGGCTGCCGTTCGACCACCCGCTGTGGATCGTCTACTCCAGCGGCACCACCGGGCTGCCCAAGCCCATCGTGCACGGCCACGGCGGCATGATCCTGGTGGCGCTGCAGCTCAAGGCCCTGCACAACGACGTGGGCGCGAGCTACGAGCCGAATTCGTTCGGCGAGCGCTACCACTGGTACAGCTCCACCGGCTGGGTGATGTGGAACGCGCAGATCGGCGGCCTGCTGGGCGGCACCACCTGCGTGCTCTACGACGGCAACCCCGGCGGCAGCAAGGAACACCCCGACTGGGGCGTGCTCTGGCGCTTCGCCGCCGAGACCGGCGTGACCTGCTTCGGCGCGGGCGCGGCCTTCTACGCCAACTGCATGAAGGCCGGGCTGAACCTCGCCGATTGCGGCGGCCTGGCGCGCGTGCGCTGGCTCGGCAGCACCGGCTCGCCGCTGGCGCCCGAGGTGCAGGCGTGGGGCACGGCGCAGTTCGCCACGCTGGGTACGCCAGACATCTGGTGGAACAACCTCTCGGGCGGCACCGACTTCTGCGGCGCCTTCATCGGCGGCCACCGCGAGCTGCCCATGGTGCCGGGCGAGATACAGTGCCGCATGCTCGGCGCCGCCGTCGAATCCTGGGACGAGCAGGGCCGCCCCGTGCTCGATGCCGTGGGCGAACTGGTGTGCACGCAGCCCATTCCCTCGATGCCGCTGTTCCTGTGGGGCGACGAGGACGGTTCGCGCTACCTGGCGAGCTACTTCGACATGTACCCGCCCGGCCACGGCCGCCGGCCCGGCGGCGGCGACGGCCCGGCCGAAATGGGCGCGGTGTGGCGCCACGGCGACTGGCTGAAGATCGGCGCGCAAGGCGGCTGCACCATCTACGGCCGCAGCGACGCCACCATCAACCGCCACGGCCTGCGCATGGGCACGAGCGAGATCTACAGCGCCGTGGAGGGCCTGCCCGAAGTGCTCGACAGCCTGGTGGTCGATCTGGAATACCTCGGGCGCGAGAGCTACATGCCGCTGTTCGTGGTGCTGCGCCCGGGCGTGCCGCTCGACGACGCGCTGCGCGCGCGCATCGCCGGCGCCATCCGCACGGCGCTGAGCCCGCGCTTCGTGCCCGACGACATCCTGCAGGTGGCCGAGGTGCCGCGCACCCTCAGCGGCAAGAAGCAGGAGCTGCCCATCAAGAAGCTGCTGCTGGGCCAGCCGCTGGAGAAAGTGGTCAACCAGGACGCCATGGCCAACCCCGGCTGCCTGCCGTGGTACGTGGACTTCGCCGCGCGCCGCGCCGCCGGGGGCACCGCCAGGAGCACAGTTCCATAATGGCTGGATGAGTCCCGCCCCGAAACGCTTTTCGATGATCCGCGAGTTCCACCTCGCGGACTGGTTCACGCTCGGCAACGCCGTGTGCGGCGTGGGGGCGCTGTTTTCCACCCTCAGCTACATCGAGCGCCACGACGTGCGCCACCTGCTCTACGCCTGCGCACTGGTGCTGGCGGCGCTGGTGTTCGACGTGCTCGACGGCCGCATCGCGCGCTGGCGCCAGAAAAGCTCGGCCATGGGGCGCGAGCTGGACTCGCTGGCCGACGTGATCTCGTTCGGCGTGGCGCCCGCCGTCATCGCCTACGGCTGCGGCATGCAGGGGCTGTACGACCGCGTGGTGCTGGCCTTCTTCGTGGCCTGCGGCGTGTCGCGCCTGGCGCGCTTCAACGTCACCGCCGAGACCCTGGCCGACGACAGCGGCAAGGTCAAGTACTTCGAGGGCACGCCCATCCCCACCTCCATCGTGCTGGTGGGGCTGCTGGCGCTCGCCGCCGGCACGGGCGCGGTGCGCGAGCAGCTCTGGCTGGGCAAGGTGATGCTCGGCGGCTTCACGCTGCACCCGCTGGTGCTGCTGTTCGCGCTCTCGGGCGCGCTGATGATCAGCCGCATCCGTATTCCCAAACTCTGACCGCTCGCAGGCAGCGCGTTTCGTTGCCCGTCCATGCCCTTGCGTGAAATAATGCAAATCATTTGCATCTTTATTTGCATGCTCAAAACGAAAGGACAACAAGCATGGACGCGAGCCGAGGGACCAGCGGGAAGAAGAAGCACGGCGGGACGCCGGGATTGACGCCCGCCGCATGGGCGGCGGCGCTGGCCTGCGTGGCGGGCGCGGCGGCGGCGCAGGACAGCAGCGCGCCCACGGCCGCGCAGCTGCCCACCGTCACGGTGACGCAGGAGCGCGAGTCCATCGACGCCGCGCCGCCCGCGCGCGCCGGCGGCCAGGTCGCCACCGGCGCGCGCATGGGCATCCTGGGCAATGCCTCGGTGATGGACACGCCCTTCAGCGTGACCAGCTACACGGCCGAGGCCATCGCCAACGAGCAGGCGCGCTCCGTGGCCGACGTGGTCGCCATGGACCCCTCGGTGCGCATGTCCAGCGCGCGCTCCAACATCAATGAAGACATCGCCATCCGCGGCTTCACCGTGCCCACCGGGGATTTCGCGCTCAACGGCATGTTCGGCCTCGCGCCGTACTGGCGCGCGCCGCTGGAGGCAGTGGAGCGCGTGGAGGTGCTCAAGGGCCCCTCGGCCGCGCTGTTCGGCATGGCGCCGGGCGGCAGCACGGGCGGCGTGGTCAACCTGGTGCCCAAGCGCGCCGGCGCCGAGCCGCTGACGCGGCTGACGGCGGGCGTGATGTCCGGCTCCGTGGCGGGCGCGCACCTGGACGTGGCCCGCCGCTTCGGCCCCGACAACGCGCTGGGCGCGCGCCTGAACGTCATGCACCGCCAGGGCGACACGCCCATCGACGCGCAATCCACGCGCGAATCGCTGGCCTCGCTGGGGCTGGACCTGCGCACAGGCAAGCTGCGCGCCTCGGTGGATCTGTTGTGGCAGCAGCAGCGCATCGACAACGTGGTGCGCCAGTTCCAGTTCGCGCCGGGCCTGGCGGCCATCCCGCAGGCGCCGCGCGGCACCCTGGCCTATCCCGGCTACGGCTGGAGCGACGGGCACGACGGCTCGGCCCTGTTCAAGGCCGAATACGACGTGTCGGACGCCGTCACCGCCTACGCGGGCTGGGGCCAGCGCAAGCAGAACTGGGGCGCCATCGCGGGCAACCCGGTGCTGATGAACACGGCGGGCGACTATTCGTACTTCGGCGGCTGGCAGCGCCAGGGCGTGGATTCGCGCTCGGCCGAGGCGGGCCTGCGCGCCAGCTTCAAGACCGGCGCCGTCGCCCACAGCGCCGTGCTGGGCTACACGCGCCTGGCGCAGTCGCAGACCCTGGGCTTCTACACCGGCTATGCGCCCGGCATGGCCAACATCTACACCGGCCAGCTGGCGCCCACGCCGTCCACGGCGGGCATCAACAATCCGCTGCGGCCCTACCAGGACTCCACGCTCACCAGCCTGGCGCTGGCCGACACCATGGGCCTGCTGGACGACCGCCTGCTGGTCACGCTGGGCCTGCGCCACCAGAAGGTCGAGGGGCAGAGCTACAACTTCATGACCGGACTGCCCTCGGGCCCGTACTACGACAAGACGGCCACCACGCCGCTGGCGGGCGTGGTGTTCAAGCTGCAGCCGAATCTGTCGCTGTACGCGAGCTACGTCGAGGGCCTGTCGCGCGGCGACACGGCGCCCGTCAGCGCCGCCATCGCCAACCCCGGCGAGGTGCTGGCGCCCTACCGATCCAGGCAAAAGGAAGTGGGCATGAAGTACGAGCAGGGCGGCCTGCTGGCCACCCTGGCGCTGTTCGAGCTGACGCGCCCGAGCGCGGGCCTGGCGGGCAACGTCTTCGCCGCCAACGGCCTGCAGCGCCACCGGGGCGTGGAGGCCGCCATGGCCGGCGAAGTGGCGCGCGGCCTGCGCCTGCTGGGCGGCGCCACGCTGATCGACGCGGTGGTCAGCCGCTCGTCCACCCCCGGCCTGCAGGGCAAGGACGCCATGGGCGTGCCCAAGCTGCAAGCCAACCTGGGCGCGGAATGGGACGCGGGCTTCGTGCCCGGCCTCACGCTCACCGGCCGCGTGATCCACACCGCCAAGACGCATGCCGACGCGGCCAACACGCTGCAGACCGCCGCCTGGTCGCGCATGGACGCGGGCGCGCGCTACGCCACCCGCATCGGCGGCAAGCCCGTCACCTTCCGCCTGAACGTGGAGAACCTGTTCAACAAGAACTACTGGGGCATCTCCAGCTACGGCGGCTACCTGTACGTGGGCACACCGCGCACGGTATCGCTGTCGGCCGCCGTGGACTTCTGACCATGTCGACGCGCGCCTGGGCCTGGACCCACAAGTGGAGCAGCATCGTCTGCACCGCCTTCATGCTGCTCTTGTGCATCACGGGGCTGCCGCTGATCTTCCACGAGGAGATCGAGCACCTGACCGGCGTGGTGGAGGCCAGGCCCCTGCCGCCCGGCACGCCCGACGCCAGCCTGGACCGCATCATGCAGGCCGCGCTGGAGCGGCAGCCCTCCAAGGTCATCCGCTACATGTTCTGGGACCAGGGCGAGCACCCCGACCTGACCATGGTCTCCATGGCCAGCCGCATCGACGCGCCGCCGGACGAGTTCCACACCGTCATCCTCGACTCGCGCACGGCCGAGGTGCTGGGCGAGCCCAAACTGGACGAGGGCTTCATGTACGTCATGCTCAAGCTGCACGTGGACATGTTCGCGGGCCTGCCCGGCACGCTGTTCCTGGGCTTCATGGGCCTGTTGATGGTGGTGGCCATCGTCTCGGGCGTGGTGCTGTACTACCCCTTCATGCGGCGCCTGAAGTTCGGCGCGCTGCGCACGCGCCGCAGCCCGCGCCTGAAGTGGCTGGACTGGCACAACCTGCTGGGCATCGTCACCGTGGTGTGGCTCACGGTGGTGGGCCTCACGGGCACCATCAACACGCTCAACCGCATCGTGCTGGGCCTGTGGCAGATGGACCAGATGGCCGAGATGACCGCGCCCTACAAGGGCCTGCCGCCCGTCACGAAGCCGGCCCGCCTGCAAGCCTCCATCGAGGCCGCGCGCGCCGCCGTGCCCGGCATGCACGTCAGCCTGGTCGCCTTCCCCGGCACCATGTTCTCCAGCCCGCACCACTACACCTTCTTCGCCAAGGGCGACACGCCCGTCACCTCGCGCCTGCTCAAGCCCGCGCTGGTGGACGCGCAGACCGGCCAGCTCACCGATTCGCGCGAGATGCCGTGGTACGTCAAGACCCTGTTCCTGTCGCAGCCGCTGCACTTCGGCGACTACGGCGGGCTGCCGCTCAAGATCCTGTGGGCGCTGCTGGACGTGGCCGCCATCGTGGTGCTGGGCAGCGGCCTGGTCCTGTGGCTGCGCAAGCCCAAGGCAGCGGCCGCCGCCGCGCAAGACCCCGAACTCGCCGCCAGCCTGGAGGCCCCGCAATGACAACCAACCGCCCCGAACGCGCGGTGCGCACCGACGAAGTGCAGCCCGGCATGGCCATCTTCCGCGTGCCCCTGCTGCTGGGCGCGGCCTCGTGCGTGGGCCTGGTGTCGGCGCTGGTGGGCGACGGCGTGTTCGACGCGCTGTCCTGGCTCATGCTGGCCGCACCCCTGGCCGTGGTGGCCTGGGCCTGGCGCGTGCGTTGAATGCTACTCTAATAATAGCTGCCAGCGCTTGCTGCATAAGCGCTGGGGGCCGATTTGGCTGATATCGTTACCGTAGCCCCCCGGCGCGTCGCGTGCGCAGCCGCAGCGCGGCCAGGCCCGCCAGGGCCAGCGCCAGCAACCCGCGCGCCCATTCGCCCAGCGTGGGGATGGCCGTGGCGCCGCTGCCCAGGGGGGCGCCCAGCAGCACCGGGTCGATGATGACGCCGTTGGCCGCCTGGTCGTCGTCCCCCGTGCTGCCGGGGCCGTCCGTCACGGTGAAGCTCACCGTGCCGCGGCCGTTCGAGAAGACCGGCGCGACCTGGTACCACGCCGGGGCGCCGCCGGGCGTCTGGCGCCCGTACTTCCAGAGCACGGCACCGGCGGGCGCGGGCTGCGGCAGGTTCAGGCTTACCGTGGCCGATGAGCCGGGCGTGCCGTTGACCAGCGCGAAGCCGAACATGCCGTAGGGGAAGGCGTAGCCGCCCGGCACGTCCGGCAGGCCCGATACCGGCTGGAAGCCCTGCGAATTGGCCGCGAACTGCCAGGTGCCGCCCGCCACGCCCCCGCTCACGCCGCCGCTGCCCGGCCAGGCCGTGCCGCTGGCGGCAGGGGCCGTCACCTGGAAACTTTGCGGCACGGGGGTTGCGGCGGCAAAGCTTGCGTTGCCCGCCTGGTCGGCCTGCACGGTGCAGGTGCCGGTGGCCACCAGGGTCACGGTCGCGCCCGCCACGGTGCAGACCGTGGTGGTGGTGGAGCCGAACACCACCGGCTTGCCCGAGCCGCCGCCCGTGGCGCTGACTGTGAATGGCGCGGTGCCCAGCAGCCGGTCCGCAAGGGTGCCGAAGGCAATGGTTTGCGGCGCCAGCACCGGCCCCGGGGCCGCGGTGGCCAGGTTCTGGCGCGCCAGCGCGCTGGCATGGCCGCCACTGCCCTCCACCACCACGGCGTGAAGGGTGTAGCCGGTGCTGGCGGCCAGCCCCGTGGCCGTGAGGTTGGCGGAGCCGTTGAGCGCGGCCGAGCCCGCCCACGCGGCGGCCGCGCCGCTGCCGTCCCGCCCGGCCTTCACCTGCTCCCAGCTGGGCGCGGGCGCGTTCTGGGGCAGGGCCACGGCGTACAGCGTGCCGGGCTGCGGCGCACTGGCCGTGAACGGCAGCGTGGCGGCGGTGGCCTGGCCCGGCATGAGCGTGACCGTGGACAGCGCGGGCAGCGCCACGGCGTCGGCGCGGAACTTCTTCCAGGCGGCGTAGGGCAGATCCTTGGCCGCCTTGCCGTCGCCATAGAAATCGGCGTCGCCGCAGTCGCTGATCACGTCCACGCTGCCGCCAGCGTCCAGGCTGGCCGGCAGGGTGCCGATGCCTTCGGCCGCGCAGTCCGTGGCAGGCTTGGTGAAGGCGCCCAGGTCCGTGGCGCGCAGGCGCAGGTTGAGGGCCAGCCCGGCGGCGTCGGCGCTGCCGTCCCAGGTGTAGAGGACGAAGCTCTTGCCCGAGCCGCTGGCCGGGCCAGCGATGATGAGGTACTCGTTTGCGCCGTTCTTGCGGATCTCGCGGATGCCGCGCCCGCCCAGGTCCAGGCGGATCGGCGCGCCGAACGTGGCCGTGTGCTTGGCGCCGCCCGTGCTGCCCGGCAGGCTGGCGTAGTTCGTCACTGGGACGATCAGCGCATGGGTGCGGCCCGTGGCGCTGTCGGCCGCCACGGCCGGGGCGCCGGGCGCGCTCACCAGCGGCGCGCGAAAGCCGAGCCAGGCCGCCGTGTCGCCGGGGCTGCTGGCCATGCCTTCGATGGAGAAGCCGCTGAGGGTGCCGGTTTCGGGGGCCTTGGGGCAGTTGTCCGCATCGACCTCGGCATCGCTGCAGCTGCCGCCCGCCGAGCTATCGGTCAGGCCGAAATAGCCGGCGCCCAGGCCGTGCGCGTTGCCGTTGTCCCAGGTGCGCAGGTCTTCGCGCAGCCACTTGTAGTAGCCGGTCACGGACAGGGCCGTACTGCTGCCGCTGCCCGAGGCCGTCAGCGCCATGAAGCGCCAGCGGTCGGGTCGGCTCTTGCCCTTCTTGCTGTTGGAGTGCGAGCCAGCCACATACAGGGTGCCGCTGGCGGCGAAGCCGGCCTCGGTGTCCACCTCGCCATCGGCGTCGCAATCGGCCACGCCCGTATAGCCGCCGCTGGTGCACTCCGCGCCGGTCTTGCCGGTGCGCAGGCCCAGCGCGGCATCGGGCGACAGCGGCGTGAGCGGCCGGCCGCTGGCCCCCGGCGCGTAGGCCGAGAAGGCGTTGCCGCCGCCGCTTTGCGCGGCGTTGCCCGAGGCGTCGAGCTCCGGGGCCTCATCGTCGCCCACGAGCAGGGTGTTGGCATCAAGCACGATGGCCGTGGAGCCATCGGCGCGGCCGGTGTACCAGCGCGTGCCCGCCGTGCCCGCCACATGGGCCGATGCGGCGTACTTGATGGTGCGCGTGACCGAAGCGCCTCCGGCGTTGCCGATGGTGACGGTGATGTCCGCATAGCCCGTGCCCGTGGGAATGATGCGCAGCGTGCGGCTGGTGGTGCCGGTGCCGCCAGCGGCCAGGTTGGCGTCGGGCACCACGGCCTGGTTGCTGGACGTGGCCGCCACGGTGTCGGCGGCGTCGCCCACGGTGAAGGCAATGCCCTGCGTGGCCAGCGGGTCCAGCGGGTCGCCGCGCACGCCCGAATAGGCCGTGGTGGCGGGCAGGCTGGTGGTGGGCGGCGCGGCGAGGGTGAAGGGCTGCGAGACGGTGCCGACGCTGCCGCCAGCGCTGTTGACGGCGCGCACGCGCAGCGTGTGGGTGCCCTCGTCCAGCCCCGGCACCGTGGCGGCGGGCGTGGCGGTGATGAGCGTCTGGCCGACGCCCTGGGTGGCGCTGGCGTCGAAGCCCGCGCCCGAGGACACCTCGACCACGTACCAGGCCGCGCCGGCCACGGCGTCCCAGCTGGCGGCCACGCCATTGCCCTGGGCGCTGGCCGAGAGGCTGGCCGGTGCACCGGGCGCCGCGCTGGGGGGCGCGGCCTCGGGCGCCCAGGCCAGACCGTAGAACGCGCCAGCAGAAGGAGTCGCCAGGGTCTCGAAATTGCCAGACAGCGCACCGCCGTAGCCGGTGCGGTCGAAAAGCCGGTACGCCTTGCCCGAGCTGTCGGTGGCGAACAGCATCACGTTGCCTTCGCCGGTGTCGAGCGCGATCAAGCCGTGTGTCTTGCTAGGCGTCGAGGCCTCGCCGACCTTGCTCCAGGTGCCACCGCTCAGACTGAACTTCACGACCTTGCTGGTGTCGTTGTCGGCCACATAGACGGTGTCGGCGCTTGCGGAGCCGTTCAGGTTGAGGAATGCAATGCCTCGGTAGGTGGAGTTCGTCACCCCGCTCAACGCCGCTGGGGTGTATATCCCGCCGCTGCTCGGCAGGCCCGAGCCGACCGAACTCAATGTTGCGCCATTGACGGCGGCGTGGAGTTGCCCATCCGTGATCGCAATGCCTTGGGTGTTGTCCCGCGTGAGTTGAACGCCGCTCGTGCTATTCAGCGCCGCATACCAGACTCCGCTGTTCGTTGAACTGCCCTTGCCGCTGGCCCATGCCTGGGTGCAGTCGCTGCTGACGGCGCCCCGGATGGTGTCCTTGTTGAATGCCGAGCTGCCGAATTTGGTGGCGTAGTTCACGCTGGTGTCGACAGCCACAAACGCCACGCTGCGCGGCGCGTCGGAGGCTTTGGCGTCGTTGGGCGCAGCCGTGCCTGGCGCGACCGCATAGCCTGGCACAGTCAGACATTGCCCGTTGGCAGAACGGTTCAACAGCCCTTCCGACCCTTTGTCACTGGCGGCGAATCCATTGCCCAGCGCGACGGTCTGTACCAACGTGCCATCTGGCCGGTATTCGTCAAGATAAACGCTCAACGCCACCCCAGACCCAGCACCGACCCGGTACGCGACGAAATTGCCCGGCGTGAACGCATCCGCCCATGCTGGCTGGCACGCCACGAGCGCAGCCAGGGCCAGCGCGCTGATGGCGCTCACCGGGCCGCCGTTGTTTTCCCCATTGCGCGAACGCTTCATGCTCCCACCTACGCGGTTGTGACAAACGGGGCGAATCTAGGCAGCGCGCATGAAACCCGTATGACACTGGCATGACGGTGTGCTGGCAACGCCTTCGGGGACGGCACGGTACACTTCGCCCCTTCCGATGCAGCGCCTTTTCTGGCACCCTCCATGGCCGTTGACACGCCGGGCCACCACGCCCGCACCAGCTTTGACCTCAAAAGCACCCATCTGCCCGTGGTGGCCGTGGTGCTCAAGTCCACCGATGCGGCGCAGCTGGCGGCCGACCTGGCCCAGCGGCTGGGCGACGATCCCGGGCTTTTCGACAACGACCCGGTGCTGATCGACCTGGCGGCCGTGCACGACGAACCCCAGCCCATCGACTTCGCCGCCCTCGTGGCCGAGCTGCGGCGCTACCACACGCGCCCCGTGGCCGTGCGCGGCGGCAGCGCCGCGCAGATGGAGGCGGCCCATGCCCTGGGCCTGATCGCCGCCCCCGAGGCACAGCGCGGCCCGGCGGCCGAGCATGGCCCGCGCGAGGTGGTGCGTGAAGTGGTGCGCGAGGTCGAGGTGGTGCGCGAAGTGCCCATGCCCGCCCCCGGCGCGGTGGTGGTGGACAAGCCGCTGCGCTCGGGCCAGCAGGTGTACGCGCGCGGCACCGACCTGGTGGTGCTGGCCATGGTCAGCTTCGGCGCCGAGGTCATCGCCGACGGCAACATCCACGTCTACGCGCCGCTGCGCGGGCGCGCCATCGCCGGCGCGCGCGGCAACACCGAGGCGCGCATCTTCAGCACCTGCCTGGAGCCGCAGCTCGTGTCCGTCGCCGGCATCTACCGCACCACCGAGACGGCGCTGCCCGACAACGTGCGCGGCAAGAGCGCGCAGGTGCGCCTCGACGGCGAGAAGCTGCTCATCGAACCGCTTTGAATTTCCAACATTTCCAGACCAATGCAAGGGAACCGCACACCATGGCCAAAATCGTCGTCGTGACCTCCGGCAAGGGGGGCGTGGGCAAGACCACCACCAGCGCCGCGTTCGCATCGGGCCTGGCCCTGGCCGGCCACAAGACCGCCGTGATCGACTTTGACGTCGGCCTGCGCAACCTCGACCTCATCATGGGCTGCGAGCGCCGCGTGGTGTACGACTTCATCAACGTCATCCAGGGCGAGGCCAACCTGAACCAGGCCCTCATCAAGGACAAGCAGTGCGAGAACCTGTTCATCCTCGCCGCCAGCCAGACGCGCGACAAGGACGCGCTGACGCTCGACGGCGTGGGCAAGGTGCTGGCCGACCTGGCCGAGATGGGCTTCGAGTACATCGTCTGCGACTCGCCCGCCGGCATCGAGAGCGGCGCGCTCATGGCCATGCACTTCGCCGACGAGGCGCTGCTGGTGACCAACCCCGAGGTGTCGAGCGTGCGCGACTCCGACCGCATCCTGGGCATGCTGTCGAGCAAGACGAAGCGCGCCATCGAGGGCGCCGAGCCGATCAAGGAGCACCTGCTCATCACGCGCTACAACCCCAGCCGCGTGGAAGACGGCCAGATGCTGAGCCTGGCCGACATCCAGGACATCCTGCGCATTCCGCTCATCGGCGTGATCCCCGAGTCCGAGAGCGTGCTGCAGGCGTCCAACCAAGGGCTGCCGGCCATCCATCTCGACGGTACCGACGTGTCCGAGGCCTACAAGGACGTGGTGGCGCGCTTCCAGGGCCAGGAGCGCCCGCTGCGCTTCACCGAGGCGGTGAAGCCCGGGTTTTTCAAGCGCATCTTTGGCGGGAGGTAAATGGCCATGTCACTGCTGTCCCTGTTCCTGGGGGAAAAGAAGAAATCGGCCGCCGTGGCCAAGGAGCGGCTGCAGATCATCCTGGCGCACGAGCGCAGCGGCCGCAACCCCGGCCAGCCCGACTACCTGCCCGCGCTGCAGCGCGAGCTGATGGCCGTGATCTCCAAGTACGTGAAGATCAACGCCGAAGACCTGAAGGTGCACTTCGAGCGCCAGGATGACCTGGAAGTGCTGGAAGTGAAGATCGAGCTGCCGGACGCAGGCAGCAAGTAAGCAGGTTTGCGCGCCGCGCGCATTTTCTTGCGTGCGGCGCGCTATACGGGCGCGGGGGCGGTTTCTAAGCTCGCCCCATGAAACATTTACGCACAATCGCCCCTCCAGCGCGCCTTCTATCCCGCATCGCCGCTGCCCTGCTGCTCGCCGGCGCGGCCACGCAGGCCGCGGCTGTCATCACCATCAACACCGTCGCGGGCACGGGTGCCAATGCCTACAGCGGCGATGGCGGCCCCGCCACGGCCGCTGCGCTCAGTGGCCCACGTGGCGTGGCGGTAGACAGGAGCGGGCGGGTGTACATCGCCGACTCCGACAACAACATCATCCGCCGCATCAAGCTAGACGGCACCATCGAAACCATCGCCGGCGTGCAGAACGGCCCGGCCTGCGTAGCCAACTACAGCGGCGATGGCGGCCCCGCCACCAGCGCCCACCTGGGATGCGCCACCAGCGTGGCGTCCGATAGCCTGGGCAATCTCTACATTGCCGACATGAAGAACCACCGCATTCGCAAAGTCGATGCCAATACCGGCACCATCGCCACGGTAGCAGGCACCGGGGCGCCCGGTTACGGTGGTGATGGTGGCCCCGCCACCAGCGCGCAGTTACAGGATCCTTTTGTCATCGTCATCGACTCCCAGGATCGGGTGTACATCAGCGACCAGGGCAACCGGCGCGTGCGCCGTATCGAGACGGACGGCACCATCACCACCGTGGCAGGCGATGGCGGCGCGAGCGAAACCGGCAATGGCGGCCAAGCGACCAGCGCCGGGTTGGGCGGGATATGGGGTATCGGGCTGGATGCGCAAGATCGCCTGTACGTTACCAATGTCGGCAGCGTGCGGCGTGTCGAGGCCGATGGCACGATCAACCGCGTGGCTGGCAACGGCTCCGGCAGCTACAGCGGCGATGGCGGCCCCGCGCTGTCGGCAGGCATGGTGGCCACGGGGGTCATGGTGGATGCCAGCGGGCGCATGTATATCTCCGATTCTTCCCAGCGCATCCGGCGCGTGGGACTGGACGGCACCATCAACACGGTGGCCGGGACAGGTGTCTCTGGCTTCAGCGGTGATGGCGGCGATGCCTCGGTGGCGACATTCAACGGTATCTACGGCTTGACCGTAGGCAACAAGGGCCTGCTGTACTTTCCCGACTACAGCAACCTGCGCATCCGCGCGCTGACACTGGACGTGCCCACCGAACCCCTGGCCGCCAGCGCCAGCGCAGGCAACGCCCAGGCCACCGTGCAGTGGAATCCTCCCAGCAATAACGGCGGCAACGCCATTACCGGCTACGTGGTCACCGTCGTGGGCGACCCCAGCAAGCGCTGCACGGCCACCCCCCCGGCAACGAGCTGCGTCGTCACGGGCCTGACCAACGGCACCCCCTATACCTTCGCGGTGCGCGCCGACAACGACAACGGCGCGGGTGCCGAGGCCGAGGCCGGCCCCGTCACGCCCAGCGCGCCACCCGTGCCCTCGGCACCGCTGAACCCGGCGGCGACCGCCGGCAACGCGCAGGCCACCGTCTCCTGGGAAGAACCCGTCAGCGGAGGCCCCTTCACCGAGTACACCGTGACGGCGGTCGAAGACCCGAGCAAGACCTGCACGGTCACGGGCACGCCCCCTCTGGCCACAAGCTGTACCGTCCCCGGCCTCACCAACGGCAGCACCTATACCTTCACCGTGCGCGCCACCAACGCCAACGGCACAGGTATGGCTTCCGCTGTCTCCAACGCCGTGACGCCTGCTGCCCCGCCCGTGCCCTCGGCGCCGCTGAACCCGGCGGCAACGGCCGGCAACGCGCAGGCCACCGTCTCCTGGGACGCACCCGCCAGCGGCGGCCCCTTCACCGAGTACACCGTGACGGCGGTCGAAGACCCGAGCAAGACCTGCACGGCCACGCCCCCGGCAACGAGCTGCACCGTCCCCGGCCTCACCAACGGCAGCACCTATACCTTCACCGTGCGCGCCACCAACGCCAACGGCACGGGCGCTGCCTCTACCGTCTCCAACGCCGTCACGCCCAGCGCGCCGCCCGTGCCCTCGGCACCGCTGAACCCGGCGGCAACGGCCGGCAACGGCCAAGCCACTGTCTCCTGGAGCGCGCCTGCCAGCGGCGGCCCCTTCACCCTGTACACCGTGACGGCGGTCGAGGATCCCACCAAGACCTGCACGGCCACGCCCCCGGCAACGCGTTGCGTCGTCTCCGGCCTGACCAACGGCCGCACCTACACCTTCACCGTGACGGCCAGCAATGCCAGCGGCACGGGTACGGCTTCCGCCGTTTCCAACGCCGTGACGCCGCAAGCGCCCAGCAGCAGCGTGGCCCCCATCCCCACGCTCTCCGAATGGGCCCTGCTGGCACTGTCCACGCTGCTGGCGCTGGCCATGGCGTTCACCCTGCGGCGCCAGCGGTAATGCAAAAACCATAGCTGCCAGCGCTTGATCTACGGGGCTTACAGGCTGATTTTCCTGCAAGCCCCGTTTGGTTTGGTATTGCGAAATTCACCCGCGCCGGCGGCCCGCCGCCACGCTGGGCAACTGGCCGAACTGCTGGCGATACTGCGCGGCGAAGCGGCTGGCCGTGCCCAGGCCGCACTCCTGCGCCAGCAGGGCCACGCTGGTGAAGTCGCCGCGCAGCAGGCGCTGGCGCGCCAGGGCCAGGCGCTGCTGGCGCAGCCAGTCCAGCGGGCTCATGCCGAAGCGTTCCTGGAAGGCGTACTGCAGCGCGCGCACCGACATGTGGGCCTGCGCGGCCATGTCCGTCAGCGCGATGGGGCGCGACAGGTCCGCCAGCGCGGCGCTGCACACGCGGTCGATGGCGCGGCGCTTGTGCGCCCGGGGCGTGGCGCACGGGGCGACGGCAGGGCGATGCGGGAACAGCGGCACAAGATGGCGGTAGATGAAGTCCTGTATCCCCAACTGGTGCAGCACCTGCGCGTCGAGGCCGTGCAAATCGATCAGCGCGCCCAGGTGCCGGGCGGCGCTGGCCAGCGGCGCCCCTGCCACCTGCAGGGGCAGCACCTGGGCATGGCCGGTGTCCAGGGGCGCGGCGTCCTCGTAGGTGCCCAGCATGGCGCGGGCCGCCGCCTGGAGTTCGGCCGTCCCGATGTGCAGCATGAGCAGGTGGCGTTCATCCCCGTAGCCCAGCGTGGGGCCGCAGCCCGCGGGCAGGAACAGGCAGCCCTGCGCGGCGCCCCAGGGCAGGACACGGCCTTCCACCTGCACGCTGCAATGCCCTCGCAGCGGAATGAGCAGCGTGGTGTGGATGTTGTCGCTGCGGCTGACCCGCGTGGGCGTCATGGCGCTGGCCACCAGCTCCAGGCCGGGCAGTTGCAGCCGCGCGTTCTTGCTGAAGAAGCCGCCGTGGCCGGGCAGGGCGTCGTACCCCTCCAGGCCAGGAAACGCATGCGCGATCCGGTCGGAGAACACCCGCAGCGATGTCGATGCCTCGCTCTGGCGGTTACCGAAAAGAAGCGGCTCGGCAAGGCGGGGATGGGACATGGCGGGGGCAGGCGGTGAGCGTGTGGCGGG
This sequence comes from Acidovorax sp. YS12, assembly GCA_021496925.1. Taxonomy (NCBI): domain Bacteria; kingdom Pseudomonadati; phylum Pseudomonadota; class Betaproteobacteria; order Burkholderiales; family Comamonadaceae; genus Acidovorax; species Acidovorax sp. YS12. Next base: position 3,125,104 of record CP053915.1, read on the forward strand.
GCCTACTTGTGCAAAGGCCGCGCGGCAGCGGCCGAGAGGCTGCCCAGCAGGTGCTCGGTGTAGAACATGCCGCCGTGGTACAGCAGCGGCGAAGCGCCTTCCCGGTGGCCGCAGCGCTCCACCTCGCCGATGAAGATGGTGTGGTCGCCCTCCACGTACTGGCTGCGGTTGAAGCACTCGAACACTGCCGCGGCGCCATCGAGCACCGGCGCGCCGTTGACGCCCGGGCGGTGGCCCACGCCGCCCCAGCGGTCGATGCCGCGCGTGGCGAAGCGCTCCGCCAGGTGGCGCTGCTCCACCGCCAGCACGTTGATGGCGTAATGCGTGCAGGAGGCGAATGCCTGCAGCGACGCGGTCTGGTGCGACAGGCTCCACAGCACCAGCGGCGGGGTGAGCGACACCGAGTTGAACGAACTGGCCGTGAGGCCCGCCAGTTCCCCGCCCGGCCCGCGTGCCGTGATGATGGTCACCCCGGTGGCGAACATGCCCAGCGCATCGCGGAATTCGCGCGGTGAAAAGCTCGGTGTCAGGGCAATGTCGGGGGTGTCAGGGGTCACTGTGGTGGTGCGCACGCAGGGCGCGCGGCGCTCAAGGGCAATCAATTATTATCGCCCCCCTCCCCGTGGCGTGCTGCCGCGGGGGCTACAGGCTTTCCCCATCGTGCGTCTCCCCCGTGTCCCCTTCCGTGCCTTGCGGCCAGCGCGTGCGCTGGCACGGGGGGCGCTGGCCCTGGCATGCGCCGCCGTGCAGGCCACCCCGGCGCAGCCGCCGTCGGCCTGCGCGCAGTGGCTGCACCGCCTGCCGGGCATACAGGCCAGGCAGTGCGCGGCGGCGCAGCTCACGCCCAGCGGCAGCCACTCGCAGCAGGGGCGGCCCCTGTTCTGGCGCGACGTGCAGCCCGCGGACGGCACGCCCGCGCCGCTGCGCGTGCTGGTGGTGGGCGCCATGCATGGCGACGAGCTGACCTCGGCCTCGCTCGCGCTGCACTGGATCGCGCTGGCCGAGAAGGCGCAGCGCCCGGTGCACTGGCGCTTCATCCCCGTGCTCAACCCCGACGGGCTGCTGGCGCGCCGCCCCACGCGCGTCAATGCGCGCGGCGTGGACCTGAACCGCAACTTCCGCACCCCCGGCTGGGAGCACGACGCCCCGCAGTACTGGGAAAAGCGCACGCGCAAAGACCCGCGCCGCTGGCCCGGCCCGGCGCCGCTGTCGGAACCCGAGTCGCAGTTCCTGCACGCGCAGATGGAGACGTTCCGCCCGCAGCTCGTGGTGAGCATCCACGCGCCCTACGGCGTGCTCGATTTCGACGGCCCGCACGAGCCGCCGCAGCGCCTGGGCCGCCTGCGCCTGGACCGCGTGGGCGTGTTCCCCGGCTCCCTGGGCCACTACGGCGGCGTGCTGCAGGGCATGCCGGTGGTCACCATCGAGCTGGACCACGCCCAGCGCATGCCGCGCGACGCCGAGGTGCGCTCGATGTGGAACGACCTGCTGCGCTGGATGGATACGCGGCTGATGCCGCCAGCCCTGAAAGCCAGCCCTCGCAGGCAACAGAACTGACGAAGCGCGTTCATGGCCTGCCCCAGCGATTGGGGGAAAAGAAGGGGGAACTGGGCGAAAGGATGGCGCAGGCGTGATCGGCACAGCCAGAGCCTCCCTAAAATTTGCGCACCCATGCCCACCCTCGACCAGCAGCGCACGCACAAATACATCGCCGCCCGCCAGCAGCACCCCGCGTGGCTGCTGCTGGCCTCGCGCCGGGCGCCGTTGACGCTCAGCTGCCTGGACGCGCTGTTCGAGCACCAGCGCGATGGCGTGGGCTTCGATGCCGCCGTGCAGGCGCTGGCCGACATGCTGGCCGCGCACGCCAACCAGCCCGAATACGACATCGACCCCGCAGACCTGCCCGCCCAGGCGCGGCGCGAGCTGCGCGAGTGGATACGGCGCGGCCTGGTCACCGAGCGCGAGGGGCGCGTGCACGAGACCGACGCGCTCAAGACCGCGCTGCGCTTCGTGGCGCAGCTCGACGGGCGCATGATGACTTCCACCGCCTCGCGCCTGGCCGTGGTGCAGCGCGAGATCGACAACCTGGCCACCGCGCTCGACCCCGACCCGGCCAGCCGCGCCGAGCACCTGGAGCGCCGCATGCAGGACTTGCAGCAGCAGCTGGACGACGTGCGCGCGGGCCGCATCACCGCGCTGACTCCTGAACAAGCCGTCGAAGGCATCCGCGAGGTCCATGCGCTGGCCACCAGCCTGCGCGCGGACTTCCGCCGCGTGGAGGATTCGTGGCGCGAGGCCGACCGCGCGCTGCGCCAGGCCATCCTGGGCGCGCAGCACCACCGCGGCGCGGTGATGGACCAGCTGCTCGACGGCCACGCCAGCCTGCTCAACACGCAGGAGGGCCGCGTGTTCGAGAACTTCCAGCAGCAGCTCCACCAGCAGGCCGAGCTGGCCGCCATGCGCGCGCGCATCCGCGCCATCCTGGCGCACCCGGCCGCCGCGCAGGCGCTGGACGACTTGCAGCACAGCGCGCTGCGCCTGCTGGTGCCCCAGCTCATCAAGGAAGCCAAGGTAGTGCAGGCCGTGCGCGCGCGCAGCGAGCGCGAGGTGGGCCAGTTCATGAAGACCGGCCAGGCGGCCGAGAACCAGCGCGTGGGGCAGCTGCTCAACGACATCCTGCAACAAGCCCTGCAGGTGGACTGGCAGCGCCAGGCCGTGCGCCGCCTGCCCGCGCCGCTGCCGCCCGTGGGCGTGGCGCTGGCGAACCTGCCGCTGATCGAGCGGCTGCGCATCAAGTCGCTGGACGGCGGCGGCCAGGCCGAGCTGCTGCTGGCCACGCAGTACGCCGACCTCGACCAGGTGGAGGACGAGTTCTGGCAGGCCTTCGAGGGGCTGGACCGGCAGGCACTGCTGGCGCAAACGCTGCAGGTGCTGGAAGCCAGCGCCCAGCCCATGACCCTGGCCGCGCTGGCCCAGGCGCTGCCGCCGGGCGAGCACGACCTGGAGACGCTGGCCCTGTGGCTGGCACTGGCGCGCGAGTCGGGGGCAGTGTTCGATGACGGCCAGGAACACATCACGACGGGCGGCGCGCAGGGCGAATGGCGCTTTACCGTGCCGCGCGTGGCGCTGCAAGCGCAGGCGCTGCGGGCGGTGGATGCGGATTGGTAATGCAAAAATCATAGCTGCCAGCGCTTGTTGTAAGCCAATTCCATTGTCAAAACCTTCTCAAACCGTTGAATAACAAGCGCAAACAGCTCACTTTTTTGACATCCACCATGCCACCCGATACCCCCGACATCTTCGACCAATGGGCCAGCGCCACGCCCGCGCCCGATGCGCCGGATGCCGGGAACGCACCGCCCGAACCTGCCCCTGAGTCCGCCGCCGCCACGCCCCTGGCCCTGCGCCGCGCCGTGCAGGAGCTGCTCAAACACGGCCTGCTGGAGCAATCCGCCAAGCCGCACCTGTTCCGCCAGATCGCCACCCACACCCCGCGCGTCGATGCGCTGCTGGAGCCGCTGGATCTGCGCGTGAAGGTGGATGACATGCGCGGCCTGGCCTTCGTCGCCATCACCGGGGACTACCAGCCCGAGGGCGACGACGAGGACGAATGGACGCACCCGCTGGTGCGCCGCCAGCGGCTCACGCTGGAGCAGTCGCTGCTGCTGGCGATCCTGCGGCGCGAGTTTTTGCAACGCGAGCAGGAGGGCGGCTTGGGCGTGCCCGTGCACACCACCGTGGATGCGCTGCTGCCGCAACTGGAGATCTACCTGGGCGCCACCGGCAGCGACATGCAAGAGCGCAAGCGCCTCTTGAACCTGCTGGAAAACCTGCGCGCGCACGGCGTGGTGTCGGAGGTGGACGGCAACGAGAGCCTGGCCATCCGCCCCATGATCGTGCACCTGGCCAACCCCGAGAACCTGCAGGCGCTGCTGCAGCGCCTGCGCGAGGCCGCAAGCGCCCCGCCGCCCGAGGGCAGCGAATGATGATGAACGGCTACCGCCTGCACGAGCTGCACCTGTACAACTGGGGCGCCTTCGCGGGCCGCCACCAGGCGCACATCGACGCGGGCAACACGGCCGTCATCGGCCCCACGGGCAGCGGCAAGACCACGCTGATCGACGCGCTGATGACGCTGCTGTGCGCCAGCCCGCGCTACAACCTGGCATCGACCGGCGGGCATGAAAGCGACCGCGACCTCGTGTCCTACGTGCGCGGTGCGACCGGGCCGGGCAACGACAGCGGCGACCACATCGCGCGCACGGGCCGCTGCGTGACGGGCATCGCGGCGCGGCTGGTGCGTGGTGATGACGCGAATGACAGCGTGCTCATCGGCGCCATCCTCTGGTTCGACGGCAGCAGCTCCAGCGTGGCCGACATGGGGCGGCGCTGGGGCTTTGCACAAGGCCGCGACCACAGCCTGGATGCGTGGCTGGAGGAACACCACGGCGGCGGCGCCCGCGCCCTGGGGCGGCTGGAGAAGGCCACCGACGGCCTGAACTTCTACACCAGCAAATCCGCCTACCTCGCGCGGCTGCAGCGCTTCTTCGAGGTCGGCCCCAACGCCTTCACCCTGCTCAACCGCGCGGCGGGCTTGAAGCAGCTCAACAGCATCGACGAGATCTTCCGCGAGCTGGTGCTGGACGACCACAGCGCCTTCGACGACGCGCTGCAGGTGGCGGGCAGCTTCGACGAACTCGCCGCCATCCACGCCGAGCTGGAACTGGCCAACCGCCAGTACCTCGCCCTGCTGCCGCTGCGCGCACTGGCCGAGCAGGAACAGCGGCAGCGCACGCAACTGGAAGAACTGCGCCTGCTGCACGCCGCGCTGCCGCAGTGGTTTGCCGCGCAGGGCGCGCGGCTGTGGGGCGAGCGCCTGGCGGAATTGAACGCCGCACTCGACGCAGGCCAGCGCCAGACCACGGAACTGAACACCCAGCGTGAAGCTGCCGAGGCCCAGGCGCAAACCCTGCTCGCAACCTACCTGCGCTGCGGCGGCGGCGACGTGAAACTGTTGGAAAGCAGCATCGCCACCCAACAGGCGACCGTGAAACAGAAGCAGGCCGACGCCGCCACCTACCGCACCCTGGCGCGCAACCTGGGCCTCCAATGTCCCGCCGCCCTCAGCGCGCAAACGCTGGCCGAGCACCAGCAGCAAGCCACGCCCGCGCTGCAGACCCTCGAAACCGAGCAGCGCGACCTGCAGGACGCCGCCGAACAGGCTGTGACCAACGAGCGCAACGCCCATGCCGCGCTCGAAGCCCTGCGCGCCGACCTGCGCGCCGTGCGCCAGCGCCCCGGCTCCAACCTGCCCGTGGAGTTCACCCAGTTCCGCGCCGACCTGGCCGAGCACCTGCAACTGAGCGCCGACGCGCTGCCCTTCGCCGCCGAACTGGTCGAGGTGCCCAAGGCCCACCAACCCTGGCGCGGCGCCATCGAACGCGCGCTGGGCAGCCACCGCCTGCGCATCCTCGTGCCGCGCGATGCCATGGATGACGCACTGCGCTGGGTCAACCAGCGCCACAACCGCCTGCACGTGCGCCTGCTGGAAGTGCGCGAACCCGCCACGCCCGCGCCGTTCTGGCCGGACGGCTTCGCGCGCAAGCTCACCCTCAAGCCCCACGCCTGCGCGGGCACGCTGCGCCAGTTGCTCATCGAACTGGACCGCCACTGCGTGGACAGCCCCGAAGCCCTGCGCACCACCCCGCACGCCATGACGCGCGAGGGCCTGATGTCCGGCAAGACCGGCCAGTTCGACAAGCAGGACCAGCGCCGCATCGACCAGGACTGGATGACCGGCTTTGACAACCGCGACCGCGTGGCGCACCTGGAGCGGCAGATCGCCGACGGCGCGCACGATTGGGATGCGCTACAAAAAGCGAAGCTGCTGGCGCTTGATGCACAAGCGCTGGCGGCCCAAAAGGCTGTGATGTGGCAGCAACTGCAAACGCTGCGCTGGGACGCCATCGACACCGCCAGCGCCAGCACGCAACTGGCGCAGTTGCAGCAACGGCTGGATGCCCTGCTCGACCCGCAGTCCGACGCCGCCCAGGCCAAGGTGCGCTGGGAGGCCGCGCACCGGCGCAGCCAGGACGCCGCCAAAGCACTGCTTGCACACCAGACCGCGCAGGCAGCCATGCAAGCGCGCCGCGACACCGCCCAGGCCCGGCAGGCCGACTACGCCGAGCGCCAGTCCGCCCCGGCCGACGATGCCGCGCAGTGGCACGACGCCATCACCGCGCTGCTGGCAGAACCACCCGCCTGCGAGCAGCTCGACCGCCAGGAGCGCCAGACCCTGGCCCAGTCCAGCGCCCGGATCGACAAGCACACCGGCCAGCTCGCCGAACTGCACAAGGACGTCATCCGCCAGATGGCCAAGGCGCAAAAGGAAGACCGCGGCGCGCTGGCCGACCTGCTGCAGGAAGTGGATGCCCTGCCGCCCTACCTGGAGCGCCTGCGCACGCTGGAGGAAGAAGCCCTGCCGGAAAAGCGCCAGCGCTTCCAGGACTATCTCAACACCGCCAGCGACCAGGGCGTCAGCACGCTGCTGTCGGGCATCGAGGCGCAGGTGACCGAGATCACGGAGCGCATCGACCAGCTCAACCAGACCCTGGCGCGCGTGGACTTCCAGGCGGGCCGCTATCTGCAGCTCGACCCCCAGCCCGTGCTGCACCCCAGCCTGCAGAACCTGAACAAGGCCCTGGCCCACCTGCGCAGCGAACGCCTGCAGGGTGACGGCGGCCACAGCCACTACCAGGCGCTGCAAACCCTGGTCGAACTGCTGCGCGAACACGCCACCAACCGCCGCACCAAGGCCGCGCAGGCGCTGCTGGACGCGCGCTACCGGCTGCAATTCGCCGTCCACGTGCTCGACCGCGCCACGGGCCAGGTGCTGGAGCGGCGCACCGGCTCGCAGGGCGGCAGCGGCGGCGAGAAGGAAATCATCGCCAGCTACGTGCTCACCGCGTCGCTCAGCTATGCGCTGTGCCCGCAAGGCCGCAGCCAGCCGCTGTTCGCCACCATCGTGCTGGACGAGGCGTTCTCCAAAAGCTCGCAGACCGTGGCCGCGCGCATCATCCAGGCGCTGCGCGAGTTCGGGCTGCACGCGCTGTTCGTCACGCCGAACAAGGAACTGCGCCTGCTGCGCAACCACACGCGCAGCGCGGTGGTGGTGCACCGGGTGGGGCGGCAGGCGACGCTGGCGTCGCTGAGCTGGGAGGAGCTGGGGAAGCGGGCAAACCAACGGCAGGGCATGGATAAAAGCAAGCCGTAGAGCCCGAAACTACGGGTGGCGCTCCCCCAAAAAGCATGCAATGGAATATGAGTCAAATTGGTCTCTCGTGCCTATCCAGCAAGCGCTAGAAGCTATATTTTCAGGAGCACCATGAAATCTCCCGCCGACCTCGCCCAGCACCTCGCGCGCCAATGGCAGCGGGCCGACTGGCGCGAGCGGCATTTGCTGCACAACCCGCATGCCTGGCCGCTGCGCCTGCCCATCGGCCAGCCCGGCGCGCGCAGCTTCCGCGACGCCAGCGCCGACCTGCGCGCGCACTTGCAGCAATGGAGGGCCGTCGCCGAATCCGGCGTGGGTACGGTGGAATGGGCGCAGCGCGCCTACCGCGATGGCGCAGCGCCCATCGACGTGCCCACGCACTGGGTACTGCACAAACCGTCCGAAGCCCTGGCCGCCATCGCCCGCTTCGGCGGCGTCGAGGGCGCGCAGGCACACGCCGCACACCAGGGCCTGGCCGCCGTGCTGGCCCGGGTGGACGCCCGCTTTCACCGCCTGCTGCTGCGCCGCCTGGCGCTGTGGCGCGAAAAGCCTGTGGAGCAGGTCATCGCCGCCGCGCACATCGCGCTGCAGCTTGCGCCCGGCTGCGCCGAGGGCAAGCCGCTGCGCGCGCTGGCCGTGGCGGGCAACGACAGCAAGTTCTTCGAGCGCCACGCCGCCCTCGTCACCGCACTGCTGGACGAACGCTTCGACGGCGAGGCCAGCCGCCAGGGCCTCGCCGCCTTCCTGGGCGCGAGCGGCGAAGACGACCACTGGCTGCTCGTCGCCCCGCTGGCCCCCGGCCTGCTGCCGTTCGCGCGCCAGCGCGTGCGGACCAGCGAACTGCTGACCACCGCGTTGCCCGCCAGCCGCATCCTGCTGGTGGAAAACGAAAACTGCCTGCACCAGCTGCCCCAGCCGCTGGCGGGCACCATCGCCATCCTCGGCGCGGGGCTGGACCTGGGCTGGCTGGCCGCGCCGTGGCTGCAGGGGCGCAGCGTGGCCTACTGGGGCGACCTGGACACCTGGGGCCTGCACATGCTGGCCGTCGCGCGCGGCCACCTGCCGCAGTTGCACGCGCTGCTGATGGACCGCGCCACGTTCGACGCGCACGCCGCGCGGGCCGTGGCCGAGCCGGTACATGCCAGCGAGCCGCCGCCGGGACGGCTGCTGCCGCAGGAGGCGGCCTTGTTCCAGCACCTGCGTGCGCAGGAGAAGGGCCGGCTGGAACAGGAGTTCCTGCCCGCGCCGCTGCTGGCGCAGGCCGTGCAGAACTGGCCATAAACTGGTTGCAACGCCCTGAACGCCACCACCCGCCATGTCGCCTCAACCCCAACGCCTCTTGACCCTGGCAGCCGCCGTCACCGCGGCGGGCCTGCTGGCCTTCTACGGCTGGCAGCGGATGCAGTCCACCGAATCCACCGAGGGCTTCATCAGCGGCAACGGCCGCATCGAGGCCACCGAGATCGACATCGCCGCGCGCCAGGGCGGGCGGCTGCTCGACGTGCTGGCGGGCGAGGGCGACTTCGTGCAGGCCGGGCAGGTGCTGGCGCGCATGCAGGTGGACACGCTCAACGCCCAGCGCGACGAGGCGCGGGCGCAGCATGCGCAGGCGCTCACGGCGGTGGCGACGGCGCAGGCCCAGGTGGCGGCGCGCGAGAGCGACCGCCAGAGCGCCCTGGCCCAGGCCGCCGCGCGCGAGAGCGAGCTGGACGCGGCGCGGCGCAAACTGGAACGCTCGCAGGCATTGGCCGCGCAAGGCATGTGGCCCTTGCAGGAGCTGGACAACGACCGCGCCCGCGTGCAAGGCGCGCAGGCCAGCGTGACCGCCGCGCGCGCCCAGGCCACGGCCGCGCAGGCCGCCATCGACGCGGCGCGCTCGCAGGTGGCGGGGGCGCGGGCCGCCGTGGCGGCGCTGGAGGCCACCCAGGCGCGCATCGGCGCCGACATTGCCGACGCCGCGCTCAAGGCCCCGCGCGACGGGCGCGTGCAGTTCCGCGTGGCGCAGCCGGGCGAGGTGGTGGCCGCTGGCGGCAAGGTGCTCAACATGGTGGACCTGGCCGACGTGTCCATGGCCTTCTTCGTGCCCGAGACGGTGGCCGGGCGCATCGCCATCGGCAGCGAGGCGCGCATCGTGCTCGACGCCGCGCCGCAGTTCGTGATTCCGGCGCGGGTGTCGTTCGTCTCGGCCACGGCGCAGTTCACGCCCAAGACGGTGGAGACGGCGAGCGAGCGGCAAAAGCTCATGTTCCGCGTGAAGGCGCAGATCGACCGGGCGCTGCTGCAAAAGCACTTGCAGCAGGTCAAGACCGGCCTGCCCGGCGTGGCTTGGCTGCGCACGGACCCGCAGCGCGAGTGGCCCGCGCACCTCGCCGTGAAAGTGCCGGAATGAAGCAGCAGCCCCCCCCTGAGGCGCTACGCGCCTTCCCCCCGCTCTCGCAGCGCTGCGCGCTGCGGGCAGGGGGACGCCGCCAGCGCGGCGGGGCGGCCCTTGCGCGGCGGCCCTCGCCTGGGCCGCACCAGTTTCATGGGTAGCTGACGTGGCTGACCCGGCAGTGCGCCTGCACGATGTGCAACTGCGCTACGGCACGGCGTGCGCGCTGGATGGCGTGACGCTGGACATTCCCGCAGGCTGCATGGCGGGCTTCATCGGCCCCGACGGCGTGGGCAAGTCCAGCCTGCTGGCGCTGGTGGCCGGGGCGCGCGCGCTGCAACAGGGCCGCGTCGAGGTGCTGGGCGGCGACATGGCGCAGGCCGCGCACCGCCGCCGCGTGTGCCCGCGCATCGCCTACATGCCGCAGGGGCTGGGGCGCAACCTGTACCCCACGCTGTCGGTGGAGGAGAACCTGCAATTCTTCGCCCGCCTGTTCGGCCACGGAGCAGCGGAGCGGCGCCGCCGCATCGACGAACTGACGCGGCGCACGGGCCTGGCGCCCTTCCTGGCGCGGCCCGCGGGCAAGCTCTCGGGCGGCATGAAGCAGAAGCTGGGCCTGTGCTGCGCGCTGATCCACGACCCCGACCTGCTGATCCTGGACGAGCCGACCACCGGCGTGGACCCGCTGGCGCGCGCGCAGTTCTGGGATTTGATCGCCGACATCCGGCGCGGCCAGCCCGGCATGAGCGTGCTGGTCGCCACGGCCTACATGGACGAGGCGCAGCGCTTCGACTGGATCGTGACCCTGGACGCGGGCCGCGTGCTCGCCACCGGCACGCCCGCCGAGCTGCTGGCGCGCACGGGCAGCGACACGCTGGAGCAAGCCTTCATCCACCTGCTGCCCGAGGAGCGGCGGCGCGGCCACGCGCCGGTGGAGATTCCGCCGCTGGCCGCCACGCAGGACGACATCGCCATCGAGGCCCAGGGGCTGACCATGCGCTTCGGCGATTTCGTGGCGGTCGATGGCGTGAGCCTGCGCATCCGGCGCGGCGAGATCTTCGGCTTTCTCGGCTCCAACGGCTGCGGCAAGTCCACCACCATGAAGATGCTGACCGGCCTGCTGGAGGCGACCGAAGGCCGGGCGTGGCTGTTCGGCCAGCCGGTGGACCCGCGCGACATCGCCACGCGGCGGCGCGTGGGCTATATGTCGCAGGCGTTCTCGCTGTACGGCGAGCTGACGGTGCAGCAGAACCTGGTGCTGCACGCGCGGCTGTTCCACGTGCCCGAGGGCGAGATCGCCGCGCGCGTGGAGGACATGGTGCAGCGCTTCGGCCTGGCCGAGGTGCGCGCCAGCCTGCCCGCGGGCCTGCCGCTGGGCATGCGCCAAAGGTTGTCGCTGGCCGTGGCGATGGTGCATAAACCCGAGCTGCTGATCCTGGACGAGCCGACCTCAGGCGTGGACCCGGTCGCGCGCGATGCGTTCTGGCGGCTGCTGGTGGAGCTGTCGCGGCGCGAGCGGGTGACGATCTTCATCTCCACCCACTTCATGAACGAGGCCGAGCGCTGCGACCGCATGTCGATGATGCACGCGGGCCGCGTGCTGGACAGCGACGCGCCCGCCGCGCTGGTGCAAAAGCGCGGCGCGGCCAGCCTGGAAGAAGCCTTTATCGGCTATCTGCTGGAGGCGGCGGGGGAATCAAAAATCATAGCTTCTGGCGCTCGTCCTTCCATGGTTTCAGATACAAAACCATCTGAAACCAAGGAACAGCAGGCGCAAGCAGCTCCTGAAAAAAGAGCACACCGCCACCGCCCTTTCAGCCTGCAACGCCTGCTGTCCTACGCCTGGCGCGAGGCGCTGGAGCTGCGCCGCGACCCGGTGCGCGCCACGCTGGCGCTGGCGGGCTCGGTGATCCTGTTGTTCGTCATGGGCTTCGGCATCAACATGGACGTGCAGGCGCTGCGCTTCGCCGTGCTCGACCACGACCAGACGGCGCTGAGCCGCCAGTACGTGGACGAGCTCGCGGGCTCGCGCTACTTCATCGAGCAGCCGCCCATCGCGGATGCGGCGGAGATGGACCGGCGCCTGCGCAGCGGCGAACTGGCGCTGGCGCTGGAGTTCCCGCCCGGCTTCGCGCGCGACGTGTCCCGGGGTGGCGCGTCTGGCGGGCCCGTACAGATCGGCGCGTGGATCGACGGCTCCATGCCCATGCGCGCCGAGACGGTGGCGGGCTACGTGCAGGGCATGCACCAGGGCTGGCTGGCCAGTCAGGCGCAGGCGCGCGGCATGGGCAGCGCGCTGGCCGCGCCCGCCAGCATCGAGACCCGCTTTCGCTACAACCCCGACGTGCGCAGCCTGCCCGCCATGGTGCCCGCCGTGATCCCGCTGCTGCTGATGATGATCCCCGCCATGCTCGCCGCGCTGGCCGTGGTGCGCGAGAAGGAGCTGGGCTCCATCCTCAACCTCTACGTCACACCCGTCACGCGCAGCGAGTTCCTGCTGGGCAAGCAGCTGCCCTACGTGCTGCTGGCGCTGCTCAACTTCGGCATGCTGGCGCTGCTGGCCGTCACCGTGTTCGGCGTACCCGTCACCGGCAGCCTGGCCACGCTGTGCGCGGCGGCGCTGCTGTACGCGGTGTGCGCCACGGGCATCGGGCTGCTGGCGTCCAGCTTCACGCGCAGCCAGGTGGCGGCGCTGTTCCTGGCGATGATCGGCACCATGATCCCGGCGGCGCAGTATTCGGGCATGCTCGACCCGGTGAGCTCGCTCGAAGGCGCCGCGCGCTGGATCGGCGCCGTGTACCCGGCCACGCACTTCATCGACATCAGCCGGGGCGTGTTCAACAAGGCGCTGCATTTTGCCGACCTGGCGCACGCTTTCTGGGCCCTGCTGGCGGCGGTGCCCGTCATCCTGGCGCTGTCCATCGCGCTGCTCAAGAAGCAGGAGCGCTGACCCCCATGCGCCGCACGCTCGCCAACATTTACCGCCTGGGCATCAAGGAGCTGTGGGGCCTGTGGCGCGACCCGGCCATGCTGGTGCTGATCGTGTTCATGTTCGGCTTCTCGGTGTACTCGGCCGCGCGTTCCATGCCCGAGACGCTGCACCGCGCGCCCATTGCCATCGTCGATGAAGACGCCTCGCCGCTGTCGCTGCGCATCGCCTCGGCCTTCTACCCGCCGCAGTTCATGCCGCCCGCCGCCGTCGCGCAGGGCGAGGTGGATGCGGGCATGGACGCGGGCATCTACACCTTCGCGCTCATCATCCCGCCGGGCTTCCAGCGCGACGTGCTGGCCGGGCGCGCGCCCGCGCTGCAGCTCGCCGTGGACGCCACGCGCATGACGCAGGCGTTCAACGGCGCGGGCGCCATCGGGCAGATCGTGCAGGGCGAGGTGGCGGCCTTCGCGCAGCGCTACCGGGGCGCGGCGGCGGCGCCGGTGGAGCTGGCGCTGCGCGCGCGCTTCAACCCCACGCTGGAGAAGGGCTGGTTCGGCGCGATGACGCAGCTGATCAACCACGTCACCATGGTCTCCATCCTGCTGTGCGGCGCGGCGCTGATCCGCGAGCGCGAGCACGGCACCATCGAGCACCTGCTGGCCATGCCCGTCACGCCCACGGAGATCATGCTGGCCAAGGTGTGGTCCATGGGGCTGGTGGTGCTGGTGGCGGTGGCGGCGTCGCTGCACGGCGTCATCCGGGGGCTGGTGGGCGTGCCGGTGGAGGGTTCGGTGGCGCTGTTCCTGCTGGCCACCGCGCTGCACCTGTTCGCCACCACGGCCATGGGCATCTTCATGGCGACGGTGACGCGCTCCATGCCGCAGTTCGCGCTGCTCATCATCCTGGTGCTGCTGCCGCTGCAGATGCTCTCGGGCGGCAGCACCCCGCGCGAGAGCATGCCGCAGCTGGTGCAGGACCTGATGCTGGCCGCGCCCACCACGCATTTCACGCTGGCGGGGCAGGCCATCCTGTTTAGGGGTGCGGGGCTGGCGGTGGTGTGGCCGCAGCTGCTGGCGCTGGGGGCGATCGGGGCGGTGTTCTTCGCGGTGGCGCTGCGGCGGTTCCGGCGGACGATCGGGCAGATGGCGTGAGGAGGGGGGCTTTGCTGCTCTCAGCCAGAACCCCAAGCGGGTTGAGGGCGTTCAACGTGTTGACCACAAGGCGACAACTGGTTGATTTTTTGGCAACCTCAATCACCCTTCCTGGTACGCCCGCTCCAGCAGCGGCTTGGCGCGCTCCAGATCGGCGGCGCTGCGCAGGCACAGCTCCAGATCGCCTGTGCCCCAGTGGCCGATCTGCCGCACGTCGCGGCTGAAGCCTTCTTCCAGTGCCACGGTGTCGGGGTTCAGTTTCAGGATCACCAGCATCCTGTTCGGGTGCATGACCACGCAGGCAAAGTTCTTGAGCTTGCGGAAAGCCACGTACAGCCTGGGCTGCTTTTCCGTCACGTCATCGCCCAGCGCGAACACGAACGAACGCAGGTCGGCGTACAGCGCCTGAATATCCGGCGCAGCGCCCTCCAACTGTTCGGCAAAGCCCTTGTCCCTGCCTTGCGGCTTCGGGGTGGTGGGGCCTGCATCCGCTGGTGCGGGCTTGGCCGAGTCCGTAGCGGGTTCGGCCACCGTCTGCGTATTCACCAGCTCCAGCAACAGCAAATCCTCGCCAAACAGCTTGTAGCGGATCAGCTCGATACTGCGCGGAATCTGCTGCACCGCGTGCTGGTCGTAGCGCGTGAAGTCCGCCGCAATGCACAGCAGCCGGGTGCCCGACCATTCCACGCTGTCGGCCACGTCCTTGCCCAGCTTTTCCATCACCAGCCAGCGGAACTCGGCCTTGTGGTCGAGCAGCCAGTCCAGATAGAACAGGCCCTGGTTGATGACGTTCTCGTTGCTGTGCCGCTTGTATTCGATGATGACGGGGCAGTTGTTCTCGTCGAGCCCGAGCGAGTCGATGCGGCCGCGATGCGTTTTGCCAGTGGCGTATTCCGTCGCCAGGAAACGCACGCCGAGAAAGGTTTCCATCTGGCCTTCGATCAGCGTCTGCAAATTGCGCTCCAGCGCCGCTGCCGAGGCGGTCAGTTCGGTGGCGGCACCGCCATGCAGGCGAAAAAGCTGGATGTCACTCATACGAAAGAAAACCTCTGGTTAGCGGCCCTCATTGTGGCTTCTAGAATCCGCACTCCCCATGAGATCCCCCATCGCCATCGTCGACGTCGACCGCCCCGACACCTGGACCCGCTACCGCGCGGGCCTGTGCAATACCTGCGCCGCCAACTGCTGCACCATGCCGCTGGAGGTGCAGCTCGCCGACCTGGTGCGCCTGGGCCTGGTCGATGCCTTCGAGGCCGAGCACGAGGAGCCCCGGCGCATCGCCCGGCGGCTGGAGAAGGCGCGGCTGATCGACCACTTCAACCACAAGCACCTGCTGTTCACCCTGGCGCGCCGCGCCAGCGGCGACTGCCAGTTCCTCGACGCGCAGACGCGCCGCTGCACGGTGTACGAGCAGCGCCCCGACACCTGCCGCCTGCACCCGCAGAAGAAAAGCCCCAGGCCAGGCTGGTGCGCCTACGGCGCGCAGGCGCAAACACGGCGCTGACGCGGACAATGGGCGCCTTGCCACGCCCCCCAGCCGCCGCCATGTACATCCCCGCCCATTTCGCCGAAGACCGCCCCGAGGAACTGCACCGCATCGTGCGCGCCCATCCGCTGGGCCTGCTCTGCACGGCCGGGCCGGACGGGCTGGACGCCAACCACCTGCCGTTCCACCTCGATCCGGCGGCGGGCCCGCAGGGCACGCTGCTGGCCCACGTGGCGCGCGCCAACCCGCTGTGGCAGCGCGTGCCTTCGGGCAGCGCGGTGCTGGTGGTGTTTCGCGGCGTGGAGGGCTACATCTCGCCCAACTGGTACCCCGGCAAGCACGCCACGCACCGCGCCGTGCCCACCTGGAACTACGAGGCGGTGCACGCGCACGGCACGCTCACCCTGCACGACGACGAGAAGCACGTGCGCCAGGTGGTGGCGCGCCTGACGCACACGCACGAGGCGCTGGCCCAGCCGCCGGGGCCGCACCGCCCCTGGCGCATGGGCGACGCGCCGCCGGACTATCTGCAGGCCATGCTGCAGTCCATCGTCGGCATCGAGGTGCGCATCACGCGGCTGGAAGGCAAGCGCAAGCTGGGCCAGAACCGCGAGGCGCCCGACCGCGAGGGCACGCAGCAGGCCCTGCAGGCGCGCGGCCACGGGGCGCTGGCCGAGGCCATGCGCCGGGCCGGCGAACCGCGCCAGGACTCCTGATTCGATAGCTGCCAGCGCTTGTCTGGCAAGGGCTACAGGCCTTTTTAGCCTTAAACCGTCTCGCGCTGTACAAAGCCTTGTAGCGGCTCGTGCGCCGGGCCTTCGCTGACCTCCACGCGGTCCACGCGCGCGGCGGGCGGGCCGTCGTGCGCCCAGTCGATCAGGGCCTGCACGGCGTCGGCCGGGCCGCTGGCCAGGGCCTCGACGCTGCCGTCGAGCCGGTTGCGCACCCAGCCCTGCAGGCCCAGCCGCTCGGCGGTCTGGATGGTGGTGTGGCGGTAGTACACGCCCTGCACCAGGCCGTGGATGCGCAGGTGGCGGGTGATGGTGGAAACAGAAGACATGGCGGTGGTAGCAGGCCGCCCGCGCGGCGCGGGGGCATGGCGGGAAAACCCGTAACTCTACCCCGCGCCGTGGCATGCTGCAGGCATGGCTGCTCCCGCCAAGGCCCTGCCCACGATCTCCCCGGCACGCTGCACGGGCTGCGGCTGGTGCGTGGCCGCATGCCCGCCGCACGTGCTGTCGCTGCAGGTGCAGGGCGAGGGCCGCTGGGGCCCCAAGCGCGCGCTGCTGCACGACGCGCCCGGCTGCACGGGCTGCGCCCTGTGCGCGGTGCGCTGCCCGTTCGGCGCCATCCGCATGGTGCGGCGCGAAGCGGTTTAAGGCCAAAAAGGCCTGTAGCCCTTGCCAGAAAAGCGCTGGCAGCTATCGAATCAGGAGTCCGCAAACACCCCGGCCAAGGCCTGCGCATCGCACAGCAGGGTGGGCTGGGCATCTCCTTCGCCCAGGGCGAGGGCGCGCAGGCCGGGCAGCGCACAGCGCGCGGCCAGCACGGCCGGCAGGGGGTGGATGCAGGCCACGGGAACGCGCGCCAGCTCCACCGGGCCGCGCACGGTCAGTTCGGCCAGGCCCTGCGGCAGCGCGATGGACAGGCACTGCAATGGCGCCGCAGGCACCGGCGCGCCCACGGGCGGCGGGGCCATGTCCAGCGCCCGCGCGCCGGGCGCTGCCAGGCGTGCGCCGCGCACATGCCGCGCCTCGATGCCGACGCGCCAGGGCCCGCTGGCGAAGCGCACGATCTCCAGCGCCGCGCCGCCGTCCCCGGCCAGGACGCTGCTCTCCGCCTCAGCCATGGCCGTGGCCCGGCATCACCCGGCCAGCCCTTCGGCGTAGCTGGCCAGCAGCCGCTCCAGGTCGAGCAGGCTCACGGGCTGCTCCTGGAAGTGCACCACCCCCAGCACCAGGGTGCGCAGGGGCTCGCCCAGCGTGGCCGGCGGGGGCTGGATGCTGCTGTGCGCGACGTCGACCACGTCGATGATGCGATCGACCCGCAGGCCGCTGTCGATGCCCGCGCCGCTGCCGAGCATGATGGCGCTGTCCTGCCCGGTGGCCGGGGCGGGCAGTTGCAGCACATCGTGCAGGCGGATGACGGTGGCGATGTCGCCGCGCACGTTGATGACGCCTTCGAGCGAGGGCGGGCAGCCGGGCACGAAGTGCACCACGGCCTGCGCCAGGATCTCGCGGATGTGCGTGCCGTGGAAGGCGAACCAGTGCGGCCCGAGCGCGAAGATGACCAGCTTGACCATGCGCTCGTCCACGTTGACCACCTCCTGGCGCGCGCCGTGGCGCTGGCGCAGGATGTGGTCGAGGGTCGGCGCGCCGCTCATTCGGCCACCACCACGCGGTTGCGGCCGCCGCGCTTGGCCTGGTACAGCGCCTTGTCGGCGGCCTCGCGCAGCAGCTCGTAGCGCTGGTACTTGGGGTAGGCGGCGACGCCGGCGCTGAAGGTGCAGTGAAAGCCGTGCTCGCCGCTGTAGAAATCGACGCGCGCGAAGTCCTCGCGCAGCGCGTCGATCAGGCGCGCGGCCTGCTGCGGGCCTTCGTTCTGCAGGATGACGGCGAACTCCTCGCCGCCGTAGCGGCCAATGATGTCGCTGGCGCGCAGGCGCTGCTGCAGCACGCGCGACAGCGCCATCAGCACCTGGTCGCCCGCCGGGTGGCCCCAGGTGTCGTTGACGGCCTTGAAGCCGTCGATGTCGATCATCACCAGGCTGAGCACGCCGCTGTCACGCCGCGCCAGCGACAGGGCGTTCTCCAGCAACTGCGTGGTCATGGTGTGGTTGAACAGGCCGGTGAGGCTGTCGCGCGCCATCAGCGCGCGCAGCGTGCGCATGCGCTCGGCGCGGATCACCACCGCCGCCACCAGCTCGTCGGGCACCACCGGCTTGGTGAGGAAACCCTCGGCGCCGATGCGCATGGCGGAGAACAGCTTGCGGCGGTCGGTCTCGGAGGTCAGGTAGACGATGGGCAGGCCGACGTGGTCGGGCACCTGGCGGATGATGGCCGCCGCCTCGCGCCCGCCGCATTCGGGCATGTACATGTCCATGAGCACGATGTCGGGGCGGAACTGGTGCAGCGCGTCGAGGATGCGGGTCGGGTCGTGCACCTCGCAGGTGGTCAGGCCGGCCTGCTGCAGCAGGATGGCGTGGTAGTGCGCCATGTCGGGCTCGTCGTCCACGATGAGCACGCGGTAGGGCTCGTATTCCTGCTGGTGCGTCAGCCCGTCGAGCGCGGCCACCAGTTCGTTGGCGCGCACCGGCTTGACGAAGTAGGCCTGGCCGCCCGCGCGCACGGCCCCCAGGCGGGCGTTGAAGTCGTTGCGCGCCGAGACGAACACCGCCGCCACGGGCTCGCCGGTTTCCTCGCGCAGGGCCAGCAGCACGTCGATGCCGGCGCTGTGGCCCCGGGGGAAGTGGATGTCCATGACCACGGCGTCGGGCCGGCGCGCCAGCACCGCGTCGTGCAGCGCGTCGGGGTCGGTGAAGCACACGGCCTCGTAGCCGAAGCAGGCCAGCTGCGCGGCGAGCTGCTCCAGCATCAGGGCCTCGTCGTCGCAGACGTACACCAGGCGCCCGGGCGTGGCCGGGGCGTTGCGGTCCACCGGGGCCAGGGCGAAGCTGGGCAGCTCGCCCACGGCCGCGGCCTGCGCGGCGGTGCCCAGCCCTTCGGCCAGCACGGCCAGCTCGTCCAGGCACTGCGCCAGCTGCGCGCGCCAGTCGGCGGACAGGGCCTGGAGCGCACCGCCCGCAGTGCCGTCCGGGGCGCCGTCCACCAGCGGCAGCAGCAGGTCTTCGCCGCGTTCGGCGCAGGCGCCCAGCTCGGTCAGGCCGAACGAGCGGCCCGTGCCCTTGAGGTTGTGCAGCAGCCGGTGCAGGTGCGCGGCGGCCTCGCTGCCGGCCTGCGGGCCGGCCAGGCCGTCGCAGAGCGCGCGCGCCTGCGCCACGCGTTCAGGCAGTTGTGCCAGGTAGGCCTGGCGCAGGCGGGCGATGCGCTCGCGGGCCCCGGCAGCGGCGGCTGCGGCGGTAGGGCGTTGCGTTTCCATGGCGTCAACCTTTTGCGTGGCGTGCCATCACCTCGCCGATGAGGGAAGGCAGGCGCTCTTCCAGCGTGAAATCCTTGGCCAGGCAGGCATCCAGGCGCGGCTCCCGGGCCAGCAGGCCGGCGGGTTCGTCGCCGGTGAGCAGGATGAACGGCAGCAGGCAGCCCTGCGCGCGCAGCTCGCGGAACAGGTCGATGCCGCTGACCAGGGGCATGTTCATGTCGCTGATGACGAGCGCGATGGCGCCGTCGGCGTTGAGACGGCCGGCGGCGTCCACGCCATCCTCGGCCAGCACGGCCTCATGGCCCATGCCTTCGAGCACTGCGGCGGTCATCTCGCCCGCCAGCGCGTCATCGTCCACCACCAGTACCTTCATGATTGCGTTCTCAGTCGTGCCGCCTCATCCCAGCAGGGTGCGCAGCGTTTCCACCAGATTGTTCTGGTCAAAGTCGCCCTTGACGATGTAGGCGTCCGCGCCGACCTGCATGCCGCGCCGCTTGTCCTCTTCCTTCTCGCGCGAAGTGATGATGACGATGGGCGTGTCGCGGTACCTGTCTTCCTCGCGCAGCCGCGCCGTGAGGGTGAAACCGTCCATGTGCGGCATTTCCACGTCGGTCAGGATGGCGTCGAATTCGCCCTCCATGGCCTTGCGCAGGCCGTCCACACCGTCTTCGGCCAGCGTGACATGGTAGCCGTAGGCCTGCAGCACATCCTTTTCGATTTCCCGTGTGTTCAGTGAGTCATCGACCACCAGCACGCGGTAGGGCGTGGCGCTGGCGTGCGCGGCGGCGCCCGCCTGCACGCCCTGGCCGCGCAGGCGCCGCGCCTGCTCCAGCAGCGCCGGCGCGTGCAGCACGTTGACCATCTCATTGCGCCCGGTGATGACCATGCCCGAGACCAGCGGCAGCCGGCGCAGGTGCGGCGGCAGGGGCTTGATGACCATGTCGCGCTCGTCGAGCAGGCCATCGACCTGCACGGCGATCTTCTCGCTGCGCACCTGCAGCACCACCAGCAGCAGGCCGGGGTGGCGCTCCTGCGCACCCGGGCCGCCAGCGGGCGCCGGCACGCGCAGCAGCTCGGCCAGCGGCACCACGGGCACGAATTCATTGCGCACGATGACCACCTGGCGCTCGGCCACCTGCATCAGCGCCTGCGCGGGCACGCGCTGCAGCTCCACCACGTGCTGCGCCGTGAAGCCCCAGGGCAGGCCGTGGGCCTGCACCAGCAGCACGCGCATCATGGCCAGCGACATCGGCAGGCGCAGCGAGAACGTGGTGCCCTGGCCCAGGCGCGTCTCGATGCCCACCGCGCCCTGCAGCTCGTCGAGCACGGTCTGGCGCACCACGTCCATGCCCACGCCGCGGCCCGAGAGGTCGGTGATGATGCTGCTGGTGGAAAAGCCGGGCAGGAAGATCAGGTCGATGGCTTCCTGGTCGCTCAGCGCCGCCGCCTTCTCGGCGCTGAGCAGGCCTTTCTTCACGGCCTTCTCGCGCACCGCCGCCACCGGGATGCCGCCGCCGTCGTCGGCCACCTCGATGACCACCCAGCCGCCGTCCTGGCGCGCCGACAGGCGCAGCCGCCCCTGCGCCGGCTTGCCCACGGCGGCGCGCGCGGCGGGCAGCTCGATGCCATGGTCGATGGCGTTGCGGATCAGGTGGATGATGGGGTCGGAGAGCTTGTCGATGAGCTGGCGGTCGAGCTCGATCTCGGTGCCGCCGATGCTGCACTCCACCTGCTTGCCCACCGAGCGCGCCAGCTCGCGCACCAGGCGCGCGGCCGGCTCCAGCACGATGGCCAGGGGCAGCATGCGCATCAGCAGGGTCTTGTCGTGCAGCTCGTCCATGAGCGCTTCCTGCGCCTGCACGTCGTCCTTGAGCAGGCGCGCGAACTGGCGCAGGCCCTGCGCCGCGCCGTCGCCCAGGCTGGCGGCCAGGCTGCGCTCCAGGGCGTGGATGTCGGCCAGGCGCTCGCGCATGCGGGCGTGGCTGGAGACGACCTCGCCCATGAGCTTGATGAGTTCGTCCAGCTTGGACAGGCGCACACGCACCGTTTCCGCGGCCTGCAGCCGGGGTTCGGGCGCGCCAGCCTGCGCCGCCGGCACGGGCGCGGCCACGGTGGCCGGTTCGGCAGGCACAACCGGCGGCTGTGGCGCCACAGGTGCCAGGGCAGGCTCGGCAGGTGCCTCGTCCGCAGGCGCCGCCGGGCCCGCCGCCTGGGCCAGCGCCTGGCACAGCGCGCCGTCGGGCGCGGGCAGGCTGGCGCCATCGCCGCCCTGCGCCAGCCGGTCCACCAGGTCGGCCAGCTGGTCCAGCGCGCGGTACAGCAGCTGGCCCAGCGGCGCGCTGTAGGCCAGGCTGCCGTCGCGCATGGCGCCGAGCACGTCTTCGAGGCAGTGGGCGATCTCGGTGATGGACGCCAGCCGCAGCATGCGCGACGAGCCCTTGATGGTGTGGGCCGAGCGGAACAGCGCGTTGACCCCCTCCGGGTCGGCGCGCCCCGCGTCGAGCGCGGCCAGCCCCTCGCCCAGGCGCGCCAGGTGGTCGCGCGCCTCCTCGACGAAGCGGCCGATGAACTTGCGGATGTCAATCGCCACGGCGCGTCCCCCTGCGCGGCGCGGCCGTGCGGTTTTCAAGCAAAAATGGCCGCAAAACCTTGCCTGGCATGCGCTGGCAGCTATTGAATTTGATGTATTTCATGGTCAGCGCGCGACGGCCGCCTGGGCCAGCTGGCGCTCGCACAGGAAGCGGATTTCATGGGCCGGCAGCTCCAGCGGCAGGTAGCGCAGCCCGGCCTGCGGCGGCGTGGTGCCCGAGAGCATCTGCACCACCACGCGCCAGGAGCGGCGCGCCTGCTCCAGCGCCCCGCCCTCGCGCAGCAGGTCGGCCAGGAAGTAGTGCGCCGGCCAGCAGGCATGGTGCGCGTAGATGGCCTGGCGCAGCCAGCGGATGGCCTCTTCGCCCTGGCCGCGCCACTTGGCCGCCAGGCCCAGCAGCATGCAGGCATCGACCGACCAGGGGTCGGCGTCGAGCACCTGCTGCGCCAGGGCCTGGGCGGTGTCGAAGTCCTTGCGCTCCAGCAGCACGTAGGCCTTGAGCAGGCGCGCCTCGGCGCTGCCGGGCTGCGCGGCCAGCGCGGCGTCGAGCAGCGGCAGGGCCTGCGCATAGTGCTTGTCCTGCACCGCCTGGCGCGCCTGGGCCAGGGCCGCGGGTGCCTCGGCGGGCGCATGGGCGCAAGCCAGGGCCTGGGGCTGGGCCAGCAGCTCGGGCAGATCGCCCCAGCCCGTGGGCAGCCGCAGCGGGGCGGGCGGCGGCGCGGGCGCGCGCGGCGGCATGGGGACGGGGGCGGGGGGCCACTGCCATGCGGAATCGGCACCCCCGGCCTGCGGGGCCGGGCCCGGCGTGAAGTAGAACAGCCCGGCTTCCTCGACCAGGCGCAGCACGCCCAGGTCGTTGGCCAGGGTCTCGGCCGAGCCGATGACCAGCACGCCATCGCCGCGCAGCAGCCGCGCCAGGTTCTGCTGGATGCGCCGGCGCGTGGCCGCGTCGAAGTAGATCGAGACGTTGCGGAAGAAGATGATGTCGCAGTCCTGCACGGCCTGCGGCGCCTCGCTGTCGAGCAGGTTCAGCGGGTACAGGCGCACCAGGCGCCGCACGTCCTCGCGCAGGCGCTGGCCCTGGGGGTGGGGCTCGAAATAGCGCTGGCGGATGGCATCGGACACGCCGCGGAAGGAGAAGTCGCCGTACACCCCGGCGCGCGCCTTGGCCAGCGCATCGGTGTCGATGTCGCCCGCCACCAGCTCGAACAGCTGGGCCATGCTGTCGCCGTACTTTTCCAGCAGGGCCATGGCGAGCGAGTACGGCTCCTCGCCCGAGGAACACCCGGCCGACAGGATGCGCACCGGCGCGTGCCCGGCATGGCGCGCCAGCGCGCGCGGCGCCAGGCGCTGCACCAGCAGGTCGATCTGCTCGGGCTCGCGGAAGAAATAGGTCTCGTTGATGGTGAGCAGGTTCACCAGCGCCTGGAACTCCGCGCCGCTGCGCACCAGTTGCTGGTAGTAGGCCATGGGCGCCATGCGCAGGTGCGCGCAGCGCTCCTGCAGCGCCTGCGCCAGCTTGGCCTGGCCGTCGCCCTCGCACTGCAGCCCGCAGCGTTCCTTGACCAGGGCCTGGAACGGGGCCAGGTCCAGGGCGTTCATGCCGCGCTCCCGGCCAGGCGGCGCGGCGGGCGGCTGGCCAGCTCCCGCATGGCCGGGGCCAGCGCGGCCAGCGGCAGCACCTGCGCGGCGGCACCGCGCTCGATGGCCACGCGGTTCATGCCGTAGACGACCGAGCTGGCCTCGTCCTGCGCCAGCGTGTGCCCGCCCGCGGCGCGGATGGCCGCCAGCCCCGCCGCCCCGTCGTGCCCCATGCCCGAGAGGATGACGCCTACGGCCCGCGCCCCGAACACCTGGGCCGCGCTAGCCAGCAGCACGTCGCAACTGGGCCGGTACACGCAGCCGGGCGCACGCGCGCGCAGCGCCAGGCGCTCCCCAGGCGCCACCGCGAGGTCGTGCTCCGAGGGCGAGACATGAATGGTGCCGGGCACCAGCGCGTCGCCATGGCGCGCCAGGCGCACCGGCATCTGGCACAGCGCGCCCAGCCAATCGACCATGCCCTGGGCAAAGCCATCGGAAATATGCTGCGCCACCAGCACCGGGCAGGGAAAGCCGCGCCCCAGCGCGGGCAGGATGGTCGCCAGGGCCTGCGGCCCGCCGGTGGACGCGGCGATGGCGAACACCGGCTCGCCGCCCCGCAGGGCCGGCACGCCCACTGGCGCAGAGGGCAACGCCTGCGCGGGCGTGGCGGCGGCCGGCTCCAGGCGCGCCCGCATGCGCGTGATGACGGACACGCCCGCGAGCAGCCGCACCTTGGCCACGAAAGCCGCCGCGTCGCCCGAGCCGTAGTCGGGCTTGCCCACCACGTCGAGCGCGCCATGGGCCACGGCCTGCAGCGCGCCCTGCGCGTCGGCCACGCTGCTGACCACGAGGATGGGCACGGCGCGCGTGCACATGATGGCCTCGATGGCCTGCAGCCCGCCCATGACGGGCATTTCCAGGTCCATGGTCACGAGGCTGGGGCGCAGGGCCTGCACCATCTCGACCGCCTGGCGGCCGTTGCAGGCTTCGCCCACCACCTCGATGCCGGGCTCGGCCTCCAGCAGGCAGCGCAGCAGCCCGCGGGCCAGGCTGCTGTCGTCGGCGATGAGCACGCGGATGTTCGCCATCGCCTACGCTCTTCAGTTCTGCGTGGCGCCGGAGGCGGCATCCAGCTTGAACTGGTGCACCAGTTCGTCGAGCCGGCCCGAGAGCTGGGCCATGTCCTTGCTCACCTGCGAGATGCGGGTGATGGACTGCGCCGTGTGCGAGCTGGCCGTGACGATTTCGCGCAGCGCCAGCACCACCTGGCTGCTCGCGGTCTTCTGCTGCTGCGTGGACAGCGATATCTGCTGCGCGGCGCTGCTGGTCTGGCTCGCGGCACTGACGATTTCGTTCAGGCGCTCGGTGGCGTTGGCGCTGGCCGAGAGCCCGGCGGTGATGCCCGAGGCGCCCTTCTCCGAGGTGATGACGAGGCGGCTGATGGAGTCCTGGATCTCGCTGATCTTGGCCTCGATCTCGCGCGTGGAGTCGGTCACGCTGTCGGCCAGGCGGCGGATCTCGCCCGCCACCACCGAGAAGCGCTTGCCCGCCTCGCCCGCGCTGGAAGCCTCCAGCGCGGCGTTGAAGGCGATGAGCTTGGTCTGGTCGGCCACGGTGTTGATGATCTCCATGACGCGGCTGATCTGCTTGGACTTGGCGCCCAGCGCCACGATCTCCTGCAGGCTGTGCTGGTTGTCGCTGCGGATGTCGTTCATGCGCCCGAGCACGGTCTGCATGGCCTCGGAGCCCTTGCGCGAGCCCTCCAGCGTCTGGTTGGCGATGTCCACCACCGAGCGCGAGTGGTCGGCGATCTGCGTGGAGGAGGCCGAGAGCTCCTCCATGGTGGTGGTGATCTCGGCCACCGACGACGACATCTGCGTCGAGGTGGCCGCCTGGCCCTCGACGGCGCTGGTGATCTCCTGCGCCGCCGCGTGCACGCGCACGGCATTGGCGCTGACCTCGGCCACCAGCGTGCGCAGGCGCGCCTGCATGGCACGCGTGGCCTCGGCCAGGGTCGCCACCTCGTCGCTGCCGGCCACCGCGATGGTGCTCGACAGATCGCCCCGGGCCACGTGGTTCACGCCCGAAGCCACCCCTTCGAGCCGGCCCACGATGTGACGCGCCATCCACTGCGCCAGCAGCATGCCGCCGATGATGGACAGAATCCCCACCACCAGCGCGACGTTGCGCGAGCTGTCCAGCGAGGCCTGGAAGCCGCTGGCATCCATGGCGATCTCGATCACGCCGATGGGCTTGCCGGAAAAGTCCTTGAGCGCCGAGGAATAGATGGCGAACGGCTTGCCCTGGGCATTGCGGTGGTCGAGCTGCGCCTCGCCGCCGAGCGCGCGCTGCAGCGTGGCCGCGTCGGGCATCAGCTCCTTGCCGAAGGTCGAGGCCAGAACCTTGAAGCTGCCGTCCTTGTCCATGACGTGCAGGGCCACGTCCACGCCGTTCTGCTGCTTGAACTGGTCGAAGAAGGGCTGGCCGAAGCCCATGCCGAACTCCACCGAACCCACATGCCGGCCAGCGCGCTGCACCGGCACCATGCCGCGAATGCCCAGCCCCGCCACGCCGCCCTCCAGGCCGCGCACCGGCTGCAGGGTGCGGTTGGCGGCCACCACGGTGCTGCGGAACGACGACAGATCGTCGCCGTACTTCTGCGGCGCATGCACGCGCAGCCACGAGACGGCGGGCGGCGTGTGGAACTGGAACTGCTCCACGCCGTAGTCGCGCGCCAGGGCCTGGAAGCCGGGCACGAACATGTCGGCCACGGCCTTGCGCTCACCGCCATCGAACTTGTCCTGCACCACGGGCATGCCGGCCACCAGGGCGCTCAGGACCTCGGCGCTGCGGCTTTCGGCGGCGATCGCGTTGTGGATGGCCTTGAGGTGCGCGTCCAGCGCGCTGCGCTCGGCGTCGTGCACCAGGCGGTTCATGTTCGACAGGTTGGTGAACGTCAGCGCCGCGCCCACACCGCCAATGGCGATGCCCATGACCACCATGATCTTGGCCCAGAGACGGAGTTTGTGAAACATGTACGACACCTCGAAGAACAGCGAGCGGATGGGGAGCGGCCGGGGCCTGGGGCGCAGCGCCCCTGCGCCGGATGCGGCGCCGGGCAAGTCTACATTTTCGGGGGGCCGCGGCGGGGCTTGGCGGGCAGGTGCGCCGATGGCGGGGCCTGCGGGGGCAGGTAGTTGTCGGCCGTTACCACGGGCTGCCCGGTCCGGGCTTCAAGCCTTGGGGCTGGGAATGGACTGCACCAGGCGCAGCAAGGTTTGCGCGGTGGCGCAATCGGTCGGGCGCTGTTTGCCATCGGTGGCGGGTAGTTTCAACCTTACGATTTTTTCGTAAGGTTGGGCAGAGCCAGCCTCCTGGGCCAATTTGCGCTTCAGGTCAGACCAGTACCGGTTCCCGTTGGCACTGCCCGTCAACACCTGCACGACATCGATCACTGAGAACCACCAGACCTCAGTGGCATCGTCGTACACGCGACGGATGGACTGGCCCTCAAAGTTGGCAGAAAGAATTTTCATCAGCGCCCCGTATTTTTTCGATGGTTTGCTGTATGAAAATACAGTGTTCTGAATGCTATTTATTTGCTATTGAATTAATAGCTTTCAGCGCTTTACCACAAAGCGTTTCAGCCATTTTTTTTGCATAACGCCCCTGCCAGCCCACTGTGCCACACTCCCACCCCTATGTCTTCCACAGAATGGACCCAGGCGGGCCTGCAGGCGTTTGATGGGGTGGTGCAGTCCACCGAGGGATTGCGTGGCCGTGCCGGGCAGCGTGGCATGGCCGAGGCCGTGGCCCAGGCCTTCGGCCAGGCACAACTGGGCAAGGTGGAAGACGAAGACGCCGGCCCCGCACGCGCCATTGCCGTCATCCAGGCCGGCACGGGCGTGGGCAAGTCGCTGGCCTACAGCGTGCCGGCCATCGCCATCGCGCTGGCGCGCGGCACGCGCGTGCTGATCTCCACCGCCACCGTGGCGCTGCAGGAGCAACTGGTGCACAAAGATCTGCCGCAGCTGGCCGCGCGCATGGAGCAGCCCTTCGCCTTCGCCCTGGCCAAGGGGCGCGGGCGCTACGCCTGCAAGCTCAAGCTGGAGCGCCTGGCCAGCGGCGCCAGCGCCGAGGATGACGACGTCATCCCCGACGACCTGCTGGCCGCCGAGGCCGCCGAGCAGCGCCAGGGCCGCCACGCCCCGCACCAGGCGGAGGCACGCATGCAGTTCTACGCCAGCATGGCCGACGCCCTGGCCACCGGCCAGTGGGACGGCGACCGCGACCAGTTGCCCACGCCGCCCGAGCCCGAGATGTGGGGCCCGGTGGCGGCCGAGGCCTCGTCGTGCACCGGCAAGTACTGCCCGCTGTTCAGCCAGTGCACCTACTTCGAGCGGCGCAAGGCGCAGGTGGCGGCGCAGGTGATCGTGGCCAACCACGACCTGCTGCTGTCGTCCATCGGCGCGCGCCTGCTGCCCGAGCTGGACAACTGCCTGCTCGTCATCGACGAGGCGCACCACCTGCCGTCCACCGCGCTGGCGCAGTTCGCCTGCGAGATGGACCTGTCGCGCCTGTCGTGGATCGACCGGCTGGCCAGCCGCGCGCTGCGCATCGGCCAGCTCGTGGAGGTGGAGGAAATCGCCGACATTCCCCAGCACGCGGCACGGCTGCGCACCGCGCTGGCCGACCTGGCGCGCCTGGTGCTGGATGTGTACGGCGAGCCGCTGCGCGCGCCGGGCCGCGGCACCACAGGCGGCCCGGGCAACCGCCTGGCCACCGCGGGCCAGCCCGCGCGGGCGCGCGTGGCCGGCGGGCGCCTGCCCGAAGCCCTGGGCGAGCCGCTGGCCCAGGCCGCGCACCACGCGGGCGGCTTTCTGGATGCGCTGCGCGCCATCGCCAAGGCGCTGCGCGCGGCCATGCGCGACACGCCCGACGAGGCGCGGCGCCTGTCGCAGCTCTACGCCCAGGTGGGCAGCCTGGCGCCGCGCCTGGAGGGCGTGCACGCCTGCACCCAGCTGCTGCTGCAGGACGCGCCCGAGGGCGCGGTGCCCGCCGCCAAGTGGTTCACGCTGGCGGTGGAGGGCGACTTCCTGGTGGTCCGCGCCCACGCCAGCCCGGTGCTGCCCGGCGCCACGCTGCGCCACCACCTGTGGTCCGCGGTGCGCGGCGCGGTGCTGACCTCGGCCACGCTCACGGGCTGCGGGCAGTTCGACTTTTTCCTGCGCGAGGCCGGCCTGCACGGCGACGCGGCGGTGCGCACGCTGGAGGTGGCCAGCCCGTTCGACTACGCGCGCCAGGGCACGCTGGTGGCGAGCGAGACCCAGGCCGACCCGCGCGACGCCCCGGCCTACACGGCCGAGATGGTGGAGGCGCTGCTGTCCGACCTGGCCCTGGTGGAAGCGGGCGCGCTGGTGCTGTTCACCTCGCGCGAGCAGATGCGCCAGGCCGTCGATCAACTGCCGACCGCGCTGCGCGCCACGGTGCTGGTGCAGAACCAGTGGCCGCGCCAGCAGCTGCTGGCGCAGCACCGCGAGCGCGTGGCGCAGGGCCAGCCCTCGATCATCTTCGGCATGCAGTCCTTCGGCGAGGGACTGGACCTGCCGGGCAGCCTGTGCGAATCGCTGTTCATCACCAAGCTGCCCTTCGCCCCGCCCGACGATCCGGTGGGCGAGGCGCGCGCCGAGTGGCTGCGCGGCGCGGGGCGCGACCCGTTCAGCGAGCTGGTGGTGCCGGCCACGGCCATCCGCCTGGCGCAGTGGGTGGGCCGCGCCATCCGCACCGAGGAAGACCTGGCGCATGTCTACTGCTACGACCGGCGCCTGGTGCGCACCGGCTACGGGCAGCGGCTGCTGCAAGGCCTGCCGCCGTTCGCGCTGCAGCGCCGCGCGTGCGCGCCCGCCGGGGCCGGAAAATAAGGGCCAAATCAGCCCGGAACGCCCGTCCAGCAAGCGCTGGCAGCTATCAAAACAAGCGTTTTCACGCTGATGTCCCGGGCTCGAAGAAATCCACCAGCTCATTGAGTTCGCTGGCCACGCGCTTGAGCTCCTCGGACGCCAGCCAGGCGCGCTGCGCCTCGCCCCGGTTTTCCACGATCAGGTCCGCCACCTGGTGCATGGCGCCCGCCACTTCCTCGGCGCCGAAGGCCGCCAGCCGGGTGGCCGTGGCCAGCTCGCGGGTTTCATCGGCCAGCGCCTGGCCCGCGCCGCCGGCGCCCGCCAGGTGCAGCAGCCGCTCTGCGCGCTCGCTCAGGCCGCTGGTTTCGGCCACGGCGGCGTCGAGCGCGCGGATCGCCGCGTACACGCGGTCGTGCTGCGCCTCGGAGTGCTCGGTGACGCTGTAGAGCACGGTGTTGAGCGTGGTGCAGTGGCGCTGGATGCGCCGCGCCGCCAGCGCGATTTCGTCGATCATCACCTTCAGGTTCAGCTGCATGACGGCGGCGGCGTGGTTCAGCTGGCCGCTCTCGCCGGTGCCGGAGAGGTCGATCTCGCCCTGCAGATCGCCCTGGGCGATGCGGTTGAGGCGGCGGATCGAGGCGTTCAGCGGATCGACGACGCCGCGAATGAACATGTGCCCCGCCAGCACCACCGCCAGCAGCCCGCACAGGATGCCCGCGATGGCGATGGCGCGGATGCGTGCATTGCGCGCCAGCGTTTCCTCGTAGGCAGCGCGCGCGGCGGCGTCCAGCGCATCGCGCAGCTCCGACGCGGCGGCCGAGGCCGCCTGCTCCAGCGGCAGCACGCGCTGGCGGATCAGCTCGTCGATCTGCTCCGGGTCGTCGTAGGCGGCAGCCATCTCCACGCGCTGCAGGCCCTCGTCGGTGTAGCGCGTCAGCGCGGCGGCCAGCCGCTGCGTCTGCTGCGGCGCCTGGCCCGAGTCGGCGGCCAGCTGGGCCAGCAGCGCCTGCACCTCGTCGCGGTTGGCACGCAGCCGGGCCACCTGGCTGGCCAGCGCCTCTTCCTGGCCGGTGCGCAGCCGCGCCAGGCGGATTTCGAGCATGGTGGCGCGGCTCTCGCCCAGGCGGGTCTTGATCTTGCCGATGGCCGCCACCGGCCCGAGCTGCCGGTGGTAGAGCTGGTGCAGCGCGTCGTCGGCCAGCTTCAGCCCGCCGATGCCGAGCACGCCGCCCACCAGCATCAGCAGCGCCACGAACAGCATGCCCGCGTGCATGCCGCTGCGTATGCCCAGCCACGCCGGCAGGCGCGCGGCGGGCCGGGCGCGGCCCGCCGCCATGTCGCGGTGCAGCACCTGCGCGGCCGCGATGGCAGCGGGCGGCGCGTGCTTGCGCACCGACATGTATCCCGTCACCTGGTCGTGGCGCTTGACGGGCACCACGCAGGCATCGACCCAGTAGTAGCCGCCGTCCTTGCAGCGGTTCTTGACGATGCCGCGCCACGGCTTGCCCTGCTGGAGCGTGCGCCACATGTCCTCGAAGGCGGCGGGCGGCATGTCCGGGTGGCGCACGATGTTGTGGCTCTGGTACAGCAGTTCGTCCAGCGCGTAGCCGCTGACCTCGACGAACGCCTCGTTGGCGTAGGTGATGCGGCCCTTGAGGTCGGTCTTGGACACGAGGGTGACGCCGGGCGGGACCTCGGTTTGCCGGGACGTGACGGGCAGGTTCTTCTTCATGGTGCGGGTTCTCCCGAATCAGCGGTGCATCCACAGGCGCTTGAGCACCAGCGCGGCGGAGCGGCACTCCTCCACGCGCAGCGCGCCGACGATGCCATGGGCGGGATCGGCCGCGTCGCAGCGCTGCGGGCGCATGACCGGCATGCCGCTGCTGTCATACAGGCTCCACAGGTCCACCGGCGCATCGTGCTTCTGCCGCGAGCGCACCACGGCCAGCTCGCCGTTGGCCAGCCGCGCCAGCGTGCCGGGCGGATGCATGGTCAGGGTCTTGATGGACAGTTTCACCAGCGAATCTTCGTACAGGCGGCTGCGCTCCAGGAACAGGGCCTTGAGCGCATCGCGCGGGAACTGGCCCGCACGGTTGGCGCGCGGGGTCACCATGGCCGCGTAGGAGTCGGCCACCGCCAGCAGGCGCGCGCCGGGCAGGATGGCGTCGCCGCGCAGCCCGCGCGGGTAGCCCGAGCCGTCGCAGCGCTCGTGGTGCTGGCACACCAGTTCGAGCCACAGCGCATCGGTCACGCCCATGGCCGCCAGCTGCTCGGCGCTGTGCACGGGGTGGCCGCGCACCTGCGCGGCCTGCTCGCGCGTCAGCGCGCCGGCCTGTCGGTCGAGCTGCGCCTGCAGCGGCAGCAGCGCCACGTCGCGCGTCAGCGCCGCGCAGGCCAGCGACAGGCGCGTGGGCGCATCCAGCAGCAGCTCGACCGCGGCGATCTCGGTCAGCGCCGCGCCGAGCAGTTGCTGCACCACCAGGTACGGGTGCTGGCGGTCCAGGTGCAGCGCGGCCAGCAGCGCATCGGGGTCCTGCGCGCAGGCGTCGATCACGCCGCGCGCCAGGCTCTGCACGACCTGCGGCAGCACGGCCTGCGGCGAACCGGCCTGCAGGTGCGCGTGCAGGCGCTTGAGCGTCGATGCCAGCGTGCCGGCGCGGGCGAACACCGGCTCCGCCCCGGCCCCGGGCGGCGGCACGGGCGGCAACGCCGCCGCGCCCGCCATGCCTGCCGTGCCGGTGGCATCTGCCGCGCCGGAGCCCGGGCTGGCGGGCGTCGGATCGGGCGCATAGGCGCCGCGCGCCAGCAGCGTCTCGATATGGCGCGGAATGCTCAGCACATAGCCCTCGCGCAGCAAGAGATGGCCGTCCTCGTCATACAACGGCCAGGGCAGGGGCTCGTTCAATACCAAATCGCTTTGGTGGATGCGGCGCATGGGAAGGTTTGCAGATGGATGCCGTGAGAATTTCGTGAGTGATTGAAGCGCGATGCATCTTGTTTCAGTTTGATACCTGTCAACGCAAAACCTGATGCAAGTCCGTTATTTCCCTAGGATGCAGCACCGCGTTTGCTATCTTTCAAGGAGCTGTCAGCGCTTGTCAGAAAAGGGCTACAACCCTTTTTTCCATGTATTCCAGGGCACGCGCCACGGGCGCCCGGATGGCACTGGCCGCGGGGGGCGACAATCCAGCGTCACGCGCACCCGCGCACGGCGGCACGCCGCCGCACAACCCACACCGGATTCGCCATGCCCCACACCCTTCCCGCCTGCCCGCAATGCGGCCAGGAAAACACCTACCCCGACGGCGCCAGCTACCTCTGCCCCGATTGCGCCTTCGAGTGGCCCCAGCAGGCCGACGCAGCCGAGGCCGAAGCCCCCGAGGGCGGCGGCACGGTGCGCGACGCCAACGGCAACCCGCTGGCCGATGGCGACGCCGTGATCCTGGTGAAGGACCTCAAGGTCAAGGGTTCGTCCAGCGTGCTGAAGAAGGGCAGCAAGATCAAGGGCATCCGCCTGGTGGACGGTGCCGATGGCCACAACGTGGACTGCAAGACCGAGCTGGGCAGCATGCTGCTCAAGTCCGAATTCCTGAAGAAGGCCTGAACGCCATGGCGCCGCCCATCGCCGTCATCGACTTCGAGACCACCGGCATGGCCCCGGCCCAGGGCGCGCGCGCCACCGAGGTGGCCATCGTGCTGCTGCAGGGCACGCAGGTGGTGGACCGCTTCGCCAGCCTGATGCGGACCGGCGCGTGGATCCCGCCCTTCATTGAGCAGCTCACCGGCATCAGCAACGCCATGGTGGCCGCAGCGCCGCCGGCCGAGGCCGTGATGCGCGAGGCCGCGCGCTTCGTGGGCGGCGCACCCATGGTGGCGCACAACGCGGCGTTCGACAGCAAGTTCTGGCAGTCCGAGCTGCAGCACGCGGGCGTGCAGGCCACGCAGCCCTTTGCCTGCACCGTGCTGCTGTCGCGCCGCGTGTACCCCGACGCGCCCAGCCACAAGCTCGGCAACCTGATCGACCACCTGGGCCTGCCGCGCACCGGCCGCGCCCACCGCGCGCTGGCCGACGCCGAGATGGCCGCCGCGCTGCTGGCGCGCATGCAGCACGACCTGGGCCAGCGCTACGGCGTGCCCTGGCCCGACCACGCGCTGCTCATGCGCCTGCAGGCCTGCAAGCGCCAGGCCCTGGGCAAGCTGCTGCAGCCGGCGCTGGTGGCTTGAGAGCGTGTGAAGCTCCTTTTTCGATAGCTTCCAGCGCTTGCCAGGCAAGCGCAAAACGCCAAAAAGACCATGAAAACCGTCTCCATCGGCCAGATCCACGCCGTGCTGCGCGGCCGGGCCGTGCCCTGCACGCGCCCCGACGGCAGCCCCGGCGGCCGCAGCGCCATCGCCAAGCAGCCCGTGGCGGGGCCGGTCCAGGTCGGCCCCGAGGGCCTGGAGGGCGATGAACAAGGCGACCGCCGCGTGCACGGCGGCCCCGACAAGGCCGTGCACCAGTACGCGCTGGAGCACTACGCCGCCTGGCGCGCCGACCTGGGCGCGCTGCCCGTGCTCGACGCGCCCGGCGCCTTCGGCGAAAACCTGGCCAGCGCCGGCGTGACCGAGGCCACGCTGTGCTGGGGCGACCGCGTGCGCATCGGCAGCGCCCTGCTCGAAGTGGCACAAAGCCGCCAGCCCTGCTGGAAGCTGAACCTGCGCTTCGGCCACAAGGACATGGCACGGCGCCTGCAGGACACGGGCCGCACCGGCTGGTACTGGCGCGTGCTGGAGCCTGGCCAGCTCCAGGCGGGCGACGCCATCCACCTGGTGGAGCGCCCGCACCCCGCCTGGACGCTGGCACGCGTGGTGGACCTGCTGTACCACCGCCCGCTGGACCGCGAGGCGCTGCAGGGCCTGGCCCGGCTGCACCTGCCGCCGTCGTGGCAGCGCATCGTGCAGGGGCGGCTGGAACGCGGGCAGGTGGAGGACTGGGCCAGGCGCATGCAGGGGTGACGAAGCGCGACACAAGGCCCTGGGCCAGCCCCTGTGCACCACAATAACGGGCCTGCTTTTTCCGCTCTGCCATGCCCACCCTCGATTGGCTCAACCGCGCCACCGCCTTCACCACCGCCTCCCAGGTGCCCTACCGGCTGCTGGACACCGTCTCGACCCACGGCGATGCCACGCTGGCGGCACACAACCTGTTGATCCAGGGCGACAACCTTGAAGCCCTCAAGGCCCTGCTGCCGTTCTATCAAGGGCAGGTCAAGTGCATCTTCATCGACCCGCCCTACAACACGAAAAGCGCCTTCGAGCACTACGACGACAACCTGGAGCACAGCCAATGGCTCAGCATGATGCTGCCGCGCCTGCAACTGCTGCGCGAGCTGTTGAGCGAGGATGGATCGATCTGGGTGACCATTGACGACAACGAGGGGCATTACCTCAAGGTGTTGATGGATGAGGTGTTTGGGCGGGGGAATTTCGTGGCCGACGTTTCATGGCACAAGCGCGTCAGTCCTGCCAATGACGCTCGCTATTTCAGCGGAGACCATGACCACATACTGGTCTATGCCAAGAGCAAACCGCAATGGCAACCCCACCGATTGCCGCGCAGTCAGGAGCAAACGCGGTATTACACCAACCCCGACAACGACCCGCGAGGTGATTGGAATTCCGCCGCCTATACCTGCGCGAAAACCGCCGATGAGCGCCCCAATCTCTACTACCCCTTGACCCACCCGCGCACGGGCCAGGAGGTGTGGCCCAAGCGAACCCGGGTCTGGGCTTATTCGCAAGAGGCGCACGCGCAGCATGTGCGAGACGGAATGTTGTATTGGGGCGTGGGTGGCAACGCCAATGCTCCCCGCATCAAGAAGTTCCTGACGGATTCTGGCGACGTGGTGCCGCGTTCCATTTGGGCGCACAGTGAATCGGGCCACAACCAGGAGGCCATGCTGGAAGGGCTGGCGCTGTTTGCCGATGGCAGGTTTGGCACCCCCAAGCCTGAGCGTCTGCTCCAGCGCATCCTCCACATCGCCACCCACCCCGGCGACCTCGTCCTCGACAGCTTCCTCGGCTCCGGCACCACGGCCGCCGTCGCCCACAAGATGGGCCGGCGCTGGATCGGCATCGAAATGGGCGGGCACGCCGCCACGCACTGCCTGCCGCGCCTGCAAAAAGTCATCGACGGGGAGCAGGGCGGCATCAGCCAGGCCGTGGGCTGGCAGAGCGGCGGGGGCTTCCGCTTCGCACGCCTGGGCGCGCCCATCTTCGACGCGCACGGCGGCATCCACCCGCAAGTGCGCTTCGCCACCCTGGCGGCCTTCGTCTGGCAGCAGGAAACAAAGACAGCTTTTGACCCCTCACAGGGCCAGCCCGGCACGCCCTGGCTAGGAACACACTCTGTTTTTGATAGCTCCCAGCGCTTGCCGGATGGGCGTGAGGAGCCGATTTCGCTTGAACCCCCGCCCGAGCCCGCGGAACCCGTGCTGCGCAGCCGCACGGCCTATTACCTGCTGTTCAACGGCATCCTGGGCGACAAGCGCCCCGCCAGCGGCAACGTGCTGACCCGCGCCGTGCTGGACGCCCTGCTGCAACTGCACGCCACCACGCCCCACCCCGGCGCGCCCCTGGTCGTCTACGGCGAAGCCTGCCGCCTGGGGCCCGAGAGCCTGGCGCGCGCGCAGGTGACGTTCAAGCACATTCCGTATGACGTGCGGGCGAGGTGAGCGGCATGAACCATCCCACTATTGATTTTTTGAACACGCTCAGAAGCATGTCTGCGGAAACTGAATGGTTGGAGTTCAAGCGCGCGGAGCACACGTTCAGCTTGGATCAGTTGGCGCAGTACGTATCGGCCTTGGCGAACGAAGCCAATCTTTGCCACCGCGAGGAAGGCTGGTTGGTAATGGGCGTGGAAGACGCCATCGATCGGGCCAATGGTTTGCGCCCCGCCAGAGGCACCCAGTTCGCACGAACGATGGAAGAGGTCAATCGGATCAAAGCCTCCGTGGCGGCGCAAACCAATCCGTCCGTGGCATTGCAGACGCCCCACGAAATCCAGGTTCCCGGCATCGATGGCCAGCCAGCGCGGGTGCTGATGTGGCGCGTGCCTGCCGCTCCCCGTGGCATGCCCGTGACGTGCAAGGGTCACTGGTGGGGCCGCGTTGGCGAGAAACTGGGGGGACTGGCGCTGCACAAGCTGGACACGCTGCGCGCTCAATCGGCGCTTCACGATTGGTCCGCAGCCGTCGTGTCCAGCGATTGGGCGCTATTGGAGCCCAGGGCCATCGCCCGTGCGCGCGAGCTGTTCGCGCGCCGGCATGCACCGAAGCCCGACATGGTGGATCAAATGCAGTGCCAGTCCGACGTGGAGTTTCTGCATGGCCTGCGCTTGGCCGTCAATGGTGGGCTGACGCGGGCCGCGCTGGTGCTGCTGGGCAAGCCAATGGCGGCTGTTCACCTGGGCGGGCCTACGCCGCGCATAGGCTGGAAGCTGGTGGATCATCGCGGGGATGATGTGGGGCATAAGCACTTCGACCTGCCGCTGCTGTTGGGCGTGGATGCCTTGATCGAACGCGTCCGCATCATTGAAGTCAACGTGCTGCCGCCGCGCGAAGTGGCACCACTGAATTTGCCGAATTACGACGACTGGGTGATCCGTGAAGCCTTGCACAACTGCATTGCGCATCAGGACTACACGCAAGGCGGGCGCATTCTGGTCACGGAGAGCCCTGACACGCTCCAATTTTTCAACTACGGCGAGTTTCTGCCCGGATCGCTGGACAAGGTGTTGCATGCCGTCCAGCCTGAACAGCGTTATCGCAATGCCTGCCTTGCCAACGCGATGGTGGATCTGGATTTGATGGAGACGATGAATCGCGGGGTCAAGGGCATGTTCCGCAGGCAAAGGGACCGTTTCTTTCCGCTGCCGGACTATGGGATTGGTACGCAGCCTGCTTCCGTCACCGTCACGTTGTATGGACGCACGTTGGATGAACGCTACGTCGGTGCACTGATGACGCACACGGATCTGAGCCTGGAAGACGCGGTTTTGCTCGATCAGATCCAAAAAAACAGGTTGCCACCTGCGCGGCAGTTGCAACGCCTACGCGCGAAAGGCGTGATCGAAGGGCGAGGCAAGAAGATTCGCATTTCGGCTGCTATTGCCGTGGCTACGGGGTCGGAAGTCGCCTATGTCAACCAGAAGGGCCCTGCCGCCCAAGACTGGAAGGATTTGGTGTGCAAACTGCTGGCGCTGGCGCCGCAACCCCGCACCAAAATCGATGAGCTGTTGCTCCCCAAGCTGGCGCTGTGGATTCCGGGCGCGGCGGAGCGCAAGAAGTACATCAAGGACTTGCTCTCGGACATGGCCCGGCAAGGCACCATTCAGAACATTGGCAAGCCAACCCGAGGCGCTCTTTGGGCGCTCACTGCGCCAATGAGCGCCAATGAATCTGGGTGAAATCGCCAATCGAAAAGTATGAATTCTTTATAAATCAATAAGTTGCATTGGATTTGGTGCCACTGTTCCGCCAATGCTTAAACCAATCTCCCGCCAATCGATGACCATCCTCACCCTCAAGCGCTACCAGCAAACCGCCCTCGACACCCTGACCGCCTTCGCCCGTCTGGCAGCCGTCAAGGGCCCGGCGGCGGCTTATCGGGAGCTGGCGGGCCACGCCTATTACGCGGAGACTTTTGGCGACGTGCCCTGCGTGTGCCTGCGCATTCCCACCGGCGGCGGCAAGACGGTGATGGCCGCGCACGCCGTGCCGCTGCTGGCCCGCGCCTGGTGCACTACGGATGCGCCAGTGGCGGTGTGGCTGGTGCCGAGCGACGCCATCCGCGCGCAAACCCTGGGCGCGCTGCAAACCCCCGGTCATCCGTACCGCGAGGCGCTGGCCGAGGCATACGGCCAGGGCGTGCAGGTGTGCGCACTGGAAGAAGTGGCGCAGATCGCTCCGCCGGATTGGGAACGCCAAGCCGTGGTGGTGGTGGCCACCATCCAGAGCTTTCGCATCGAGGATGCGGGGCAGCGCAACGTCTATAGCTTTTCCGAGAGCTTCGAGCGTCATTTCAAGGGCAAGGATAGCCAGGCGCTGGCGGGCCTGCAGGCGCTGCCCGATGCCCTGGTCACGCCCGAAGACGCCGCGCGCGACACCACCGGCGTGCTGGCCGGCTTCGTGGGCCAGCCACGCTGGAGCCTGGCGAACTGGCTGGCGCTGCACCAGCCCATCGTCATCGTGGACGAGGCGCACAACACCAAGACGGACAAGAGCTTCACGGCGCTGCAGCGGCTCAACCCCTGCTTCATCGTGGAGCTGACGGCCACGCCTATTCCCGCCAAGACGAATGTGCTGTACCACGTCAGCGCCCAGGAACTGGCGGCCGAGGACATGATCAAGCTGCCCATCGTGCTGGCCGAGCATCCCGAGGGCTGGCCCGCCGCCGTGTTTGCTGCCGTGCAGACGCAGCGCCAACTGGAAGCCGAGGCGCTCAAGGACGAAGCCGCAGGCTATGGCTACGTACGCCCCATCGTGCTATTCCAGGCGCAGAACGCGGGCGACGAGATGCCGCCCGAGAAGCTGCACGACTACCTCGTCAACACGCTGAAACTGCCCGAGAGCCAGATCGCCATCGCCACCGGCACCACGCGCGGGCTGGCCGACATT
Source organism: Acidovorax sp. YS12 (assembly GCA_021496925.1). Lineage (NCBI taxonomy): Bacteria > Pseudomonadati > Pseudomonadota > Betaproteobacteria > Burkholderiales > Comamonadaceae > Acidovorax > Acidovorax sp. YS12. The sequence goes on from CP053915.1 coordinate 3,164,145, forward strand.
CAGCTTGCCGCACGCGATTGCCCGGTGCGCTACGTCATCACCGTGCAAGCGCTGCGCGAGGGCTGGGACTGCCCGTTTGCCTACGTGCTGTGCAGCTTGCAAAAGCTCACCAGCGCCACGGCGGTGGAGCAGCTGCTGGGCCGCGTACTGCGCATGCCCTACGCGCGCCCGCGCGGACGGGCGGCGCTGGAGCGGGCCTACGCCCACGTGTGCGCGGCGGAATTTGGGCAGGCGGCGCGCGCATTAGCGGATCGACTGATCGAGCACATGGGTTTCGAGGCACTGGACGTGGCCTCGATGATTGCCGCGCAAGCCGCCTTGCCATGGCAGGATGGGGCGGGCGATGATTTTGGGTCAAATCGGCCTCAGACGCCCGCCAGTCAAGCGCTGATAGCTACTAATTTTGAACTGATTTTGCCCACACCCGCACTGCTGGCACTGCCTGGCATGCAGGCACAGAGCGTGGCGGGAGGGCAGCAGCTCGTGGCCACCCGCCACATTGGCGCGGAGGCCGAAGCGCTGTTGTTGGCCCAGGTGCGCGGCGCCAAGAAGCAGGAACAGGTGCGCGGCCAGGTGGCGCAGCACAACGCGCTGCTGGCCGCGCAGGCCGCGCCCTCGGTGCGTGGCGTGCCGTTCGCGCCCCTGCCCACGCTGGGCTACCGCACCGCACCGCAAGCCCCGCTGTGGCCGCTGGAGCGCGAGGCCGTGCTAGAGGCCGTGGAGCTGGATTTGCTTGCGCCCCAGGCCGTGCAATTGCCAGGCTTCCGGGTGGTGCAGGAGTCGGACGTTTTCGAGATCGGCCTGGATGGCGAGCGCATCGCGCTGCGCCGCACCGGCAGCGCGCAAATGGCGATGGATTACGCCAGCAGCAGCATCGACGCGCAGACGCTGGTGGGCTGGCTGGACCAGTCGCTGTTCAAGTCCGTTCACCTGAGCGGCCTGACGCAGAGCGAGCGCCGCACTTACCTGGCGGCAGTGGTGAACCACCAGCTCCACACCTGCGGCGTGCCGCTGGTGGTGCTGGCGCAGGCGCGCTTTCAGCTCGCACGCGCCATCGAAAACCACGTGGCCGACCTGTGGCGCGCCGCCGCACAGCGCGCCTTCCAGCAGAAAGTGCTGGCCGGAGATGGCTGGCTGGTGGAGCCGGACTGGACGCACCCGCACGTTTTCACCCCGGGCCGCTACCCAGCGCCCGCCGCCTCGCGTTACGGCGGGCGCTGGCGCTTCGACAAGCACTACTTTCCGGTGCTGGCGGATTTGAAGGACGGCGGGCAAGAATTCCAGTGCGCCCAACTCATTGACCGCCACCCACGCGTGCGCCACTGGGTGCGCAACCTGGATACTGCCCCGTGCGGCTTTGGCTTGCCCACGTCGCGCGGGCACTTTTATGCCGACTTCGTGGCTGAACTGGTGGATGGGCGCGTGGCGCTGCTGGAATTCAAAGGCCTTTTGCAACACGACCCCTACGAACTGGAAAAGCGCCAAGTAGGAGAGCTGTGGGCACGCGCCAGTGACGGACGCGCGGTGTTCGGCTGGCTGACGATCGAAGGCTTGGCACAGCAACTGGACGCGGTACTTGCCTGAGCGGCACGTGCTACCATCGGCCCCCTATGCAACGCAGCATGACCCTATCCACCCTAGCGCTAGGCCTAGTGCCTGGCCGGGGTCTGCCTGCGTTCGCCGCTTCGGTTGCCTGATTCGCTTCAGCGCACACCACCCGACACCCCCCTGACCCCGGCCCACGAACCAGCCTCCACGCCTGTGGAGGGCTGCAGGGGATGTCGCCTTTGGTTTTTCCAAACCCTGATTCGTGGAGCCCATCGTGATCGACCAACCGTCCCGCAAGTACCAGACCGCCGCCCCCATCGCCCTCGCGGACCGCCGCTGGCCCGCCAACACCATCACCCGCGCGCCCGTGTGGCTCTCCACCGACCTGCGCGACGGCAACCAGGCGCTGTTCGAGCCCATGAACGGCGCGCGCAAGATGAAGCTGTTCCAGGAGCTGGTGCGCATCGGCTTCAAGGAGATCGAGGTGGGCTTTCCCGCCGCCTCGCAGACCGACTTCGACTTCGTGCGCCGCCTCATCGACGAAGACCTGGTGCCCGAGGACGTGACCCTCATGGTCATGACGCAGTCGCGCAGCGACCTCATCGAGCGCACCGTCGAGGCGCTGCGCGGCGCGCCCCGCGCCATCGTGCACCTGTACAACGCCACCGCCCCCATCTGGCGCCGCGTGGTGTTCGGCATGAACGTGACGCAGATGCTGGCCTTCATCGAGGAACACGTCGCGCACCTCAAGCGCCTGACCGACGCGCGGCCCGAGACGCGGTGGACGCTGCAGTATTCGCCCGAGACCTTCAACGCCACCGAGCTGGAGGTGTCGCTCAAGGCCTGCCAGACCGCGCTTGCCGCCTGGGGCGCGGGCCCGGGGCGCGAGGTCATCATCAACTTGCCCACCACGGTGGAGAACGCCACGCCCAACCGCTTCGCCGACCAGATCGAGTGGATGCACCGCCACCTCGCGCCGCGCGAGCACATCGTGCTCTCGGTGCACCCGCACAACGACCGTGGCACCGGCGTGGCGGCGGCCGAGCTGGCCTTGCTGGCCGGCGCGCAGCGCGTGGAGGGCTGCCTGTTCGGCAACGGCGAGCGCTGCGGCAACCTCGACCTGGTGACGGTGGCGCTGAACCTCTACACCCAGGGCGTGCATCCGGGCCTGGATTTTTCCGACATCAACGCCGTGGCGCGCGTGGCCGAGGAATGCACGGGCCTGCCCATCCACCCGCGCCACCCCTACGTGGGCGACCTGGTGTTCACCTCGTTCTCGGGCTCGCACCAGGACGCGATCAAGAAAGGCTTCGCCGCGCACGACCCCGAGGGCCAGTGGCAGATTCCGTACCTGCCCATCGACCCGGCGGACCTGGGCCGCACCTACGACAGCGTGATCCGCGTGAACAGCCAGTCGGGCAAGGGCGGCATCGCCTTCCTGCTGGAGCGCGACCAGGGCGTGGTCATGCCGCGGCGCATGCAGGTGGAGTTCAGCGCCGTGGTGCAGCGCGCCACCGACGCGAGCGAGACCGAGATGACCGGCGACGCCCTCTGGGCGCTGTTCCAGGCCACCTACCTGCGCCAGCCCCAGGGCGTGCCGGGCCTGGTGACGTACCACGCGCACCGCCTGGCCGGCGACGGGCGCGGCATCGAGATCGACGTGGCGATCGACGGCGCCCGTCTCACGCTGCAGGGGCAGGGCAACGGCCCGATCGACGCGGCGGTGGACGCGCTGGGCCTGCCGCTGTCGGTGCACGCCTACGAGGAGCGCGCCACCGGCACCGGCGCGGGCGCGCAGGCGCTGGCCATCGTCGAGGCCGGGCTGGACGGCCTGCCCGGCGCCACCTTCGGCGTGGGCCTGCACCACAACATCGTCACCGCCTCGGTGCAGGCCGTGGTGGGCGCCGCCAACCGGCTGCTGCAGCGGCGCCATGCGCAAGGGCACCAGGCCCCCGGAGCCCGGACCACGGCCATGGTTTGATGCCACGGCTGGCCCTGGGATAAGCTCGCGGCCATGCTTGCCCCGCCCACTCCCCTTGCCCGGCGCCGCCACCTGCTGGCGCTGGGCGGCACGCTGCTGCTGGCAGCGTGCGGCAGCGCCCCGCCGCAGCGCGGCGGCACCACCGCGCTGCCCTCGCGCCTGACGCACGAGCAGGCGAGCGACATCGCCATCCACGCCCTGGGCCTGGTGGGCACGCCCTACCGCTACGGCGGCAATACGCCCGAGGGCGGCTTCGACTGCAGCGGCCTGATCGGCTACGTGTACCGCAGCCGCGCCGGCGTGGCGCCGCCGCGCACCGTGGCGCAGCTCAACGGCTTCGGCGCGCCGGTGGACGGCGCCGACCTGCGCACCGGCGACCTGGTGGTGTTCGGCGGCGCGCGGCCCACGCACGCCGGCATCTACGTCGGGCAGGGGCGCTTCGTGCACGCGCCCTCGACAGGCGGCGAGGTGCGGCTGGACCGCCTCAGCGGCCCCTACTGGTCGCGCCAGGCCGTGGCATTCCGGCGGCCTTGAACCTTGCACCGCGGACCGCGCGAGAATGGCGGGCTATGACTACCCTGCACGCCCACCGCCCCGCCACCCCGCTCTCCACCGACGACGCCACGCGCATCGACGACGTGCGCATCAAAGCCGTCCGCCCGCTAATCACGCCCGCCATCCTCGAGGAGTGGCTGCCCGCCCCCGAGGCCGCGCAGCGCCTGGTGGAGTCGAGCCGCGCCGCCATCTCGCGCGTGCTGCACGGGCAGGACGACCGGCTCATCATCGTCGTCGGGCCGTGCTCCATCCACGACCACGAGCAGGCCATGACCTACGCGCGGCTGCTGCAGGCGCAGGCCGAGGCGCTGTCGCAGGAGCTGCTGGTGGTGATGCGCGTGTACTTCGAGAAGCCGCGCACCACCGTGGGCTGGAAGGGCTACATCAACGACCCGCACATGGACGGCAGCTTCGCCATCAACGAAGGGCTGGAGATGGCGCGTGCGCTGGTGCTCGACGTGCTGGCGCTGGGCCTGCCGGTGGGCACCGAGTTCCTCGACCTACTCTCGCCGCAGTACATCAGCGACCTGGTGAGCTGGGGCGCCATCGGCGCGCGCACCACCGAGAGCCAGAGCCACCGCCAGCTCGCCAGCGGCCTGTCCTGCCCCGTGGGCTTCAAGAACGGCACCGACGGCGGCGTGAAGGTGGCGAGCGACGCCATCCTGGCCGCGCAGTCGGCGCACGCCTTCATGGGCATGACCAAGATGGGCCAGGCCGCGATCTTCGAGACGCGCGGCAACCAGGACTGCCACGTGATCCTGCGCGGCGGCAAGGCGCCCAACTACGCTGCCTCCGACGTGCAGGCGGCCTGCGAGATGCTGCACAAGGCGGGCCTGCGCGAACAGGTGATGATCGACCTCTCGCACGCCAACAGCAGCAAGCAGCACCGCCGCCAGATCGACGTGGCGCAGGACGTGGCCGCGCAGATCGCCGCGGGCGAGGCGCGCATCACCGGCGTGATGATCGAAAGCCACCTGGAGGAAGGCCGCCAGGACATCGAACCCGGCCAGCCGCTGGCGCCCGGCGTGTCCGTCACCGACGCCTGCATCAGCTTCGCGCAGACCGTGCCGGTGCTGCAGCAGCTGGCCGCCGCCGTGCGCGCGCGGCGTGGCCAGCAGGCATAAGCATGAAAAACGGCTCCAGCCCTTGCCCAGCAAGCGCGAGCAGCTCTCATTTTTGAAATACTCCCCAGTGCCCTGATCCCGCATGGATTGCCCCGCCCGCCCCGCAGATGACATGGCCTTGCGCCTGCTGGCTGCCTGCAACCAGGCCCTGGTGCGCGGCCGCGGCGAGGCGCAGATACTGCAGGCCATTTGCGACTGGGCCGTGCACCAGGGCGGCTGCCGCCTGGCCTGGGCCACGCTGGCGCACGACGGCGCGCCGCAAACCGTGGCCCGGTCCGGCCCCGTGGACGACAGCCTCCCCGCGCCCGGCGACCCCGGCACGCTGGCGCTGCCGCTGCACGATGGCGGCGCCAGCCCGCTCGGGGCGCTGTGCCTGCACGGCCCCGGGTGCCTCCCCCCGGACGCCGGGCAGCAGGCGTGGCTGCGCGAGGCGGCGGACGACCTCTCGCACGGCCTGGCGCTGCTGCGCGCGCGCCAGGCCGAGCAGCGCATGCAGGCCTTCGCCCTCAAGGTGGCGAGCGCCGTGTCGGCCAGCACCGGCACCGCGTTCTTCGAGCGCCTGCTGCACTACATGACCGATGCGCTGGGCGCGCAGGCGGGCTGCGTGGCACGGCTGCTGCCCGCGGCGGCGCAGCAGCCCGCGCGCGTGATGACGCTGGCGCTGAGCGTCAACGGCGCCCTCAAGCCCAACCGCGACTACCTGCTCGACGGCACGCCCAGCGCGCAGTTGCTGACGCAGCGCCAGTGCGTGGTGGAGCGCGACGTGGCCGGGCGCTACCCCGACGCACCCGTGCTGCGCGAACTCGGCGCCCAGGGCTACGTCGGCCAGCAGCTGTGCGACGCCGACGGCGAGCCGCTGGGCCTGATCTTCGTGCTGTTCCGCGAGCCGCTGCACCAGGCCGGGTTCATCACCTCGACGCTGCAGATCTTCGCCGCGCGCGCCGCCTCCGAAATCCAGCGCCAGCAGGCCGAGGCGCGCATCCGCTACCAGGCTTCGCTACTGGACAAGGCGCAGGACGCCATCGTCGTGCGCGACCTGGAGCACCGCATCCTGTTCTGGAACCAGGGCGCCGAGCGCCTCTACGGCTGGACGCGGCTGCAGGCGCTGGGCCAGAGCGCCCAGACGCTGCTGTACGACGACCCCACGGTATTCCAGCGCGCCACGCGCATCACCCTGGAAAAGGGTGAATGGGTGGGCGAGATCACCCAGCGCAACCGCCACGGCCGCACGCTCGACATGGAGGTGCGCTGGACGCTGGTTCCCGGCGAGGACGGACAGCCGCCGTCGATCCTGGCGATCAACACCGACATCAGCGCGCGCAAGGCCAGCGAGCGCGAGGTGCAGCGCCTGGCCTTCTACGACGCGCTCACCGGCCTGCCCAACCGCATGCTGCTCATGGACCGCATGCAGCAGGCCCTGGCCAGCGCCGAGCGCCAACGCCAGGGCGGGGCGCTGCTGTTCATCGACCTGGACAACTTCAAGACCCTCAACGACACCCTGGGCCACGACATGGGCGACCTGCTGCTGCAGCACGTGGCGCAGCGCCTGGGCAGTTGCGTGCGCGGCATCGACACCGTGGCGCGCCTGGGCGGCGACGAGTTCGTGGTGATGATCGAACAGCTCAGCAGCGACCCCGGCGAGCTGGCGCGCGCCGCACGCACCGTGGGCGAGAAGATCCTGCAGCTGCTCTCGGCCCCTTACCTGCTGGCCGGCTACCAGTACCGCAGCACGCCCAGCATCGGCATCGCCCCGTTCGGCCATGGGCGCACCAGCGTGGGCGAGCTGCTGAAGCAGGCCGACCTGGCCATGTACCAGGCCAAGACGGCCGGGCGCAGCACGCTGCGCTTCTTCGACCCCGACATGCAGGCCGCCGTGACGCGCCGCGCCGCGCTGGAAGGCGACCTGCGCGCCGCCCTCGCCAAGGACGAGTTCCTGCTGCAATACCAGCCGCAAAGCGACCGCACCGGCCGCGTGGTGGGCGTGGAGGCGCTGGTGCGCTGGCAGCACCCGCAGCGCGGCCTGGTGGCGCCGGCCGAATTCATCGGCCTGGCCGAGGAGACCGGGCTGATCCTGCCCCTGGGGCGCTGGGTGCTGAACCAGGCCTGCAAGCTGCTGGCGCGCTGGCAGGGCGACCCCTACCTGGCCCAGCTGACGATGGCGGTGAACGTCAGCTCCATGCAGTTCCGCGACGCCAACTTCGTGGAGGACGTGCTGCGCGTGCTGGCCGTGAACGGCGCCCCCGCGAACCGGCTCAAGCTGGAGCTGACCGAGAGCCTGCTGGTGGAGAACATGGAGGCCACCATCGCCACCATGGAGGCACTGTGCGCGCACGGCGTGGCCTTCGCGCTGGACGACTTCGGCACCGGCTACTCCTCGCTCACGTACCTCAAGCGCATGCCGCTGGCGCAGCTCAAGATCGACCGCAGCTTCGTGCGCGACCTGCTGACCGACCCGAACGACGCCGCCATCATCCACACCATCATCGCGCTGTCGCGCAGCCTGGGCCTGGAGGTCATCGCCGAGGGGGTGGAATCGATCGAGCAGCGCGACATGCTGGCGCGCGCGGGCTGCCATCTCTACCAGGGCTATCTGTGCAGCCCGGCGCTGCCGGAAGACGCGCTGCAGCGCTTCGTGCGCGACCGCGTGGGTTGAAATAAAACACCCCCTGAGTCGCCTTCGGCGCCTTCCCCCTCTCTCTACGCGCTACGCGCTCCGGGAGGGGGACGCAGCCAGCGGCCTGGCGAAGCCAGCTCCGCGGCTGCCTGGCCTGGGGCGCGCCAGTTGCATGGGCCATGGATGTGAGCGAACCCAGCCGTATCTGCATCCTGGATGTTCCTTCTTCTTGTATTAAAGAAGATAGTGGTAGTAATAGAAGGCCGGGATTTCTGTGGATAACACGGAATTTCTGATTTTTGACAGGCACTTGTGTCAATGCACAAGCCTGTGCGCGGTGCCCGGGCGCCGCTGTCCCGCGAACGGGGACAACTGCGCGACAGGCACCGGCGCTGTGGACAAGGGCCCGGTTGTGCCAGCGATGGGCCCAGTCTTATCCACAGCACCGTAGCGGCTTACTGCTGCGGCGGTTGCCGGCGCCCCTCGGGCCCGCCGTGGCGGTGCATGCCCTTGCCGTGCATGCCTTCCATCCAGCGCAGCGATTGCGTGTCGAAAGTCTTTTGCTGCGGCGGCGTCAGCTGGCCATAGAAGGCCTTCGTGGCCTCACCCCGGCGGTCGGCGTCGGCGGCGTGCTGCTCGCGCAGGGCGCGCATGCGGTCGATGCGCTCGGGGGTGGACAGGTCGCGCAGGCTTTTCCAGTCCGCGTCCAGGCGCGCACGCTCGCGCGGCTTCATGGATTCCATGTAGGTGGACCAGGCGCCTTCCTGGGCCGGCGTGAGCTGCAGTTGCTGCTTGAACTTGGCGGCCCAGTTTTCCATGCGCTCCTTGCGCAGCTCCTGCATGCGCTCGCCGCGGGGTTGCGGGCCCGGCGGGGGCGTTTGCGCCAGCGCGGGCACGGACAGGGCGGCGAGCAGCGCGGCCGCGGCGGCGGAGGTTGCGATGCGGCGTGACAGGAAAGTCATGGTGGATTCCTTTCAGACGGTTGAGAAACCCGCTGGCGGCCACGCCAGCGATTGAAAGCCAGTGTGCGCCTGCCGTGTAAGCGCGCCATGCGCGCTTTGTCAGGCTGTGTAAAGTTGCGCTCCAGGAAAAAGCACCACAAAGGAATCCGCGTGTTCAAGAACATGATCGTGTACCGCATCGCGCCGCCATGGCAGATGGGGTTGGAAGAAGTCGAAGCCGCGCTGCAGAAGGCGCTGTTCCAGGAATGCGGCGCCACGCAGGAGCAGTCCAGCGGCTTCGTGCCGCCGCGCGGCGACGCGCACGGCCTGCTGGCCGAGAGCGTGGGCGGGCAGTGGGTGCTGCGCTACATGACCGAGGCCAAGATGCTGCCCGCCAGCGTGCTGGCGCGCAAGGTGAAGGAAAAGGCCGCGCGCATCGAGCAGGAAACCGGCCGCAAGCCCGGCAAGAAGGAAAGCCGCGAGCTCAAGGACGAGGCCAAGCTCGACCTGCTGCCCATGGCCTTCACCAAGCAGGGCTCGATGTGGGTGTGGATCGACCCGCAGGCGCGCTGGCTGGTGCTGGACACCGGCAGCCAGGGCCGCGCCGACGAGGTGGTGAGCCTGCTGGTGGAACTGCTGCCCAGCTTCGCCGTGGCGCTGCTGGACACGCAGACCTCGCCGCAGGCCGCCATGGCGCACTGGCTCAAGGAGCAGGAACCGCCCGCCGGCTTCAGCGTGGACCGCGAGTGCGAGCTGAAAAGCGCCGACGAGGCCAAGGCCGTGGTGCGCTACGCGCGCCACCCGCTGGACATCGACGAGGTGCGCGCGCACATCGAGGCGGGCAAGCTGCCGACCAAGCTGGCGCTGACCTGGGACGACCGCGTGAGCTTCGTGCTGACCGAGGGGCTGCAGCTCAAGAAGATCAGCTTCCTCGACACGGTGTTCGAGGGCCAGGCGCCCGACGAACAGGGCTTCGACACCGACGTGGCCATCGCCACGGGCGAATTGACCAAACTGATCCCCGACCTGGTGGAAGCGCTGGGCGGCGAGGGCCGTAGCGTGGGCGAGGCCCCGGCCGGCGCTGCGCAGCGCGGCGGCGCCGTGACCGGCCCGGCGCAGGCGCCCGTGGATACCGACCCGGACAGCGCGCCTTTCTAACCCCCGGCCGCCATGGCGCTGAACTGGGTCTGGATTGGCTTTTTCGTCACCGCCTGCGCCACGGCCGTGGCGCGCTGGTGGCTGGGCGAGGAGGGCATCTTCACAGCGCTGCTCGCGGCCCTGTTCGACGGCGCGCGCGCGGGCTTCGAGATCGCGCTGGGCCTGGCTGGCATCATGGCCCTGTGGCTGGGCCTGATGCGCGTGGGCCAGCAGGCCGGCATGGTCGAGCGGCTGGCGCGCGCGGCCGCGCCGCTGCTGCGCCTGCTGTTTCCGGGCGTGCCGCAGGGCCACCCGGCGCAGGGCGCCATGACCATGAACCTCTCGGCCAACCTGCTGGGCCTGGACAACGCCGCCACGCCGCTGGGGCTGACGGCCATGCGCGCGCTGCAGGCGCTGAACCGCGAGCCGCCCGGCACCGCCAGCGATGCGCAGATCATGTTCGTGGTGATGAACACGGCGGGGCTGACGCTGATTCCCACCTCGGTCATCGCCATGCGCCAGAGCGTGGCGCTCAAGCAAGGGCTGGGCGCGGGCTTCAACGCGGCCGACATCTTCCTGCCCACGCTGCTGGCCACCTTCATCTCGCTGCTCGCGGGCGTGCTCGCCGTGGCCGTGGCCCAGCGCCTGCCGCTGTGGCGCGCGCGCCTGCTGCTGCCGCTGCTGGCCGTGGCCGGCCTGCTGGCGGCGGCCGTCACGGCGCTGGCGCGGCTGCCGGCCGAACAGGCGGCGCGCATCGCCAGCACCACGGGCGCCGCCGTGGTGCTGGGCGTGGTGCTGCTGTTCGTCGTGGCCGGGGCCTGGCGGCGCGTGAACGTGTACGACGCCTTCATCGAAGGGGCCCGGGAGGGCTTTGGCGTGGCCATCCAGGTCGTGCCGTACCTGATCGCCATCCTGGCGGCCATCGGCGTCTTCCGCGCCGCCGGGTGCATGGACGCGCTGCTCGGCGCCATCGGCGCCGTGGTGGCCTGGGCCGGGTGGAACACCGACTTCCTGCCCGCGCTGCCCGTGGGCCTGATGAAGGTGCTGTCCGGCGCCGGAGCGCGCGGCCTGATGGTGGACGTGATGCAGACCTACGGCGTCGATTCCTTCCCCGCGCGGCTGGCCGCCATCATCCAGGGCTCGACCGAGACCACGTTCTACGTGCTGGCCGTCTACTTCGGCAGCGTGGGCGTGAAGAACACGCGCCATGCGCTGGCCTGTGCGCTGTTCGCCGATGCCGTGGGCATCCTGGCCGCCATCGGCGTGGGCTATGCGCTGCTGCGCTGAACTGCGGCCCGCCCCTTTCTTTCTCCTTCATGCGCCCGGCCGGGCGCTTTTTTTTTGCCCGTGCATCCCGGGGCGGGACACAGGTGCTGCCACGGCTGTTGTTGTCCTTTGTATTCAATATTGAAAGATAGTGGTAGTAGTAGAGGGCGGCCCGTTCTGTGGATAACTGGAAAATCTCCTTTTCCATCAATGATTTGGTTGGTTCCAAAGCATGGGGAGGGACAGGGGCGCGTGCTGCGCCTGAAATGGGGATAAAGCGCGCGCGCCGGCCCGCGCTGTGGATAAGCACCGGCTTATGCCAGCCCTGCGCCCAGGGTTGTCCACAGGACGGTTTTTGGCATGAAAAACGGCTTAAGCCCTTATGCAGAAAGCGCTGGCAGCTATGGTTTCAGGAGTTCCGTGGCGGGCAGGCCGGTTGCAGGACAATGGCGCCTTCGTGTTTTTTGCGAGATTGCACCCGTGACCGATACCGCCCGCCTCCCGTTGCCCGACCGCCTGGCCATCGACCCGCGCAGCCCCCACCATGCGGCGGCCGTGTTCCAGCAGGAGGCCGACATCGGCATCCGCTTCAACGGCAAGGAGCGCTTCGACGTGGAGGAGTACTGCGTCAGCGAGGGCTGGATCAAGGTGCCGGCCGGCAAGACCGTGGACCGCAAGGGCCGGCCGCTGCTCATCACGCTCAAGGGGAGCGTGGAGGTGTTCTACAAGTAATACGGATTTGCCTTCAACCGTCTAACGTCGTTGGTTCGCCTTGCCGTGCTACAGCACTGATCGTAGGCTTCCCGCCTAGTTATACGGTTGAAGGCAAACCCGTATGAGGGCGCTCAGCGCCCGAGCAGCGAGCGCGCCACCAGCTCTTTCATGATCTCCGACGTGCCGCCGTAGATGCGCAGCACGCGCGCGTCGGTCCAGAAGCGCGAGATCGGGTATTCGGCCATGTAGCCGTAGCCGCCGAAGAGCTGCAGGCAGGCGTCGGCCACGCGGCCGAAGACCTCGGTGGTGTGCAGCTTGAGCGCGCTCACGGCCTCGGGGGTGAGTTCGCCGCGTTCGTAGGCCGCCACGCTCATGGCCAGGAAGGCCTCGGCGGCGGCGATGTCGGCCGCGCACTGCGCCAGCGTGAAGCGCGTGTTCTGGAACTGGCCGATGGCCTGGCCGAACGCCTGGCGCTCCTGCACGTATTTCAGCGTGGCGTCCAGTGCGCCCCGGGCGCCGTGCACCGCCTGCACGCCGATGATCAGGCGCTCGCGCGGCAGCTCGCGCATCATCTGCACGAAGCCCTGGCCCTCCAAGCCGCCGAGCAGCGCGTCCAGCGGCACGCGCATGTCCTCGAAGAACAGCTCGGACGTGTCGCCCGCGTGCTGGCCGATCTTCTCCAGGTTCTGGCCGCGCGTGAAGCCGGGCGTCCTGGTATCGACCAGGAACAGGCTCACGCCCCTGGCGCCGGCGGCCGGGTCGGTCTTGGCGGCGAGCACCAGCAGGTCGCAGTGCTGGCCGTTGCTGATGAAGATCTTGCTGCCGTTGATGACGTATGCGTCGCCTTCGCGCCGTGCCGTGGTGCGGATGGCCTTGAGGTCGCTGCCCGCGCCGGGCTCGGTCATGCCGATGGCCGCCACGGCCTCGCCGCGGGCCATGCGCGGCAGCCAGTACGCACGCTGCGCCTCGGTGCCGCAGTGCAGCAGGTAGGGCGGAACGATGTCGTTGTGCACCTGCAGCCCGCCGACGAAGCCGCCGTAGCCCCGGCGCGAGAGCACCTGCACCACGGCGAACGAGAAGTGCACGCTGGCGCCTGGGCCGCCGTATTCCTCCGGCACGTCGGCGCACAGGTAGCCGTTCTCGCCCATCTTGCGGAACAACGCGCGCGCCACCAGGCCGGCTTTTTCCCAGCCGCGGTAGTGGGGCTCGATCTCCGCGTCGCAAAAGCGCTCCAGCGATTCGGTGAAGAGTTGCAGTTCGGCCCGCTGCTCAGCGGAAAGGAAGGTGTTGGGGAGCATGGTGCTATGGATAGATGAGCTGCCAGCGCTTGTCCATCAAGCGCTGGAGGCCAAAAAGACTCAAACCCGTTCAAGGATGGCGGCAATGCCCTGGCCACCGCCGATACACATGGTCACCAGCGCGTAGCGCCCGCCCGTGCGGTGCAGCTCGGCAATCGCCTTGGTGGTGATGATGGCGCCGGTGGCGCCCACGGGGTGGCCGAGCGAGATGCCCGAGCCATTGGGGTTGACCTTGGCCGGATCGAAGCCCAGCTCCTGCGCCACGGCGCAGGCCTGGGCGGCGAAGGCCTCGTTGGCCTCGATCACGTCCATGTCGCTGACCTTCAGGCCGGTGCGCGCCAGCACCTTTTGCGTGGCGGGCACGGGGCCAATGCCCATGTAGGCCGGCTCCACGCCCGCGTGCGCGTAGCCCACCAGGCGCGCCAGGGGCTTCAGGCCCAGCGCCTGCACGCGGCCGCCGGCGGCCAGCACCACGGCGGCGGCGCCGTCGTTGATGCCCGAGGCGTTGCCGGCCGTGACGGTGCCGCCTTCCTTCCTGAACGCGGGCTTCATGCCGGCGAGCGCCTCCAGCGTGGTGGCGGCGCGCACATGTTCGTCTTCCTGGAACAGCACCGTACCCTTGCGCGTGGCGATTTCGACGGGGACGATCTGTTCCTTGAAGTAGCCGGCGGCGATGGCGGCGGCGGCGCGGCGCTGGCTCTCCAGCGCGAGCTGGTCCTGCATTTCGCGGCTGATCTTGTAGCGTTCGGCCACGTTTTCGGCGGTGATGCCCATGTGCATCTTCTGCCACGGGTCGTGCAGGATGCCGAGCATGTAGTCGATGCTCTTGCTGTCGCCCATGCGCTGGCCCCAGCGCGCGCCCTGGTCGAAGTAGGGGCCGCGGCTCATGCTCTCGCTGCCGCCGCCCACGGCCACGTCGCAGTCGCCGTAGCCGATGGCCTGCGCGGCGGACACGATGGCCTGCAGGCCCGAACCGCACAGGCGGTTGACGTTGAACGCGGGTGTCTCGATGGGGCAGCCGGCGTCGATGGCGGCCACGCGCGAAAGGTAGGCGTCCTTGGTGTCGGTAGGGATGACGTTGCCCATGACGACGTGGCCCACGGCGTCGGGCGCGATGCCGGCGCGCGCGATGGCGGCCTTCACGGCGGTGGTGGCGAGCTGGGTGTTGGGCACGTCCTTGAGGCTGCCGCCGAAGGTGCCGATGGCGGTGCGGGCGGTGCCGACGATGAAGATGTCGCGGAGCGGGGTCATGGGGGTGGTTCTTTCAATGGCCAATGAACTGGGGTTTGCGCTTGGCGAAGAAGGCCTCAATGCCTTCGCGCAGGTCCTGCGTGTGGGCGCAGGTGTCGAAGGCCTGGGCCTCGGCCGCCAGTTGCGCGGGCAGGTCGCGGTCGAAGCTGGTGCGCAGCAGGCGGCGCATCTGGCCGTAGGCCTTGGTAGGGCCGTGGGCCAGGCGCTCGGCCAGGGCGTGGGTGGCGCTGTCCAGTTCGGCGGCGGGTAGCACGCGGTTGACCAGGCCTAGGCGCAGCGCGTCGTCCGTGGAGAAGTTGTCGCCCAGCAGCGCTATTTCGAGCGCGTGGCGCAGGCCCACCAGGCGCGGCAGCGCCCACGAGCCGCCGACGTCGCAACTGGTGCCGAGGTTGATGTAGGCGAGGTTGAACTTGGTGCCCTCGGCGGCGAGCACGAAGTCGCACATCAGCATCAGCGACAGGCCGCCGCCCGCCGCCGCGCCATGCACCTGGGCGATGACGGGTGCGTCGATCTGCAGCAGCAGTTGCAGCGTGGCGTTCAGCGGCGCCAGCAGGTCGCGCGCGCCCTGGGCCGGGTTGGCCTGCAGCGTGGCCAGGTCGCCCCCGGCAATGAAGGCGCGGCCCGCGCCCTTGAGCACCACGGCGCGCACGCCGGGGTCGGCGGCAATGGCCTGCACCGCCGCCAGCAGGGCCTGGGCCATGGGCAGGTCGAGTGCGTTCAGGGCGGCGGGGCGGTTGAACACCAGGGTGGCGATGGCGCCCTGGCGGGTGACGATGAGGGGGGAGGTGTCGGTCATGGTGTGCTATTGGAATAAGAGCTGCCAGCGCTTGATGGACAAGCGCTGGAGGCCGATTTGGCTATGAATACAGCGCCTCGATCTCGCTCGCGTAGGTCTTGTAGATGCTGCTGCGGCGCACCTTCATGGTGGCGGTGACCTCGCCGTCGTCGTGGTCCAGTTCCTTGGTGAGCAGGTGGAACTTGCGGATCTGCGCCACCTGGGCCAGCCTGGCATTGCCGCCGGCGATCTCGGCGTCGATGAGCTGGCGCACGGCGGGCGTTTCCACCAGCGAGCGGAAGTGCGTGAACGCGATGCGCCGCGCCTCGGCCCATTTGCCCACGGTCTCGTAGTCGATCATGACCAGCGCGCCGACGAACTTGCGCCCCTCGGCCACGATGACGCACTCCTTGATGTAGGGGCTGGCCTTCATGGTGTTCTCGATCTCGGACGGCGTGAGGTTCTTGCCGCCGGCGGTGATCATGATGTCCTTGAGGCGGTCCACGATCTGGAGCTGGCCGTCCGTCTCGCGCACCACGTCGCCGGTGTGCAGCCAGCCGTCCTGGATGCTCTGCGCCGTGGCCTCGGGGTTCTTGTAGTAGCCGGCGAACACCATCTCGCCCTGGATCTGGAACTCGCCGTTGTCGGCGATGCGGTACGCCACGCCCTGCGTGACCGGGCCGACGGTGCCCACGCTCACCTGGTCGAGGTCGTGGCCCGTGACCATGCCGGTGGATTCGGTCAGGCCGTAGACCTCGACCAGCGGCACGCCCAGGGTGCGGAAGAAGCGCACCACGTCGGGCGCGATGGGTGCGGCGCCGGTCAGCGCCACGCGCGCATCGCGCAAGCCGATGAAGTTCTGCAGCGCGCGCAGCACCAGCCCGTAGTGCGCGGCGTGGCGCAGGCGCTCCAGCATGGTCCACTGGCTGCGCGGCTTTTCCGCTAGCGGGGCGCAATCGGCCAGGGCGCGCTGGTAGAGCGCGCGGCGCAGCGCGCCGGTTTCCTGCATCTTGATGGCGATGGCCGAGTGCAGCTTCTCCCAGATGCGCGGCACGCCGAGGAACATGGTGGGCGCGACTTCGCGCAGGTCTTCCTGCACGGTACGGATGGATTCGCCGAAGTTCACCTGCGAGCCCAGGTAGATGGGGCAGAAGGTGGTCAGCATCTGCTCGGCCACGTGGCACAGCGGCAGGTAGGACAGGTGCGTGGTGTGCGCGTCCAGGCGCAGGCGCTCGATGATGCCGGGGCTGACGCCGCGCATGTTGCGCCACGAGACCATGGCGCCCTTGGGCTTGCCGGTGGAGCCGGAGGTGTAGATCATCAGCCCGATGTCGTCGAGCGTCTGCCGCGCCAGCACGTCGTCGATGCGCGCCTGGCTGTGCACGCTGGCGCCCAGGCGCTCCACTTCGTCGAAGGTCGTGATGAGCGCGCAGTGTTCGGGGGCGAAGCTGCGCAGCCCCTTGGTCTCCATGACGATGATTTTTTGCAGGCGCGGCAGCTCGGCCAGGGCGTCGAGCACCTTGTCGGTCTGTTCCTGGTCCTCGCAGACCATGATGTCGATGTCGGCATGGCCGACCACGTAGGCCACCTCGGGCGAGGGGCTGGTGGGGTACACGCCCACGGTGATGGCGCCGACCAGGCCCGCGCCCATCTGCGCCAGCACCCATTCGATGCGGTTCTCGGCGATCACGCCGACGTGGCCGCCCGCCGGCAGGCCGAGCTGCTGCAGGCCCTGGCCGAAGTGGCAGGCGCGCTGGTAGTACTGCGCCCAGGTGACGGGCTTCCAGATGCCGAAGTCCTTTTGCCGGATGGCCACGCGCTGGGCATCGCGCTGCGCGCGCTGGCGCAGCATCTGGGGCAGGGTGAGTTCGGGAAGGTTCATGACAGCCACCTCTTCCTGCGCTTGTAGTGCTTGATTTCTTTGAAGCTCTTGGCTTCGCCGCCGCCGCCCATGCCGAGGTAGAACTCGCGCACGTCGGGGTCGTTCGCCAGGCGCTCGGCCGTGCCGTCGATGACGATCTTGCCGTTCTCCATGATGTAGCCGCTGTGCGCCACGGCCAGGGCCACGGTGGCGTTCTGCTCCACCAGCAGCATGGAGGTGCCGCGCTCGGCGTTGATGCGCGCGATGATGCCGAAAATGTCCTCGGTGAGCTTCGGCGACAGGCCCAGCGAGGGCTCGTCGAGCAGGATCAGCTCAGGTCTAGCGATGAGCGCGCGGCCGATGGCCAGCATCTGCTGCTCGCCGCCCGAGAGGTACCCGGCCAGGCCCTTGCGCCGCTCGTGCAGGCGCGGGAAGTATTCGTACACCAGGTCGAAGTCGGGCTTGGCGGCACCGTCGCGCCCGCTGAGCGCATAGGTCGAGGCGACGAGGTTCTCCTCGATGGTCAGGTCCTCGAACACGCGCCGCCCCTCCATGACGTGCGACAGCCCGCGGCGCACCAGCAGTTGCGGCGCGATGGATGCGGTGCTCTGCCCGTTGAAGCGGATGCTGCCCGCTTCAAGCGCGCCGTTCTCCAGCGGCAGCAGGCCTGAGACGGCCTTGAGCGTGGTGCTCTTGCCCGCGCCGTTGCTGCCCAGCAGCGCCACGATCTGCCCGCGCGGCACGGCCAGCGAGAGGCCGCGCAGGGCCTGCACGACCTTGTTGTAGATGACCTCGATGTTGTTGACTTCGAGGACGCAATCCGTGGCTTGCTGGGTCATGGCTGCGGCGGGGTCAGAGCTTGATCCAGTCGGATGCGGCGACCATCTTCTGCGCCTTCATGTCGGCGCGGTAGACGCGCCCTACGGGAATGGAGTTGCCGCTGATGGTGATCGGCACGCCGATGAGCCCGCCGGTGTCGAAGTCCTTGAGGCTGTTGAGCGCGGCCTTGAGGTGGGCGCCGGTGAGCGGCTTGTTGCCGTCCAGGCAGCGCTTGGCCGATTCGAGGAACAGCATGGCGGCCAGGAAGCCCTGCATGTAGGCCGTGCTCTGGTACTCGGGGCGCAGGGCGCGGATCTTCTCCAGCATCGGCGCCTTTTCGGTGTCGTAGTAGTAGCGGTAGGGCATCACGCCCATGAAGCCGTCGCCCGCTTCGCCCATCTTCATGACGGTGGAGCTGTCCATGGTCCAGAAGGTGCCCATCCACTTGCTCTTCATGCCCTGCTGCTTGCCCTGGGTGATGAACTCGGGAATGGGCGCGAGGATGTAGCCGTGGAAGATGGTGTAGTCGGGCGCGGCGCGGCGCAGCTTGATGACCTCGGTGGACACGTCCACGCTGCCCGCGGGCGTCATGATCTTGACGGGCACCGACAGGCCCAGCGCCTTGGCGGCGGCCTCGCTCTTCTCGATCGGGTCGCGGCCGAACTCGGAGTCGGAGTAGACAAAGGCCACCTTGGCGCCGGGCTTCTCCTTGGCGATGTGCTTGAGCAGGATGCCGAACATCTCCGTGTAGTCGGGGCCCACGAGGAACTGGTGCGGGTACTTCTTCGGGTCGTTCAGTTCGCTGGCGAACGAGGCGCCGGCCATCAGGATGTTGCCGTTGCGCTCCAGCTCGGGGTTGATGGTCTTGGCGAAGCCGGTGGAGTCGCCGTAGTAGACGTTGACCTTGTTCTGGCTGGTGATCTTCTTGAACGCGGCCACCGACACGTCCACCTTGTAGCCCGTGTCCTCGGGCACGTACCTGACCTTGCGGCCCTTGATGCCGCCGGCGTCGTTGACGATCTTCACGTAGTCCTGGATGCCCGCGTTGATGCCCACGCCCGCGAAGGCGAACACGCCGGTCATGGGGATGGAGCCGCCGATGACGATCTCCTCGGCGCCTTGCGCCAGCACTGAGAGCGGTTGCACGAGCGCGGCGGCGGCTGCGCCCAGCATGAGGCTGCGGCGTTTCGTGGAAATGCGATGCTGTGCCATGTCTGTCTCCTAGGGTGTTAATTACGGAAGGGCCACAGGTGGAAGAAGCGGCGCACGCGGCGCCATATTTCTGCGAGCCCGAGCGGCTCGAACACCAGAAAACCGATGATGAGTGCGCCGAACACCACCAGGCGCACGGGTGAGAGGAACACCGCCAGCGCGGCCCCGCCGGGCAGCAGGTCGACGACGAGCTTGAGCAGCTCGGGCACCATGGTCATGAACACCGCGCCGAGGATGCCGCCGAGGATCGAGCCCATGCCGCCGACGATGATGGCCGCGAGGAAGAAGATCGACATCGACAGCGGAAAGCTCTCGGGCGTGACCACGCGGAAGAAGTAGGCCCACAGCCCGCCCGCCAGCCCGGCGTAGAACGACGACAGGCCGAACGACAGCAGCTTGTAGCGCAGCAGCGGGATGCCCAGCACCTCGGCCGAGATGTCGCGGTCGCGGATGGCGATGAAGGCACGTCCGATGCGCGTGCGGAACAGGTTGGCCGCGCCCAGCAGCATCAGCAGCGTCACCGGCACGATCAGCCAGTACAGGCGGAAGGACGTGTCCAGGTCCATGCCCAGCAGGCGCGCCGGCGGCAGCGACAGCCCGGCCGTGCCGCCGGTGATCTGGAAGTTGGCGAACAGGAAGTGCGCGATGAACGAGGCCGCTATTGTTGCGATTGCCAGGTACAGCCCCTTCACGCGCAGCGACGGAATGCCCACCACGATGCCGCCCAGCATGGCCACCACGCCGCCGGCCAGCAGGTTCAGCAGGAAGGGCGTGCCGTAGCGCGTCTGCAGAATGGCCACGGTGTACGCACCCAGGCCCATGAAGGCGGCCTGGCCCAGGCTCACCAGGCCGGTGTAGCCGGTGAGGATGTTGAGGCCCGTGGCGCTTGCCACGTTGATGGCCACGAGGCAGGCCATGTAGAGCCAGTAGTCGCTGGCGACGAAGGGGAACAGCAGCAGCAGCGTGGCGGCGATGGCGAGCCACGCATGCTGGGTGCGCGAGTCGAACAGCGCCGCGTCGGCGACGTAGCTTTCCTTGAGGGTTCCGATACGCATGGTGATGAGCCCTTAAAGACGTTCGATTTCGTGGGTGCCGAACAGGCCGTAGGGCCGCGCCATCAGGATGACCACCAGCACCACGAAGGTGGCCAGCAGCTTGTATTCGCCGCCCAGGTAGGCGCCGGCCAGCGCCTCCACCAGGCCGATGAGGATGCCGCCCACGAGCGCGCCGAGCACGCTGTCGAGCCCGCCGACGATGACGACCACCAGCACCGACAGGCCGAACACGCCCATGCTCGATGAGATGCCGCCGATCGAGCCGACGATGATCCCGGAGATGGCCGCGAGCATGGCCGAGGCCACCCAGGCCAGCGAGAACACGCGCGGCACGTTGATGCCCACCGAGTAGGCGGCGGCCTGGTCGCTGGCCGTGGCGCGCAGCGCCACCCCGCCGCGCCAGTAGCGGAACACCAGCAGCACGGCGGCGATAAACACGGCGGCCACCACCGCGCCCCAGAACACCTTGGGCGCGAGGAAGGCGTCGCCGACCATGATCGGGTCGCTGGGCATGAACTCGGGCAGGCGGCGCTGGTCGGCCGTCCAGACCATTTCCACCAGGCCGATGAGCACCGACGACAGGCCCACGGTGACCATGAAGACGGAGATCGGCGGCTCGCCCAGCAGCGGGCGGATCATGGTGCGCTCGATCACCGCGCCCAGCAGGCCGCAGGCCAGCACGGCGGCCGGAATCGCCAGCCACAGCGGCAGCGCCCACATGGCGGCGAAGGTGAAGAACAGGTAGCCGCCGGCCATGAGCATCTCGCCGATGGCGATGTTCACCACGCGCGTGGCCTTGTAGACCATCACGAAGGCCAGCGCGGCGAGCGCGTACAGCCCGCCGCTGGCGATGCCGGTGAGGCTGATCTCGAACAGGTAGGCCCAATCCATCATGCGGCTCCCGCCATGGCTGGCTGTGCGGCCGCGCGCAGCTTGGCGCGCAGCTCATCGACGTTGCCCGAGCCCAGGTAGGCGCGGCCCACTTCCGGGTCGGCCTGCACCACGGCCGGCACGCCCTGCGCGATGACCTGGCCGAAATTGAGCACCACCACGTGGTCCGACAGGTCCATGACCATGCCCATGTCGTGCTCCACCATGAGCACCGTCACGCCCCACTCGGCGCGCACGTCGAGGATGAAGCGCGCCATGTCCTCCGTCTCCTCGCGGTTCATGCCGGCCACGGGCTCGTCGAGCATCAGGATCTCGGGCTGCATGGCCAGCGCGCGCGCCATCTCCACGCGCTTTTGCAGGCCGTAGGACAGGGCCGAGACGGGGGCGTGGCGGATGTGGTCGATCTCCAGGAAGTCGATGATGCGCTCCTCGATGTCGCGGCGCAGCGCGGCCTCCTCGCGGCGCGCGCGGCCCAGGTAGAACAGCGCGTCGAACACGTTGGTCTTGAGGTGCGCGTGGCGGCCGAGCTTGATGTTGTCCAGCACCGTCATGCCGCGGAACAGCGCGATGTTCTGGAAGCTGCGCCCCAGGCCCATGCGGGCGCGCTGCGGCGCGGGAATGCGCGTGATGTCCTGGCCCTTGAAGCGGATGCTGCCGCTGGTGGGCCGGTAGAAGCCCGAGATGGTGTTGAACAGCGAGGTCTTGCCCGCGCCGTTGGGCCCGATCACGGCGGTGATGGAGCCCGGCTGCACGCCGAAGCCCACGCCGGACAGCGCGCGCACGCCGCCGAACGCCAGCGTCACGCTGTCCACCTGCAGCAAGGGCGGGGCGGCGGAATGTGCGCCGCGCGCAAGCGTTGTCTCCATCGGGCTCCTCTACGGGTTTGTGCGAAAGGACGAATTTCTACTTTTACGTAGACTTGTTACTTGAAAGTAGATTCTGGTGCAGCCGCGATTTTGGAAAATCAGTACTTACCCGATACACGAAGGATTTCCCGTATGGGCACATCACGCACAGATCCGCAGGCCGCGCGCCGCGCGCCGCGCGCCGCGGCCCAGGCTTCGCCCTGGGCCCAGGCGCCCGCGCGCGAGGCGCAGCGCGAGGCCAAGCGCAACGCCGTGCTCTCCACGGCGGCGCAGATGTTCAACGAGCGCGGCTTTCACGCCACCTCGCTGGACGACATCGCAGCGCGCCTGCACGTCACCAAGCCCACGCTGTACTACTACGTGAAGAACAAGGACGAGATCCTGCTGGAGTGCGTGAAGAAGGGCCTGCACATGACGCTCGACGGCATCGAGGCCTCGCGCGCGGCGGGCGGCAACGCCGTGGACCAGTTGCGCGCGTGCATGCGGGTGTATGCCGACATCGTCACCCAGCCCTTCGGCATGTGCCTGATCCGCATCGGCGACGAAGAGGTGCCCGAGCCCAGCCGCACCGAGCTGCGCCGCATGAAGGCCGAGATCGACCTGGCCTTCCGCCGCCTGGTGGCGCAGGGCGTGCAGGAGGGCTCGCTCAGCGCCTGCGACCCGAAGATGACGGCCTTCGTCATCGCCGGCGCCTTGAGCTGGATCGGGCGCTGGTACCAGCCCGATGGCGAGTACAGCGCCGCCCAGGTGGCCGAGCAGTGCATCGCCACGCTGATGCACGGCGTGCTGGTGCCCCCGGCCGCGGCCGCGAGGAGTCCTAAAAAGAGAGCGGCCAGCGATTGATGGCAAAAGGGTTAAGAGTGTTTTCCATCTGAAACCCCGATGGAGCAAGCGCTGGCAGCTACGATAACCGGAGCAATCACCAGCCCCTGAAAGCCTCCATGTCCGCAGCCACCGCATCTTCCCCCTCCGGCATGGGCCGGGCCGACTGGGCCAGCGCCCTGGTGGTCATCGTCATCTGGGGGCTGAACTTCGTGGTCATGAAGTGGGGCCTGGCCACGCTGTCGCCGCTGCTGCTGTGCGCGCTGCGCTTCGTCGCGGCGTCGGTGCCGCTGCTGCTGTTCGTGCGCCCGCCGCGCAGCGTCGGCTGGGGCCTGCTGGCGGCCTACGGGCTGGTGCAGGGCGTGGGGCAGTTCGGGCTGCTGTTCACGGGCATGAAGCTGGGCATGCCGGCGGGCATCGCCTCGGTGGTGCTGCAGACGCAGGCCTTCATCACCATGCTGCTGGCGGCGCTGCTGATGGGCGAGCAGCCGCAGCGCTGGCAGTGGCTGGGGCTGTGCATCGCCATCGGCGGGCTGGGCATGATCGGTGCCGCGCATGGCGACGGCGCGGCGGGCATGACGCTGCTGGGCTTCGCCTTCACCGTGGGCGCGGCGGCGATGTGGGCGGTGTCCAACCTGCTCACGCGCGCGGCGGCGCGCCAGGGGCGGTACGAGCCGGTGTCGTTCATCGTCTGGACCAGCGTGTTCCCGGTGCTGCCGCTGGCGCTGCTGTCGCTGTGGGTGGATGGCGCCGGCAGCGTGCAGCGCCAGCTGCAGGGCATCGGCTGGCGCGAGCTGGGCACGGTGGCCTACCTGGCCGTGCTGTCCACGCTGCTGGGCTACGGGCTGTGGACGCGGCTGCTGCAGCGCCACGCCGCGAGCACGGTGGCGCCGCTGTCGCTGCTGGTGCCGGTGATCGGCCTGCTGTCGGCCATGCTGCTGCTGGGCGAGCGGCCGACGGGCGTGCAGTGGCTGGGCACGCTGGCGGTGCTGCTGGGCATGGCTATCAACCAGTTCGGCGGGCGCTGGGCGCGGCGCAGGCGCTGAGCCTGTCGCATTTCTTCAAGACCACGACCGGGCGCGCGGCTACGCTGGCGGCTTCTTTTCCAGGGGTTTTTGCCATGCAATTCGGCTACACCATTCTTTACGTCGAGGACGTTCCGGCCACCGTGGCCTTCTACGAGGCGGCTTTCGGCCTGCGCCGGCGCTTCGTGCACGAGGCGGGCGACTTCGGCGAACTCGACACCGGCGCCACGGCGCTGGCGTTTTCGTCGCTGCGCCTGATGGCGCAGCTGGGCAAGAGCCCGCAGCGCGCGGTGGCGGGCGCGCCATGCTGCGAGATCGCCTTCACCACGGCGGACGTCGCCGCCGCCGTGGAGCGCGCGGTGCGCGCGGGGGCCGCGCTGGTGCAGCCGCCCGAGGCCATGCCGTGGGGGCAGACCGTGGCCTACGTGCACGACAACAACGGCTTTCTGGTGGAACTGTGCACGCCCATGGGCGCACCTCAGCCGCCAGCGCCGTAGCCCGGCGCGCAGGCCAGCGCGAGCAGGGCCGGCGCTGCCCGCAGGCGGGCCGGCGTGGCGCCCAGCCAGCGCAGGCATTCGCGGCTGAAATGGGCCTGGTCCGCATAGCCATGGCTGGCCGCGATGGCGGCCAGCGGCGCGCCGCTGGCCAGTGCCTGGGCCGCGCCGCGCACCCGTGCCAGCGCGCGCCAGTACTGCGGCGGCTGTCCGGTGGCGCTGTGCAGCAGCCGCTCCAGGCTGCGCGGCGAAACGCCCAGCGCCCGCGCTGCCCAGGCCACCTGGGGGGCCTCGCGCAGCGCGGCCAGTGCGTCGGCCACGCGCGGGTCGAGCACGGCATGCTGGTCGATGTGCGGCAGCAGCGCGCTTTCGTCGCCCTCGGGCACGTGCCGTGCCGCCGCCAGCAGGGCCGCGCTGTCGATGCGCACGCCGGGCCGCAGGCGAAAGCCCAGCCACTGGGTGGCGCGGGCGCTGGCCACGCTGCGCGCCTGCGTGTCCAGCGGCGAAACCAGCCACTGCGGGCGGCATCCCGCCTCGCGCCGCAGGATCAGGTCGCGGCAGCCGTCGGGCAGCACGATGGCGGTGCTGGCGCCGCCGCTGGCGTGCGCCCAGCGCTCCAGCACCACGGCAGGCAATGGCGGCATGGTTCTTTTCAGTTATTAAGCACCGCCCACAGCCCTTGAAACCGGCGCGCCCCAAGCCAGCGGACGCCGCGCAAGGGCCGCCCCGCAGCGAGGGCTGCGTCCCCCTTCCCGAATGGCGCAGCCATTCGAGAGAAGGGGGAAGCGGCGCAGCCGCTCAGGGGGATGTTCTTCATCTCAAGCCGCCAGGTCGTCAAGGATCGGGCAGTCAGGCCGGTCGTCGCCGTGGCAGCAGCCCACCAGCGCTTGCAGGCTGCGCTGCATGGCCTGCATGGCGGCGATGCGCTCGGAGAGGTTGGCGATGTGTTTTTGCGCGATCTGCTTGACCTGGCTGCTGGCGCGCTGCTTGTCCTGCCACAGGCCGAGCAGCGTGGCGATTTCGTCCATGGAGAAGCCCAGGTCGCGCGCGCGGCGGATGAAACGCAGGGTGTGGATGTCCGCCTCGGTGTACTGGCGGTAGCCGCTGCCGGTGCGCGCCACCGGGGCCAGCAGGCCGAGCGATTCGTAGTGCCGCACCATGCGCGCCGAGATACCGGCGCGCCGGGCGGCCTCGCCGATGGGGACGGTCACGCGGCGACCTTGTAGCCTTCTTCCTGGATGGCGTTGGCGATGGCGTCGCGCGATTTCTCGCTCTCGACCACGACCTGGCCCGTGGGCAGGTCGACCTTGATGAGGGCTTCGTTGTCGAGCGCACGCACGGCGTGCACCACGGCGCGCTCGCAGTGGCCGCAGGTCATGCCTTGGACGGTGAAGGTGTATTGCATGGAAAAGTCCTCCGGGTGGGGTTGTGGATAGGGCCACGATGATGAACCCTGCCATGGTGGCAGAGTCAAGCGGATTTGCAAGCCGGGTGGGGTTGACCTTGCCAGCATGGCAAGGTTTAAGCTGGGCGCCATTGTGAAAAACGCAGAGGTTTCGCCATGACGACGACGGCTGAGAACACCCCCGCCACGCTGGATTTCGGCGTGGGCGGCATGACCTGCGCGAGCTGCGTGGCCCGTGTGGAGCGCGCGCTGCGCAAGGTGCCCGGCGTGCAGGACGCGGCGGTGAACCTGGCCACCGAGTCGGTGCACGTGACCTACGACGCCGCCCGCCCGGACATGGACGCGCTGGCCCGGCGCGCCGTGCGCAACGCGGGCTACGAGCCGCGCGCGCTGGCCGCGCAGGAGGCCGAGGCCGACGCCGCCGGCCCCTGGGCCGGCTTCGCGCCCGTGGCCATGGGCCTGCTGCTGTCGGCGCCGCTGGTGCTGCCCATGCTGGGCGACCTGTTCGGCCAGCACTGGATGCTGCCGCCCTGGGCGCAATTCCTGCTGGCCACGCCGGTGCAGTTCATCCTGGGCGCGCGCTTCTACAAGGCGGGCTGGCACGCGGCCAAGGCGCTCACGGGCAACATGGACCTGCTGGTGGCGCTGGGCACCAGCGCGGGCTACGGCCTGTCGCTGTGGCTGTGGGCCACGGCGCACGCGGGGCATGTGCCGCACCTGTATTTCGAGGCCTCGGCCGTGGTCATCACGCTGGTGCTGCTGGGCAAGTGGCTGGAGGCGCGCGCCAAGCGCCAGACCACGGCGGCCATCCGCGCGCTGCACGCGCTGCGCCCCGAGGTGGCGCACCTGCTGGGGCGCGACGGCGAGGTGGACGTGCCGGTGTCCGAAGTCATGGCCGGCGACCGCCTGGTGGTGCGCCCGGGCGAGCGCATTCCCGTCGATGGCGTGGTGCTGGAAGGGCACACGCAGGTGGACGAATCCATGCTCACGGGCGAGCCGCTGCCCGTGGCGAAGGAGCCCGACGCGCAGATGACGGGCGGCGCGATCAACGGCGACGGCCGCATCGTGATGCAGGTGCAGGCCGTGGGCGCCGAGACGGTGCTGGCGCGCATCATCCGCCTGGTGGAAGACGCGCAGGCCGCCAAGGCGCCGATCCAGCGCATGGTGGACAAGGTGTCCGCCGTGTTCGTGCCCGCCGTGCTGGCCATCGCGTTGCTCACGCTGCTGGGCTGGCTGTGGGCCGGTGTGGGGCTGGAGACGGCGCTGATCCGCGCCGTGGCGGTGCTGGTGATCGCCTGCCCCTGCGCGCTGGGCCTGGCCACGCCGGCCGCCATCATGGCCGGCACGGGCGTGGCGGCGCGCCACGGCATTCTCATCAAGGACGCGCAGGCGCTGGAGACGGCGCACCGCGTGGACACCGTGGCCTTCGACAAGACCGGCACGCTGACCGTGGGGCGGCCGCGCCTGACGGCGTTCCAGGCCGTGCCGGGCCAGGACGAAGCGGTGCTGCTCGCCGCCGTGGCCAGCGTGCAAAGCGGCAGCGAACACCCGCTGGCGCGCGCCGTGGTGGCGGCTGCCCGCGAGCGCGGCCTGGCGCTGGCCGCGCCCGAGGGCGTGCGCGCCGTGCCGGGCCGGGGCACCGAGGGCGAGGCGGGCGCGCGCAGCGTCCTGGTCGGCAGCCTGCGCTGGATGGAGGAACTGGGCGTGGACCTGGGGCCGCTGCAGGCGCAGGCCGCGCAGTGGCAGCGCGAGGGCGCCACCGTCTCGGCCCTGGCCGAGCGCGTGGCGGAGGGACCGAGCGGCGCACGGCCGCCCGAAGCCGCGAGCGCCCCCTCGGGGGGCAGCGAGGACACGGGAGTGCCGAGCGTGGGGGCGCGCTATGTTCTACGGGCGCTGCTGGCGTTCGGGGACGAGCCCAAGCCCGGCGCGCGCGAGGCGCTGGCGCTGCTGCGTGCGCGCGGCGTGCGCTGCGTCATGGTGTCGGGCGACAACCGGGGCGCCGCCGAGGCCATGGCGCGCCGCCTGGGCCTGCAGCCCGAGGCCGGGGAGGTCATGGCCGAGGTGCTGCCGGGCGACAAGGCGGTGGCGGTGCGCCGGCTGCAGCAGCAGGGCGGCGGCGCGCACACCGTCGCCATGGTGGGCGATGGCGTGAACGACGCCCCGGCCCTGGCCGCCGCCGACGTGGGCCTGGCCATGGGCAACGGCACCGACGTGGCCATGCACGCTGCGGGCATCACGCTGATGCGCGGCGACCCGCGCCTGGTGGCGGCGGCGCTCGACATCTCGCACCGCACCGTGGCCAAGATCCGCCAGAACCTGTTCTGGGCCTTCGCCTACAACGTGGCGGGCATTCCGCTGGCGGCGCTGGGCTACCTGAACCCGATGGTGGCGGGCGCGGCCATGGCGCTGAGCTCGGTCAGCGTGATGACCAACGCCCTGCTGCTGAAGCGGTGGCGCTTGTGAACACGCTCTGAGCACGTTCTGGAGGCCTTCCCCAAGAAAAGCCCGTGAATAGGAGGCAAACGGCGAGCCCGAGGTGTTTGTCTGGCAAACTGCAACGCTTTGTTGCAGTAGTGGGCGTGCAGGACCTCATGCCGCCTGCGGTTTTGGAGAGAAAGACCATGGATGTTTTTGCACTCATGCGGTATTTCACCATCCGTCTGCGGATGCTGGGCGCCATCGTCGTCGTGATGGTTCTGCTGGGCCTGCTGGGCGGCGCGGGCATGTTCGGGATGCTGCGCATCCACGGCATGAGCGAGGATTTCATGACGCAGGGCTTCACCAAGACCGTGGCCCTGGGCGAGCTGCGCGGCGCCGTCGGCGCCATCCGCCAGTACGAGAAGGACATGGTCATCGCCTACGACCGGCCCGACGCCGCCCGGCAGGCCCACACCCAGTGGCTGGCCAGCCTGGAGCAGGCCAAGAAGGTGGCCGGGCGCTTCCTGGAAGGGCCGCAGGGCGCGGACGGCACCATCGCGCGCGCCTTCGTCGGCCACCTCGACCGCTATGGCACGCAGTTCGCGCCCGTGGCGCAGCTGCTGCAGTCGGGCGGCTACGAATCGGCGGCAGTGGCCAACCGCATGAGCACCGAGGCGGGGGCCGAATTCACCGCCACCGGCCAGCGCCTGGAAGAACTCGACACGCACCTGCGCCAGGAGGTGCAGCGCACCGTGCAGCGCCAGCGCGATACCGCTGACCAGACCAAATGGCTGTTCGTGCTGGCGGTGGTCGTCACGGTGCTGGTGGTGGTGCCGCTGACGCTGCTGAACATGGTGTCGATCTGCCGTCCGCTGGAGCGCGCGCGCCAGATGGCGCAGGCCATTGCCGGAGGCGACCTGTCGCAGCGCATCGAGGTCGTCGGCCGCGACGAGGTGGCCGACCTGCAGCGCGCCCTGGTGCACATGGAGCAGAGCCTGGGTGCCATCGTCTCGCAGGTGCGCGACGCCAGCAGCAGCATCGCCACGGCCAGCGCCGAGATCGCCACGGGCAACCAGGACCTGTCGGCGCGCACCGAGCAGACCGCCAGCCATGCGCAGGAGGCCGTGGCCTCGCTGGCGCAGCTGACCTCGACGGTGCAGCAGACGGCCTCGTCGTCGCAGATGGCCAACCAGCTCGCCGCGTCGGCCTCGGGCGAGGCCACGCGCGGCGGCACGGTGGTGCAGCAGGCCGTGGGCAGCATGCACGAGATCTCGGCCTCCAGCCGCAAGATCGGCGACATCATCGGCCTGATCGACTCGATTGCCTTCCAGACCAACATCCTGGCGCTGAATGCCGCCGTCGAGGCGGCGCGCGCCGGCGAGCAGGGCCGGGGCTTTGCCGTGGTGGCGGGCGAGGTGCGCTCGCTGGCGCAGCGCAGCGCGCAGGCGGCGAGCGAGATCAAGGGCCTGATCGGCAACAGCGTGACGGCCGTGAACGGCGGCGTGCGCCAGGTCGAGGACGCGGGCGGGCTGATGAAGGAGATCGTGGCCAGCGTGCAGCGCGTGGGCGACATCATCGGCGAGATCAGCGCCGCCGCCAGCGAGCAGACCGAGGGCATCGGCCATGTGAACCAGTCGGTGGGCGAGATCGACCGCATGACGCAGCAGAACGCCGCGCTGGTCGAGCAGTCCGCCGCGGCGGCCGATTCGCTGCGCGACCAGGCGGCGCGGCTGTCGCAGCTGGTGGCGCAGTTCCGGCTCGACGACCGCGCCGGGCACGGCGGCGTGCCGCGCCTGGCGGGGTGAGCGGCGCTGGCAGCGGTATCAGTTTTCCATGGCGCTGCGCGCCACCCGCAGCCTATGAAACCGGCGCGGCCCATGCGCGGGCCACCGCGCAAGGGCCGCCCCGCCGCGCTGGTGGCGTCCCCCTGCCCGCATGGCGCAGCCATGCGAGAGCGGGGGGAAGGCGCGAAGCGCCTCAGGGGGGTGTTGTTTCATCTCAGAAACATAGCTGCCAGCGCTTGCTGCACAAGGGCTGGAGCCCGAAAAGATATCAAACGCCGTTCTTGGCGGAACGCTCTCCGAACCAGGCCACGTACAGGGCTGGCAGCACCACCAGCGTGAGCAGCGTGGCCGTGACCAGCCCGCCGATCACCACGATGGCCAGGGGCCGCTGCGTCTCGGCGCCGATCTCGTGCGAGAGCGCCATGGGCAGCAGGCCCAGCATGGCGAGCAGCGCGGTCATGAGCACGGTGCGCAGGCGCTGCATGGAGCCCTGGCGCACGGCCTCGGCCACGCTGAGGCCGTCGGCCTGCAGTTGCTGGTAGACCGAGAGCATCACCACGCCGTTGAGCACGGCCTGGCCCGACAGCGCGATGAAGCCGATGGCCGCCGACACCGACAGCGGTATGCCCAGCAGCCACAGCGCGATGAAGCCGCCGATGAGCGCCAGCGGCACGTTCACCAGGATCAGCGAGGCGGTCTTGAACGATTTGAAGGCGTCGAACAGCAGCACGAATATCAGCAGCAGCGAGATGGGCACGACGACCGAGAGGCGCTTCATCGCGCGTTCCTGGTTCTCGAACTCGCCTGACCAGTTGAGCTGGTAGGTGTCCGGGATTTGCACGTTCTGTGCCACGCGCGCCTTCATGTCCGCCACCACCGAGCCCATGTCGCGCCCGGCGATGAAGATGCCGATGGCCGTGGTGCGGCGCCCGGCTTCGCGCGCGATGTTCATGGCGCCCGTGCCCTCGCGGATGTTGGCCACGGCCGAGAGCGGCACGTAGCCGCCGTCGGGCGTGGCGATGGGCGTGCGCGGCAGGTTGGCGATCACGCGCTCGTCCTTGGGCAGGCGCACGGCCACGGCGAACTTGCGCTCGCCCTCCCACAGGCTGGTGGCGGCCTTGCCGGCCAGGGCGGCCTCGATCACGTCCTGCACGTCGCCCACGTTCAGGCCGTAGCGCGCGGCGCGGTCGCGGTCGATGTTGATGAGCAGCTGCGGCACCTGGCCGTCGCGGTCGATCTCGGCGCGCGCCACGCCCTGCACCTGCTTGACCTCGCGCGCTATGGCGTCGGTGATGCGCTTCATCTCCGCCAGGTCGTCGCCCGCGAGCTTGATGACGATCTGGCCCTTGATCTGCGAGATGGATTCGAGCACGTTGTCGCGGATGGGCTGCGAGAACGCAGGGTCGATGCCGGGAATGGCCGTGAGCACGCGGTTCATCTCGTCGGTGATCTTTTCGCGCGTCATGCCAGGGCGCCATTGGTCCTCGGGTTTCACGTCCACGAAGATCTCGGCCATGGAGATGGTCTTGGGGTCGGTGCCGTCCTCGGGCTGGCCGGCCTTGGAGACCGTGGTGTTGACCTCGGGCACCGTGAGCAGCGCCTTGCGCGCCATGCGCAGGATGCGCGTGGCCTCCTCGCTCGACACCGTGGGCGAGAGCGCGAAGTTGACCCAGGTCGTGCCTTCGTTGAGCTCGGGCAGGAACTCCGAGCCCAGGCGCGAGGCGACCACGCCCGTGACGCCGAAGGCCGCGAGCGCGATCACGGCCACCGTGCGCCGGTGCGCCAGCGCCCAGTCGAGCACGGGGGCGTAGAGGCTCTTGGCCGTGCGCACCACGCGGTTGTCGCCGTGGGGCAAGCGGCGCTTGAGCATCCAGTAGGCCAGCAGCGGCACCAGCGTGAGCGAGAAGACCAGCGAGCCCACGAGCGCCATGGTCACCGACAGCGCCATGGGCTGGAAAATGCGCCCTTCGTGCCGCTGCAGCGCGAAGATGGGGATGTGCGCCGCGATGATGATGAGCATCGAGAACAGCGTGGGGCGGCCGACCTCGTTGGCGGCCTCGATGATGGTCTCGCGCCGGTCGCGCTCGTCCATGTCCTCGCCGCGCTCGGCCAGGCGGTGCATGATGTTCTCGACCACGATCACCGCGCCGTCCACGATGATGCCGAAGTCCATGGCGCCCAGGCTCAGCAGGTTGGCCGGCACGCCCATCACCTTCAGGCCCATGAAGGTGGCCAGCAGCGACAGCGGGATCACGACCACCACGGCCAGGCTCGCGCGCAGGTTCGACAGGAAGAGGTAGAGCACCAGCGAGACCAGCAGCGCGCCTTCCACGAGGTTGCGGAACACCGTGGTCAGCGTCTTGTCCATGAGCCAGGTGCGGTCGTAGAACGGCACGATCTGCACGCCCGGCGGCAGGCCGCGCGCGTTCAGCTCGGCGATTCTTGCCTTCACGCCCTTGAGCACCTCGCTCGGGTTCTCGCCTTTCCTCATGATGACGATGCCGGTGACCACGTCGTCGTCCAGGTCCTGGCCCACCACGCCCAGGCGCGGCACGGCACCGGTCTTGACCTCGGCGACGTCGCGGATCAGGATGGGCGTGCCGCCGTGCGCGGCCACGACGATGCGGCCGATGTCGTCGGCCGACTGCAGCAGGCCGATGCCGCGGATGGTGTACTGCTGCGCCCCCTGGGCCACGTAGCTGCCGCCCGCGTTGGCGTTGCCGCGCCCGAGCGCGTCGAGCAGGTTCTGGAACGTGACCTTGTAGGCGCGCAGCTTGTCCAGGTCGGGCTGCACCTCGTACTGCTTGATGGCACCGCCCATGGCCACCACGTCGGCCACGCCGGGCACCTGGCGCAGCGCGCGCTCCACGGTCCAGTCCTCGATGGTGCGGATGTCGGTGGTGGAGAGGCCGTCGCCCTTGAGGCGGTAGCGCATGATCTCGCCCACGGGCGTGGCGTTGGGCGCGATTTCGGCCTGCACGCCGGGCGGCAGGTCCACGCTGGAGAGGCGCTCGGCCACCTGCTGACGCACGATGTTGACGTTGGCCGCGTCGTCGTAGGTGACCACGCTGAACGACAGGCCGAACTGCGTGTGCGAGAACACGCGGATGGAGTTGGGCAGGCCCGCCAGCGCCACCTCGATGGGCAGCGTGACCTGCTTCTCGACCTCCTCGGGCGCGCGGCCGGGGTAGAGCGCGATCACCGTGACCTGGGTGTCGGTCACGTCGGGGAAGGCCTCCACCGACAGGCTCTTGAACGCGAAGAAGCCCGCGCCCGCGAACAGCAGCGTGCCCAGGATGATGAACAGCGGCTGGTACAGGGCGTACTGGATCAGGCGCTTCATTGCGGTGCGTCCTTCTTCGCCGGGGCGTCTTCCGCGAGCATCTGGAACTGCCGCGCCAGCAGCAGCACGTTCTGCGTGACGACCTTGTCGCCTGCCGACAGGCCCGTGGCGACGATGGCGTCGCGCGGGCCCTCATGGCCGAGCGTGACGGTGCGTGGCTCGAACACGCCCGCCTCGCGCTGCACGTAGACGGTGTGCGTGGCGCCCGTGAGCGTCACGGCCTCGGCGGGCACGACGACGCCGCCGCTGCGGCTCTCGTTCACGCGCGCGGTGGCCAGCATCTCGGCCTTGAGGCGGCGGTCGGCATTGGGCACGAGGCCGCGCACCTTGAGCGTGCGCGTCGTAGGGTCGATCGCATCGGCCGTGGCCGTCACGCGGCCCGTGAAGGTCTCGCCGGGGTAGGAGGGCACCTGCAGCGTGAAGCTGTCGCCGGGGCGCAGCGAGTCCAGGTCGCCCTCGCGCGCGTCGATCTGTACCCACAGCGAGCGCGGGTCGGTCACCACGAACAGCGCCGGTCCGCCCTGGTCGGGGCGCAGCTCCTGGCCGGGGTTGAGGTTGCGCTCCACCACCACGCCGTCGATGCCGCTGCGCAGCGCGAGCTGCTGGCTCACGCCGGCGCCGCCGCCATACAGCTGCGTGCGCGCCAGCGCGCGGGCCGATTCGGCGTGGGCGCGCGCGGCGTCGGCCTCGGCCTGTTCCAGCTCCTTGCGCGCCACGATCCCGGCGGCGAACAGCTCGCGCTGGCGCGCCAGCGCCTGCTGGGCGAGCACCTGGTCGGCGTGGGCCTTGGCGGTGTCGGCCTGGGCTTGGCCGAAATCGGGCGAGGCCAGCAGCGCCAGCGTGGCACCGGCCTGCACGCGCTGGCCCAGGTCGGCGCGGATGGCGGCCACGCGCCCGGCGAAGGCCGGGACAATGCGCTGCGTGCGCTCCTCGTTCCACACCAGGCGCGCGGGCAGGTCCACGCGCAGCGCGCTGGCCGGGCGGGCCTCGGTCACGGCCAGCAGCGCCAGTTGCGGGTGGCCGCTGGCGTAGTGCAGCTGCCCGGCCTGCAGCACCGGGGGCGCGGGCTCGGGTTCGGCCGGGGGCGGGCTGGCCTGTTGGCAGCCGGGCAGGGCCAGCGCGGCGCACAGCGCCAGGGCGATGCAGGCGCCGGGGAGAAGGAGGGTTGGTTTGCTCATGTTTTTATAGCTGCTTGCGCTTGATGGTTAAGCGCTGGAGGCTGTTTTTGCTATGAATGGATCAGGGCGGGCTGGACGCCGCAGGCTGGGTGCGCAGCCGCCACAGGCCCTCGGCCTTGGCGTAGTCGGCCCGGGCGCCGATGGCTTCGAGCAGGGTGGCGCGCAGCGTGCGGCGGGCGTCGAGCAGGTCGGTCAGGCCGATGGCGCCCTTGGCGTAGGCCAGCTCGGCGCTCTGCGCCACCTGGCGCGCGCGCGGCACGATGCCGCCCTCGTACCCGTCGGCGCGCTGGGCCGCGCTGGCCAGGGCGGCCTGCAGCGCCTGCAGGTCGAGCAGCGCGGCGCGGCGCGTCTGCGCCAGGGCCTCCTGGGCCTGGTCGCGCTGCGCCTGGGCGCGCTGCACCTCGCCCTCGAAGCGGTAGCCCCACTGCAGCGGGAACTGCGCGCGCAGCTCCAGCAGCCGGGTCGATGTGCCGGGAAAGTGGTCGTACGAGGCACCCACCGTGACGTCGGCCTTGCGCAGGGCCAGCGCGCCCTCCAGCGCCGCCTGGGCGGCCTGCACGCGCGCCTGGGCGGCGCGCACGTCGGGGCGCTGCCCGGCCAGGGCCTCCAGGTCGGTGGCGGGCGCGGGCGGGCCGCTGCGCGCGGGCCAGTCCTCGGGCGTGGCCTCGATGTCGGGCCCGCGCGCGATGCGCTGCGCCAGCGCCAGCGCGGCCTGGGCGCGCGCCAGTTCGGCGGCCTGCGTGTCGGCGCGCGCGCGCTCGGCCTCGATGCGCGTGCGCGCGCCGTCCTGCGCCGACAGGTCGCCCGCGCGCACGCGCTGCGCGGCGCTGTGGTCGAGGGCCACCAGGCCGTCCTCGATGGCGCGCGTCTCGCGCAGGCGCTCCTGCGCCGCCAGCAGCTCGTAGTAGGCGGCCAGCGTGGCCTGCAGCTGCTGCACCTGGGTGTCCGCCACATCGTCCTGCGCGGCCTGGGCGGCAGCCTGCGCCGCCTGGGTGCGCAGGCCGCGCTTGTTGCCGCGCTCCCAGGTCCAGTCGATGCCGATGGACTTGTCGATGCGCTTGCGCGTGAGCGCGTTGCCGCCGCCCACGCCGTTCTGCAGGTCGATGGACGCGGCCTTGGCGCTGAGCACGGGGGCGGGCGCGTGGTCGGCGGCGAGCACGTCGGCGCGCGCGGCGCTCAGGGCGTGGCGCGCCAGCGCCACGTCGCTGTTGGCCTGGGCGGCGGCCAGGGCCTGGGCCAGGGTGAGCGGCTGCGCCGCATGGCCCCCGCCGGGCAGGGCGGCGGCCAGGGCGCTGATCAGAAACAACTGTCGTATCCTCATGGGCCGCGTTTATCGCGCCCCGTGCCTGACCAGCGCCTGACCTCCTGAACACGCTCCCATGCGAATCCTGCTCGTTGAAGACGATGCCGTGCTGCGCGCCGTGGTGCGGCGCAGCCTGGCCGACGCCGGCCACCGCGTGGACGTGGCCGCCAGCGTGGCCGAGGCGCGCCACTTCTGGAACGTGCAGCCCTACGACGCCGTGCTGCTCGACCTGAACCTGCCACAGGACGCAGGCCAGGGCAGCGCCCCGGCCAGCGGCCTGACGCTGCTGCGCGCCGCGCGGGCGCGCGGCGACCGCACGCCGGTGCTGGTGCTGACGGCGCGCGGCCGCACGCAGGAGCGCATCGACGGGCTCGACGCCGGGGCCGACGACTACCTGGGCAAGCCGTTCGAACTGGCCGAGGTGGAGGCGCGCCTGCGCGCGCTGGCGCGGCGCAGCCAGGGCGCGCAGGACGTGACGCTGCTCGGCGCGCTGGCGCTGGACCGGCGTGCGCGCCGCTTCACGCTGCACGGCGCGGCGCTGGAGCTGCCGGCGCGCGAGTTCGAGGTGCTGTGGGAGCTTATGACGCCGCCCGGCCGCGTGGTGAGCAAGCGCGCGCTGTCGGACAAGCTGTCGGACTTCGCCGAGGCGTTGGGCGACAACGCGCTGGAGGCCTTCATCTCGCGCCTGCGCAAGAAGCTGGCGGGCAGCGGCGCGGGCATCCGCACGCTGCGCGGCCTGGGCTACATGGCCGAGGCGCAGCCGCAGGCCGGGCCATGAGCGGCGCCGCGCTGCCCTCGCTGCGCGCGCGGCTGGCGCGCCACGTGCTGGTGCCGCTGGCGCTGGTGTGGCTGGCGGGCACCATGGCGTCGGTGGGCGTGGCGAACCTGTTCACGCAGCGCGCCTTCGACCGCTCGCTGCTCGACGACGCCTACGCCATTGCCGCCAACGTGCGCCAGGGCGGCCAGGGGCTGGAGCTGGCGCTGAGCCCGCGCGAGGTCAAGGCGCTGCTGTTCGACCACGTGGACACGGTGTATTTCGCCGTGCTGCGCGGCGACGGCTCGCTGCTGGCGGGCAACGCCCACCTGGCCGCCGAGACCTTGCAAGACGGCGAGCCGTACCGCTTTTCCGACATCCATTTCCGCGGCCAGGCGCTGCGCGTGGTGCGCGTGCGGCCCGCGCAGGCGGCGTTCGAGGTCGTCACCGCGCAGACCGTGCACAGCCGCAACGCCATGCTGCGCAGCGCGCTGCTGTATTCGCTGGTGCCGCAGCTGCTGCTGCTCGGGGTGCTGGCCTGGTGGCTGCGCCGCGCCATCGCGCGCGATTTGCAGCCGCTGGCCGCCTTCCAGCAGGCGCTGGAGCAGCGCGACGCGCGCGACCTCGCGCCCCTGCCGGTGCAGGCCGGCACGCGCGACCTGCAGCGCCTGGGCCAGGCGGTGAACGCGCTGCTGGGGCGCGTGGGCGAAGGCGTGCGCGCGCTGCACGAGTTCGCGGGCAACGTGGCGCACGAGCTGCGCACGCCGCTGGCAGGCATCCGCGCGCAGGCCAGCTACGGCCTGGCGCAGCACGACAGCGCCGTGTGGCGCGAACAGCTCGCGGGCATCGTGCGCAGCGAGGCGCGTGCCAGCCACCTGGTGGACCAGTTGCTGGCGCTGGCGCTGGCCGATGAGGCGCGCGGCGCCATGCCGCTGCAGGCGGTGGCACTGGACGCGCTGGTGCAGGAGACGGTGCTGCGTTTCCTGCCGCGCGCCGACGCCGCCGGGGTGGACCTGGGCGCCCAGGGGCTGGAGCAGCCGGTGGTAGTGCAGGGGCTGCCGCTGCTGATCGAGGGGGTGCTGAGCAACCTGATCGACAACGCCCTGCGCTATGGCCAGCCGCCCGGCGGCGAGACGCCGCGCGTGACGGTGGCGCTGGCACGCGCGGGCGAGGGTGGGGCGGGGAGCGGGGAGGGCGAGGTGCTGCTGTCGGTGATCGACAACGGCCCGGGCATTGCCGCGCCGCAGTGCCAGGCGCTGCGCCAGCGCTGGGTGCAGGGCCGCGAGGGTGAGCGCCTGGGCGAGGGCGCCGGGCTGGGCCTGGGCATCGTGGCGCGCTACGCCGAGCTGCTGGGCGCGCGGCTGGAATTGCTTCCGGCGCCGGAGGGCCGGGGCTTGCGCGTGCAGTTGGTGTTTCCGGTTGGTTGCACTTGATTCGATAGCTGCCAGCGCTTGCTGGCAATGGGTTACCGGCATTTTTCAATGCATGGGTTGGCGCTCTATGGGTGGGCGACAATCTGTGTTCTACGACAAGGAAGCCTTGTATGCTGACCCGCCTGGAAATCAACGGATTCAAGACCTTTGAGTGTCTCGATATCAGCTTCAGCCCCTTCACCGTCATTCTGGGCAGCAACGCGGCAGGCAAGAGCAATCTGTTCGATGCCATCAAGCTGCTGTCCCACCTGGCGACGAGGGATGTCAATGAAGCCTTGAAGGAGATGCGCGGCGAGCCGCTGGAACTGTTTCGCCAGACTTCCGGCCAGGGCCGTGCGACGCAAATTTGCCTGGCGGCCGAGGTGCTCGTCGATCCGCTGGTGCGCGACCCGTGGGGCAGTGAAGTCAAGCTGACGCACACGCGCATGCGCTACGAGGTGACGCTGGAGCGGCGGCAGCTCAAAAACGGGCTGGAGCGTGTGCAGGTCGCCGAGGAGGCGGTCTATCCCATCAGAAGCATGGAAGATGCCTGGGTGAGGGCGCACAAACCCACCAAGCCATTCCGGCAGGCGTATCTCAAATACAGCCGTTCCAAGCCCTGGCTGACGACGGAAAAACTCTCGGAAGGCTTGTCGTTCAACATTCACCAGGACGGAAAGCCAGGTCGTAATCGCCCGGCCAGCGCGGCGGAAGCGACGGTGCTCTACAGCGTGACGAATGCCGAATTTCCGCACCTGTTCGCCCTGCGTGAGGAAATGCGCCATTGGCGCCTGCTGCAGCTTGATCCGGCATTGCTGCGCAAACCTGTGTCGGCAACGGCTTCCGATGTGCTCGATGCGGATGGGGCCAATCTGGCGGCCGTGCTGGCCCGGCTCAAGGCGGAGACGGCGACGGCCGAGCGTCCCAATGGTGTGTTGAGCGACATCGCCGGTGAACTGGGCAGCCTGATTCCCGGGGTTGTCCAGCTTGATGCGGCATTGCATGACGCCAGCCGCGAATACCGCATCGAACTGACCATGCGCGATGGTCTGCCCTACACGTCGCGCGTGATTTCCGATGGCACCCTGCGCGTGCTGGCGTTGTTGACGTTGCTCAATGATCCGCAGCACCGCGGGCTGATCTGCTTCGAGGAGCCCGAGAACGGTGTGCATCCAGGGAGGGTGCAGCAACTCGTGCGCCGGTTGAACGACATGGTTGCCAAGCCTGCAACGTATGCTGCGGAAGACGGCTTGGTTCCGCCGCTGTGTCAATTGCTGCTCAACAGCCATTCACCCGTGGTGCTGTCTGCTTTGCAAAAGCCGGATGAGGATGGCAAACCTCTGAATGCCGAGATTCTGTTCGCTGACACGGCCACCGTGAGCGATCCCCTGCGCAAGGAGTTGCGGCGCAAGACCCGGCTGCGCCCCGTGGTTCGCCCGAACACGCCCCAGGCGTCCTTGTTCGAGAACATCCCCCAAGGCCATGTGTCTCCGCTGGAGGTGAACAACGTCCTGGGCACCGTGAGCGCGGAGGGTTAGGCCATGCGCTACCTGGGACTGGCCCTGTACGCCGAGGGCCGTACCGATGACCGCTTTCTTGGCCCCATCCTGAGGCGGTTGTGCGGGGAGGTGTGCGCTGCATCGCCGCACCTTGTGGAGTTCAACGACGAAATCCTGATGCTGCCGGATGTGGCCGCGTT
The DNA here is from genome assembly GCA_021496925.1 of Acidovorax sp. YS12. Lineage (NCBI taxonomy): Bacteria > Pseudomonadati > Pseudomonadota > Betaproteobacteria > Burkholderiales > Comamonadaceae > Acidovorax > Acidovorax sp. YS12. The sequence continues at coordinate 3,203,690 of CP053915.1, forward strand.
GAGGCAGGCCCGCAGGGACGAGCGCATCCTTGGGGCGGCCCTCCAGGCCAAGGGCGCGTGGTCGATCCTGTTCGTGCATGCCGACGCCGATGGCGATGCCGCCAAGGCCCGTAGCGAACGCGCGCAGCCGGGGCTGGACAAACTGCGTGAGGCGTTCGACCAGGCCTGCCAGGGTGTTGCAGTCATTCCCGTGCAGACCATTGAGGCATGGGCGCTGTGCGACGGCGATGCACTGCGGAAAGTGTTCGGCACCACGCTCACTGACCAAGCCCTGGGCTTGCCTCCGTCCGCCAGGGCTGTGGAAAGGCTGGCAGACCCCAAACAGTGCCTGGAAACCGCCTTCAAGGCCAGCCAGGCCGGTGGGCGCCGCAGACGGCAACACAGTGTGAACGAGCGGATGGGTGCCCTGGGTGAGCAAGTGGCGCTGCCCCGCCTGCGCCAACTGGCTGCTTTCCAAAACTTAGAAGCCGAATTGAAGCAGGCATTGCGCGCCCTGCGCGTGCTTGAAGATGTGTAATTGCTCCTGATTCAGGAGCTGCCAGCGCTTGTCTGGAAAGCGCTGGAGCCCAAATACACTCAAAGCGTGGGGTAGTCGGTATAGCCTTCGGCGCCGCCGCCGTAGAAGGTCTCGCGCTGCCAGGCGTTCAGCGGCGCGCCCTGGCGCAGGCGCTCCACCAGGTCGGGGTTGGAGATGAAGTCGCGGCCGAAGGCCACCATGTCGGCGTGGCCGCTGGCGATGGCCTGCAGCGCCATGTCGCGCGTGTAGCCGTTGTTGGCGATCCAGGCGCCGCGCCCGCCGGCGTCGCGGTAGGCGGCCTTGAAGGCGGCGTAGTCGAACGGGCGGCCCTCGACCTCGCGCGGCCCGCCGGTGGCGCCTTCGATGACGTGGATGAACGCCAGGCCCAGCGGCGCGAGCTGGCGCGCCACGTACTCGAACAGCGGCTGCGGCTGGCTGTCGCGGATGTCGTTGGCCGGGGTGACGGGCGACAGGCGCAGGCCGGTCTTGCCCGCGCCGATGGCGTCGGCCACGGCGCTGACCACCTGTACCAGCAGGCGCGCGCGGTTTTCCACACTGCCGCCCCAGGCGTCGGTGCGCTGGTTGGCGCCGTCCTTGAGGAACTGGTCGAGCAGGTAGCCGTTGGCGCCGTGGATTTCCACGCCGTCGAAGCCGGCCTGCACGGCGTTGCGCGCGGCGTTGGCGTAGGCCTGGACGATGCCGGGCAGTTCCTCGGCATCCAGCGCGCGCGGTGCCGAGGTGGGGAAGAAGCCGCCCTGGCCGGTGGCGGCGTCAATCAGGTAGGTCTTGGATTGCGCGGTGACGGCCGAGGGTGCCACGGGCGCTTCGCCGCCAGGCTGCAGGCTGGTGTGCGAGACGCGCCCCACGTGCCACAACTGCGCCACGATTTTGCCGCCGCGCGCGTGCACCGCCTGGGTCACGCGCTTCCAGCCTTCGAGCTGCTCGGGCAGGTACAGGCCGGGCACGTCGGCGTAGCCCTGGCCTTGCTGGCTGATGGGCGTGCCTTCGGAGACGATGAGCCCGGCGCCGGCGCGCTGGGCGTAGTAGGTGGCGGTGAGTTCGCCGGGCACGTTGCGCGGCGAGCGGTTGCGCGTCAGGGGCGCCATGGCGATGCGGTTGGACAGGTGCAGGTCGCCGGCTTGGATCGGATCGAAAAGGGTGCTCATGGAATCGGCCTACGCGGAGGCGGTAGTGGTGACTGTGCCTGGGAGGGTACCGCCTTGGCGCGCAACGCGCAGCCGGTCTGCGTCAACAAGGGGACTCGTGGCGTGCCTCCCCTGCGCAGCAGGCGGGGAGGCACGGGGGCCCTTACTTGAGCAGGCCCTCGGCCTTCATTGCGGCCTGGACGGCCGGGCGGGCCGCCACGCGCTCGCGGTAGGCCGTGAGGTGCTTGAGGCCGGAGATGTCCACGTCGACATGGCCGCACCAGTTGCTGACGGTGAACAGGTAGGCATCGGCCACGGTGAACTGCTCGCCCATCAGGTAGGGCTTGTGCGCCAGTTCGCCATCCACCCACTGCAGGCGGCCCAGCAGGCGCTCGCGCACCAGGGGCTTGTAGTCTTCGGGCGTGCCGGGGGTGAACAGCGGGCCGAAGCCCTTGTGCAGCTCGGTGCCGATGAAGGTCAGCCATTCCTGCAGCCGGTAGCGTGCCAGCGTGCCGTTGGCCGGGGCCAGGTTCTTGTGCGGCGCCTGGTCGGCCAGGTACTGCACGATGGCCGGGCCTTCGCGCAGGCGGGCGCCGTCGTCCAGCTCCAGCACGGGCACGTAGCCCAGCGGGTTGATGGTGTAGAAGTCCGTGCCGTCCTGCAGCTTGTGGCTCTTGGTGCTGGCCAGCACCGGGGTGTAGGCCAGGCCGGCCTCGTGCAGAACGATGTGGGGCGACAGCGAGCAGGCGCCGGGGGAGTAGTACAGCTTCATGCGAGATCCTTCCTTTCGGTGGTGTGGATGGCTGGCCGCCATGCTATGCCATGTGTGGCGGCCTGTCCGCCGCGGGGCTTTCGCTTTCAGGCGGAGCGCGCGGGGCGGTGGCCTGTTCCATCCAGGTAAGCCACTGCATGGCCTGGATGCGGCTGGTGCCGCACATGGCCTCGCTCGGCTGCAGCGAGGCGCAGACGGCAGGGCGCCCGGGGTGGCCGAAGATGCGGCAGCGCGCGCCGGGCCCGAGCTGCACGCAGGGCACGCCGGCGGGCTTGCCCTGGGGCATGCCGGGAATCGGTGAGGAGATGGACGGTGCGGTGCAGCAGGCACCGCAGCCCGGGCGGCATTCCACCTAGTGTCGTGAGTTAGAAGTTCGTTGAACTAATCGAAGATGGCCGAATCGATCGTGTACCGTATGCACACGACGAGGCGGCCATGCGAGGAAGACCCAAGGCAGAACTGGTGCTGAGCGAAACCGAGCGCGAGCAGCTCACAGCGCTGACGCTGCGGCGCAAGACCGCGCAGGCGCTGGCGTTGCGCGCTCGCATTGTTCTGGCCTGCGCCGAAGGCGTGGACAACCAGGTGGTTGCAAGCCGCCAGCGCGTGACGCAGCAGACGGTTTCGAAGTGGCGCGCCCGATTCGTCGAGCATCGGCTGGACGGACTGCTGGACGCCCCTCGGCCTGGCGCACCGCGAACGATTGACGACGCGCGGGTCGACGCCGTAATCGCCAAGACGCTGGAGAGCGTTCCCGATGCGGCGACGCATTGGAGCACCCGCACCATGGCGCGCGAAACCGGCATGTCGCAAACGGCGGTGTCTCGCATCTGGCGCGCATTCGGACTCCAGCCTCATCGCCAAGAGACCTTCAAGCTCTCCAGCGATCCCCTGTTTGTGGAGAAGGTGCGCGACATCGTCGGGTTGTATCTGGACCCGCCGCTCATGGCCATGGTCCTGTGCGTGGACGAGAAGAGTCAAATTCAGGCACTCGATCGCACGCAGCCCCTGCTGCCCCTGGCCCCGGGCATCCCCGAGCGGCGTACCCACGACTACGAGCGCCACGGCACGACCACGCTCTTCGCGGCGTTGGATGCCACCGGGTCCGTCATCGGGGACTTGCATCGCCGCCATCGAAGCGCGGAGTTCCTGCAGTTCCTGCGCACCATCGAGGCCAACGTGCCGGCGGTGCTGGACATCCACCTCGTGATGGACAACTACGGAACACACAAGACTCCTGCCATCAGAAGCTGGCTTGCCCGGCATGCGCGCTTTCACGTGCACTTCACCCCGACCTCTGCGTCCTGGCTGAACCAGGTCGAGCGCTGGTTCTCCACCCTGACGCAAAAGTACATCCGCCGCGGCACTCATCGCTCCACACGACAACTCGAACAGGCGATCAGGCACTACATCAAGAACAACAATGACCACCCGAAGCCGTTCGTGTGGTCCAAGACCGCCGACGACATCCTCGCGAGCGTCGAGAGATTTTGTTTGCGAACTTCTAACTCACGACACTAGCCGTGCAGGCGCTGCGCGGCCCAGAGCACCTGCGTGACCACGGCGCGCACGCCCTCCTGGTCGTGCGCGTGGCGCAAGGCACCTTGCGCATCGAAGGCCTCGGCTGCGGCGCCGAGGGCGTAGGACTGTGGGGCCAGCCAGCACTGCGCATTGAGCAGCAGCGGGGCCAGGTGGCTTTGCGCGCGCAGGCCGCCGAGGCGGCCGTTGGATGCGCTGAGCATGCCCACGACCTTGCCTGCCAGGGGACGGTCGCCCTGGCCCCAGACGGGGTGGCCGCTGACCGGGCTGGATGCCCAGTCGATGGTGTTCTTCAGCAGGGCGGTGTAGCTGCCGTTGTATTCCGGCGAGCAGACGATCCAGGCCGGGTGCGCGTCCATCACCTCCTTGAGGCGCAGCACGTCGGCTGGCGTGCCGCGCGCCTCCAGGTCGGCGTTGTACAGCGGGATATCGAAGTCCGACAGTTCCAGCAGCGTGACGTCGGCCCCGGCCTCGCTGCCCATGCGGGCGGCCGCGGCGGCCAGGCGGCGGTTGAACGATTGGTGGCGGGTGCTGCCCGCGAAGGCGAGGAGTTTCATGGAGCCGATTGAACCACGCCCGGCATGCAGGATGCGTGCGTGGTTTCACGTGAAACAATCCGGGGCGGCGCGGCGTGCCGCCCGCCTTACCCGTGCCCGATGGCGGCCTGCTGGCGCTCCAGCTGGAACACCGCCACGGTGCCGACCAGCGCGTCGGCCTGCTGGCGCAGGCTGTGGGCGGCGGCGGACATTTCCTCGACCAGCGCGGCGTTCTGCTGCGTCGCCTGGTCCATCTGGGTCACGGCCTCGCCCACCTGCGCCACGCCCGCGCTTTGCTCGCGGCTGGCGGCGCTGATCTCGGCCACGATGGTGCTCACGCGCTGGATGGCATCGACCACGCGCTGCATGGTCTCGCCGGCCTCATGGACCTGGCTGCTGCCGGTCTCCACGCGCCCCACGCTGTCGCTGATGAGGGCCTTGATCTCGCGCGCCGCTTCGGCGCTGCGGCCCGCCAGGCTGCGCACCTCGCCGGCCACCACGGCGAAGCCCCGGCCCTGCTCGCCGGCGCGCGCGGCCTCGACGGCGGCATTCAGGGCCAGGATGTTGGTCTGGAAGGCGATGCCGTCGATCACGCCAATGATGTCGGCGATCTTGCGGCTGCTGTCGTTGATGCCTTGCATGGTGTGGATGACGCGGGCCACGGCCTCGCCGCCCTGGGTGGCAACGTCGGAGGCCTGGCGCGCCAGCGCGCTGGCGTTGTGGGCGTGGTCGGCGTTCTGGCGCACCGTGGAGCCGAGCTGTTCCATGGAGGCGGCGGTCTCTTCGAGGGCGCTGGCCTGCGATTCGGTGCGGCCGGACAGGTCGTGGTTGCCCTGCGATATCTGGGCGCTGGCCGTGGCCACGGTTTCCGCGCCTTCGCGCACGCGGGCGACGACGGAGGCCAGGCTGTCCTGCATGGTCTTGAGCTGGAACATGAGGCTGCGGCGGTCGCCCGCGCGCAGGGCGATGGTGCGGCTCAGGTCACCTTGGGCCACGCGCTCGGCCAGGGCTGCGGCTTCGCTGGGCTCGCCGCCAATGGGCCGCAGCACCAGCCGGTCCACGGCGAAGGCCAGGACGATGGAGACGAGCGCGATGCTGAGCAGGCCCAGCGCGGCGGAAGTCCATTGCAGGCGGCGCACCTGGGCGAGGATTTCGCCGGTGGGCACGGTGGCCGCGAAGGACCAGGGTGTGGCGATGCCGTCGAGCTGCAGCGGCACCTGGATGCGCGTGGCATCGGCGTTGGCGAGGGTGTCGTGGAAGGCCGTTTCCAGGCGCTGGCCGCTGCGGACGGCTTCGCGCATGGACTGGAGCTGCTCGTCGGAGAAACCGTCGCCAGCCGCCACCGGCTTGCCGATCCGGGCAGGGTCCTTGGCGGCCACGTAGATGGCCTGGTTGGAGAGCAGGCTGGCGTAGCCGCTTTGGTAGATGCGGATGGCCTGCACCATCTCCTGGATGCCGTCGAGCGTGATGTCCACGCCCGCGACGCCAACGAAGCGGCCGTCGATCTCGATCGGAACCGACAAGGTGGTGATCAGCACGTTCTTGCCCCCGATCTGGTAGGGGTAGGGCTCCACCAGGACATTGCCACCCGTGGACTTGGGCATCTGGTAGTAGTCGCCCGGGCCGGGCTTGTCGTAGTCGGTCAGGGGTTCCACGGTGGCGCTGCCATTGGCTCCGCCGCGGTTCCAGTAGGGCACGTAGCGGCCCGTGGCGTCGTGGCCGATGGCGCTGGCGAAGTCGGTATCGCGGCCGTCGAAGGCGTTCGGCTCCCAGCCCGTCCACACACCGATGAAGCGGGGGTTCTTTTCCAGCACGGTGCGCAGGATGGTGTTGGCGGTCTGGCGGTCGGCGTGGCCCGATGCCTTGAGCGCCACCATGGTGGCGGCCAGCGTGCGCGCGGCTTCCAGCCCTTGCTGCAGCGGGACCGCCGCATCACGGCCGCTGTGGGCCGCCAACTCGCCGGCGTACTGCAGGGCGGCTTCGCGCTGCATCTGGCCGGCCTGCCAGGTCAGAATGGACAGGGTCAGCGCAAAGCCTGCCAGGATGATGCAGGCCACCACCGTCAGCATCTGGGTGCGCAGCGAGAGTTGGCGAAAGAACGACATAGACATTTCCTCCTTGGGGTGCGGCTTTTTTGGGGCAGGAACTCCGCCAGCGGTGCGGCGGACGCCTTGTTCATTGTGGGGTCTTTTAGGGCTTGATCTGGCGCAAGCACGACAGGGCGAGGAAAAAAGTCCGGGCCAGGTTTCACGTGAAACACCGGAAGGCCAAAGGTGGGAAAATTGCGGGTTTCCCTGCGCCACCGGAGCCTTGTCCCATGCTGTATCCCCAGGAATTCGATTGTCTAGTCGTCGGTGGCGGCCACGCCGGCACCGAGGCGGCGCTGGCGGCCGCGCGCATGGGCTGCAAGACGCTGCTGCTGACCCACAACATCGAGACGCTGGGGCAGATGAGCTGCAACCCCAGCATCGGCGGTATCGGCAAGGGCCATCTGGTCAAGGAGGTGGACGCCCTGGGCGGCGCCATGGCCCTGGCCACGGACGAGGGCGGCATCCAGTTCCGCACGCTCAACAGCAGCAAGGGCCCGGCGGTGCGTGCCACGCGTGCGCAGGCCGACCGCGTGCTGTACAAGGCCGCGATTCGCCGCGTGCTGGAGAACCAGTCCAACCTGTGGCTGTTCCAGCAGGCCGTGGATGACCTAGTGGTGGAGGGTGACCGGGTGGTGGGCGCGGTCACGCAGGTGGGTATCACCTTCCGCAGCCGTACCGTGGTGCTGACGGCGGGCACCTTCCTTGACGGCAAGATCCATGTGGGCCTGAACAACTACGCGGCCGGCCGGGCGGGGGATCCACCGGCCGTCTCGCTGAGCGCGCGCCTCAAGGAGCTGAAGTTGCCGCAGGGCCGCCTCAAGACCGGCACCCCGCCGCGCATCGACGGGCGCAGCATCGACTTCTCGCAGTGCGAGGAACAGCCCGGCGATGGCATGCCCGGCGGCGTGAACGAGGGCGTGCTGCCCGTGTTCAGCTTCATGGGCAGCGTGGCCATGCACCCGCGCCAGGTGCCGTGCTGGATCACGCACACCAATGAGCGCACGCACGAGATCATCCGCAGCGGCTTCGACCGCAGCCCCATGTTCACGGGCAAGATCGAGGGCGTGGGCCCACGCTACTGCCCCAGCGTGGAGGACAAGATCAACCGCTTCGCCGACAAGGAAAGCCACCAGATCTTCCTGGAGCCCGAGGGGCTGAGCACGCACGAGTTCTACCCGAACGGCATTTCCACCAGCCTGCCGTTCGACATCCAGTACGCGCTGGTGCGTTCCATGCGCGGGCTGGAGAACGCCCACATCCTGCGTCCCGGCTACGCCATCGAGTACGACTACTTCGACCCGCGCTCGCTCAAGAACAGCTTCGAGACGCGGCAGATCCAGGGCCTGTTCTTCGCCGGGCAGATCAACGGCACCACGGGCTACGAGGAGGCCGCCGCGCAGGGGTTGTTCGCAGGCTTGAATGCCGCGCTGCAATGCCGCGGCGAGGCGCCCTGGCTGCCCGGGCGCGATGAAGCCTACCTGGGTGTGCTGGTCGATGACCTGGTCACCAAGGGGGTGACCGAGCCCTACCGCATGTTCACCAGCCGGGCCGAGTTCCGCCTGCAGCTGCGCGAGGACAACGCCGACATGCGCCTGACCGAAGCAGGGCGCCACATGGGGCTGGTGCCGGATGCGCGCTGGGATGCCTTCTGCCGCAAGCGTGACGCTGTTTCACGTGAAACCGAGCGGCTCAAGTCCACCTGGGTGAACCCGCGCATCCTCGCGGCGCAGGAATCCGAGCGCGTGCTGGGCAAAGCCATCGAGCACGAATACAACCTGTTCGACCTGCTGCGCCGCCCTGGCATCGGCTACGAGGCGCTCATGTCGCTGGACGGCGGCAAGTACGCGAGCGGCGATGTTTCACGTGAAACGCTGGGCGATCTGGGCGCGCCGGTGATCGAACAGGTGGAGATCGCCGCCAAATATGCGGGCTACATCGACCGGCAGAAGGACGAAGTGCAGCGCGCCGCCCACTTCGAGCGGCTGCGTCTGCCCGACGACCTGGACTACATGCAGGTGGCCGCCTTGTCGATCGAGGTGCGCCAGAAGCTGCAAAAGCACCGGCCCGAAACCCTGGGCCAGGCCTCGCGCATCTCGGGCGTTACTCCGGCGGCCATCTCGCTGCTGCTGGTGCATTTGAAGAAGGGCGGCTTCAAGGGCTTTGCCATGGAGGCTGCATGATAGAGGCCGCGCTGCGCCAAGGCGCCCAGGCCCTGGGGCTGGCGCTGAACGAGGGGCAGATGGCCCAACTGCTGGACTTCCTGGCCTTGCTGCAGAAATGGAACAAGGTCTACAACCTGACGGCGGTGCGCGATCCGCAGGAGATGCTGACCCACCACCTGCTCGACAGCCTGGCGGCCGTGGCGCCGCTGCGCCGCCACCTTGCCACGCAACTGGCAGGGCAGGGCGCCCGGCTGCTCGACGTGGGCTCCGGTGGCGGACTGCCCGGCGTGGTCTTCGCCATCTGCTGTCCCGAAGTCGATGTCAGCTGCGTGGACACGGTGGCCAAGAAGGCCGCCTTCATCCAGCAGGCCGCGGCGGCGCTCAAGCTACCCAACCTGCACGGCATCCACGCGCGCGTGGAAACGCTGGCGGGCCCGTTTGACGTGGTGAGCTGCCGTGCCTTTGCCGCGCTGGCCGACTTCACCGCCTGGTCGCGCCAGGCACTCGCGCCGCATGCTGTCTGGCTTGCCATGAAGGGCCGGCATCCGCACGACGAAATCGCCGCGCTGCCCGCCGGTGTGCAAGTGTTCCACGTGGAACCGCTTGCTGTGCCGGGGCTGGATGCCGAGCGCTGCATCGTCTGGATGCGGCCTGCCGCCGGGGCCGTGGCGTAAACTCGCCTGTCGCTCCCCGCGACGCTCGAAGGGTTCCCCATCATGTTCGGCATTGCTGACTACGGCGCGTTCGTCGCCGCGATCATCCTGTTCCTGGCCATCCCCGGTCCTGGCAACCTGGCCCTTATCACCTCCACCGGCAAGGGCGGGGTGCGCGCGGGCCTGGCAGCCGGGCTGGGCGTGATCGCGGCCGACCAGGTGCTGATGTGGGCCGCGGTGGCGGGCGTGGCGGCGCTGCTGGCCGCCTATCCGGCGGCCTTCCATGCCGTGCAGTGGCTGGGCGCGGCCTACCTGGCGTGGCTGGGCTTGCGGATGCTCACGGCCAAGCCCGGCAGCGCTCCGGTGCTGCGCATGGAGCCGCGCCACTACTTCCGGCAGGGGGCTGTCATCACGTTGCTCAACCCCAAGGCCATCGTGTTCTACATGGCGTTCTTCCCGCTGTTCGTCGATCCGGCGCGGCACCAGGGGCTGCTGACGTTCGGGGTGATGGCCGTGACCATCGCCGTGCTGACCTTCCTCTACAGCCTGACCGTGGTGCTGCTCACGCACCACCTGGCCGAGCGCATGCGCGCCAATCCCGCCATCGCGCGCGTGCTGGAAAAGACCGCGGGCGTGTTTCTCATCGGCTTCGGCGTCAAGCTGGCCATTTCCAGGTAAGTCCATCGCATGGCCAAGATTTTCTGCATCGCCAACCAAAAGGGTGGCGTCGGCAAGACCACCACCACCGTCAACCTCGCGGCGGGCCTGGCCAGGATCGGCCAGCGCGTGCTGCTGGTCGACCTCGACCCGCAGGGCAACGCCACCATGGGCTCGGGGGTGGACAAGCGCGGCCTGCAGCTGTCGGTGTACGACGTGCTGCTCGAATCGGCCTCGGTGCAGGAGGCGGCGGTCGCGTCCGGGCCTGGCGGCTACCGCGTGCTGGGCGCCAACCGCGAGCTGGCCGGAGCCGAGGTGGAACTGGTCGAACTGGAGCGGCGCGAGAAACGCCTGAAGGCCGCGCTCGATGCCGTGCAGGTGGACTACGACTTCGTGCTGATCGACTGTCCGCCGTCCCTCTCCATGCTCACGCTCAACGGCCTGTGCAGCGCGCATGGCGTCATCGTGCCCATGCAGTGCGAGTATTTCGCGCTTGAAGGGCTGACCGACCTCGTCAACACCATCAAGCAGGTGCACGCCAACCTCAACCCCGACCTGCAGATCATCGGCCTGCTGCGTGTGATGTACGACCCGCGCATCACGCTGCAGGCCCAGGTGAGCGAGCAACTCAAGGGGCATTTCGGCGACAAGGTGTTCAACACCGTCATCCCGCGCAACGTGCGCCTGGCCGAGGCGCCCAGCTATGGCTTGCCCGGGGTGGTTTTCGACCCTTCAGCCAAGGGAAGCCAGGCCTTCGTCGAATTCGCCCAGGAGATGGTGGAACGCATTCAGCGTATGTAAGCATACGTATTTTCCCCAATTGCAAACCATTGTGATTTGTGAGTATTTGTGAGTGATGGTGTATGGCGAGCCATAGGGGAGGCTGCCTAGACTTCGGGCCAGACGCAATCTGCGGTGACCGCGATTGCATTTTCTCGCCGGAGTTCCACACGTAGACGTGCATGCAAGGGCTCCGGCGGTCTTCAGAAAGCCCAGCCATGCCAAGACATCACAACCATGCTGCCGTCGCGCCGCCCATGCAGTCCTTTGGGCAAGCATTGCCGGCCGTTTCACCCCAGGCCCCGCCCTCCCCGCGCCGTGTGCGTTCCTGGTTCTCCCTGCTGGTGGTGCCTGTTCTGGGCATGGCGGGTGGCACTGCGTATGCGGCAACCTCGTATGACCTTCTGGTCAACCACGATGCTTTCCAAGTGGGCGGGCCCGTCAATACGACATCCGATGTCGTTGACGCCCCTGTGGGCGGCACGTTCGTGTACCGTGCCAAGTCCAAGATCAACGGCAGCAGCCTTTCGGTGGGCAATGCCACGCTCACGCAGAAACTGCCTGCCACGGCCATCTTCCAGGGAATTGACGTACCTGGCGGCTCCGGGGTGGTTTGCACCGGGCAGCCCAGCGTGGGCCAGCCCATTGGCTCGGCCGTCATCACTTGCGCCATCCCGGCCCTGACGTCGGATGCCGAGGTGCCGATCGACTTCAAGGTCATCCTGCCGGACGAAGGGACCGACCACGCCGCGAAGGCGACGATCACCGCGCTCGACAATACCGATCCGAACGCGGGCAACAGCAACGACATCGAACGCAACATCACCACCTACAAGCGTGCCGATCTGGCCGTGGCCATCACCGGCCCTGCCGACAACAGCACGCACCAGCAGGGCAGCGTGGTGAACTACCAGCTCCAGGCCCGCAACACCAATGCCACCTATGCGTTCGACCTGAATCCTGGTGAAAAAGCCACGGTGCGCTTTTCCCAGCCGGCGGGCACCACGTTCCAGGGCTCTCCTTCGTCTCCCGGAAATGCCTGGACATGTGTCGCGGGTACGGACAACAGCGCAACCCCACCCGTGCCCGTGTACGACTGCACGTACACCGCGTCGGCGGTGGTTCCCAAGAATACCAACCTGCCGTTGCTCACCATTCCGGTGCTGGTGAACGCCAGTTCCGGCGATACCACGGCCCTGGTATCGGTCTCGGGCCAGACGGCGGGAGGCGTGAGCTTCCTGGATGCCTATCCGGACAACAACACCGATGACGCAACGATCAAGCTGACGCCCAACAACCAGCTGGACATGGCATTGGTGAAAACCGTCGCCCCCTCGGTCGTGGACAAGCAGGGCGCCAGTCCGGCCAGTGTGACCTACACCCTGACGGCCACCCGCAATTCCGGCTTGCTGATACCCCAAGGCATCACGATCACCGACACCCTGCCCGCGAACGTAACCTTCGATGGCGTCGTGACGCCGACGGCGTGGGATTGTGCGGGCTCCAGCGGCCAGAACGTCGTCTGCACGTTCGACAACGCGGTCACCCAGAACGCGAACCTGCCCGACCTCAAGTTCAAGGCGCAGGTGGACGTTGCGAGCGTGCCGCTGGCTGGCGGCAAGGCCGTGCTGCAAAACCAGGCCACTCTGGCGGTTGCCAACGAACCTTCGCCAGGCACCAACAACACCTCCAGGGCCGACCTGACCGTCACCAACCAGATTTCCCTGAGCACCGCCAAGGCCGCGTACAAGGCTGCGGGCGGTACCCCCAACCCGGCGAACGACACCGCGGCGGGCGTGATTGCCGACGGGGACGAGTTCTACTATGAAATCAAGGTGCACAACGACAGCGATATCCCCGTGCAGTCTGGCCAGACCATCACCTTGACGGATGTGCTGGACGGCCAACTGGAGTACATGGAGGCCGCGGGTGCCTGGTCGTGCTCGGCAATCCCGGCGGGCTGGTCGGCAAGCACGCCGCAGACGGTGACCTGTACGCTGACGGCCGGCATCGCCGCCAGGGGCGCTAATGACCTGTACCTGAAAGTCAAGGCGCATATCAGCTCGGGCCAATGGGCCACGATTGCGAACCAGGCCAAGGTGACGTGTCCTGCAAACCGCGACTGCGCAACCCCGACGATCTTGACGAACAACCACGAGATCAAGTTGTCAGACCTGCATGCGGACCTGTCCATTACCAAGGCGGCAGCGGTCACGCCCGGCTTTGCCCATGGTGACGGTGTCTCTGGTTCCGAGGTGGTGTACACGCTGAAGGTGAAGAATGCTGTGCCTGTCACGGTGCCACCAGCAAATCCAGCGGATTTTCAGACGGCCAAGACTGTGGAAATCACCGATGTGGTGGACAACCTCCTGAACAGGAATACCAGCCCGGATGCCGATCCGGTGACGGGCGCTCCCAGGTATGCGAACAACCGCTTCGTGGAGGCCACGGTTCAATTGCCTACGCCGACCACCGTGACGGCCGATCCCTGCACTTACAGCAATGTCGCGAACAATGCGGATGCGCTGGAAGTGAAATGCACCTTGCACGATGTGCCCGTCGGTAGCGACGAATACACGGTCACGATCAAGGCGCGCCAGTATGTGGACCCCACCAGCAGTGCGAACCAGACGAACAAGATCACGAACACCGCTTCTGTCAGCTCTCCGGATACCGCTGAATACGACAGCGACAACAACAAGGATTCCGCGGACGTCACGCTCACGGCGCTGACCAACATGACGGCTGAGAAACAGGCCGCACCCGGCAGTGCGCTTGCCGGCCAGAAGATCGAATACACCCTGAACGCGACCAACAAGGGGCCATCCAAGGCCACGGCCGTGAAGGTGGTGGACACGTTGCCGCTGGGCATGATCTGGGTGACCGCGCCCACCATCAGCAGTGGCACCTGCACATTGGCCAACGGCGACACCATTGCCGCGGGCCTGGTGGTAACCAGTGCCAACCGCGAGATGACCTGCGCCTGGACGGGGGCGGCGGCCACCTTCAACGCCAGCAACACGACGAAGAACGTGAAGTACGCGCTGCGCTCGGCCACCGTGGGCTATCCGGCATCGGTGCAAAACAATGCCTATGTGGACACCACCACGCTGGAGACCATCCCCTTGAGCGCCAGCGGCACGGACAACAGGACCGACAAGACGGTCACGCTGGACCAGCCCAAGCTGAATGTGCTCATCACCATGGGCCATACCAACGACGGCTTGCCGCTGAACGGCCAGACCCAGTACACCATCACGGTGACGAACAGCGGCGAGTCCACCTCCTACGCCACCAATGTGGAGATGATGGACGTGTTCCCTGCCCCGGGCTCCACCGCGACCTTCGATCCGCTCTCCGCGATGGTCGATAGCGTGGTCGCGTCCACGAACCCCAACCGCTTTGATCCCAGCAACTGCGCGTTTGTCGCGACCGGGCTGAAGTGCAATTTCCCCTGGCTGGCACCTGGCGAATCGGCGGTGATCAAGTTCTCGATGAAAGCCACGGCCATCAACAACGGCAGCATTCCCGTGGGCACCATCCTGCACGAGGCCACCGTGAGCGCCGATGCCGAGTACCTGGATGGCGGCAAGGACGTGAGCAAGGACAACACGGTCAAGGACCGCACCTCGGCCTACGACCAGGGCCAGGTCGATCCCGCCGACTTGCGCGATGTCGACCTGTCGATCAAGAAGACCGTGACCAGCCCCACCAGCGGCAACGTCGAGGTGGGTGGCCAGATTGCATACCGGCTGACCGTGAAGAACGAGGAAACGGTCAAGCACCTGGTGAACGGCAATGCCAAGGTGGTCGACGTTCTGCCCGTGGGGCTGGAACTGGCGGGCGCTGCGCCTTCCGGCTGCAGCTACACGGCAGCCACCCGCACGCTGGAGTGCACGGTCACCGACCTGAACGCAGGCGCTTCACGGACCTTCGACTTCACCGTGACGGTGAACGCGATTGCCCCGGGCCAGACGGTCGTTGTCAACAAGGCCACCATCACCAGCCTGGGCGACCCGGTGGATCCGAACAACGAAGACGAGACCCCCGGCGTGCCCGTGAGCGACCTGGACGTCGGCCTGGTCAAGACGGTGAACATGGCCACGATCAACGTCGGCCAGACCCTGACCTACACGCTGCAGGCCACCAACCACGGTACCGTGGCCGGCCAGAACGTGGTGATCACCGACACGCTGCCCACCGGGCTGAACTTCCTGGCATCGCCCGATGGCTGCACGGCTTCCGCCGGCGTGGTGACCTGCAACGTGGGCACCCTGGCCGCCAAGGAAACGAAGACCCTCACGTTCACCGCCACGCTGATGGCGGACGTTCGCGGCACCACGCTGCGCAATTGCGCCCGGGTACAGGCCCCCGGCGACAAGGACCCAGCGAACAACGAAAGCTGTGCCGAGTCGAAGGTTCCGGGCCCCGGCGAAACCACCACGAAGTCCATCCCCGTGCTCGATAACATCGGCCTGGCCTTGATGGCCTTGCTGCTGATGGGCTTTGCCGGTACCCGGTTGCGCCGCCGTCCTTGAACGGTTGTCCTGAGCGCTGAAAGGCGCTGAGGAGCGCCGATCCCCATCGCCGCCGCCATGCCTGGGTGCATGCGGCGGCGATGTGCTTTGCGCCTCGGGCAGAATACCGGCTGGCGATTCATCATGAAAAAAGCCTCCAACGCCCGTCCACCAAGCGCAAGCAGCTCCTGAAAAAATAGCAATGAAGTCTTCCACCATCTTGCTCCTGCCCGGCTGGCAGAACTCCGGCCCCGGCCACTGGCAGACTGCGTGGGAGAGTCTGCATGGCGACCGGCGCGTGGAGCAGCACGACTGGGTGCGCCCGCTGCGCGGCGACTGGTCGGCGCGGCTGGAGGAAGTGGTGGCCGATGCTCCCGGCCCCGTGGTGCTGGCGGCGCACAGCCTGGGCTGCATCCTCACGGCCTGGTGGGCGGCGCACACGCGCCATGCGCACAAGGTGCGCGGCGCGCTGCTGGTGGCCCCGGGCGACGTGGAGCGGCCCGCGCTGGCGCCGCAGCTCGGTGGCTGGGCGCCGATCGCGCGCCAGCGCCTGCCTTTCCCGTCGGTGCTGGTGGGCAGCCGCGACGACCCGTACTGCAGCTTCGAGCGCGCACAGGCGCTGGCGGCGGATTGGGGCGCGCGCTTCGTCGATGCCGGCGCGCGCGGGCACATCAATGCCGAATCGGGGCTGGGCGCGTGGCCCGAGGGCCGGGCGCTGCTCCAATCGCTGACAGACAAGGACTGAAAGACACGCATGGTCACCAAGAAACCCAAGGGCCTCGGGCGCGGCCTCGAAGCATTGCTGGGCCCCAAGGTCGAGGACAAGGCCGGGCCGGCCGAGGCCGCGCAGGCGGGCCTGCCCAGCACGCTGGCGCTGGACCAGCTCGTGCCCGGCATCTACCAGCCGCGCACGCGCATGGACGAAGGCGCGCTGTACGAGCTGGCCGAGAGCATCAAGGCCCAGGGCATCATGCAGCCGATACTGGTGCGCAAGCTCACCGGCGGCGAGCATGCCGGCAAGTACGAAATCATCGCGGGCGAGCGGCGCTTCCGCGCCTCGCGCCTGGCGGGCCTGGACGCGGTGCCGGTGCTGGTGCGCGAGGTGCCCGACGAGGCCGCCGCCGCCATGGCGCTGATCGAGAACATCCAGCGCGAAGACCTGAATCCGCTCGAAGAGGCGCAGGGCCTGCAGCGCCTGGTGCGCGAGTTCGGCCTCACGCACGAGCAGGCCGCGCAGGCCGTGGGCCGCTCGCGCAGCGCCGCCAGCAACCTGCTGCGCCTGCTGAACCTGGCCGATCCGGTGCAGACCATGCTCATGGCGGGCGACATCGACATGGGCCATGCGCGCGCGCTGCTGGCGCTGGACCGGGCCACGCAGATCACCGCAGGCAACCAGATCGCCGCCAGGAAGCTCTCGGTGCGCGAGGCCGAAAGCCTGGTGAAGAAGCTCGGGGCCGAATTCCAGCTGCTGCCGCAAAAGCCCAAGAAAGAGAAGTCGCGCGACCTCAAGCGCGTGGAAGAGGAGCTGTCCGACCTGCTCATGGCCGAAGTCGAGGTGCGCGTGAAAAAGCGCGTCAAGCGCGGCGGCCGCACCGAGGAAATGGGCGAGCTGGCCATCCAGTTCGGCTCGCTCGATGCGCTCAACGGCCTGATCGAGCGCCTGCGCGCTGAGAACGTGTGAACGACATGCCCGCTCATCACGCCAAAACACGCCCCCTCTGCGTTGCAAATGCTCGCCATAGCCCGCGCTATGGCTGCGCTTTGCGCCTTGAGGGGCCGCGTTTTGGCGCGCCGCTCGGTCACGCCGGATTCATTCACACGTTCTGACTGACGCTTCCCCCCGGCCCATGCGCCTGCCCTGGCCCGCGCCCGCACTCATCGCCTGGGCCGGCGCCTGGGCGCTGCACGCGCTGCTGCTGCCGCGCGCGGGCGCGCTGGCGGCCCTGCTGGCGGGCTGCGCGCTGGGCACCCTGGCCAGCCTCTGGGGCGCGCGCTGGTGGCGCCGGGTGCTGATTGCACTGGGCTTTCCGCTGTCGCTGTCGCTGGCGGGGGCCGCCGCGCTGCCCGCCTGGGCCTGGCTGATTCCGCTGGCCCTGCTGCTCGCGGTGTACCCGCTCAACGCCTGGCGCGATGCGCCCCTGTTCCCCACGCCTGCGGGCGCGCTGCAGGGGTTGGAAGCGCTGGTGCCGCTGCCGCCCGGCGCGCGCGTGCTCGATGCGGGGTGCGGCCTGGGCGACGGGCTGCGCGCGCTGCGCCAGGCCTATCCGCAGGCCCGGCTCGACGGGCTGGAACGCAGCTGGCCCCTGCGCTGGCTGTGCGCGCTGCGCAGCCCCTGGGCGCGCGTGCGCCAGGGCGACATCTGGCTCGCCGACTGGAGCGGCTACCAGCTGGTCTACCTGTTCCAGCGGCCCGAGAGCATGACCCGCGCCCTGGTCAAGGCCGGTGAAATGGCGCCGGGCAGCTGGCTGGTGAGCCTGGAGTTTCCCCTGCCCGGCGTGGCGCCGCAGGCGCAGCGGCCGGTGCGCGAGGGCGGGCGCATGGTGTGGGTTTATCGCCTGCCGTTACGGGTGTAGACAAATTTCACACGGTTCGTGAGAAAGGGTTTGCTACAGTAACGCCCGGTTTTTCAAACCGGCCGTCACAGACCATAAAACCAATCGAAACGGGACGCTATCGCCGGATTCATTCATCGCATCGGAGAGGGGATGCATGAAGGAGCCGGTTTCTTTCCTGGTGAGAAACGCGCCTTGCCGTGGCTGCGCTGCACGCGGCGGATCGGGTGTGGGAGTGCGTCGGGCCGCCGTCCCTATTCGCCGTCGTATTACCCGCAAGGAGAATCCATGCATCCAAAAACCATGTCGCGCACCCGCCTGTGGGGCGCACTGGCGCTGAGCGCGTCGCTCGCCGGCTGCGCCACCATGCAAAGCCATGACCAGCTGGCCACGGAAGTCCAGACTTCCAGCCGCTCGGAAGGCATTCCCGCCGCCCTGGCGCGCCTGGACGCGTCGGCCAAGTCGGACGACGACAAGAAGGCGCTGCTCTACAACCTGGAGCGCGGCGAACTGCTGCGCCTAGACAACCGCTACGAGGACAGCATCCAGTCGTTCATGGTGGCCGATGCGCGCGTCAAGGAGTGGGAGGAAACCGCCAAGCTCAACCCCGGCCAGCTCATGGGCACCATGGGCGCCGCCCTGATCAGCGAACGCTTCAAGAGCTACGAGGGCCAGGACTACGAGAAGGTGTTCCTCACCACCCGCCTGGCGCTGAACCGCGTGGCCCTGGGCGACCTGGAGAGTGCGCGCGTGGACATCAAGCGCACGCACGAGCGCGAGGCCGTGATCGCCGAATTCCGCGCCAAGGAAATGGCCGCCGCTGAGGAAGAGGCGCAGTCCAAGGGCGCCACCAAGGGCGGCAAGGAACTGGACGGCTACCCCGTCGAGACCCTGAACGACCCCGAGGTGCTGGCGCTGAAGAACGGCTACCAGAACGCGCTGAGCCACTACCTCTCGGGCTACCTGTACGAGGTCATGAACGAGCCGGGCCTAGCCGCGCCGGGCTACCGCAAGGCCATCGAACTCAAGCCGGAAACGGCGGTGCTCGAAGAGGGGCTGCGCGGCCTGGACAAGCGCGCCAGCTTTACCTGGAAGCGCCGCCAGCGCATGACCGACGTGCTCTTCCTCGTCGAGGCGGGCGATGCCCCGGCGCGCAAGTCCCAGGCCTTCACGCTGCCCGTGCCCACGGGGCGCGGCATGGTGACGGCGAGCATCTCGTACCCGGTGATCGAGCCCTCCAACGACCCGCTGCTGGCCCAGGTGTCCGCCGCCGGGCAGGACTTGAAGCTCGAGCGCGTGGTCGACGTGAACGTGATGGCGCGCCGCGTGCTCAAGGACGAAATGTCCGGCGTGATGCTGCGCGGCATGACGCGCGCCGTGGCCAAGGGCGTGGTGCAGGACCAGTTGCAGAAGAACGCCGGGCTGTTCGGCGCCCTGGTCGGCGCCGTGGCCTCGGTGGCCACCGAGCAGGCCGACGACCGCATGTGGCGCATGCTGCCCGGCCGCGTCTACGTGGCGCGCGGCTACCTGCCGCCGGGCGAGCACCAACTGGCCATCGATGGCCGCCCGCTCGAAGGCACCGTCACCATCGACGGCCAGTACGCGCTGGTGCCGCTGCGCTTCTATGGCGAGCGCGTGCTCGTCGGCCAGGTGGCGGTGATGGGCAAGCTGGCCCCCGCGCCCGCCGCGGTCCCGGCCCCTGCCGCAGCGCCCGCGCCCGCCACCAAGCCCGCACCGCGCAAGCGCGCCGCCAAGGCGGCGGCTGCGAACTGACGCATTGTTTCCAGAACCGGGAGTCCCATCCATGAACCTTCTTCGTACCTCCTTGGCGGCAAGCGTCCTGGCGGCGAGCCTTGCGGCCGCGCCCGCCATGGCGCAGCAGCACGACCCCGCCACGCCGCCCGCCGTCGCCGCCAAGGTGGCGCTGCGCGGCGAGGCCAACGGCATTGCCGTGCGCGAGATGCGCCTCGTGCGCAAGAACGACATCCTGACCGTGCAGGCCGACCTGTCCAACACCGGCCGCAGCGACCGCACGGTGTACTACCGCTTCCGCTGGCTCGACAGCGTGGGCAACCAGGTCGGCGACGGCGAGTCGTGGAAGCAGCTCGGCGTGCTGGGCCTGGGGATGCAGACTGTCAAGAGCGTGGCGCCGACCAGCGCCGCCGCCGATCTGCGCCTGGAAATGAACGTCGAACCGCGCTGACGCAGCGCACAGCAAAGGAGAAAGCCAACATGCAGCAAACCACCCGGCGCCGCGCCTTCGCCCTGGCGCTTGCCGCCAGCACCCTGGCCCTGAGCGCCTGCCAGAACCTGTCCTCGCCCGTGATCCGCTTCGACCGCCAGGTCAACTACGGCGATGCCAAGGGCGTCGAGCTGGTCACCAACGAATTCGGCTCCAGCGACCTGCAGATGATCGCCGAGAAGATGACCGGCAGCCTGCTCGAAACCGGCATCTTCCAGGGCCGCCCCACGGTGACCATCTCCACCGTGAAGAACAAGACCAGCGAGTACATCGACACCACCAACGTGATGAACTCCATCCAGACCGCGCTGGTCAAGTCGGGCAAGGTGCGCTTCACCCGCTCCATCAACGAAATGCAGCAGGGCGTGGACGAACTGCAGCGCCAGAACCAGAGCGGCCTGTACAAGCAGAACACCACCGCCAAGGTCGGCCAGATGACGGCGGCCAAGTACCAGCTCGAAGGCGAGCTGACCAGCATCGTCAAGCAAAGCGCCTCTACCAAGGACGTGTTCTACAAGTTCACGCTCAAGCTGTTCGACGTGGAGGAGGGCACCATCGAATGGCAGGACGAAAAGGAAATCCGCAAAACCAGCAAGAGATAAGGAGGCATCCCCCTGAGTCGCTTCGCGCCTTCCCTCTTCTCTCGGCTTCGCCGGGAAGGGGGACGCCGCCGGCGCGGCGGGGCGGCCCTTGCGCGGCGTCTGCTGGCTTGGGCCGTGCCGGTTTGGGGGATGTGTGCGCCATCGAATTCCAGTGCATAAGGAGCATTCCATGCAACGCAGAACCACCCTGGGCGCCGCCTGCGCCCTGCTGGCCGCCACGGCCCTGACCTGGGGCGTGGCCGCGCAGGCGCAGCAGCCCGGCGCCGCGCCGCGCATCGCCGTCACCAACCTGGCGTACGCGCAGCAGGTGTCGGAGTATTTCGTCGCCGGCACCTACCAGCAAAGCAGCCAGATGAGCGCGCAGGGCAGCCACAGCCACGGCATGTACGGCGGCGCGGGCCAGCAGTCCATGCAGGCCTCGGCGCAGGCCAGCGGCACCTACGTGGCCGGGCGCTACAGCTACATCGAGCAGCGCGACCTGGCGGGCTACACCAACGACATCAAGGGCGCCCTCCTGCAGGGCACCTACTTCAAGCTGGTGCAGGGCAAGGCGTTCGACGCCGGCGCCCCGCAGCCCAGCAAGGCCGAGCAGGTGCTGAACCAGGTGCAGACCGGCAAGATGCAGACGCCGCGCGCCCAGCCGCAGGTGACCGACGTGATCGCGCGCATCAAGAAGGGCGAGTTCAACGGCGCCGACTACGTGCTGTTCGGCTCCGTCAGCTCCATCGACTTCACCGACGCGCTCTCGCCCCTGCAGGGCACCACCAGCGCCACGCGCCAGTACGGCCTGCAGCTGCTGGCCGACTTCTCGCTCATCAACACCAAGACCTACGAGGTCAAGGCCGCCTTCTCCGCGCAGGGCGCGGGCAACGACACCAAGATCCTGTCCAACCGCGGCGACATCGCTCCGCCCAACCGGGCCAAGGTGATGCGCGAGACCTCGCTCTCGCTGGCGCAGGACGTGTACCAGCAGCTGACCATGCAACTGGGCTACTCCGACCCCAACCTGGCGCGCGGCGTGCGCCCGGGCCAGCCGCCCATGCCCTACCCGGCGGGCCAGCCGATGGCGCCGCAGCAGCCGGAGCAGGTGCTGATCCTGAAGTGATGCCCCCCGCCGCGCCGCCCCCGCGCAAGGCCAGCCCCAGGCTGGCCTTTTTGCTGGGCGCGCTCCTGGCACTCGGGGGCTGCGCGCAGTTGCCCGGTGCGCCTGAGTGGCCTGCGCCCTCGGGCTTCCGCACCCAGGCGCTGCCCGGCCGCGATGGCGCCACGGTGCTGGCGCTGGAGCGCGGCGCGCGCGTGGCGCCGCTACGCTACCGCGTCGTGGTCGTGCCCGGGTCCGGCTGTGCCGGCATGGGGGCGTTTGCCGGGCGCTACTTCGCCGGGTTGCTGCACGCCCAGGTGCTGGTGCTGCACAAGCCCGGCGTCGACCCGCAGGCACGCACCGCGCCCGGCGACTGCGCACGTGGCTTCGTGCAGCAGGACCGCCTGTCCGCCTGGCTGGCGCACGCCCGCGCCGCGCTGCGGGCCGATGCGCTGCGGCGCCAGGGCGAGCCGCCCGTGCCGCAGTTGCTGGTGGGCATCTCCGAAGGCGCCGAGCTGCTGCCCGCGCTGGCGCCCGAGGTGCCGCAGCTCGCCGGCCTGGTGCTGATTGGCGCCAGCGGGCTGGATCCGCAGCAGGCCGGCGCCCTGCAGGCCGAGCGCCTGGGCGCGCAGGACGGCTGGGCGGAGCTGGGCCGCATCCAGGCCGGCCGCCGGGCTGATGGCGCCGTGGTGCAGGGCCGCAGCCTGGGCTACTGGCGCGACCTGTGGACCTGGCCGCTCGCGCTGCCGCTGGTGCGGAGCCCCTGGCCGCTGCTGCAAGTATGGGGCGGCGACGATGCCCTGGTGCCCTCCGCCGCCTACGCGCAATTCGCGCGCATGGCCGCGCTGCGCACCGTGCCGTACTGCGCACGCCGCATCGGCGGCGCCGACCACGGCCTGCAGCGCCCGGACGGCAGCGACGGCGTGCAGCAGGTGTGGGCCTGGGCGGAGCAATGGGCCCGTGCCCCGCAGGCCGGCCTGTGCGGCCCCGGCGTCACCGGGGCCGATGCATCCTGAAGAGCTGCTCCGGCCCGACCGTGAAATAGTCCGCCGGCCCGCCCGCGCGCAGGATGTGGCCGGCGCTGGCGGTGTCGTAGATGCCGTCCCTGAGCAGCGCCTTGTTAATGTGCACCGCCACCACCTCGCCCAGCACCAGCCAGGTGTCCACCGCCGCGCCGTCCGCGCCATGCAGTTGCTGCACCTGCGTGCAGCGGCACTCGAAGGTGACGGGGCTCTCGGCTACGCGCGGCGGGCGCACCAGCGTGGAGGCCCGCGGCGTGAGGCCGGCCAGCACGAACTCGTCCACCTCGGGCGGCACGGCGGCGCAGGTGGTGTTCATCGCCTCGGCCAGGTCGCGCGTGGCCAGGTTCCACACGAACTCGCCCGTGGCCTGCACGTTGCGCACCGTGTCCTTGTAGCCGATGCTGGCGAAGCCCACGATGGGCGGCACGTAGTTGAAGGCGTTGAAGAAACTGTAGGGCGCCAGGTTGGCCGCGCCCTGCGCGTCGCAGGTGGAGATCCAGCCGATGGGGCGCGGCCCCACGATGGCGTTGAACGGATCGTGCGGCAGGCCGTGGCCCTGGCGGGGCTGGTAGCTGTGGATGGCGGGGGCGGTGGTGCTCATGGCGCCAGTGTGTGGGAAAACGGTGGCACGGTCATGGTCCTGAGTGTGTGCTATTAAATGGATAGCTTCCAGCGCTTGCCACATCAGCGTCAGAAGCCAAAAGAACCGATGGTTTCAGGGCGATGCATCCACCACCGCCTCCACCGGCTGCTGCCCCAGGAAGCGCCCCGGCGGCACGCCCACCGTGCGGCGCACCATGGCGCTGAAGGCGCTGGGGTTGTAGCCCAGCTCGGCCGCGATCTGGCCCATGGGCGTGCGCGCCGCCGCCAGGGCCACGGCCTTGGCCAGCACCACCTGCTGGCGCCATTGGGTGAAGCTGCTGCCCAGTTCCTGGCGGAACAGCCGGGCCACGGTGCGCGGGCTGGCGCCCGAGTCCTGCGCCCAGCCCTGCAGCGTGGCGTGGCGCGTGGGGTCGTCCAGCACTGCCTCGCACAGCTGGCGCAGGCGCTTGTCGCGCGGCAGCGCCACGCCCAGGGGCACGGCGCGGGCGCGGCGCAGTTCGTCGAGCACCAGGGCGCTGATGTGGCGCTCGCGCCGCAGCGCCTCGGGCGCGGGCGGGCTGGCGCTGTCGGGCGTGGTGTCGAGGGCGCGCACCAGCGCGTGCAGCAGCGCCGACACTTCCAGCACCCGGCACTGCTGCCAGGCAGGTCCGGGCGCGCCGGTGCCGCCCGGCCCGCTGCGCCCGCGCGGCTGGTACAGGTACAGCGTGTGCAGGTGCGCCGCGTCCACCATGGTCACCGCGTGCTCCACGCCGGGCGGAATCCACAGCGCGCGCGAAGGCGGCACGATGTACGTGCCGCGCGCGGCGGTGAGCCGCACCACGCCCTCGGTGGACAGCGCCACCTGCGCCCAGGCATGGCTGTGGGGCAGCACGTGCGTGTCCGCCGGCAGGTAGCGCGCCTTGGCGCGCAGCGGGCGGCGCGCGGTGGGCTCGAACAGGTGGGGCGTGAGCGCGTCCACCGGCGGGACGCTGGCGCCCGACGGCGCGCGGGGCGGTGCATGGTTTGGCATGTTCGCGATATTAATTGGCAGGCTGTCGCTAACCGGCCGCAGCCGTCCATGCCTACCATCGCTGCCATGACGACATCCGCTCCCCTGCCTGCCTTGCGCCAGGACGCGCGCACCATCGGCCTCATCGGCCTGGCGCACGGCTCCTCGCACTTCTTCCACATGCTGCTGCCGCCGCTGTTCCCGTTCCTGATCGCGGAGTTCGGCTACAGCTACTCGCAACTGGGGCTGCTGCTCTCGGTGTTCTTCATCGTCTCCGGCGTGGGCCAGGCGCTGGCGGGCTTTCTGGTGGACCGGGTGGGCGCGCGCCCGGTGCTGTTCGGCGCGCTGGGCAGCTTCGTGGCCTCGGGCCTGGTCGCGGGCAGCGCTGGCGGTTACCCCGGGCTGGTGCTGGCGGCGGTACTGGCGGGGCTGGGCAACGCGCCGTTCCACCCGGTGGACTTCACCATCCTGAACAAGCGCGTGTCGCCGCAGCGCCTGGGCCACGGCTTCGCGGTGCACGGCATCTCGGGCAACCTGGGCTGGGCCACGGCGCCGGTGTTCATGGCGGGCATTGCCACGGCCACGGGCTCGTGGCGCGTGGCCTGCCTGAGCGGCGCGGCCCTGGCCCTGCTGGTCCTGGCCACCATGGTGTGGCACCGCGACGCGCTCGACGACCGCCAGGGCGCGGCCGCCGGGCCGGGCGGCAAGGCCGCGCCCGCCACGGTGCCCGAGCATCCGCTGGCTTTTCTCCGGCTGCCGTCGGTGTGGCTGTGCTTTTCCTTCTTCTTCTGGAGCACCTGCTCGCTGAGCGCCATCCAGAGCTTCGCCAGCCCGGCGCTGCAGCAGATGTACGCCATGCCGCTGTCGCTGACGGCCATGGTGGTCACGGGCTACATGCTGTGCAGCGCCGCCGGCATGGTGGTGGGCGGCTTCATCGTGGGGCGCGTGGCGCGGCTGGAGAAGACCATCAGCGCCTGCCTGCTGGCCTCGGCGGTGCTGCTGCTGCTGGTGGCCCTGGGCTGGCTGCCGGGCGCGGCGGCCCTGGCGCTGGTGGCCCTGGCGGGGACGGGCATCGGCATCGCCGGCCCGTCGCGCGACATGCTCATCAAGCGCGCTGCGCCGCCGGGCGCCACGGGGCGCGTGTACGGCACGGTCTACTCGGGGCTGGACCTGGGCTTTGCCGTGGCGGCACCGCTGTTCGGCGCGCTGCTCGACCGGGGGCAGACCGCCGCCATCTTCTACGGCTCGGCCCTGGCGCTGGTGCTGGGCGTGGCCTCGGCGGGGCTCGTGGGCGCCGGCGTGGCGGCGCGTGCGGCAAGGCCCGTGGGGGCTTCGGCCTGAAGCCGGATAGATGCTCTTGAAAAGAGAGCTGCTGGCGCTTGCTGGGTAAGGGTTGGAGCCGTTTTTTGCTTTGAATGGCGCGCTATGGCGCCGCCAGCGCGCGCGCCATGTAGACCGCGCCTTCGCCATAGCTGGCCAGGTGCTGGCGCTGGCGCGCATCGGGCACGGCCCGCGGGACGTAGCCCTGGCGCTCCCAGTAGCCTTGCGAGCCCTGCACGGACACCAGCGCGCTGTGGCGCAGGCCCTCGGCCCGGGCGCGCGCCCACAGGGGCATCAACAGCGCGCGGGCCAGGCCCTGGCCGGCACAGCGGGGCAGCACGGCCATGTCGTGCAGGTACAGCGTGTCGGGGGCCGCGCAGGCCGCGAAATCGCCGTGCAGCGGCGTGACCTTGCCCAGGCAGGAGCGGTACGCCGCCAGGTAGGCCACGACCTGGCCCGCCTGCGCGATCACCAGCGAGCACTGCGCCGGGCTGGCCAGGCGGCGCACGAAGACGTCTGCGCTTTCGGCGAACGCCGCGCCGTAGCATGCCTGCTGCACCGCCAGCAGGCCGGGCAGGTCCGCCGCCGCCAGGGGGCGGGGCAGGGCGTTCATCGGGGCAGTTGCGGGCGCGGCAGGTAGTCGTCCAGCGACAGGCCTTTTTCCTGCAGCAAGGCTTCGAGCACCGGGGCCAGGCGGCCCAGGCTTTCTTGCACGGCCTCGCGCACCGTGTCCACCACCACCTGCGTGCTGCGCTCGATCTCGATGTTCAGGCAGCCACCCACCGGTACGTCCTCGAACACCGTGGCGCGGCGCGTCTCTGGGATGAGCCAGACCTCGAACCAGCCCTCGGCGCGGTTCACCTCGGCCACGGTGAGGCTGGCGCCGTGCAGGGCGATGTAGCCCTTGGCGAACACGTAGCGGCGGAACGCCTCGGGCACGGCCACGCGCCAGACGAGGTTGTTCTCCAGTTCGCGGCGCTCCACGAGCGTGCCGGTGAAATCCACGTGGCCCGACAGCGGGTGGCCGCCGATCTCGGCGCCGTCCTTGGCGGCGCGCTCCACGTTCACGCGGCCACCCTCACGGTAGCTGCCCAGCGTGGTGATGTTGAGGCTTTGCAGCATCACGTCGAAGCAGGCCTGCGTGGGCGAGAGGATCTCGGTCACCGTCAGGCACACGCCGTCCGTCGCCACGCTGGCGCCGATGGCGAGCTGATGGCAGAAGCCCTCGGGAAAGTCGAGCGTGAAGGTGCGCAGGCCCGCGCGGTCGTGGATGGCGGCGATGGTGGCCGTGGCTTGGACGATGCCTGTGAACATGGGCGGTCGGCGGAAAGCTGCAAAGCGACCGATTGTGCCAGCGCCTTCTTGATAGGCACCCATGGGACTGCCGCGGCATTGACAAGATAGTAATAAGTTACTATCTTTCATGCCATGAACTCACCTGCCAAATACCTGTCGGCCGAAGCGCGCCGGGCTGCGACGGTCGAGGCGGTCATCCAACTGGCTGCGCAGACGCCTCCGAGCGAAATCACCACCACGGCCATTGCCCAGCACATGGGCGTGACACAAGGTGCTTTGTTCAAGCATTTCCCTACCAAGGAGGCGATCCTCGAGGCCGTCATGGTCTGGGTCGCCGAGCGCCTGCTCAGCCGGGTGGACGAGGCCGCGCAAGCCGCCCAGGCCCTTGGGGGGGCGTTGGCGGCGCTGGAGGCCGTGTTCCTCGCGCACGTAGACTTCGTGGTGGAGCATCCTGGCGTACCGCGCATGCTGTTCGGTGAACTGCAGCGCAGTGAAATGACCGCCCCCAAGCGCGTGGTGCAAACGCTGCTGGGCCACTACGGCGCACGCCTGCAGCAATGGCTGGCCGAAGGCCAGGCCCAGGGCCAGGTCTCTGGCACCCTGGACTGCGCTACCGCCGTCACGCTCTTCATTGGCTCCATCCAGGGCCTTGTCATGCAATCGATGCTGGCTGGCGACGTCCTGCACATGCGCCGGCAGGCGGCGCAGGTATTCGCGTTGTACCGACGCGCCGTTACTGCGGTTCCGGCAGGAGATGCACCATGAAATTTCCAGCCCTGCAACGGCGCACATTGGCGCTGGCAGCCCTGCTGCTGCCCCTGGCCGCGCTGCTGGGCTATGTGGCCCTGCGCTCGGGGCCCCTGGCTCCCGTGGCCGTCACCGAAGCCGAGGTACGCGGCCAGGTGCTGCGGCCCGCGCTGTTCGGCATCGGCACCGTGGAGGCGCGGCAGACATACCGCATCGGCCCCACCGCAGCAGGGCGGCTGCAGCACCTGGCCGTGGACGTGGGTGACGCCGTGCGCGCAGGCCAGATCCTGGGTTCGATGGACCCTGTGGATCTGGACGAACGCATCCGCGCCCAGGAAGCGGCGCGCAAACGCGCCGACGCGGCCGTGCGCGAGGCCAGCGCCCGCCAGGCATTCGCTGCAGCCCAGGCGCAGCGCTACACCCAACTGGAGGCCGCGCGCTCGACCAGCGAAGAGACCGTGCTGCTCAAGCGCCAGGAGCTGGCCGTGGCCGATGCCGCCCTGGCTGCCGTGCGCGAGGAGGCCGCCCGGGTGCAGGCGGATACGGCTGCCCTGCGCAGCCAGCGCAGCCACCTGCGCCTGCTGGCACCGGCGGACGGCGTGGTGACCTTGCGCGACGCGGAGCCTGGCAGCACCGTGCTGGCAGGCCAGGCTGTTCTGGAAGTAGTGGCGCCGCACAGCCTGTGGGTCCATCTGCGCATCGACCAGGCCAGCGCCGCGGGCCTTGCCGCGGGCCTGCCGGCGCAAGTGCATCTGCGCTCGCACCCCGGTGCACCGTTGCCCGGGCGGGTGCTGCGCGTGGAGCCCAAGGCGGACGCCGTGACGGAGGAAACGCTGGCCAAGGTGGTTTTCACGCAACTGCCCACGCCTTTGCCACCGTTGGGTGAGCTGGCCGAGGTCACGGTCGACCTGCCTGCGCTGCCGGCTACGCCAGTGGTGCCCAATGCCGCCCTCCAGCGGCTTGGTGCGCAGCGGGGGGTATGGCGCTATGGCCCGGGCGGCCTGGACTTCACCCCGGTCACCACGGGACGCGCTGACCTGAATGGCAACGTGCAGGTACTGCAGGGTCTGGAGGAGGGCGCCCGCATCATCGTTTACAGCGAAAAAGCACTGACTCCGCGCAGCCGCGTGCGCGTGGAGCCCCAACTGGCCAAGGCCACGCCATGATTTCCCTCGCGGGCCGCGACATTCTGCACAGCTGGGGCAAGTTTGTCTTCACGGGGGTGGGCCTGGGGCTGCTCATCGGCGTCACGCTGGTCATGGCGGGGGTGTACCGGGGCATGGTTGACGACGGCCAGGCCTTGCTGGACAACAGCGGCGCCGACCTGTGGGTGGTGCAGCAGCATACGCAGGGGCCGTACGCTGAATCCTCCAGCCTGAGCGACGATGCCTACCGCACGCTGCGCGGCATCGAGGGCGTGGCCGAAGCGGCCAACGTGACCTACTTCACCATGCAGGTGCGCCGCGACACGCCGGTGCAGAAGGACGTGCGCGCCATGGTGGTGGGCATCACCCCAGGCGCCGGCTGGGGCGCGCCTGGCCATCCCCCCGCGCTGGTCGCCGGGCGGCACATCACCCGCGGCCACTACGAGGCCGTGGCCGACATGGCCTCGGGCGTTGCGCTGGGCGAGCAGCTGACGATCCGGCGCAACCAGTACACCGTGGTCGGCCTGACGCGGCGCATGGTGTCTTCCAGCGGCGACCCCATGGTGTTCATCCCGCTGAAGGACGCCCAGCAGGCGCAGTTCCTCAAGGACAACGATGCCATCCACCGCCAGCGCCAGCGCACGGCGGCCAACCCGGCGTTCAATCGTCCCGGAGTGCCTGGCCTGCGCGAAGCGATCGATGCCTCGCAAACCAGCAGCAGCACCGTGAACGCGGTGCTGCTGCGCCTGGCGCCCGGCGCCGATGCGCAGGCCGTCGCCGACACGGTTCGCCGCTACGTGCGCCTGGGCGTCTACACGCGGGCGCAGATGCAAGAAATCCTGGTCAGCAAGCTCATCGCCACTTCGGCGCGCCAGATCGGCATGTTCCTGGCCATCCTCGCGCTGGTGAGCGCGGCCATCGTTGCCTTCATCATCTACTCGCTGACCATGGACAAGATCCGCGAGATCGCGGTGCTCAAGCTCATCGGCACCAAGAACCGGACCATCGCCGCGATGATTCTGCAGCAGGCCCTGGCGTTGGGCCTGATCGGTTTTGCCGTAGGGAAGGTCAGCGCTACGTTCGCCGCGCCGTTCTTTCCCAAATACGTGCTGCTGGTGCCGCAGGACTCGCTGGCCGGGTTCTTCGCCGTGCAGGCGCTGTGCGCGCTGGCCAGCGTCATTGCCATCCGCGTGGCGCTGCGCATCGACCCCGCCGAAGCCATCGGAGGGTGACAGGAGATGGCCATGACAGAGCCGCACCACGGCATCCACATACAGGGCCTGTCCAAGCGCTATGGCAGCGGCGATACCGCGGTGCTCGCGCTCAAGGACGTCAACATGCAGGTCGCCCCCGGCGAGGTGGTGGGCCTGATCGGGCCCTCGGGCTCGGGCAAGAGCTCGCTGCTCAAATGCCTGGGCGCCGTCACCGACCCCACTGCGGGCCGCATGACGCTGGGCGGCCAGACCATCTACGACAACGGGTGGCAGGTGCGTGATCTGCGTGCGTTGCGGCGCGACAAAATCGGCTTCGTCTTTCAGGCACCGTACCTGATTCCGTTCCTGGACGTGACCGATAACGTCGCTCTGTTGCCCATGCTGGCCGGCCTGCCCAACGGCCAGGCGCGTGCGCGGGCGCTGGAGCTGCTGCGTGCGCTGGACGTGCAGCACCGCGCGCGCGCCATGCCCGCGCAGCTGTCAGGCGGCGAGCAGCAACGCGTGGCCATCGCCAGGGGGCTGGTCAACCGCCCGCCCGTGATCCTGGCCGACGAACCCACGGCGCCACTGGATTCGGAGCGCGCGCTCGCGGTGATGCGCATCCTGGGCGAGATGGCGCGCACTTACCACACCGCCATCGTCGTCGTCACCCACGACGAAAAAATCATCCCGACGTTCCGGCGGCTGTACCACATCCGCGACGGGGTCACGCACGAAGAGGCGGGCCAAGCCCGGCCTTTGGCTTAACCCACGCTTTCCACGTCTCACCATGCGTCCTCCTGTCCCCGTCGTGTCGCTCCCTTTGGGGGGCGCCCATGTCCGCATTCTCACCATGGCCCTGGGCTGCCTGCTGGCGGCATGGCTGACGGGCTGCGTCAGCAGCCGCCAGGAGGCGGCCCCTCCTGCCGCCGTGGCACCCGATGATGCTCCGGCACCCTGGAGCGACGGCCCGCGTCAGCGGGCCGCTACGCCCCCGCGCGTCGCGGGACTGGCACTGCCCGGCCCCTGGTGGGAAAGCCTGCAGTCGCCAGCGCTGAGCGCACTGATCGCCCAGGCCCAGGCCGCCAGCCCCACGCTGGCCGCCGCCGAGGCGGCGCTGCGCCAGGCCGAGGCCCTGCAGAACGCCCAAGCGGCCATCACCGCGCAGCCCCAGTTCGACGCCACCGTCGGCGCGCAGCGCCAGCACACCTCCCCTGCTGCCCTGGGGCAAAGTGGCGAGGGCCGCAGTTTCAGCCTGTACAGCGCGGGCCTGCAGGTGCGCTACCTGTTTGACCTGTCGGGTGCCAGCCAGCACACGCTCCAGGCCCTCGCGGCGCGCACCGAATGGCGCCGCCACGAGCAGACCGCCGCGCGGCAGGCCCTTGCCGGCCAGATTGCCGCCACCGCCATCGCGCGGGCGCGCTGGGCGGCGCAGGTCGAGGCTACGCACACCCTCGCGCAGCAACAGCAGGCCCAGGCGGACATCGCCCAGGCGCGCTTGCGCCTGGGCCAGGCCACGCCCGACGAAGCCCTGGCACTGCAGGCCCAGGCTGCACAAACCCGTGCCAGCCTGCCTCCGCTGCGCCAGCAGATGCAGCAGGCCGAGCACGTGCTGGCCGTGCTGGCAGGCCAGCCCCCCGGCATGCAGCCCCTGCATGCTTTCGCGTTGGGCGACTTCACCCTGCCGGCGCAATTGCCGCTGCGTGTGCCCTCGCAGCTGGTACGCCAGCGGCCAGACATCCAGGCCAGCGAGGCGCTGTTGCACGCCGCCCACGCCGAGCACGGCGCCACCGTGGCACGACGCTACCCGCAGCTGCAGCTGAGCGCCAACCTGGGCAGCCAGGCCCTGACCAGTGGCGCTCTGTTTGGTGCGGGCGCGGCGGTGTGGGCGCTGGGCGGGCAACTGGCGCAGCCGCTTTTCAATCCGGCGCAGCAGGGCCAGGAGGCGGCGGCGCTGGCTGCGCTGCAAGCGGCCAGCGGCCAGTACCAGAGTGTGGTGCTGCAGGCATTGCGCCAGGTGGCCGACGCCCTGGGTGCCCTGGACCACGGCGCGCAGGCCCTGCAGTCCCTGCGCGAAGCCGATTCGGCAGCCGAGGGTTCCGCGCGCACCGTGCAGCGCCGCTACGCCCTGGGTGCGGCCAGCTACGTACAACTGGTGCAAGCCCAGCAGCAGGTGACGCAAACCGCCCTGCTGCTGGCCCAGGCCCAAGCGCAGCAGCTGGCCGACTGCGTGGCGTTGTACCAGGCCTTGGGCACGCCTTGAGTCAGGCGGTGCCGCGTGCCCGGTGCAAGTGCCACCTGTATGGACGAAACATGAAGAAAAAAGGCTTCAGGGCATACCCACGCAGCGCGAGTAGCTATGTTTTTTGATGGAATTCTTGCCTTGGCAGCCTGCCAAGGCCTTATCAGTTTTCCATGGCGCTGCGCGCCACCCGCAGCCCATGAAACCGGCGCGGCCCATGCGCGGGCCACCGCGCAAGGGCCGCCCCGCCGCGCTGGTGGCGTCCCCCTGCCCGCATGGCGTAGCCATGCGAGAGCGGGGGGAAGGCGCGAAGCGCCTCAGGGGGGTGTTGTTTCATCTCAGTTTTCCATGGCGCTGCGCGCCACCCGCAGCCCATGAAACCGGCGCGGCCCATGCGCGGGCCACCGCGCAAGGGCCGCCCCGCCGCGCTGGTGGCGTCCCCCTGCCCGCATGGCGCAGCCATGCGAGAGCGGGGGGAAGGCGCGAAGCGCCTCAGGGGGGTGTTGTTTCATCTCAGTCACAGGCCGGCAGGCACAGGCGCAGCCGCGCGCCGCCCAGGGGCGAGGCCAGTGCCTGCACGCTGCCGCCATAGGTCTCGGCCAGTGCGCGCACGATGTCCAGCCCCAGGCCGGCGCCGGGGCGCTGTTCGTCGAGCTGCACGCCGCGCTGGAACATGCGTTCGCGCTGCGCCTCGGGAATGCCGGGGCCGTCGTCGTCCACGGTGAAGCACAGTTGCGCGCCCTCGCGCCGCACGTCCACCACCACGCGCGCACGCGCCCATTTGCCGGCGTTGTCGATCAGGTTGCCCAGCAGTTCGTACAGGTCCTGCGCCTCGCCGCGAAAGGCGCCGTCGTGTGCCTGGGCGGCCAGCGTGAAGCGCACGCCGCGCGCCTCGTGCAGCCGCGCCATGGTGCGCAGCAGCGCCTGCACGGGCGCCAGTACCGGCGTGCGCAGCCCGGTGGCGCGCACGGCGGCGGCGGCGCGCGCGCGCGCCAGGTGCCAGTCCACCTGGCGGCGCGCGCTGGCCACCTGTTCGCCCACCAGCTGCGCCAGCGGGCCGCCGTCTTGCGCGGCGGCATTGGCCAGGATGGACAGCGGCGTGTGCACGGCATGCGCCAGGTTGCCCGCCTGGGTGCGGGCGCGCTGCACCATGTCGGCGTTTTCCGCCAGCACGTGGTTGAACTCGTTCACCAGCGGCTGCAGCTCCTGCGGAAAGCGCCCCTCCAGCTGCGCCGCCTGGCCGCCGCGCACCGCCGCCAGGCGCGCGCGCAGCTGCTGCAGCGGGCGCAGCGCGAGCTGCAGTTGTACTGCCACGGCCACGGCCAGCCCCAGCGCCAGCATGCCCAGCGCCAGCAGCAGCATGCGGGTGAAGCGCTGCAGGGGCTCGGCCACCAGCGCCGTGTCGGCCGCCACCGCCAGGCGCAGCGGCGGCGCGTCGTCGTCGGGCAGTTGCAGGGTGCGCGCCACGGCCAGCAGGTCGTGGCCCTGGGTATCGCGCAGCGCCAGCACCTGGTCGCCCGGCGTGGCGCGCGGGGCTGGGGGCAGGGCCAGGGTCTGGTCCCAGAGCGAGCGCGAGCGCGCCAGCGCCGCCTGGGGCTGTGCGCCCAGCCGGTCGATCTGCCAGTACAGGCCCGACAGGGGCTGGTTCAGCCGCGCATCGGCCGCCATGGGGGCCAGGCGCAGGCGCGCGTCCGCGTCCCAGTCCACGGCGCCGCTGAGGTGGTCGAGCTGCATCACCAGCTGCGCCTGCAGCTGCTGGGTGATGTGCTCCTGGAACAGCGCGCGCAGCCCCCAGCCTGCCAGGGCGACGGTGAGCAGCATCCAGGCCAGCGTGCCCGCCAGCAGGCGCAGGCGCAGCGAGCCGCCGCTGCCGGGGCGGGAGGGCGCCGCCGCGTTCATGCGGCGGCGCTGGCGTCCACCAGCCGGTAGCCCAGGCCGCGCACGGTCTCGATGCTGCCGGGCGGCAGCTTCTTGCGCAGGCGGCCCACGAAGACCTCGATGGTGTTGGAGTCGCGGTCGCTGCCCTCGGCGTAGATGTGCTCCGACAGCTCGGTGCGCGACAGCACCTCGCCCTTGCGCTGCATGAGCTGCGCCAGCAGCTTGAATTCGTGGCTGGTGAGCGCCAGCGGCTGGCCGTGGGCGAGCACGCGCGCCTGGCGCGTGTCGAGCCAGATGGCGCCGCACTGCCACTGCGCGCTGGCGTGCTCGCCCCCACGGCGCAGCAGCGCGCGCAGGCGCGCCAGCAGTTCCTCCATGTGAAAGGGCTTGGCCAGGTAGTCGTCGGCGCCGGCGTCGATGCCCGCCACCTTCTCCTGCCAGGCGCTGCGCGCGGTGAGGATCAGCACCGGCATGTTGCGCCCCGCCATGCGCCAGCGCCGCAGCACCGACAGGCCGTCGAGCACGGGCAGGCCCAGGTCGAGCACCACGGCGTCGAAGTCCTCGACCTCGCCCAGGTAGTGCGCCTGGGCGCCGTCGGCGGCGCTGTCCACCGTGTGGCCGGCGGCGGCGATGGCCTGCGCCAACTGGGTGCGCAGCACGGGTTCGTCTTCCACGACAAGGATGCGCATCACGGTTCCTTGCGCTTGATTTTCAGCACCCGCCCATCGACGGCATCGACCTTGAGCTTGGCCAGTCGCCCGTCGCGCTGCAGCAGGCGGATTTCGTAGATGAAGCGGCCATCGTCGTGCTCGAACTCCACCTTCAGCGCCTGGCCCTGGTACTCGCGCTCGACGCGGTCGAGCACGGTGCGCAGCGGCAGCACCTGCCCCTGCTCCAGCGCCTGGCGCGCGCGGTCGTGGTCATGGCCGCCGTCGTCGGCGTGCAGGACCGTGCCCGCGCCCAGGGCGCAGGCCAGCAGGACCGGCCAGGCCAGGCGGCGCAAACGGAGGGAATCACGGAGGGGCATGGCGGGCTTTTATACCCCTGCCCGGCTGAACGCCGCATGAACGCGGCCTTCAGCATCGGTTCAGGGCGGTTTTTCCAGAATTCGCCACAGGCCAGGCACGGTGCCCGGCCCTGCACAGGAGCAACCATCATGCACAAGACCGCACGCCACTTCATCCTCGCGCTTGCCACGGGCGCCGCCCTCACGCTGGGCATGGCCCAGGCGCAGACGCCGCCCCCCGCCAACGCGCCGCAGCTCACCCTGCGCGAGATCTACGACCGCGTGGAGGCCGCGGGCTACCGCAACATCCGCGAGATCGAGCACGAACACGGGCGCTACAAGGTGAAGGCGCAGAACGCCCAGGGCGCGCGCGTCAAGCTGTACGTGAACGCCGCCAGCGGGGCCGTGGAACACACCCGCACGCGGGATTGAGCCGCCCGCCGCCACCCGTACCACCCACCAAAGAGAACCCCATGCGCACCAAAGCGGCACTCGGCATCTGGCTGCTGGCCATCACCCTGGCATGGGCGGGCGTGGCACCCCCGGATCTCGGCCTGTGGCCGCTGGTGGACGCCCAGGGCGCCGCCGGCGGCGCGTGGCGCCTGCGCCAGCACGCCATCCATCTCACCGGGCTGTGGAGCATCGGCCTGATGGGCCTGGTCATGGTCCTGGCGCTGCGCCTGCCGTGGCTGGAAGGGCCGCTGGGCGGCATGGACCAGGTCTACCGCCTGCACAAATGGGCGGGCATTGGCGCGGCCGTGGCGGCCCTGGCCCACTGGGGCGCCAAGGAGGCGGGCGGCGGCATCAAGGCCCTCTGGGGCCGCGCCGGCCACCCGGCGCGCGACGCCGTGCTGCCCTGGCTCGCCGACAGCCGCGGCCTGGCCAAGGACCTGGGCGAATGGGCCTTCTACCTGCTGCTGGCGCTGGTGGTGCTGACCCTGTGGCAGCGCCTGGTGGCGTACCGGCACTGGCGCATCACGCACCGCGCCATGCCGCTGCTGTACCTGGTGCTGGCCTTCCACAGCGTGGCGCTGATGCCGCGCGGCTTCTGGGCGCTGCCGCTGGGGGCGCTCATGGGCGGCCTGCTGGCGCTGGGCTGCGTGGCCGCCCTGTGGTCGCTGGCGGGCTGGACGGGCGCGCGGCGCAGGCACACGGCCCGCATCGCCTCGGTGCGGCGCCTGGGCGATGCGCCCGGCGCACCGCTGGAGGTGGTGTGCGCCATGCCCCCGGGCTGGCCGGGGCACCGCGCCGGGCAGTTCGCCTTCGTGCGCTTCGACCGTGGCGAGGGCGCCCACCCCTTCACCATCGCCAGCGCGCCCGGCGCGCTGGGCAGGGGCGACGCAGGCGAGCCGCTGCTGCGCCTGGTCATCAAGCCGCTGGGCGACTACACCCGCACCCTGCATGCCCGCCTGCGCGCCGGGCAGCGCGTGGACGTCGAGGGCCCCTACGGACGCTTCGACGGCGCGGGCCAGGCCGGGCGCCAGCAGGTGTGGGTGGCTGGCGGCGTGGGCGTCACGCCCTTCCTGGCGCTGCTGGAAGCCCGCCAGCCAGGCGCCGTGCCGCCCGCCGGCGGCCTGCAGCCGGCGCACCTGCACTACTGCACCCGCGATGCGGCGCGCGACCCGCTGCTGCCGCGCCTGCGTGCGCTGTGCGGCCAGGCCCAGCCGCCCGTGGCGCTGGCGGTGCACAGCGATGCCCTGGGCCAGCGCCTGCGGCCGCAGGACCTGGAAGCGCTGCCCGGCCCGCTGGACATCTGGTTCTGCGGCCCGCCGGGCCTGGGCGCGCTGCTCGCGGCGCACGCCAGCGGGCCGCGCCCCTGGCGCCTGCACCGCGAGTCGTTCGCCATGCGCTGACGAGCGCGCCGCTGTCTCGCTGTCTCCCAGGTGGCTGCGCCGCCGGCGGGGGCATTCCAGCATGGCGCGTTCCAACCAACGACAAGGAGACACCATGCCTTACGCGCACGTGAACGGCCAGCGCCTGTACTACGAGGACACCGGGGGCGACGGCCCGGCCATCGTCTTCTCGCACGGGCTGCTGATGGACGGCAGCATGTTCGCGCCGCAGGTGCAGGCGCTGCGCGGCGCGTGGCGCTGCATCACCTGGGACGAGCGCGGCCACGGCCAGACCGCCACGGGCGCGTGCGCGCCGTTCAGCTACTACGACTCGGCCGACGACGTGGTGGCGCTGCTGGCGCACCTGGGCATCGGGCGCGCGGTGTTCGCGGGCATGTCGCAGGGCGGCTACCTGTCGCTGCGCGCGGCGCTGCGCCACCCGCAGGCGGTGCGCGCGCTGGTGCTGATCGACACCCAGGCCCTGCCCGAGGAGGCCGAGAAGATGGCGGGCCACCAGGCCATCGTCCAGGAATGGCTGGAACGCGGCCTGTCGGACGAGCGCGCGCGCACCATCGAGCGCATCATCCTCGGCGACGGCTGGGAGGGCGCCGCCGCCTGGCGCGCGGCCTGGCAGCGCATGCAGCCGGCCGACCTGCTGGCGTGCTTCACCACGCTGGCCACGCGCGACGACATCAGCGGCGAACTGGGCCGCATCGCCGCGCCCGCGCTGGTGCTGCACGGCGACGCCGACCACGCCATCGCGCTGGAGCGCGCCCAGGCCATGGCCGAGGGCCTGCCGCACGCGCGCATGGTGGTGGTGCCCGGCGCGGGCCACGCGGCCAACCTCACGCACCCGCAGCCGGTGAATGCGGCGCTGGCGCAGTTCCTGGCGCAGCTGCCGCAGTAGGGCTGCTCTTTTATCCATAGCTACCAGCGCTTGCTGTGCAAGGGCTGGATCCCGTTTTGCCCCAAAAACAGGGCGGGCTGGATCAGGCCGCCGCCAGCGTGGCGCGCGCCTTGTCCAGCCACAGCTGCAGGCTGTCCACCAGGTCCTGGTGGCTGAATGAGCAGCTTTCCTCGGTGAACAGGGCGCCGGCCTCCAGCCGGTCGAGCAGGCCGTGCAGCACCTCGGTGTAGCGCGGCGGCAGCGCCGCCAGCAAGGCGGTGTGGGCGCGCGCGCGGGTGCTGAAGGCGTGGTTGCCCAGGCGCTGCGCGCGCAGGGCGTGCAGGTCGTCCTGCAGGGTCTGGAGCTGGTGGGTGGCGAGTTCGGCGGACATGGGGCCCGAGCGTAGCGCCATGGGGATGTCAGCGCAGGCACAGGGGAACTGCGTCAGAATCGCGCGCATGACCGCGCTCGACATCGCTGAATACACCCACACCCTTGGTTCCCAG
Organism: Acidovorax sp. YS12; assembly: GCA_021496925.1. Classification (NCBI taxonomy): domain Bacteria; kingdom Pseudomonadati; phylum Pseudomonadota; class Betaproteobacteria; order Burkholderiales; family Comamonadaceae; genus Acidovorax; species Acidovorax sp. YS12. Next base: position 3,242,196 of record CP053915.1, read on the forward strand.
GCAAAAACGGCCTCAGCCCTGATGGCGCGTGCGCCAGCAGCTATCAAAAACAAAGCGCTGCGGGCGCTGGCGCAGTTGCTGCGCGACAACGTGCAGGCGCTGCAGCACGACAACGCGCGCGACCTGGAGCGTGCCGTGGCCGCCGGGCTGGACGCGCCGATGGTGGACCGCCTCAAGCTCACGCCGAAGGTGATCGAGACCTGCGCCCAGGGCTGCGAGCAGCTCGCGGCCATGCCCGACATCATTGGCGAGATCCTGGGCATGAAGCAGCAGCCCAGCGGCATCCGCGTGGGGCAGATGCGCGTGCCCATCGGCGTGTTCGGCATGGTTTACGAGAGCCGCCCGAACGTGACCATCGAGGCCGCCAGCCTGTCGATCAAGAGCGGCAACGCCTGCATCCTGCGCGGCGGCTCGGAGGCCATCGAGTCGAACAAGGCGCTGGCGCGGCTGGTGGCGCAGGCGCTGGCCCAGGCCGGCCTGCCGGCGCATGGCGTGCAACTGGTCGAGACCACCGACCGCGCCGCCGTGGGCCAGCTCATCGCCATGCCGCAGTTCGTCGACGTCATCATTCCGCGCGGCGGCAAGGGGCTGATCGAGCGCATCAGCGCCGAGGCCAAGGTGCCCGTCATCAAGCACCTGGACGGCAACTGCCACACCTACGTGGACGACCCCTGCGACATCGCCATGGCGGTGACGGTGGCCGACAACGCCAAGACGCAGAAGTACAGCCCCTGCAACGCCAGCGAGGGCCTGCTGGTGGCGCGCGGCGTGGCGGCCGACTTCCTGCCCCGCATCGGCGCCGTGTACGCCGCCAAGGGCGTGGAGATGCGCTGCGACGCCGAGGCCCTGGCCCTGCTGGCCGCCGTGCCCGGTGCGGCGCTGGTGCCCGCCACCGCGCAGGACTGGAGCGAGGAATACCTGGCGCCCATCATCAGCGTGAAGGTGGTGGCGGGCGTGGAGGAGGCGATTGCCCACATCAACCGCTACGGCAGCCACCACACCGACGCCATCCTCACCACCAGCCACGTGCACGCGCAGCAGTTCCTGCGCGACGTGGACTCGGCCAGCGTGATGGTGAACGCCAGCACGCGCTTCGCCGACGGCTTCGAGTACGGGCTGGGCGCCGAGATCGGCATCAGCACCGACAAGTTCCACGCGCGCGGCCCGGTGGGCATCGAGGGGCTGACCTCGCTCAAGTACGTGGTGCTGGGTGAAGGTGAGATTCGCACCTGATGCGCTCCTGATTTAATAGCTTCTAGCGCTTGTCTGCATTGGCTTATGGCCTGATTTGGCATGAAAATCATCATCCTGGGTGCGGGCCGCGTGGGCCAGAGCGTGGCCGACAGCCTGGTGTCGGAGCACAACGACATCACCGTCATCGACACCGACGCCGCGCGGCTGCGCGACCTGGAGTCGCGCCTGGACCTGCGCGGCGTGGTGGGCAACGGCATGGAGCCCCCGGTGCTGGCCGAGGCCGGCGCGCGCGACACCGACCTGCTCATCGCCTGCGCCGCGCAGGACGAGACCAACCTGGTGTGCTGCAAGGTGGCGCAGATGCTGTTCAACGTGCCCACGCGCATCGCGCGCGTGCGCTCGCCCAGCTTCGAGGACGGCAACGCGCTGCTGGCGCCCGACGGCTTCGCGGTGGACCACATCCTGTGCCCCGAGGACTCGCTGGTGCGCTACATCGCCAAGCTGGTGGAGTACCCCGAGGCGCTGCAGGTGCGCGAGTTCGCGGGCGGGCGCGCCAGCCTGGTGTCGGTGCGCGCGCGCCCCGGCGCGCCAGCCGTGGGCCTGCAGATCGGCGCGCTGCGCCAGCAGATGCCCGACGTGGCGGTGCGCATGGTGGCCATCTACCGGCGCTTCGCCGACGAGCCCGACCGCTTCGTGCCCTGCGACGGCAGCACGCGCATCGAGCCGGGCGACGAGGTCTTCGCCCTGGCCAGCCACGCGCGCATTCCGCAGGTGCTGGCGGCGCTGCACCGCCCCGAGGGGCGGCCCGCGCGGCCGGTGCGGCGCATCATGATGGCCGGCGGCGGCCAGGTCAGCGAGCGCCTGGCGCGGCTGCTGGCGCAGCAGGCCGGGCGCTTTCACCTGAAGATCGTCGAGGAAGACCCGCAGCGCTGCGTGGCGCTGGCCTCGGCCCTGCCCGAGGGCGTGCTGGTGCTGCAGGGCGAGACCTCGGACGAGGAGCTGCTGAGCGAGGAGGGCATCGAGGAGGTGGACTTCTTCCTGGCGCTCGGCGACGACGACGAGAACAACATCATGGCCTGCCTGCTGGCCAAGCGCCTGGGCGCGCGCCGCGTGCTGGCGCTCATCAACCGCCACACCTACGCCGACCTGATGCACGGCACGCAGATCGACATCGCGCTGTCGCCCGCGCAGGCCATGCTGGGCGAGCTGCTGGCCTACGTGCGCCGCGGCGACGTGCAGGCCGTGCACAGCCTGCGCCGCGGCGTGGCCGAGGCGCTGGAGATCGTGGCGCGCGGCGACCGCAAGAGCTCGCGCGTGGTCGGGCGCCAGGTGGAGGACCTGCCGCTGCCGCCCGCCGTGCACATGGGCCTGATCATCCGCGGCCTGCCCGACCCCGAGGCGCCGCCGCCGCCCGAGGGCGCCATCGTGCCGCTGCAGGCGAGCGAGCCCGAGGTCATCCTGCCGCGCAGCCACACGGTGATCGAGCACAACGACCACGTGGTGTTCTTCCTGCCGAACAAGCGCCTGGTGCGCGAGGTGGAGAAGCTGTTCCGCGTCAGCGCCACTTTCTTCTGATTCTTCCGACGACCCCTACGGCCCGGCCATGAGCGACCTCTTTCCCGTTCTGCGCGTGCTCGGCATGCTGCTGTGCATGTTCGCGCTGGCCATGGGGGTGCCGCTGGCCGTCTCGCTGGGGCAGGCCGACGGCGTGTGGCAGGCCTATCCGCTGGCCATGCTGGTCACGCTGGCCTGGGGCGCGGGCCTGTGGTGGGGGCTGCGGCGCCACAAGCGCGAGCTGCAGCCGCGCCACGGGGTCATTTTGGTCACGCTGGTGTGGGTGCTGCTGCCGCTGTGCGCGGCGCTGCCGCTGTGGCTGGCGCTGCAGTGGGTGAACCACCCGGTGACGTTCACGCACGCCTACTTCGAGGCCGTCTCGGGCCTGACCACCACCGGCTCCACGGTGCTCAGCGGGGTCGATGCGCTGCCCCTCTCGGTGAACGTGTGGCGCACCTTCCTGCAGTGGCTCGGCGGCATGGGCATATTGATCCTGGCCGTGGCCGTGCTGCCGCTGCTGGGCGTGGGCGGCGCCCAGCTGTTCAAGGCCGAGGCGGCCGGCCCGATCAAGGACACCAAGCTGACCCCGCGCATGACCGAGACGGCCAAGGGCCTGTGGGGCGTGTACGCGGTGTTCTCCGTCACCTGCGCGGCGGCGTTCTGGGCCGGCGGCATGTCGTTCATGGACGCGCTCATGCACATGTTCACCACGGTGAGCCTGGGCGGGCTGTCGGCGCACGACGCGAGCTTCGCCTACTTCGACTCGCCGCTGCTCGAAGCCATCGCGCTGGTGTTCATGCTGGCCGCGAGCTGCAACTTCGCGCTGTACTTCATCGCGCTGCGCAAGGGCCACTGGCGCGGCTTCTGGCGCGACCCCGAGATGCGCGCCACCATGGTGGCGCTGATCGGCGGCGGCCTGCTGGTGGCGCTGCTGTTGTGGGCCAAGGGCGTGTACGCGCCGCTGCAGGCGCTGCGCCACGGCATGTTCCACGTGGTGTCGGTGGCCACCACCACGGGCTTCGCCACGCAGGACTACCTGCAGTGGCCGGTGTTCGCGCCGGTGTTCATGCTGCTGCTGTCGGGCGTGGCCACCAGTGCGGGCTCCACGGGCGGCGGCATCAAGATGGTGCGCATGCTCATCCTCATCAAGCAGGCGCGGCGCGAGCTGACGCGCCTGGTGCACCCGCGCGCCGTGCAGCCGGTGCTGCTGGGCGGCCACGTGGTGGACAACCGCATGATCTTCTCGGTGCTGGCCTTCATGCTGGTGTACGGCGCCACGGTGATCGTGCTCAGCATGGTGCTGCTGCTGACCGACATCGATCCGCTGACCGCCTTCTCGGCCGTGCTCGCCAGCGTGCACTGCATGGGGCCGGGGCTGGGCGCCGTCGGCCCCAGCTCCAACTACGCGGTGCTGACCGACTTCCAGATCTGGGTGTGCACCTTCGCCATGCTGCTGGGGCGGCTGGAGATCCTGAGCTTCATGGCCATGCTTTCGCCGGCGTTCTGGAAGCGCTGAGGTCCGGCGGCCCCGGCCCGGGTGCATTTTCATATGCCGCGAGGCGCATAAGCCGCGCCGCGCATCCCTAAAATGCCCCGGTTGACCTTCACACCAGGGCATTTATGGTTCCGCATCTCATCACCGCGCTCACGGGCCCGATCAACGAGCTGGAGCAGCGCATCCTCGATTCCATGCCCGCCATCGAGCGCTGGTTCCGCCTGGAGTGGATGGAGCACACGCCGCCGTTCTACAGCTCGGTGGACATCCGCAACGCCGGCTTCAAGCTCGCGCCGGTGGACACCAACCTGTTCCCCGGCGGCTGGAACAACCTGACGCCCGAGATGCTGCCGCTGGCCGTGCAGGCGGCCATGGCGGCAATCGAGAAGATCTGTCCCGAGGCGCGCAACCTGCTCATCATTCCCGAGAACCACACGCGCAACACCTTCTACCTGGCCAACCTGGCGCAGCTGGCGCGCATCTTCAACATGGCCGGGCTGCACGTGCGCATCGGCTCCGTCAGCCCCGAGGTGAAGAAGCCCACGCGCGTGGCCCTGCCCGGGGGCGAGGAGATCACCATCGAGCCCGTGGTGCGCACCAAGCACCGCCTGGGGCTCAAGGGGTTCGACCCCTGCACCATCCTGCTGAACAACGACCTGTCGGCAGGCGCGCCCGGCATCCTGGAGGAGCTGTACGAGCAGTACCTGCTGCCGCCGCTGCACGCGGGCTGGAGCGTGCGCCGCAAGAGCCGCCACTTCAAGAGCTACGAGGAGGTGGCCAAGCGCTTCGGCAAGCTGCTGGGCATCGATCCCTGGCTCATCAACCCGCTGTTCAGCCAGTGCGGCGCGGTCGATTTCGCCGAGGGCCAGGGCCTGGAGGGCCTGCAGACCCAGGTGGACGCGCTGCTGGCCAAGGTGCGGCGCAAATACAAGGAATACGGCATCAACGAAAAGCCCTTCGCCGTCGTCAAGGCCGACAACGGCACCTACGGCATGGGCATCATGACCGTGCACGACGCCAAGGAGCTGGAGCAGCTTAATCGCAAGAGCCGCAACAAGATGGCCGTCATCAAGGACGGCCAGACGGTGAGCGAGGTCATCGTCCAGGAAGGCGTGCGCACCCAGGAGCGCATGCACGAGGCCGTGGCCGAGCCGGTGGTGTACATGATGGACCGCTACGTCGTCGGCGGTTTCTACCGCGTGCACGCCGAGCGCGGCGACGAGGAAAACCTCAACGCCCCGGGCGCGGCCTTCGTGCCGCTGGCCTTCGCCCACGGTGGCCAGCTGCCCCAGCCGGGCGCGCGCCCCGGCGCCAGCGCGCCCAACCGCTTCTACATGTACGGCGTGGTGGCGCGCCTGGCCATGCTGGCCGCCAGCTACGAGCTGGAGGCCACCGACCCCGAGGCCGAGGTGTACTGACCCCCCCTGAGCGGCGGGGCGGCCCTTGCGCGGCGTCTGCTGGCCTGGGGCGCGCCGGTTGCATGGCTTGCGGGGAGTTGTCGCGTTGCAACAATACGTACGCGCCTGGCGGCGCGCCACGGGGAGGCCAGCGCACAATAGCGCTCCCACACCACATGGAACCCCGCCGGGTCCCAGACAGTGCAAAGCACCAAATCACCGCTGGGAGCGCTCGTCCTCGGTGCCATTGGCGTCGTCTACGGCGACATCGGCACCAGCGTTCTCTACACCGTCAAGGAAGTGTTCGGCTCGGGCCACGTGCCGTTCACCACCGGCAACGTCTACGGGATCCTGTCGATCCTCTTCTGGACGCTCACCTTCATCGTCTCGCTCAAGTACGTCGTGCTGGTGCTGCGCGCCGACAACAACGGCGAGGGCGGCCTGATCGCCATGCTGGCGCTGGCCTCGCAGTCGGTGAAGGACAAGCCCGCGCTGCGCCGGGCCCTGCTGGTGGTGGGCATCTTCGGCACCTGCCTGTTCTACGGCGACGGGGTCATCACCCCGGCCATCACGGTGCTGGGCGCCGTGGAGGGCCTGGAGGTGATGTCGCCCAGCCTGCACGGCGCCATCATCCCGCTGACGCTGGTCATCCTGCTGGGCCTGTTCATGGTGCAGAAGCACGGCGCCAGCAGCATCGGCCGCTTCTTCGGGCCGGTGATGATCGTGTGGTTCGTCACCATCGCGGCGCTGGGCGTGGCGCAGATCACGCGCCACCCCGAGATCCTGTGGGCGCTGAGCCCGCATTACGCGCTGGGCTTCATGCTGGCCAACCCGGGCACCACCTTCGTGCTGCTGGGCGCCGTGGTGCTGTGCGTGACCGGTGGCGAGGCGCTGTATGCCGACATGGGCCACTTCGGCAAGCGGCCCATCCGCGTGGCCTGGTTCTCCATCGCCATGCCGGCGCTCACGCTCAACTACTTCGGCCAGGGCGCGCTGCTGCTGGAGAACCCCGAGGCGGTGAAGAACCCCTTCTACATGCTGGCCCCGGCATGGGCGCTGATGCCGCTGGTGGTGCTGGCCACGGCGGCGGCCGTGATCGCTTCGCAGGCGCTCATCACCGGCGCCTACAGCGTGACCAAGCAGGTCATCCAGCTCGGCTATCTGCCGCGCCTGCGCGTGGAGCACACCAACGTCAAGGAAGCCGGGCAGATCTACATGCCCTTCGTCAACTGGAGCCTGTTCGTGGCCATCGTGCTGGCCGTGGTCATGTTCCGCTCCAGCAGCAACCTGGCGGCGGCCTACGGCATCGCGGTGACGCTGGACATGCTCATCACCACCACGCTGACCTTCTTCGTGGTGCGCTACAACTGGCGCTACCCGCTGCCGCTGTGCATCGCGGCCACGGGCTGCTTCTTCCTGGTCGATCTGGCCTTCTTCAGCTCGAACCTGCTCAAGCTGCTGCAGGGCGGCTGGTTCCCGCTGTTCATCGGCGCCAGCGTATTCCTGCTGATGATGACCTGGCAGCGCGGGCGCGAACTGCTGCACGACAAGCGCCACGCCGAGGCCATCGACCTGCGCGACTTCCTCGCCTCGGTGCTGATCAGCCCGCCCACGCGCGTGGACGGCACGGCCGTGTTTCTCACGGGCGAGCCGGGCATCGTGCCCAACGCGCTGCTGCACAACCTCAAGCACAACAAGGTGCTGCACGCGCAGAACCTGTTCGTCACCGTGCGCAACCACGAGGTGCCCTGGATCGGCATGGACAAGCGCCTGCAGATCGAGCCCCTGGGCAGCGACTGCTGGCAGGTGACGGTGAACTACGGCTTCAAGAACGACCCCGACCTGCCGCGCGCGCTCGGCCTCATGCGCGGGCGCGGCTGCGAGCTCGACGGCATGACGACCAGCTACTTCCTCTCGCGCGACGTAGTCACGCCCAGCGTGGGCAGCGGCATGGCGCCGTGGCGCGAAAAGCTGTTCGCGCAGATGCACCACAACGCCAGCGGCGTGGCCGACTTCCTGAACCTGCCGAGCAACGCGGTGGTGGAGCTGGGGTCGAAGATCGAGATTTGAGGTGTTTCCAGGTAACGCAAAATCACTACATAAACACATACAGCGCATCTGTCAACATCGGCTGGTACCGAATTGAAGTTGCCAATGAACCCGATGTGGGAGTCGGTGGCAGTAATGTCCAATATGTCACGCTGGGCCACATTTGCAGTCAAACCCTGATAAATTCTGAGCATACATAAAGGTGATTCCTGGTTATCAGAAGAAAAACATAAAAAAGGGGCGTAAGCCCCTTTTTTATTCGGATGAACCAAATTTTTCTTCTCTTTCCTCTATCTTGTAGCGCACCTCGCCATTTCTTTGCAGTTGATACACCCACAAATTGGAGTGAAATCCGGGGATCGTGAGCGGATTCTTGGCAGTTCCGACATGCCCTGAGCGCGATTGTTGCCGCCCAATTTCATCGGTATTGAATATCAGCCCCATGTCTATGGTTTTTTTGAAGGTGCTGAAATCAAGGTGGTATTTGCCGACGCCTGATTCTTGTACGTAGTCTCGGGCGACAAAATCTATCATGGCTCCCGCATAGGCTACGGCGCTATCCACCAGCGCCTTCGACTGGTTGGCAAGGTATTCAACGACTGCTCTTTGATCATTGGTGAGTGCGTTTTTTCCATTTGTGATGGCGATTTTCTTGTCTTCGGTCACGGTAAAGCCAAAGCCTGACGGTATGTCCGGATAGTACATGGCGATCTTCTTTTGTAGATCAAGCCATGCCGCATTGGCAGCACGGTATTCGGCACCCTCGCCGTTCAGGTTCAAGAAGGCCCTGAATTTTTCTATTCCATCAGATGTTCTTCTATCGGGGATGGCTTCGCCGGTTTTGATGTCAACGATATAGGTGCCTGACATTTTCATTTTGGTCGGGCTGTACACGAAGGTCTCATTCGCCCTGGCCGCAATCCTTTCCTCCATGGTGATCTGCATGGATTGCTCCATCGCTTCCGCCGATCCTTCGGACAGGGTGACGCCCTCGGGCGGCTGCGACGGCAAGCTGCCCGTAAAGGGCGCGGCAGGCGCTTGGGGCCGCAGCTGCGTTCTGGCGTTGCTGACCATGCTGGTGATGTCCATCATTCCCTCCTTGTGCTGTATATCCCGGTACATCGGCACATGCAGGAAAAAATGAAGGAGGTTCGCAATATCTTTGGCCTCGAACCCTTACCACTCAAGCGCTGTGAGCTATTTTTCTAATAGCAAAAACTACAAACCCAGCGCATCCGCCAGCGCATTCATGCGCGCGCTGACCTCGGCGTCCATCGCCATCGGGCGCCCCCATTCGCGCTGGGTTTCGCCGGGCCATTTGTTGGTGGCGTCCAGCCCCATCTTGCTGCCCAGGCCCGCCACGGGCGAGGCGAAGTCGAGGTAGTCGATGGGGGTGTGCTCGATCAGCAGCGTGTCGCGCTTGGGGTCCATGCGCGTGGTCAGCGCCCAGATGACTTCCTTCCAATCGCGCGCGTCCACGTCTTCGTCCACGACCACGATGAACTTGGTGTACAGGAACTGGCGCAGGTGGCTCCACACGCCCATCATCACGCGCCGCGCGTGGCCCGCGTAGGCCTTGCGGATGCGCACCACGGCCATGCGATAGCTGCACGCCTCGGGCGGCAGGTAGAAGTCGAGGATCTCGGGAAAGGCGCGCTGCAGCAGCGGCACGAACAGCTCGTTCAGCGCCAGGCCGAGCATGGCGGGCTCGTCGGGCGGCTTGCCGGTGTAGGTGCTGTGGTACAGCGCGTCCTCGCGCAGCGTGACGCGGTCCACGGTGAACACGGGGAACTCGGCGCACTCGTTGTAGTAGCCGGTGTGGTCGCCGTAGGGGCCTTCGAGCGCGTGCTGCCAGCCGCTGGCGTGGCGGGCGTCGGGGCGGATGTGGCCTTCGAGCACGATTTCGGCGCTGGCGGGCACTTGCAGCGGCACGCCGAGCGCGGGCGCGACCTCGGTGCGCGCGCCGCGCAGCAGGCCGGCGAACTGGTATTCCGACAGCGTGTCGGGCACGGGCGTGACGGCGCCGAGGATCGTGGCCGGGTCGGCCCCGATGGCCACGGCCACCGGGTAGGGCTGGCCGGGGTGCAGGCGGCAGTGGTCGGCGAAGTCCAGCGCGCCGCCGCGGTGCGAGAGCCAGCGCATGATGAGCTGGTTTTTCGACAGCAACTGCTGGCGGTAGATGCCGAGGTTCTGGCGCTTTTTCAACGGCCCGCGCGTGATGGTGAGGCCCCAGGTGACGAGCGGCGCCACGTCGCCGGGCCAGCAGTGCTGGATGGGCAGGCGCGCCAGGTCCACCTCATCGCCCTCCCACACCACCTGCTGGCACGGCGGGCGGCGCACGTGCGCGGGGGCCATGCTCCACAGCGTCTTGAGCAGGTCGCGCTTGCCCCACAGGTCTTTCATGCCGCGCGGCGGCTCGGGTTCTTTCAGCGCGGCGAGCACTTCGCCGAAGGCGCGGATCTCGGGCAGCCCGGCCACGCCCAGCGCGCGCGCCACGCGCGCGGGTGTGCCGAACAGGTTGGCGAGCACTGGCATGGTGTGGCCCGTGGGCTGCTCGAACAGCAGCGCCGGGCCGCCCGCGCGCAGCACGCGGTCGGCCAGCGCGGTCATTTCGAGGTGCGGGGAGACGGGCGCGGCGATGCGGCGCAGCTCGCCCGCCGCCTCCAGTTGCGCCATGAAGTCACGCAGGTCGCGGTAGTGCATTTTTGAATGAAATTGGCCTCTGGCGCTTGCTGGGTAAGCGCGAGCAGCTATCGAATCAGGAGTTTTGCGGGAGACCTTGCCAGCGCGGGGCCAGCGCGTTCTCGATGCCCAGCAGGTCGAGCGCGCGCGCCACGCTGTGGTCCACGATCTCGCCCACGCTGGTGGGGCGCTGGTAGAACGCGGGCATGGGCGGGCAGACGATGCCGCCCATTTCCGTCACCGTGGCCATGTTGCGCAGGTGCACCAGGTGCAGCGGCGATTCGCGCACCATCAGCACCAGGCGGCGGCGCTCCTTGAGTGCCACGTCGGCCGCGCGCGTGAGCAGGTTGTCGGCCAGGCCGTGGGCCACGGCCGCCAGGGTGCGCATGGAGCAGGGCGCGATGACCATGCCCTGCGCGCCGAACGAGCCGCTGGCGATGCTGGCGCCCACGTTGTCCAGCGCGTGCACCACGTCGGCCAGGGCCTCGACGCTGGCGCGGTCCATGTCCAGCTCGTGGCGCAGGTTGCGCCAGCCGGCGTCGGAGACGACCAGGTGCGACTCGACGTTGCCGATCTCGCGCAGCGCCTGCAGCAGGCGCGCGCCATAGACGGCGCCGCTGGCGCCGGAAATGCCGACGATGACGCGGCGGGGAGAAATGCTCATGCGGCCTCTTTGCGCAGCGGGTGGTCGATCAGGTCGGCCTCGACCCGGCCCAGCACCTCGGCGGCCTGCGCGGGGTCGAAATCCTGGTGGTTGCGCTTCTTCACGCCGTATTCGTGCAGCTGGTAGTGCCGCGCCGGGGCGATGCCATGGCGCGCCAGGCTGCTTTTCACGCACACCAGCGGGCAGCCGTCGAGCGCGACGATGGGGCGGCCCGACTGGGCCAGCTTGACCAGCTTGGGCACGTCGCCGCCCACGCCGGCGATGCACGACATCTCGGCCACGCCGCGCCGGTCGAGCTGCACGGCGACGTGGTTGGCGAGCTGCGCGGCGCTGGAGCAGCCGGAGCAGGAATAGACCAGCGGGCGTGCGCCTAGCAGGTGGCCGGGGGCGGGGGCAGGGTCGTTCATGGCCGGCCCCCAAAGATCGGCGGCAGCGGCGGCAACTGGCGCGCCAGGTGCGGCGCGCGGCGCGCGAGCACGGCGCGCGGCGTCCAGTGCGCGGGGTCGAGCACGGGCAGCTCGATGGCGTCGAGCGCGTTCTTCACTACCAGGCCCAGCTCGGTGTCGCCCTCCATCACCAGGCGGCGGTTGAAGAACAGCGTGTCCGGATCCTGGCGGCGCTGCGCCAGCAGCATGAAGTCCTGCGCGTTGGCGCTGATGGCCAGGTCGGGCTGGGCCTGCGGCGCGCTGGGCGCGAAGCGCTGGCCGTTCCATGAAAAGTCGAACGCCAGGCGCGCGTCGCGCACGCGGATGGACAGGCGCTTGTCCTTGAGCAGCGCCTTCACGTCGTCGGGCAGGTGGTGCGCCAGCGCCAGGTTGATGGCGGTGACCAGCAGCACCGAGCCGGGGTAGGCGGGCAGGCGCGCGAGCACGGCGCCCACGGGGCGCGGCAGGGTGAAGGGGGCGGGCGGGGTGGTGGTCATGGGGCCTCCGGGTCAGGCATGCGCGGGTTCGACGATCAGGTCCAGCCCTGGCTTGCCGTGCCAGTAGCCGTTGCAGGGCGCGGCGGGCATGAGCGCGCGCATGCGCTCCAGCGCCGTGGGATCGGGCTGCGCGGCGTGGCGCGCGGCGTCGAAGGCGGCGATGACCTCGGCCATGTGCTGCGACTGCGGCGACAGGCGCAGCAGGTCCACGCCCAGGGCGCGCAGCGCGGGCACGTCCTGCAGCAGGTTGTGCACGCGCGCCGACTGGGTCTGGATGCCGTTGAGCACCAGAAAGCCCTCGCCCTCGCGCGTTTGCAGCAGCTGCCCGTCGGGGTGCTCGATGCAGGCGAAGCCGCAGTCGTCCTTGGGCCGGTTGTAGTGGCGTGCGGTGAAGCAGCGCGCCGAAAACGCCAGCGGCATGCGGCCGTAGGCGAAGACTTCGGTTTCCAGCCCGGCGGGCCGGTGCTGCTGCAGCACCGCCAGGTCGCTCTGGCGCATTTCCAGCGGCATGACCCAGCGGCGCGCGCCCAGGCCGGCTATCCAGGCCAGGGCGTCGGGGTTGAACAGGTTGAGCTGCGGGCCGGCCACGAACGGGCGCTGGCCCGCGAGGTTGTGCACGGCGCCCATGTCGTTGGCTTCGACAAGGAACTCCTCGTCCCGCACGATCTTGTGCATGGCGGCCACGTCGGCGGTGGATTCGAGCAGTGTCATGGTGGAGAGCACGGGCTGCTTGCCCGCGTCCCGGAGCATGCGCGCGATGTCGATCCAGTCGCTCTGGCGCAGCTCGCGGCGGCGCGAACACACGGCCTCGCCGAGGTAGACCACGTCCACGGGCGTTTCGGCCATGGCCTGGTAGAAGGAAAAAACGGTGTCGCGCGGCCAGTAGTACAGCAGCGGACCAAGGGCGAGTTTCATGGTGTTCATTTCCAGGGACGGTGGTAAGCACCCAAGGTGTGCTGCTGGCCCTCGGCCACCTGGTCGAGGCTGGCCATCCAGGCGGTCTTGGGCGCGTACAGGTGGCCCTGCGCCATGCAGTGGTCGATGGCTTCGCGCCACACCTGCGTGACCTGCGCCACGTAGGCGGGGCTGCGCTGGCGGCCCTCGATCTTGAAGGCGCGCACGCCCATCTTCACGAGCTGGGGCAGCAGCTCCAGCGTGTTGAGGCTGGTGGGCTCCTCCAGCGCGTAGTAGTTGCTCTCGCCGCCCACGTCGAAGCGGCCCTTGCACAGCGTGGGGTAGCCGGCGTTCTCGCCGTTGCCGTAGCGGTCGATGAGCACGCCGTTCAGGCGCGACTCCAGCCCCTGGGGCGTTTCCTGCCAGCGCACGAACTTGGCCGGCGAGCACACGCCGTGCGTGTTGGGCGACTCGCCCGTGGCGTACGAGGACAGCGCGCAGCGCCCCTCGACCATCACGCACAGGCTGCCGAAGCCGAACACCTCGATCTCCACCGGCGTGCGCTGCACCACCTGCTTGACCTGCTCCAGCGAGAGCACGCGCGGCAGCACCGCGCGCTGGATGCCGAACTGCTGGTGGTACAGGTTGATGGCGTCGTGGTTGGTGGCCGAGCCCTGCACCGACAGGTGCAGGCGCAGCTGCGGGTGGCGCTCGGCGGCGTAGCGCATAAGGCCCGGGTCGGCCAGGATCACGGCGTCGATGCCCCAGGCGGCCGCCTTGTCCAGCGCCGCGCGCCAGGGCGCGGGGTTGCTGGCCTGCGGGTAGGTGTTGAGCGCCAGCAGCACCTTGCGGCCGCGCGCATGGGCGTAGGCGATGCCGTTGCGGATGGCTGTTTCGTCGAAGTTCAGGCCCGCGAAGTTGCGCGCGTTGGTGGCGTCGCGCAGGCCGAGGTAGACGCAATCGGCGCCACCGTCGATGGCGGCCTTGAGCGCGGGCAGGCTGCCTGCGGGGCAGACCAGTTCCGGCGCGCGCGGGGGAGGGGCGCCTGCATCGGGGGCGCCAGGGCTTGACCTTGCCATGGTGGCAGGGTCGATGATGCTCGCTTCGTGGGTCACGTGGTTTCCTTGCCGGCACGGCGTTCAGGCGCCGCGCATGGGCCCGCACCTTACGGCGGGGTTACGGCCGCAGCGCTGACCTGGGTCAACGCTACGGCACAATGCCCAAGTTAATTGCTCGGAATTGATGCAGCACAAAACACCATGAACAAGAACCTCTGGCTGCTGGCCCTGTGCCAAGGGCTTTTCCTCACCAACAACGTCGTCTTCATCGCCATCAACGGCCTGGTCGGGCTGCAGCTCGCCCCCTATGGCTGGATGGCCACGCTGCCCGTCATGGGCTACGTGGTGGGCGGCGCCCTGTCCACCGGGCTGGTGGCGCGCACGCAGCGGCGCTGGGGGCGGCAGGCGTCGTTCCAGATCGGGCTGGCGGTGGCCGTGGTCTCGGCCCTGCTGTGCGCCGGGGCGGCGTTCGCGCACCAGTTCTGGCTGCTGTGCGCCGCCACGGTGGCGGCGGGCTACTACAGCGCCAACGGGCAGCTGTACCGCTTCGCGGCGGCCGAGCTGGCGCCCCCGGCCTTCCGCGAAAAGGCCGTGTCGCTGGTGCTGGCCGGCGGGCTGCTGGGCGCCGTGGCCGGGCCCAACCTGGCCAACCACACGCGCAACCTGCTGGCCGCGCCGTTCGCCGGGGCCTACGTGGCGCTGGTGCTGGTGGGGCTGCTGTCCATGCTGCTGATGGCGTTCGTGCGCTTTCCGTCCGTGGCGCAGGCGGCGGGCGGCGCGGCATCCCAGGGCCGCCCGCTGGGTGCGCTGCTGCGCGAGCCGGCGTTCTTCGTCGCCACGCTGGGCGCCGCCCTGGGCTACGGCGTGATGAACCTGCTGATGGCGGCCACGCCGCTGGCCATGCAGGTGTGCGGCTACGACTTCGCCGACGCGGCGTTCGTGCTGGAGTGGCACGTCATCGGCATGTTCGCGCCGGGCTTCTTCACCGGGCACCTGATCAAGCGCTTCGGCGTGCTGGCGGTGATGGGCGTGGGCGTGCTGCTCAACGCCGCCTGCGTGGCCGTGGCACTGGCGGGGGCGGAGATCGCCCACTTCACCGTGGCGCTGACGCTGCTGGGCGTGGGCTGGAACTTCCTCTTCACCGGCAGCACCACGCTCGCCATGCAGGCTTACCGGCCCGAGGAAAAGGACCGGGCGCAGGCGGCCATCAACTTCTGCGTGTTCGCCACCATGGCGCTGACCTCGTTCGCCTCGGGCGCGCTGGTCACCACGCAGGGCTGGGCGCTGCTCAACTGGGGCTCGCTGCTGCCCATCGGCCTGACGGGCGCCGGGCTCGCCTGGCTGGCGTGGCGCCGGCGCACGGGATGCTCTGCACGAATCGAGCGGTAAGCGTGCGCGGCAGGCCGCCCGAGTCGGCAGATGCACGCGGCGCGGTGATTCGTGCAGAGCATCCCAAATATGAGGGTTCGTGCGTAGAAATGCGCAATCGGCATTTCATGCTGCTGGTGTAAGCTAATGAAAACAGAGACACCATAGGTTTCGGATATGCAGGCCGGAACCCTGCACACCATGAACACCCGTCTGAATGCGTGGATAGAACCCCTCGGGCACATGCTCGACGGGCTGGGTGTCGCCATGTGCCTGTTCGATGCGCAGGACCATACGGTGGCGTGGAACGACATGTTCCTGCGCTACTTTCCCGAGCACGAAGGCCATGTCTTCGCGGGTGAGCACTACCGCCACAACCTGCGCCGCTTCTACCTGAGCCGGCTGGAGGCGGACGAGATCGCGCATATCGACGAGTACATCGAGGCAGGCATCGCGCGCCATCGCCACCAGGCCCAGCCCTATGTGTTCGCGCACCGCGGGCGCCAGTTGCTGGTGTCGTCGCTGCCGCTCAACGGCGTGGGGCGCCTGCGCCTGTGGCGCCTGCACCAGGACGTGCTGCACGACCAGGCCAGTACCACGCCGCCGCCGGGCAGCGGCTCCCCGCTGTCGCTGCTCGACCGCGTGCCCAACGGCCTGACGCTGTGCGACGCCGCGGGGCGCATCACCTGGGTGAACGCGGCGTTTGCCCACATGTACCGCCTGCGCGACCCGCAGGCCGCCGTGGGCGCAACCCTGGCGGAAGTGTTCCACGCGGCATGGCTGCGCGTGGACACCCCCGATACCGCCGCCTGCACCCAGGGCCTGCAGACCCTGCGCGACATGCTGCGCTTCACCGGCGCCCCGTTCGAGCTGACGCTGCCCGGGCCGCGCCACTGCCGCGTGGTGGCGCGCCCGGGCGGCGCCGGCGAGTGCCTGTATGCGCATCTGGACATCACCGAGCTCAAGCACCAGCAGGCCCTGCTGGCCCGTGCCGAAGCCGCCGCGCGCGAGAGCGCGGCCCTGCTGGAGCGGGAATCCGCCATCCTTCAGACCACGCTGCAGAGCCTGGACCAGGGCGTGGCCATGGTGAATGCCGAGGGGCGGGTGGAGTTCTGCAACCAGCGCGTCTTCACCTTGCTCGACCTGCCGCCCGAGGTGCTGCAGAACCGCCCCCACGTCGAGGACGTGATCCGCTACCAGCGCGAGCATGGCGAGTTCGATGGCCTGCCGCCCGAGGCCATCGCGCATTTCCAGCCGGCCGATGGAGCGCCCATTCCCCCGCTGGTGGTGCGCCGGCGCCCCAACGGGCGCGTCCTGGAGATACGCAGCCTGCCCGTGCAGGGCGGTGGCATGCTGCGCACCTTCACCGATGTGACCGAGCGCCACGCGCACCAGCAGCACATCGAGTACCTGGCGAGCCACGACGGCCTGACGGGCTTGCTCAACCGCTGCAAGTTCATGGAATGCATGGCGGCCGAAGCGTCCTTGGCGCGGCGCATGCAGTCGCGGTTCGCCGTGCTCTACCTCGATCTCGACGGCTTCAAGCCGATCAACGACACCCATGGGCATGCCGCCGGAGACCAGGTGCTGGTGCACGTGGCGCGGACGC
Source organism: Acidovorax sp. YS12 (assembly GCA_021496925.1). Taxonomy (NCBI): domain Bacteria; kingdom Pseudomonadati; phylum Pseudomonadota; class Betaproteobacteria; order Burkholderiales; family Comamonadaceae; genus Acidovorax; species Acidovorax sp. YS12. The sequence continues at coordinate 3,259,082 of CP053915.1, forward strand.
TGCGCCACGTGGCGCGTGCTTCGGACTTCGTGGCGCGGCTGGGAGGCGATGAATTCGCCGTGCTGCTGCGCGGCATCGACCGGCAGGAGCAGGCGCGGGCCCTGGCGCAGCGCCTGTCGGGCGTCCTGGCGCAGCCCTGGCAGATCCAGGCGCAGGAGCAGGCGCTGCAGGTATGCATCGGCGCGTCCATCGGGCTGGCCATGTACCCCGAGCATGGCGAGGACCCCGAGGCGCTGCTGGCCAGCGCCGACCGCGCCATGTACCTGTCCAAGACCGGCCAGCGCACCGGCAGCCTGGCCCGGCCCCTGCCGACGCGCGGCACGCCGTAGCAGCGCGCCATACGGATTTGCCTTCAACCGTCTAACGTCGTTGGTTCGCCTTGCCGTGCTACAGCACTGATCGTAGGCTTCCCGCCTAGTTATACGGTTGAATGCAAACCCGTATCAGTTTTTCATGCTGCGTCGCAGCACCCGCGACGCATGAAACGAGGGTGTAATTTGGGTGCGGCGTCCGGCACAGAGGTCGGTTCGTACTTGGTGTCCCGAACCCGTGTATCAGTTGGACCCGCGGCCTCACGAGCACCCCAAACTGTCGCCAGGCACTGGCGTGCCTGAGCACGCACTTCAGACTTCGATGACGTGGGTCGCACGCCGGTGTCGCTGCTGTTCTTTGATGAGGAGGCGATCATGGACGTGATTCATCCGCTCTGTGCGGGACTGGACGTGCACAAGCAAAGCGTAGTGGCTTGCGCACGGATTGCGGGCCCAGGCCCGCTGGTGCAAGAGGTCCGCACCTTTGCCACGACCACCTCGGGCCTGCTGGAGCTGGCCGACTGGCTCGAATCCTTCGGCGTCGAGCACGTCGCCATGGAAGCTACGGGCGTGTACTGGAAGCCGGTGTGGCATGTGCTCGAAGGCCACTTCGAGTTGGTGCTGGCCAATGCCGCGCACGTGAAGAACATGCCCGGGCGCAAGACTGACGTGAACGATTCGATGTGGCTGGCCGATCTGCTGGCTCATGGCTTGATCCGCGCCAGCTTCGTGCCGCCGGTGGCGGTGCAGGAGCTGCGCACCCTGACGCGAACGCGCAAGCAGTTCGTGCGCGAGCGCGCCTCGCACGTGCAGCGCATCGAGAAGGTGCTCGAAGACGCCAACATCAAGATCACCAGCGTCCTGAGCGACATCCTGGGCAAGAGTGGGCGTGCGGTGCTGCAGGCGCTCATTGACGGCCGCAGCGATCCCCAGCGTCTGGCTTCATATGTCGTGGGCAACCGCCTCAAGGCCAGCCGAGCCGAGTTGGTCGAGGCATTGAGCGGGCGCGTGCGTGCCCACCACCGCTTCATGCTCAAGCTGCACCTGGGCCATATCGACGCTCTGGACAAGGCCATTGCCGACATCGAGAAGGAGGTGGGCCTGGGGCTCGAGCCGTTTCGACAAGCCGCCAAGTTGCTGAGCACGATGCCCGGCTTGAGTCAGGTCAGCGCCAACGTGGTGGTCGCCGAGATCGGCATCGACATGTCGCGCTTTGCAACGGCAGGCCACCTGCTGTCATGGGCCTGCCTGTGCCCGCGCAGCGACGAGAGCGCGGGCAAGCGGCGTAGCACACGGCTGCGCCGTGGGGGCGTGTGGCTCAAGACCACCTTGGTGCAGGCCGCATGGGCCGCGGTTAAGGTCAAGGGCAGCTACCTGCAGGCGCAGTTCCACCGCATCCGAGCCCGTCGGGGTGCCAAGAAGGCCATCATCGCCGTGGCCGCTTCCATGCTCACCGCTGCATGGCACATGCTCAAAGATGGCACCGAATGGCATGACCTGGGGGCTGCGCACTTTGACCGCGCTGACGCCGAAAAAACCGCCAACCGGCTCATTCGGCGACTACAACAAATCGGATACACCGTCCAGGTTGCTCCCGCTTGATCTGCGCCTGAGTTTCACTTCAGACGTGTCCCGCCAGCCAGTGCTGCAGCCGCTCGAACACGGGTTCGGCCAGTTCGGGGCTTTCGTTGAACAGCTCGTGGTACAGCGGCTCGAAGCAGTGCGCCTGCACGCGCCCCCTGGGCGCGGCGGCGGCAAAGGCGCGGCTGCCCGCCGGATTCACCAGCCGGTCGGCCCCGGCCCACAGCAGCAGCGTGGGCACCTGCCAGTGCGCGGCGCGGGCCACGGTGGCCGGCCCGGCCTCGGCGATGAAGCGCGCCAGCCGGGCGCTGATGCGGTCGTGGCACAGCGGATCGGCCAGGTAGGCGCGCACCACGGCGGCGTCGTGCGAGAGGTAGCGCGCGTCCAGCCCGTTGCCCACGCGCAGGTTGGGCGCGATGCGCGGCAGCGTGGCCAGCAGCAGCTTCTGCACGCGGCCCAGTCCGGCATCGAGCGCTGGCGAGGACAGCACCAGCGCATCGACCGGCCGCAGCCCCAGGGCGACGAAGCGCGCCGCCACCAGCCCGCCCATGCTGTGGCCCAGCAGCACCAGCGGCTGGCCCGGGGGCATGTGCGTGCGCGTGGCATCGACGATGTCGGCCAGGTCGTCGAGCAGGCGGGCGTCCCACGGCAGCCCGCCGCGCGGCCCGCCGGATTCGCCGTGCCCGTAGTGGTCGTAGCCGCGCACGGCGCAGCCCCAGGCGCCGAGGCGCTGCGCCAGCGCGTCGTAGCGCCCGGCGTGCTCGCCCAGCCCGTGCACCACGAGCACGGTGGCGCGCGGCGCGTCGGGCCGGGGCCAGTCGTACACGGCAAGGTTCTCGCCATCGCTGGCCGTGAAGGCGGTCAGGGTGTAGGCGAGGGCGTCCAGGTCGGAGGTGTCAGGCATGGTGCGTCGGCGGGGGCGGGGCTCGGCGCATCATAGAGAAGGCACCCGGCGCCACGGCGCGCGCGGGGCCTTTATGCTATTGAAAGAGAAGCTGCCAGCGCTTGCTGGAAAAGCCTTTGAGGCCTAAATCATGCAGGCATGCTGGCGATGACCTGGGCCACGGCGGCGGTGAGCTTCTTGGCGTAGGGCACGTGCAGGAACTCGTTCGGCCCGTGGGCGTTGCTCTTGGGGCCGAGCACGCCGCAGACCATCATCTGCGCACGCGGAAAACCCTGGCTGAGCATGTTCATGAGCGGAATGGTGCCGCCCTGGCCGATGTAGCCCACGCCCGTGCCGAAGTGCGCCAGGCTGGCGGCATCGAGCGCCTGGGCGAACCAGGGCGCGGTGTCCGGCGCGTTCCAGCCGTTGGCGGCGCCCTCCATCTCCCAGGTGACCTTGGCCTGGTAGGGCGCGTTGTCTTCGAGCAGCGCCTTCATCTCCTGCACGCAGGCGGCGGCGTCCACCAGCGGCGGCAGGCGCAGGCTGAGCTTGAAGGCGGTGTAGGGGCGCAGCACGTTGCCGGCGTTGCGCAGCGTGGGCAGGCCCTCGGCGCCGGTCACGCTGAGCGTGGGCTCCCAGGTGCGGCGCAGCAGCGCCTGCACCGGATCCTGCGTGGTGGGCAGGGCAAAGGCCGAAGCGCCGCCGCAGCCCGCGTGCGCCCAGGGGTAGCTGCGGTAGACCGCGTCGCCCAGGATGGCGGCCGTGGCCTGCGCCTGGGCCAGGCGCTCGGGCGGCACGGCGCAGTGGAAGCCCTCGGGCAGCAGGCGGCCGGTACGGCTGTCTTCGAGCCGGTCGAGCACCTGGCGCAGGATGCGGAAGCTCGACGGCACCAGGCCCGAGGCGTCGCCCGAGTGCACGCCCTCGGTGAGGATTTCCACCTTCAGCGTGCCGCTGGCCATGCCGCGCAGGCTGGTGGTGAGCCAGAGCTGGTCGTAGTTGCCGGCGCCGCTGTCCAGGCACACCACCAGGCCCACGTCGCCCAGGCGCGGGCGCAGCGCGTCGATGGTGGGCAGCAGGTCGGCGGAGCCGCTTTCCTCGCAGGTCTCGATCAGGCCGACGATGCGCGGGTGCGGCACGCCCTGGCGCTGCAGCTCCTGCACGGCGGCGATGCTGGCGTAGACGGCGTAGCCGTCGTCGGCGCCGCCCCGGCCGTAGAGCTTGCCGTCCTCGTACTGGGGCGTCCAGGGGCCCAGGTCCTTGCGCCAGCCCTCGAACTCGGGCTGCTTGTCGAGGTGGCCGTACATCAGCACCGTCTGCGTGGCGTGGGCCCGCGTGGCCGCCACCTCGAAGAACAGCACCGGCGTGCGTCCCGGCAGGCGCACGATTTCCAGCGCCAGGCCGGCCACCTTCTGCGCTTCGACCCAGGCGGCGGCGTTGCGCACCACGGTGTCGAGCAGGCCCTCGGCCGCCCAGTCGGGGGCGAACATGGGCGACTTGGCGGGGATGCGGATGTACTCGGTGAGCTGCGGGACGATCTGCGCGTCCCACACCTGGCCGATGCGCTCCAGGGCGTCGGCGCTGTGCAGGGTGGGCGTGGGGAGGCGGGCGTTCATGGCGGTTCCTTCTTGCGGGGGTATGGGGTTCAGGCCAGCGCGGGCCGGTATGCGGCCCCGCCCGCGTCGAGGTGGAAGGCTTCCACCGCGCGCTGCAGTTCCTGCGCCTGCTGGTTCAGGCTGGCCGCGGCCGCTGCGCTTTGCTCCACCAGCGCGGCGTTCTGCTGCGTGGCGTGGTCCATCTGGGTCACGGCCTCGGCCACCTGGGCCACGCCGCCGGCCTGCTCGCTGCTGGCGGCGCTGATCTCGCCCATGATGTCGGTGACGCGGCGGATGGCGGCCACCACCTCCTGCATGGTGGCGCCGGCCTGGTCTACCAACTGCGAGCCTTGCTGCACGCGATCCACGCTGGTCGAGATCAGGCCCTTGATCTGCTTGGCGGCATCGGCGCTGCGCTGCGCCAGCGCGCGCACCTCGCCCGCCACCACGGCGAAGCCCCGGCCCTGCTCGCCGGCGCGCGCGGCCTCGACGGCGGCATTGAGCGCCAGGATGTTGGTCTGGAAGGCGATGCCGTCGATGACGCCGATGATGTCGGCGATCTGGCGCGCGCTGTCGTCGATGCCGTGCATGGTGTCCACCACCTGGGCCACCACGTCGCCGCCCTGGGCCGCCACGGTGGAAGCGTTCAGGGCCAGCTGGTTGGCCTGGCGCGCGTTGTCGGCGTTCTGGCGCACGGTGGCGCCCAGTTCCTCCATGGAGGCGGCGGTCTGTTCCAGCGCGCTGGCCTGGCTCTCGGTGCGTGCCGACAGATCCTGGTTGCCTTGGGCGATTTCGCTGGAGGCATGCGTGATGCTGAGCGAGGCGTCGCGCACCTGCGCCACGAGGCGGCGCAGGCTGTCCTGCATGCGTGCCAGCTCGGCCATCAGCCCGACGGGGATACCCTGGCGGCGGGCTTCGTCATGCTGGCCCAGGTCGCCCTCGGCCACGCGGCGCAGCGCTTCGCGCGCCTCGGCGGGGTCGCCGCCCAGCTCGCGCTGCAGGGTGCGCGCCATCGCCCAGCCCAGCCCCCCCGCCACGGCCATCGCCAGCAGCGCCAGCCCGCCGACCGTCCACTGGATGCGCTGGGCCTGCGTCTGGGTGGCGTCGTGCGCGGCGGCGGCGGCCTTGCGCGCGTCCTCGACCTGCTGGACCAGCGCCGTGCGCAGCACGCGCCAGGCGGGGGTTTCCTTGGCGTTCAGCAGCGCGGCGGCGGCGGCGTTGTCGGTGCGCGCCAGGGCGTGCACCTGGTCTTGCACGGTGACCTGGGCGCTGCGTGCCGCGCCGATCTGCGCCAGGCCCGCCTCGAACGGCGTGCCGCGCGCGTTTTGCTGGGTGGCGGCATAGGCCTGGTCGAACGCCTTGGCGGCTGCGGCGTAGTTGTCGAAGGCGCGTGCGTTGCTGGGGTCAAGCAGGATATTGCGCAGTGCCTGGCCGCTTTGCAGGCCCTGGGCGTACAGCTCCACCAGGCCGTTGGCGATGGCCTGCTCGTTGCCGATGTAGCGGTTGAAGCCGCTCTGCGTGCGCGCCAGGCCCCACAGGCTGGCCCCCAGGGCAAATACGAACAGCAGGGCGGGAAGCGCCGTGAACAGCGCGAGTCGGGCCGTGAAACGCATGGATGATCTCCTCCTCAAATGTTCTGTGTGGATGGTCCGGGGCCTGCCGCGTCCTCGGGCGCGGCGCGCGTTGCCAGCGTGCGCAGGCCGGGGCTGGCCTGTACGCGGTTGCGTCCGTCCTGCTTGGCCTGGTACAGGGCGCGGTCGGCGGCGTCGAGCACCATCTCCCAGGTGTCGCCGCTGCCCAGGGTGCCGCCGAACACCCCGATGCTGACCGTGACGGCCAGGGCCTGGCCCTGCCAGTGGCATACCGACTGCTGCACGCTCTGGCGCAACTGCTCGGCCAGCACCAGGGCGCCGTCCAGGCCGGTGTCCGGCAGCAGCACGAGGAATTCCTCGCCGCCATAGCGGCCCACCAGATCCTGGGTGCGCACGCGGTCGCTCAGCACGTTTACGACGTGGCACAGCACGCGGTCGCCTGCCAGGTGGCCGTGCGCGTCGTTGATGCGCTTGAAATGGTCGATGTCCACCACCATCAGCGCCACCGGCCCGCCCATGCGCTGGGCGCGCGCGGCATCGCGCTCCAGCGCGAAAATCGCCGAGCGGCGGTTGGCCACGCCCGTGAGCGCATCGGTGGTGGCCAGGCGGCGGTTGCCTTCGTCGAGCCGGTCCCGGGTCATGAAGACGAAGCCCAGCGACGCCATCTGCACCGTGAGGAACGACATCAGGAAGGTCAGGCTCTGCACCAGGTCGCTCGCCAGCAGCCCGGACGGATGCTGCGGCCCCCACAGCGCCATGGCCGCGCGCAGCAGCAGCACCAGCATCTGCACGCCCAGCCCCAGGCCCAGCAGCACCACGCCGCGCCCCGCGCCGGGCCTGGCCATGGGGCGCAAGGCCGACAGCAGCAGGCCGATCTGCACCGCATAGCACAGGCTGGCCGTGGCCGCACGCAGCGGGTAGTGGTCCATCAGCGCCCACATGACCAGCGCGATGAACAGCACCGGCACCGCCATGTGCCAGCGCGGCCAGGCCCGGCCCAGGAACTGGTGGACGGCGGCCTGCAGCGCCGAGAGCGCGCAGGCCAGCAGGACGTTGGCGAGCACGATGGACAGCCCGTCGGGCATGCGTCCGCGCCCGCCGTACAGCACGTAGCCCAGCGCGTGCAGCAGCAGCCCCGTGGCCCACCAGGCGATGCCGTCGCGCCGCTGCCCCCAGCCGACGATGGCCAGCGCCAGGGCCATGGCCACCGAACTGATGACGATCATCAGGAGCATGGTCGGAACGTCAGCGTGCATGGTTCGGCGCGGTAGCAGGGAGCACGTGCCAGTATGCCCGAGGCGTACCGTGGGCACCGGCCCGCCGGCGGGGATGGCCGTCGTGGGCGCTCAGGCTTTTCCGTTCAGGGTTTGCCGAGGGCCAGCGCCAGGCCGTGCGCGGGGCGGGCCGCGTCCTGCGGCTCCAGCTTGAACACCTGCACGGCGCCCGCCAGGCGCGCGGCCTGTTCGCGCAGGCTGTGCGCGGCGGCGGCCGACTGCTCCACCAGCGCGGCGTTTTGCTGCGTCATCTGGTCGAGCTGGCCCACGGCCTGGTTGACCTGGCCGATGCCGCCCGCCTGGTCGGCCGCGGCCGCCGTGATCTCGCCGATGATGCCGCCCACGCGCTGCACGCTGCCGACGATTTCGTCCATGGTGCTGCCCGCGTCCTGCACCAGGCGCGCGCCCGCCTCGACCTTTTCCACCGAGGCGTGGATGAGCTGCTTGATCTCGCGCGCGGCCTCGGCCGAGCGGCCCGCCAGGCTGCGCACCTCGCCCGCCACCACGGCGAAGCCGCGGCCCTGCTCGCCGGCGCGCGCGGCCTCGACGGCGGCATTCAGGGCCAGGATGTTGGTCTGGAAGGCGATGCCGTCGATCACGCCGATGATGTCGGCGATCTTGCGCGAGCTTTGGTTGATGTCGCCCATGGTGCTGACCACCTCGCCCACCACCTGGCCGCCGCGCGCCGCCACCTGCGCGGCGGAGGCCGCGAGCTGGTTCGCCTGGTGCGCCGCGTCGGCCGACTGGCGCACCGTGGCCGTGAGGTGCTCCAGGCTCTGCGCCGTCTGCCCCAGGCTGCTGGCGGTGGCCTCGGTGCGGGCCGACAGGTCCTGGTTGCCGCTGGCGATCTCGGCGCTGGCGGTGCCGATGCCGTCCACCGCCGTGCGCACCTGCTGCAGCATCTGCACGTAGCGCAGGCGCATGCCCTCGACCTCTTGCACCAGCGCGCCGATCTCGTCGCGCCGCGTGGTCTGGAAGCTCTGCGTCAGGTCGCCCTGCGCCACCAGGGTGATGGCCTGCGTGAGCCCGGTGAGCGGCTGGCTGACGCCGCGGCGCAGCATCACGAACAGGCCCACGCCCAGCAGCCCCAGGGCCAGCGCCATCAGCCCCCACACGGCCCAGGAGACGTGGCGCTGGCTGGCCATGGCCTCGGCGTCGGGCACCTCGGCCACGACCCACCAGCCGCCCTGGGTCTTGCGCAGCAGTGCCCAGGGGGCCTCGGCCCCGGGGTAGAGCACGGCCGCCGCATCGCGCACGAAGCCGTCCGGCGCGGCCGCCAGTGCCTCGAAGAAGGCACGCGACTGCGGGAAGGCCTCGAGCACCTTCTTGCCGCGCGCCGTGGGGTGGTACACGAAGCGGGCCTGCTCCAGCGCGGCCCCGGGGTTGACCAGGTACACGCCGCCGTGCTCGAAGAAGCGCATCTGCTCGACCTGCTTTTGCAGCATGGCATCGAAGATGCTGATGTCGTTGCCGATGAACAGCAGCGCCACCACCTTGCCGCCGGCGTCCTTGACCGGCAGGTAGTCGCCCATGTAGGGCTTGCCCGCCACCAGGGTGATGCCGGTGTAGGGCTCGCCCTTGGCCACCACCGCATGGGCGGGGTCGGTGCGCTCCAGCGGCGTGCCCTGCTGGCGCTGGCCCTGTTCGTTCTTCACCGAGGTGGTGATGCGGATGAAATCGTCACCCTTGCGGGCGAACACGCTGGCCACGCCGCCGGTTTCGTTGGCGAACTTGTCCACGGCGCTGTAGTCCTCGTTCACCAGCGCCCCGTAGCTGCGCAGCTCGCCCGTTTCCTCGTTGAGCTGCATGGTGGCCTCGAAGTAGCGCTGGAAGCCGCGCATGGCGCCTTTCGCCAGCTCGCGGTTGGTGTTGTCGGCGGCGTCGAGCGAATGGGCCAGGGCCTGGGCCGTGTCGCCCACGCTGCGCACCAGCTGCGCGCGCGTGCTGCGCTCGGTGAGCACCGCCAGGGCCAGCCCCACCAGCACCAGCACCAGCGCCACGAGGCCCAGTGCCGCGAGCGTGACCCGGCGGGCCACGGAACGGTGGTTGGCAAGCGAAACGGCGGCCATGCATGTCTCCTGAAAAAGGTGCGCCGGATCGGTCCGGGTCTGCCTGGAAATCTACGGCAGGCCTGCTGTTACATTCACGCACGATTTCCCTTACGCGGTGTCACGTACCGCGGCGGCGGCGCGCTGGCCTGTACCGTGATGGGCATGTTTTTGGCCGCAAAGCCACGCCCAGAAAGCGCTGGCAGCTATTTTTTTGGGAGCGTGCAGGCGGGGCGCGTTCAGGAATGCTCGAAGTGGAACACCGCCGTGCCCGCGCGTGCGTTCGGCAGGAAGCGCACCTCCTGGCCGTCCTGCAGGCCGAAGGCGTCGAGGATGCGCAGCCGGTTCTTGCCCGCCAGCACCTCGAAGTCCTTGTAGGTGCCGACGCGGATGTTCGGCGTGTCGTACCACTGGTAGGGCAGGCGCCGCGTGACCGGCATGCGCCCGCGCAGCACCGACAGGCGGTTGGGCCAGTGCGCGAAGTTGGGAAAGGCGACGATGCCGTGCCGGCCCACGCGCGCCGTCTCGCGCAGCATGGTCTCGGCGTTGCGCAGGTGTTGCAGGGTGTCGATCTGCAGCACCACGTCGAAGCTGTTGTCCTCGAACACCGCCAGGCCGTCCTCCAGGTTGAGCTGCAGCACGTTGACGCCGCGGCGCACGCAGGCCAGCACGTTGGCGTCGGCATATTCCACGCCGTAGCCGGTGCAGCCCCGGGTGCGCTGCAGCAGGTCGAGCAGGGCGCCGTCGCCGCAGCCCAGGTCGAGCACGCGCGCGCCCTGGGGAACCAGGCGGGCGATGGCCTGCATGGTGGATGTCTCGCTCATGCCAGCTCCTTGGCGATGTTGTCGAAGTAGGAGCGCACCACGGCCATGTAGCGCGCGTCCTCCAGCAGGAAGGCGTCGTGGCCGTGCGGCGCGTCGATCTCGGCGTAGGCCACGTCGCGGTGGTTGTCCAGCAGCGCCTTGACGATCTCGCGTGAGCGCGATGGGGCGAAGCGCCAGTCGGTGCTGAAGCTCACCAGCAGGTAGCGCGCGCGCACCGGTGCCAGCGCCCGCGTGAGGCTGCCGCCGTGGCGCCGCGCGGGGTCGAAATAGTCCAGCGCGCGTGTGATGAGCAGGTAGGTGTTGGCGTCGAAGTAGTCGCTGAACTTGTCGCCCTGGTGGCGCAGGTAGCTTTCGATCTGGAACTCGATGTCCTGCGTCGAGTACTTCGGCTCCAGCCCGTCGCGCAGCTGGCGGCCGAACTTCTCGTTCATCACGTCGTCGCTCAGGTAGGTGATGTGGCCGATCATGCGCGCGATGCGCAGGCCGCGCTTCGGGATCACGCCATGCGCGTAGAAGTGGCCGCCGTGGAAGTCCGGGTCGGTCACGATGGCGCGGCGCGCCACCTCGTTGAAGGCGATGTTCTCCGCCGTCAGGTTGGGCGCGCTGGCCACCACCACGGCATGGCGCATGCGCTCGGGGTACTGGAGGGTCCAGGAAAGCGCCTGCATGCCGCCCAGGCTGCCGCCCATCACCGCCGCCAGCTGCGTGATGCCCAGCCGGTCGAGCAGCCGGGCCTGGGCATCGACCCAATCCTCCACCGTGACCACGGGGAAGTCGGCGCCATAGACGTGCCCCGTGCCGGGGTGGGTGTGCATCGGGCCGGTCGAGCCGAAGCACGAGCCCAGGTTGTTCACGCCGATGACGAAGAAGCGGTTGGTGTCCACGGGCTTGCCCGGGCCGATCATGTTGTCCCACCAGCCTTCGCTCTTGGGCTGCCCCTCGTACACGCCCGCGACGTGGTGCGACGCGTTCAGGGCATGGCACACGAGCACGGCGTTCGAGCGCTCGGCGTTGAGCGTGCCGTAGGTCTCGTAGGCCAGGGTGTAGTCTTGGATGGAGGTTCCCCCCTGCAGCGGCAGGGCCTCCGGGAAGTGCATGAACTGGGGTGTGGCGATGAACGACATGAAAAAACCCGGCATCGCTAAAAACGAGGCCGGGCGGACATGCCAGCGGACGGGTCTTTAGCTGGATTTATAAAGCGCCCGCAAGCGGTGGCAAATCGGCGCCGGGCCATTATGGATCAAGTCGGCGCCCACAGGGCCAACAACCCCAGCCCCAGGAAGATCACCGCCGACACCACGTGCACCGCGCGGATCGGCACGCGCCGCGTGATGCGCTCGCCCAGCCAGACCACCGGCGCGTTCGCTAGCATCATGCCCACCGTGGTGCCCATCACCACCCACGCCCAGGCGCTGTACTGCGCGGCCAGCATGACGGTGGCGATCTGCGTCTTGTCGCCCATCTCGGCCAGGAAGAAGGCCAGCACCGTGGTGCCGAACACGCCCCAGCGCGGCGCGTCGCCGCCGGCCTCGTCATCGTCCAGCTTGTCGGGAATCAGCATCCACAGCGCCATGGCGATGAACGACGCCCCCAGCACCCAGCGCAGCAGCTGCGGGCCCAGCAACTGGGTCACCCAGGCGCCCACGGCCCCGGCCAGCGCATGGTTGGTCAGCGTGGCAACGAAAATGCCCAGCACGATCGGCCAGGGCTTGCGAAAGCGCGCGGCCAGCACGAGCGAGAGCAACTGGGTCTTGTCACCCATTTCAGCCAACGCAACGATGGCCGTGGATACGAAAAAGGCTTCCATGGAGCAGGGGTAGGCTGGATGGCACGCAAACATCGGCCACGCGCCGACTCCAGCCGTAAAGGATCGGTGCGCAGCCAATGGTCTCGCCCAGCATGCATGCCGCATGTGCCATGGAGCCAGTGGCCCCAAGTCTGTTGACACATGCCCCTGGCGCGTTGCGCGCCAAGCGGACTACTCCCCAAAGACAGAGCGCGGATTGTAGGGCCTGGGGCGGGGTACCCTGGTGAAAGTACCGAGAAAAAGTGCGGCATGTCCGCCCTGCCGCAAGGGCGGGGGCGGATTAATCTGAACCATAATGAACGGCCTTTTTTGCCCTGCGGCAAGCAAGGCGCATGCGGTGTCTGGTCAGTTTCGCGTCTTTGAGTTCGTCACGGGTTTGCTGATTGCGTCGGTCTCCATCGCTTTTTCATGTTTTTTCAGGAGTCCCTCATGGGCAACAAACTGTACGTGGGCAACCTGCCCTATTCCTTCCGCGACGGCGATCTCGAGCAAACCTTCGGCGCCTTCGGCGCGGTGCAAAGCGCTAAAGTCATGATGGAGCGCGACACCGGCCGTTCCAAGGGCTTTGGCTTCGTCGAAATGGGCAGCGCCGCCGAGGCGCAAGCCGCGATTGCCGGCGTGCACGGTCAGCAGTTTGGCGGCCGCGATCTGGTGGTCAATATCGCCCGCCCCATGGAGCCGCGCCCGCCCCGCGCTGGCGGCTACGGCGGCGGCCGCGGCGCCTATTGAGGCGGCCGTGTTTCCCGCGCCCGTCGGGTGCGGGTTTCCACGGATGTGACAGGCCCCGGCAACGGGGCTTTTTTAATGCATCGCAGCAAATGCGCCACATTCAGGGCCGCGCCTTGCTTTTTATTGGGATTTGTGCTGCATAATGTTTCGGCGGATTTTTTCCGCAAGTTCGCGGTGATCCGTCAAATTCATGCATAGTGCGTCCGCAAGATCAACTGGCAGCGTTTTCGGGGCTCCGTCGCTTTCTGCTTTCATGGTTTTTTAGGAGTCCCTGAATGGGCAACAAACTGTATGTCGGCAACCTGCCCTATTCGGTGCGCGACAACGATCTGGAACAAGCGTTCAGCGCCTTCGGCGCCGTCACCAGCGCCAAGGTCATGATGGAGCGCGATACAGGGCGCTCCAAGGGCTTCGGCTTCGTGGAGATGGGCAGCGATGCCGAGGCGCAAGCCGCCATCAACGGCATGAACGGCCAGCCCCTGGGCGGCCGCAGCATCGTCGTCAACGAAGCGCGCCCGATGGAGCCCCGGCCGCCGCGCAGCGGTGGCTTTGGTGGCGGTGGCGGTGGCGGCTTCGGCGGTGGTGGCCGCAGTGGCGGCGGCTTCGGCGGCGGCCGTGACGGCGGCAGCCGCGAAGGGGGCTTCCGCAGCCCCTACGGCGCTGGCCCGCGCGGCGGCGGCAACGGCGGTGGCCGTGGCGGCTACGGCGGCGGCCGTGGCGGCGACAGCTACTGAGCTGCGCGCGTATTGCTCGAAAGGCTCCGTGAGGAGCCTTTTTTCATTTCACCATGACTCCAGCACCGAACTTTGCTGGACTACGCCGAAGCCCGATACAGCAGGTTTATCAATAACTTAGGCGAGTCCAACATATGCCGGTGCTTTCCGAAACCTGACCCGGCTTCCCCTCTGATGGCCCCTACATGGCTCTTGGGAATCGGGTCTTTCCGAGGAGTCATCGTGGCAAAACTCAAGCTCACCAAGTCCGCAGTCGATGCGGCACAACCCCAGGCGCAGGCCGTCGAACTCCGGGACACGCTGGTGCCCGGCTTCCTGTGCAAGGTTACACCAGCGGGCCGCAAGGTGTTCATGCTCCAGTACCGCACGAACGCTGGCGAGCGGCGCAAGCCCGCCCTGGGCCTGTACGGGGAACTGACCGTCGAGCAGGCCCGCTCGCTGGCCCAGGAATGGCTGGCCGAGGTGCGCCGGGGCGGCGACCCCAGCGCGGCCAAGGCCGCCGCCCGTTCAGCCCCCACGGTCAAGGAGCTGTGTACCAAGTTCATGGAGGATTACTCCAAGCAGCGCAACAAGCCCAGCACCCAGCGCGGGTATCAGGCCGTCATCGACCGCTGCATCGTTCCGATGCTGGGCCGTTTGAAGGTCCAGGACGTGAAGCGCCCGGACGTGGCCACGGCGATGAAGAAGATGGCGCACAAGCCGGCCGAGGCCAACCGTGCTTTCAGCGTGATGCGCAAGATGTTCAACCTGGCCGAGGTGTGGGGCCACCGGCCTGACGGCACCAACCCCTGCCGCCACGTCCCGATGTACCCCAACGGCAAGGCCACCCACCTCATCAGCGACGAGGACATGGGCAAGCTGTTTCGGCGACTGGAGCACATCGAAGCCGAGGGTCTGGAGAACTACGTCATCCCGCTGGCGATCCGCCTTCAATTCGAGTTCGCCGGCCGCCGCTCCGAAATCGTGACGCTCCGATGGGATTGGGTGGACCTGGACAACCGCCGCGTGGTCTGGCCGGACAGCAAGACGGGCGGCATGTCCAAGCCCATGAGCGAGGAAGCCTATCGACTGCTCTCGACGGCGCCACGGCAGGAAGGCACTCCCTATGTGCTGCCGTCTCCAAGCCATCCCGGCAAGCACCTGACCACGGGCGAGTATTACGGCGGCTGGAGCCGCGCCCTCAAGGCGGCGGGCGCCACGCACGTCGGCACGCATGGCATCCGCCACCGCTCCGCGACCGACATTGCCAACTCGGGCATCCCGGTCAAGGTCGGCATGGCGCTGACGGCGCACAAGACCGTGGCGATGTTCATGCGCTACGTCCACACCGAGGACGATCCGGTGCGCAAGGCGGCCGAGCTGGTGGCGAACCGGCGCAAGACGATCACCGAGGCGCAGCGGCCTGCGGAGGTGGCTGCATGACCAAGAAGGCGCCTGCGATGGCGGGAGTCGCACCCGCCGCCGTGCCTGCCGGCTACGCCGGCATCCACGGCGGCATCGTGGATCTGCTCGATGCCGCGCGCCAGACGGCAGCGCGCAGCGTCAATGCGCTGATGACGGCCAGCTACTGGGAGATTGGCCGCCGCATCGTGGAGGCCGAGCAACAGGGCATCAGTTCTGGTTCCGCCTCGGAAGTCGGCGCTGATGAAGACAGCCTTTGAATCGCTGTCGCATCTTCAATCGCGAGCGTTCGACACCGACGCAGTGACTCTTTTGGTCGATCCGGAACAGTTTGCGGCAACCGTTCCGCAGGATGCGGCCCTCATCGTGGATGCGACGGCGTCACTTCAGGTGCTGGCTGCAGAAACACAATCGGCAGCGTTGGATCAATCCCCAGCCCGATTGGCACGGATCGCGATGTATGGTCAGGGGCGCTGTGTGGCGGTATTGCTCGAAGGAGCTGGCCGTGCCGGCCGAGTTGACGACCTCACGGCGTTCTTGTTCGAGTGCTGCCGGTTTGCACCGGAACTGCGTGCGTCGATTGCCGGCGAGACGTCTGAGCCGACTCGGATTTTCGTGGGTGACAACTGTCGTTCGCTGACGATGCCTATGTCTGACGCCGTTGTTTCGCGGTCGACGTCACTGGCCGGCCTGCAACTGGAACGATGGCTCGTTGATGGGCTTCCGAAGGAAGCGACGCTTTGCGCCGGAATCTCAGATGCCGAAGGCCTTGGAATGGCATGGACCCGCGCCAGCCTTGGCCCGACCACTGCGCTTGAAGTCGCAGACGATGGTGGCTGGAACATTCGGGTCCTGTCCCCAGTTGCGCAAGCAATCCATGCTGATGCGCTGCGCTGGGGTGCTCTGGAAACAGGCGGCGCCTTGATCGGCCGCATCTCGTTTGAAAATCGAACCATCACCATTGCAGGCCTTGTTGAGGCACCGCCTGACAGTGTTCGAGAGGCCGCCCGCTTCGTCCTCGGAACCAACGGGCTTGTTCAAAATTTGCGCGCCGCAAACGCGGCCTCTTTGGGGTATCTCGCCTTTATAGGAACGTGGCACAGCCACCCGAAAGGCGGCGCACATTCGGGTATCGACCGAAATACATTGCGCGGCATCGCCGAGGATGCTGGCGGCCTTCCGGCCGTGTCGTTGGTATGGACTCCGACAGGACTCACGTGTGCGGTGGATCGCTGGTAGGTGCAAAGCCACCGGCACTTTGTTGGCATAAAACAAGAGGGATGTATGGCTGACTACTTCGAGATCGACTTTCTTGGCGTCGAAACAGCGAAAAGCGGGGACGCGATCACGCTGCGCTACTCGGTGAATGGCACCGAGGGCGTGCACGTTGTTGACGGTGGGTATCTGGATACGGGTGATCAGATAGTCGAGCATCTGAAGACGTACTATGGAACAACAGTCATCGACCATGTGATCCTCACGCACCCAGATCGCGATCACGCCAACGGACTACGAAAAGTCCTGGAGCAATGCACGGTCAGGAATCTTTGGATCAACCGGCCGTGGATATACGCGGACCAGTTGATCGATCGCTTTGAGACCTATGAATCGGTTGAAGCCCTGCGACGGAAGTTGCGCTCAATCTACGATGCCACGGCAATTCTTGAGGATATTGCGGTGGAGAAGGGAATTCCAATCCATGCCCCCCTTCAGGGGCAGAGCATCGGTCCGTTCGCGGTCATGGCACCTACCCTGGGGCGCTACTTGGACCTGATCGTGGACTCCGCGAAGACACCGGAAGCTGTCGAAGAAAGTGCTTTTGATAGCGCGCTGAGCAGCATATTCCGGGCAGTGAAGGCCGCGACCGCCTACATCAAGTCCCTGTGGGGCGAGGAATATTTCCCGCCTGAGCCGACCAGTCGTGAGAATGAAATGAGTGTGGTGCAGTCGGCTGTCTTGAACGGTCATCGCGTCATGCTTACTGGCGATGCCGGGCGTGAAGCACTGCAGGAGGTGATCGACTACGCACCTTTCGTGGGACTCGCGCTGCCAGGTATTCGGTATTTCCAAGTGCCCCATCACGGCGGGCGACACAACGTTTCGACCGAAGTCTTGGATCAACTGCTCGGCCCACGGTTGAACAGTATGCCGGACAAGCACCATTGGAATGCCATATGCAGTTCTGCCAAGGCGGATGAGGATCATCCGCGGAAGTCGGTGATTCGCGCCGTATTGCACCGGGGTGGGCACTGGGCGGCAACTGAAAGCCAGAACATACGCATCGGGGCAGGCATCACCCGCGATGGCTGGGTGCCGATTCCCCAGGCGGCGTATCCGGAAGATCAAGAAAATTGACAGCGCCTGAAGGCCAGCACCACTTTTCAACTGCCTGCTGGCAACTTGGCCTGCATCCCGACGTTCCTTCGTCGGGCTCATGGGCTGCGCCCCGAGCTTCGTGCCGAATCGCAGTC
Source organism: Acidovorax sp. YS12 (assembly GCA_021496925.1). Lineage (NCBI taxonomy): Bacteria > Pseudomonadati > Pseudomonadota > Betaproteobacteria > Burkholderiales > Comamonadaceae > Acidovorax > Acidovorax sp. YS12. The sequence continues at coordinate 3,276,329 of CP053915.1, forward strand.
ATCCGGCTTCAAGCCCGGACGCTCTGATCTGGACTGACGCTTCGGACCTGCGCGCTACGCTTGTCAATACCGGGGTGGCTGCGTGGTGAGGTGTGGCGGCTTGCTGTTCCCTTCATCGTGCCACGGCGTGCTCGCCGTCAATGACTGCGCACCTTCGGCGCTTGCGGCCTGGCGGCCGTCTTCGATCTTTGACTGCTTGCGCTGCGCCGTGCCCTGCAAGGGCTGGGCAATTCCGCCCGGTAACCTTACAGGAGTTCACCATGAACCACGCATTCATCACGGACGAGCAGCGCATCGTGCTGCTGGCCAACGGCCGCGAATCCTTGGAGAACCCGGACTTCGATCCGGCCCCAGTGGTCAAGCTGTTCACGCCGGATGCCGGCGCGACCTGGCTGCTGACCGAGATTGATCCCGATGACCACGATCACGCCTTCGGTCTTTGCGACCTGGGCCTAGGGATGCCGGAAATCGGCTGGGTCAGTCTTTCCGAACTGGCGACCGTGCGCGGGCGGCTGGGCTTGCCGGTAGAGCGGGATCTGCACTTTCGTGCCGAGAAGCGGCTGAGCGCCTATGCGCGCGATGCGCGGCTGGCGGGGCGTGTCGTTGTCTGACCTGGTTCTGGGGCGCCGCAAGGCGCTCCTGAGCGTTCTCAATCATTTCAGGAGGTCAAGGCCATGAGCAGCCACCACGACTACATCCTCGAAATCACGGCAGAGCATGATGCGTTCAAGCCGTTCCCACCGGAGAACGGCCAGCCCTTGCGCTTTGCGCTCGGCGACGCGGTGATCTATACCAACGAGTTTGGCGCACAGTTCCGGTGCCGCGTCACCGGGTTTTATCGTCCCAGCGGACTTTCGGGCCTGTACGCGCGCGGTGCGCGCTACCTGCTGGACTCGTCATCGCCGTGGATGCCGGTGTCGGAAGCCAGCCTGCGCCCCGACGACCCGGCCTGATGCCTTCGCGCCCCTGGCGGGGCGCTGCGCGCTGCGCTTGCCTCCAGGGGAAAGCCCTGCGGGCTATCCCCGCCGCGCAGGCTTGGCGCCCCTCTCGCGCAGCGAACCGGCTGGTGCCGGATCGCTCCCTTCATGCCGGACATTACGATGGCACTTCGGGCGTGGGTGTGTCGGGTTCGTAGTCGCCCAGCCACTCGAAGAGACGTTCGATATCGCAGTCCAGCTGGTTCAGCGTGGCCTGGGCCATTGCGTACCAGGTGGTGCCGTCGTCCGTTTCTTCGGAGGCGGACAGCAGGACGTTGAGCTGTGCGCGCCGTCCCAGCAGGCGCTGCATCTCGTTGCCTACCGTCTTGCGGTCGGTGGTCCAGATGAGGGTCGGCAGAAAGATGCCAGGCCCTTCTGCTCCAGGCGCAGGCGTTCCGGGTTGCATGGGATCGCTCATGGTGGTTCTCCAGAAGGTGGAGATTCCACGGTAGGCATTGGCCCGTGACCGGGCCACTCGAAATTCGCGCTATTTCGGGGGGATTTCGGGATCAGCGCCGATCGGCCGTGGCGCAGTCATGCGGGCGGGCTGCCTTTGAGCCGGTGCTTACCAGGGCTTCCAGCGCCGCTGGGGTGTTTGCGGCACGGCGCCGAGCAATTGGATCGGCGGCAGTGCATGGGGCGCATTGTTCCTGGGGAAGCGCCGGCGCACTTCGCATTCCAGTTCGTGCGCGAGGCCGCGTGCGTCCTTCTCGCCGCGCAGTGCCCGTTGCCGCCAGTCTCGGGCCTGGGCCATCAGTTCATCGTCTTGTAGGGCTCGTATGTCCATGCCATTGCCATTTTGCCGATGGCTGGGTGGGTAGCTGTCCACGGGGATTTCATTGAAGTCATGTGGGCGTCCCCGGCCACCTGGGAGATGGCCGGTCGCGCTCTCGTGCTAGCGCATCGAGCCGCCTGCGGCGTCTCGCCCCCTTCGGGCTTCGATCGTTCCCTCACTCCGTTCGGCTGACGCCTCCGGCCCGGCTTCCAGCTTCGAGCCTGCGCGCTTCGCTTGCCGTGCGGTCGGCTTGTGGGATGGCCGTTGCCATGTCCAGTCCTCTTCCCTGACTTCATCACCTTGTCCGCGACTGTAGCCCGCGGCCGTGTGCCGTCAAGGCGCGCAGGGCCGTGTCCTCGGCTGCGCCTGCGGGCCGCCCCCACCCTGCGCTTGTTTCCTTGACGGCCCCCGTCCGCGCGCTCCCTTTCGTCGCGGGCGATGAACTCAGGAAAGACGGTGGCAACAGGGCCAACCGGGTTCCTCGCGCCGACCGCACCGAACAGCCGAAAGGCTGGGCTTCGAATCTTGGAATCCGGTGTGCGGTTTTCTTCAACAGCCTTTTTGTTCAGGAGAAAGACCATGCAACTCGCATCCCGCTTCGCTTCCCATTCCCCCGCATTGCGCAGCGACTCCCCGCTGTCCGATGACCAGATCCGCCGCGTGGCCCCGTCCATCTTCGCGGATGCCCCCCATGAAAGCCGCTCCGAGCGGTACAGCTACATCCCCACCGCCGCCGTGCTGACCGAGCTTCGCAAAGAGGGGTTTCAGCCCTTCATGGTGTGCCAGACCCGCGTTCGCAACGAGGGCCGGCGCGAGCACACGAAACACATGCTGCGCCTGCGCCACGCCAACCAGATCAACGCCCGCGAAGCCAACGAAATCATCCTGCTGAACTCGCACGACGGCACGAGCAGCTATCAATTACTGGGTGGCATGTTCCGCTTCGTTTGCAGCAATGGCCTTGTCTGCGGCGACACCGTGGGCGATGTGCGCGTGCCCCACAAGGGCGACGTGGCGGGCCATGTCATCGAGGGCGCCTATCAGGTGCTGAGCGGCTTCGAGCATGCGCAGGAATCGCGCGAATCCATGCAGGCCATCACGCTGGATGCCGGGGAATCGGAAGTGTTCGCCCGCGCCGCGCTGGCCCTCAAGTACGACGACCCAACCAAGCCCGCGCCCGTCACGGAATCGCAAATCCTGATGCCGCGCCGCTTCGACGACCGCCGCCCCGACCTGTGGAGCGTGTTCAACCGCACGCAGGAGAACCTGACCAAGGGCGGATTGCATGGCCGCGCCGCCAATGGCCGCAGACAGCAGACCCGCCCCGTGCAGGGCATTGATTCGGACATTCGCCTGAACCGCGCCCTGTGGCTGCTGGCCGATGGCATGCGCGCCCTCAAGGCCTGACCCCCTCTGACGTGTTCCCCGCCGGAGGGGCGGTTTCCCCTCCATTCCCTTGTTTCACTTGATTGGAGATTCACCATGAACGCCGTTACTTACACCGAAGCTCAAGCCCTCGACAGCCGCGCAAACGTGCTGCAAGCCGCCGACCCGAGCAAGCACATGATTCTGGTTCCGCTGTCGCGGCTGGTGCTGCGCCCCACGGGCCGCAACGTGCGCAAGACCGTCCCGCGCATGTCCATCCCCGAGCTGGCCGCGAGCATTCAGCGCGTGGGCCTGCTGCAAAACCTGATCGTGATTCCCGCCGCCGATGACCTGCATTACGAGGTGGTGGCAGGTGGCCGACGCTTTGCGGCCCTCAAGCTGCTGGCAAAGAAGCACCGTATCGCCAAGGATTGGGACGTGCCTTGCCTGCAGGTGGCCGATGGCACGGCCCGCACCGCCAGCCTGACCGAGAACGTGCAGCGCGAAGCCATGCACCCAGCAGACCAGTTTGAAGCCTTCGCCGCGCTGGTGGCCGAAGGCCGACCGATTGAGGACATTGCGGCGGATTTCTCCGTTACGCCGCTGGTGGTGCAGCGCCGCTTGAAGCTCGCCAATGTCTCGCCGCGTTTGATGGAGGACTACCGGGCCGATGCCGTGAGCCTCGATCAGCTGATGGCGCTCTCCATCACCGACGACCACGCCGCGCAGGAATGCGCGTTCTACGATGCGCCGCAATGGCAGCGCCAACCCTCGCACTTGCGCGAACGTCTGACGGAGCGCGAGATTGACGCCTACCGGCATCCGCTGGTGCGCTTCGTCGGGCTGGACACCTACGAGCAGGCGGGCGGCGGCATCCGCCGCGACCTGTTCGCGGAGGGCGATGCAGGCGTGTACCTGACCGACGCCGCGCTGCTGGAACGACTGGCGCAAGACAAGCTGGCGGGCATCGCCGCAGAGGTGAAGGCCGAGGGCTGGGCTTGGGCTGATGCCACGCCGGGCGTGACCCATGCCGATCTGCACGCCTTCCAGCGTGCGCCGAGGGAGCGCCGCGAGCCGAACAAGCGCGAAGCACAGCGCATCGAGAGGCTGCAAGCCAAGATGCAGGAGGTGGCCGAAGCCATTGATGCCGCGACGGACGCCGACGACGAGGACAAGGCCGATGCGCTGCAAGAGGAAGGCGAGCGGCTGGGCGAGCAGTTGCAGGCGCTGGAAGACGGCTTGCAGGGGTACGGCGCGAACGTGAAGGCCGCAGCCGGGGCCATCGTCACCATCGGCCGCAACGGCGAGGTGGTGATTCATCGCGGACTGCTGCGCGAGGCCGAGGCCAAGGCACTGCGCACACTGGAGAAGCTGCGCCAAGGGTTCAGCGACCCAGATGCCGCGAACGATGACGAAGGCGAGGACGACGAGCCGCCCAAGGCAGCAGCGATTTCCGACCGACTGGCCCAGCGCCTGAGCGCCCATCGCACCGCCGCGCTGCAAATCGAGGTGGCCCGGCATCCGCAGGTGGCGGTGGCCGCGCTGGTGCATGGCATGGTGCAGACCGTCTTGCAGGGCCGCTACTACGGGCGCGACCTGCCGCTGGGCGTGAGCCTGAAAGTCCAAGACCGGCTGGACGGCATGGCCCCGGACTGGCCCGAGTCACCCGCCGCCGTGGCGCTGCGTGAATTGCAGCAGGCGTGGAGCGGCAAGCTGCCCGAGGACAGCGCCGAACTGTTTGCCGCGCTGCTGGCGATGGAGCAAGGCGAACTGGTCAAGCTGCTGGCCGTGTGCGTGGCTTCCACGGTGGACGTGGTGACGCCTCGCGCCACACCGCACCAGCCCGGCGAGGAACTGGCGCAGGCCGTGGGCCTCGACATGGCCGCATGGTGGCAGCCGACCGCCGAGGGGTATTTCAAGCACGTTCCGAAGGCGGCAGTTCTGCAAGCCGTGGGCGAGTACGCGCCCGATCAGGTTTCCCGGCTGGCGAAGCTGAAGAAGGCCGACATTGTCAGCGAAGCCGAGCGGCTGGCCGATGGCGCGGGTTGGATGCCTGCCATCTTTAAGGTCGAAGGCCCGCAGCAGGCAGTGAAGGAAAGCGCGCAGGAGGCAGGCCCGGAGCAGGACGCCCCGGAGGATGCCGAGGCAATGGCGGATGAACCCGCCGAGGCGCTGGCCGCTTGACCCACGCCGAAGGCAAGCGCCCCGGCTTCGACCGGGGCGCTTCGCTGCAAGGAGAAGCCCCCATGACCCGCACCACCACCAACCGCCCGCGCATGGCGGCGGTCTATGCACCCGGCACGGTGCGCGCCCGCCGCTGGCACGGCGATGGCGACGTGCGCGGCTACCGACCGCCCTCGGGCTGGTCGGCCCGCGCTGACCTCACCGACATACATCCCATCACGGGCCGCGCCTTGCCGCGTGCCGTGTGGTGGATCATCGAAACGAAGGAATGATCATCGTCAGCACCGCGCCCAGGCCGTTCCGCCCTGGGCGCGGTGAAACGCATAATCCGGGCGCGGCGGTGGCCGCGCCCGGTGTTGAAGCCGAATAGCCGGGGCATTACGCCGCCGCCTTCACTGGCACTCAGGCGGCGGCGTTGAAGGCATCGCTGTACTGCGCGATGCCTTCGGGCACTGGCCCATGGAAGGCCAGTGCGAGAAAATAGCCGGGCGGCACGCCCGGCAGTTGCAGGCCCACATGGGCCTGGAAGCCAAAGCGCCCGTAGTACGCGGGCTCTCCGAGCAGCACACAGCCTTCGGCCTGCATGGCCCGCAGTTCAGACAGCGCCTGTTCCATCAGGCGCGAGCCGATGCCGTGCCCCTGCCTCTGCGGCAGGACGGAGATCGGCCCCAGGCCGCACCAGCCTTTGGCCTTGTGGCCGTGGTCGTTGGTGATAGTCACCGGCGACAGAGCCACATGGCCGACGACCTGGCCGTGTTCTTCGGCCACGATGGAAAGCGTCAGTTCGCTAGCGTCGCGCAATGCACGCACGATGAATTGCTCCGTGTGGCTGGTGTGCGGCGCATCGGCGAAGGCGGCAATGGTCACGGCCTCGATAGCGGCAATGTCGTTCGTGGTTTCGTGTCGTAGCTGGATGGTCATGGTGTTCTGCGTTCCCTGCTCAAAATATAGAACGGCCTGGGCGTGTCGGCGCGTAGCGCCGCCGGGCTTTCGGGCTGCGCCCCGTGCCGACTTCGCTGTCACGGCCATTCGGCTTCAATCCACTCACGCCTTCGCGCCTGCGGCGCTGCGCGCTGCGCTTGCCTCCGGGGGATCGGCGCAAGGCCCATCCCCGCCGCGCGAGCTTGGCGCCCCTCGATGCCGCCGAACCGTCGATGCCGGATCGGCCCGGCCAGCGCCCCGCCGCAATGGACGGAGCTGGCGAACACGCTGGTGCTTGCTGCGGCAGGTTGTGCGAATGCGTGCCGTCCTCAACGCTGGCGGTTCTCGCCCATCACGTCACGAAGGACGGTTCACGGACATCCCGCCCGGCATCGCTATGGAGCTTCCACGCCACGCCTCAAGACCGGCGCCGCAAGGTGCGGCCGGGGCGTTCTCGCTTGTCGTCGGGTGGTTGACCTGGCCCGCGTCAGTGGGCGAGCCGGTGCTGCCTTCGTGCGGGGATGCCGAGCCGGCCCTGCCTCCTTTCGATGCGGTTCGGCCCAAGGCGTCCTTGTGTTGTTGTGAATCCTAGCGGTGGCGCGGCTGCGCCTCGGGCTTCATGGCTGCAACCGTCCGGCGAAAACAATTTCCCCTGCTTTGTCACTGCGTTCGGCGCATTCCTCGCGGGACAAATTCTTTTCGCCTCCCGGCTCTCCACTGCGTTGCGACCGCAAGCGGTGCAGCCCGCCCGTCCTCCGCCGGCCGGATCACAACAAGGACGCGATGGGCGCGAACCTTGTTCCACCAAAAGGAGTTTCATCATGGCCAACATCGGCACCTTCACCGCAGACAAAGACGGCTTCACCGGCACGCTTCGCACCCTGACGCTCAACGTCAAGGTCAAGCTGGTGCCCAACGACAAGGGGGACAACGAGAAGGCCCCGGACTTCCGCCTGCAGGCCGCCAGCCACGACATCGGCGCGGCGTGGAAGAAGACCAGCGAGGCCGGGCGGGAGTACATCTCCGTGACCCTCGACGATCCTTCGTTCCCGGCCACGGTCTATGCCCGCCTGATCGAAGGAGAGAACGGCACGCACGACCTGATCTGGTCGCGCAGCAAGCCCCAGGCGGCCTGACGGCCGCCAGCGCCCCGCCCACTGCGGCGGGGCGCTGTACTGCTTGGATCAGCAGACTGGAAGGCTTGGCTCTCCCAGCTTCGTGATGGTGGTGGTCGGGCAGCATCACCATGACTTCGTGTTGCCAGGGCGAATGCAGGGCGATTCGGCGCACTGCGCCGACCGGGCTTTGCGGGCTGCGCCCCATGCCGACTTCGCCGTCATGGCCATTCGGCTTCAATCCCTATCGCAGCTGCGCGCTTCGCTTGCCTCCGGGGGAAAACCCTGCGGCCTCTCCCCGCCGCGCGATGCTTGGCGCCCCTGAAGTCCCCGAACCGGCTGCACCGGATCGGCCACGCCAGCGCGGTCGCACGCTATGGCGTGTCACTCTTCTTCGCCACAGTCTCCAACTCCTGGCGCACCTGCGCCAGCAGCTGATCGACCTGCTGCAGGTCGTCGCCGGCATAGGCCAGCGTCAGCAGCGTGAGCGGGTGCACCTCCATGACCTCGCACAGCTCGGCCAGCTTGTTCAAGGTGGGGCTTTTGAGGTCGCGTTCCAGCGTGCTCATGTAGGTGCGGCTGGACACGTCCGAGAACGCTTCCTGGCTCAAACCACGTGCTTTCCTGATGGTCTTTAGTGCCTCCGACAATGTATGTTTCGCTGCCAACCCTGGATCTCCGCAAAATCCAAGATGACATCCGATTGAGCCCTATAGGGCTACAATCTATAGTGTTCAACTATGCCCGCCTGCCGCTTTCGTGCTTTTACGGAAATCCGTATCTGCAGCTTCTCACAGAAGCACAAAACCGCATCCGTGCCTTTCCACAAACCCGCCGATGCGGTTTTGCGCTTTCACGCTTCGGCGGTTTTGTGCGAATGAGGTGACGCCCATGAACCAACTCATGACCGAGGACGAGCGCAAGCAACTGCTGGAACACGGCCGGGTCCGGGCCGCTGGCCGGGCCATCGACCCGCTGCCCGTGGTGCGGTTGTTCACGCCGGACGCACACGCCACTTGGCTGCTGGTGTCGCTTGACCCCGCTGACGGCGATACGGCCCATGGCCTGATCGACTTGGGGATCAGCATGCCTGAGCTGGGCGAGATCAAGCTGTCCGACCTCGCATCCATCGTCGGGCCGAGCAAACAGCCCGTGATGCGAGATCGGTATTTCCGGGCGGTGCGCCCGTTGTCGGAGTACCTGCGGCTGGCCCAGGAGAACGGTTCCGTCCTCGATTGAGCCGTTCGCGCCCCGGCCAAGCCGGGCGCATTGAGACTATTTCGGTCTTGCTCCAGACCTGTCAGGTCTTAGTCGGCACTGTTGCACCAATCGGGTGCCACCTTGGCATAAACAGCCATGACGCCAGCCGTGCCATCGGGCACGGTGGATAGCGCAGGAGGCGCGCATTTCCTCGCGCGCCACCGTCGCATTCAGACGATCCACGCAATCCATCGGATGCTTTTCGTCTTGACACGCAAGTTACTAATCTACCAGCTTATTCACGATTGGATGCTAGTTCGATGCGGTGACGTTTGCGTGTGAAACCGGTGACGGCGGTCCTGCTCTACGGGAGCTTGCGTCATGGCCGAACCGCACCACCTTGCGCACTGGTATCCGACCGCCGCCTACCTCTACGTGCTGTGCCTGGACACACTGGCGCTGGCCTGGGAGTACCTGCGCCGCCATCCCGATTACCGGCTTGACTGGCTGCACCGTGCGCGCCGCCCCGATGCTGCGCATCGCTGGGGCTTGCGTCTGCTGGAAGACCCGGCCCTGGATGCGCGTGACGCGCATCCAGCCTGGCTCCCCGGCCATGGGGCCGTGGCGCAGCTCTACCCTGATGCCGACCCGCCACCGGATGCCGAGCCGTTCGCGTTTTGGCGCATCCCTGGCCACAAGCAACTGCTCCACGACGGCAAGGGCCTGGCGCTGATCGCGCGCAGTCCCGGCCATTGCCTGCGCTTCGTGCTGGCACCTGGCCTGGAGGACGGCATGGCCGTGGCCCATGCCTACCGTGGCCGTGGGGCCACCCACGTGCCTGACACGCCTGCGCCGATGGCTCGCCCCCGACCGCCCCCATCCGCGTTGCTGGAGCTGCACACCCTGCAGGCGCTCGACGCCACCCTCGCGGGTGCGTCCTTGCGTGACGTGGCCGAGGGCTTGTTCGGCGTGGACGCCGCGGCCGGTTGGTACAGCGACGGCGGCCTGCGCTCCAAGGTGCGCCGCCTGGTGCGGCGCGGCGATGCGTTGATGCGCGGCGGCTATCGCCGCCTAGCACAACTGCCTCCGCTTGAGAAGGGTCGTTTTGAAGAGGGCGCAAAACGACCCTGAGCACGAGGGCTTCGTTTTCTGAGACTGCCTCCATCCGGTTGCGCTGTGTGGCCGGAGCTTTGAAAGCTATGGAGGTTCTCACCATGCGTCCTGCTCCCTTGCGGCCTGCTGCCGCTCCCATTGCTTCCGCTGCGCAGCCGCAGCGCTATCTCACCAACGACGAAGCCGCCGACTACCTGCGGCTGTCGCCGCGCACGCTGGAAAAGCAGCGCGTGCTGGGAGGCGGTCCCAAGTTCCGCAAGTTCGGCCGCCGCGTCATGTACGCCGTGGCCGACCTCGACGCCTGGGCTACGGATCGCAGCTTCGAGAGCACGTCCGATCCTGAGTACGCCGAGCACCATGCGGCGGACAGCCGTGCGCGCTGATCGCTGGCGCGCGGGTGGCCTTCGCCATGTCCAGCCCTGCGCTGCCGTCCCGGCAGCGGCCCCTGCCGGAGCGCGAACAGCTCGACCTGTTCCGCGCCCTGCCGGGCGACATGGCGCCGCGCGACAGCCAGGACCTGATGGCCTTTCCGTTCTTCTCGCTGGCGAAGTCACGGCGCACGGCGCCGATCGACTTCCAGGCCAGCGGCGTGACGATCCGCGTGGAGGGGACGCAGGAGCATGGCATCGCGACGATTTGGGACGCGGACGTGCTCATTTGGGCGGCCTCGCAGATCGTGGAAGCGCGCGACGCGGGCTTGCGCCCGTCGCGGCTGATGCAGGCCACACCCTACGAGATCCTGCGCTTCATCGGGCGCGGTACGTCGCTGCGCGACTACCAGCGCCTCAAGGCGGCCTTGGATCGCTTGCAGTCCACCACGGTGGCCACGTCGATCCGCGAGACCACGGGGAGGCGGCTACACCGCTTCTCGTGGATCAACGAGTGGAAGGAACTCGCCGATGCCAAAGGCACACCCTTGGGGCTGGAACTGATCCTGCCGGACTGGTTCTACGCCGGCGTCATGGACGCCGCCTTGGTGCTGACCATCGACACTGCGTATTTCCGGCTCACGGGCGGGATCGAGCGATGGCTGTACCGCCTAGTGCGCAAGCACGGCGGGCGACAGCCTGGCGGCTGGCAGTTCGACTTCCAGCACCTGTACCGCAAGTCGGGCAGCGTGGCGCGGTACTACGACTTCGCCGCCGACCTGCGAGCACTGGTGGCGCGGCAAGCCCTTCCGGGCTACCAGTTGGGCATCGAGTACGTCTCGGGCATTGCCTCGCCGCTGCTGACGTTCCGGCCCGTGCCGTCCACGGCACGGGGATAACTGCTGCGCAGCCTGTGGACGGACTCGTGCTATCAGGCAACAGAGGTATCGTGCTATCAGGCAACGAATCCTCGTGCTATCAGGCAACAAAACCGGCCGCAAAGCTAATACTGGCGCGGGTTTCGGCCTCTCCTAACTTCCCTAACTTAAATACTCTAACTGGTAGTAGCAGCGCCGCGCCTCGGTGGACAACCGCCACAGGACGCGAAGCGCAGCGGCAACAGGCGGGCTTTCCGACACGGAGGGTCCGGTCATGATCGTCGCGCTGCTCAACCAGAAAGGCGGCGTGGGCAAGACCACGCTCGCCACCCACATCGCCGGCGAGCTGGCGATGCGCGGGCAGTCGGTCATCCTGCTGGATGCCGATCCACAGGGCTCCGCGCTGGACTGGACACAGCGCCGCAGCCAGCAAGGTTTGCCAAGGCTATTTAGCGCCGTGGGCCTCGCACGCGAAACGCTGCACCAGGAAGCGCCAGAACTCGCCAGGCGGGCCGATCACGTCGTCATCGACGGGCCACCCAGGATCGCTGCCTTGGCGCGCTCCGCGCTGCTGGCGGCCGAGCGGGTGCTGATCCCGGTGCAGCCCAGCCCCTACGACCTGTGGGCCAGCGCCGAGATGGTGGCGCTGATCCGTGAGGCGCAGGTGTTCCGGCCTGCGCTGCGCGCGGCCTTCGTCATCAACCGGCGCGTGAGCACCACCGTGATCGGACGCGAGGCCCGCGGCGCGCTGGCCGAGCAGCCGCTTCCTGCGCTGCGCGCGGAAGTGCATCAGCGCATCGTGTTCGCCGACAGCGTGGCCGCCGGCCGGCTTGCACGCGAGACGGCGCCAGACAGCGCCGCCGCGCGCGAAATCACCGCGCTGGTCGATGAACTGCTGCGGTGGCCGTCATGAGCACTCCTGCCAGCAAGCGCACGGGCAAGCGCATCGGCATCGGCGCTCGCCCGCCCGCGAATCCGCACGCCGAGGCGTGGATTCGCCAGGGCAGTGCCGATGACCTCCAGAAAGGCGACCTCTACACGGCCCGCCTGACCCTCGACATCACGCCCGCCATGCGGGCGCGCATCAAGGTATCGGCCTTCACGCAAGGCGTGACGGTGGCCGATCTGTTGCGCGCGCTGCTGGAGCGGGAATTCCCGGAGAAGTCCTCATGAACACACCCGCCTCGACGGCTTCGGCACCGCCGTCCATCCCGCCTGTCGGCGTGGCCGACGGCGTACCGCTGACGCGCGTTGCGCTCGCATACATCGACCAACGCTTCGACCTCTACCTGCGCTTCGGTGATCCTGCCCGCATCATCCGGTTCGACCGCTGGCGCCGCTGCGCGGTGTTCACGCCGAATGCGGTTCTCTGCCGCATCCGCTGGCAGGCCAACGACTACGGCACGATCCGCTGGCAGCTCATGGTGATGCAGGCGTGCATGCCGATGGATGGCGCGCAGCGCATCTCCGGCGTGCAACCCGGCGCGCGCCTCTTGCTGCACGCCGAGGGTGAGCAATCGGTGCGTGCCGTGCTGGCGCGCATCGACGCCATCGAGGCGCTGGGCATCACGCCTGTCGGCGTCTCGCCCGCGTACTGGCGCACGCTCGCCAACCGGCTCGCAGCGCACTTGCCGCTGCCCGAATACACCGCCGAGCGGCACGCCGCCTGGCTGGCCGGGAGGGCGCTGCCATGACCGCAGTTTCCACTTCCGGCACCGCGCCGCACCCTCGCTTGCGCGTGCGCGCTCGCCTCGTGCTGGCGGGCCTGTCCGCCTGCGGCCTCGCTGCGCTGGCCTGGGCGTCCTTCGTGCATCCGCTGCCACGCCTGACCTACAACCCGTCCGACAGCGTGGAGGTCGGCTGGTATCGCATCGATCCGCTCGACCATCGCACCAGCTCGCCACCACGTCCGTTGTCGGTAGGCAGCATCGTGCTGGTGCCGCTGCCTGCCGAGGCTGCCGCGCTCGCTGCGCAGCGCGGCTACCTGCCGACGCGCATTCCTCTGCTCAAGCGCGTGGGCGCGGTGGCGCCGCAAGAGGTGTGCATCGCTGACGGCAAAGTCCACATCGACGGCGTGCCTTCAGCCGCCGTGCTGTCTGCCGATCGCTGGGGCCGGCCGCTGCCATCCTGGCAGCAATGCCACCGCTTGCGGCATGGCGAGCTGTTCCTCCTCAGTGTGACCAATCCGGCGTCGTTCGATAGCCGGTATTTCGGGCCGGTCAGCGCAGCTTCCGTGATCGGCGTTGCGCGCCCCGTCTGGCTGGAGTCGCGCCCATGATGGCCACCGATTCGCTGCGCATCATCGTGCTATCGGGCGTGTCGTTCTGCTGGCCGTTGTCATGTCGTCGCGCGTGCAGTGCGAGCGCATCCGCGCTGCACTTCGCGCTGCCTCCGGCGCAGCCGTCCCACGTGCAGGCGTCTTGCCTCGAACACGGCTGGCCTGCGGCCATTGCCGTGTTGGCCGGTGCGCTGGCTGCTGGTGCAGCCTTGCCACCGGGCCGCAGTTGCCGGGATCGAGAACCTGGGGGACAGGGGGAGGCAAATGCGGAAGGCAAGACAAAAGGGGGCGGCACCTGTCGGCCCGCAAAGCCAGTCTGCACGTGGGGGTGGCGCGGCACGGCGCAGCTTCGCCGCCGTGCCGCTGGGGGCGCGAGGCTCGCACCAATGCGGGCATGTCCGCGTGCTTCGCACGACGGCCTACGCCATAGCTTTCAAGGGATGCAGCCATGACCAAGCGCCGCGATGACGATTTCCGCATCCGCCCCAGCGCCCCCAAGAACCGGGGCCAAGGCTTCATCGCCAAGGTGCTCCAGCAGACCGGCAAGGCCAGCAGCGGCAAGTCCTCGGTGCGTCGTCCTGGGGCGACCGGCAACAGCAAATCTACCGGCCAGCGGCCGGGCTCGCGCTTGGGGCGCGGCCACACAGCAGCGCGGTTTGCGGGCGCGAAGCTCACGCCAATGTCGCGGCGCGTGACCATCAAGACCTTGCTGCTCAACCAGCAGCGGGCCAGCCCGCAATCGCTCGCCAAGCACCTGCGGTACGTCGAGCGTGACGGCGTGGGCCGCGATGGCGAGCCCGGCCGAGCCTATGGGCCGCAGACCGATGTCGCCGATCTGGATGCTTTCAAGGAGCGCTGCGCCGATGACCGACACCATTTCCGCTTCATCGTCTCGCCCGAGGATGGCGCGGAGCTGGAAGACCTGCGCAACTACACGCGGTACCTCATGGGGCGCATGGAAGCCGACCTGGGCACGCGGCTGGAATGGGTAGCGGTCGATCACTGGAACACTGACAACCCGCACACGCACCTGATCGTGCGCGGACGCGACGACACGGGCAAAGACCTCATCATCGCGGGTGACTACATCGCCGATGGCTTCCGGCATCGCGCGTCCGCGCTGGCGACCGAATGGCTGGGGCCGCGCACGGAGCTGGAGATCCAGCAGACCTTGCGGCGCGAGGTGGAGCAAGAGCGGTGGACGAGCTTGGATCGCACCCTGAAGCGCGAGCTTGGCGACGACGTCCAAGTGCAGATCGACCGCTTCAACGAACCGCGGCTGCAACGCCAGCGCTTGCTGCTGATCGGCCGCCTGCAACGCTTGCAGCGCCTGGGCCTCGCCGACGAGACGCAGCCGGGCACGTGGGCCGTCCATGCCGACGCGGAGAAAACCTTGCGCGCCCTGGGCGAGCGTGGCGACATCATCCGCACCATGCAGCGGGCCATGCGCGGCGAGCCGCGCGAGCTGGCGGTGTTCGAGCCGGGCGACGACGGCCGAACGATCCTCGGCCGCGTGGCCGCGAAGGGACTGGCCGACGAGCTGCGCGACCGGGGCTATCTGGTCATCGACGGCGTGGACGGCAAAGCCCACTACGTCGCGCTCAATGCGCGCGACGAGCTGGCGAACTATCCGACCGGCGCTGTGGTGGAAGTGAAGGGCTCGGCCGACGTGCGCGCGGCCGACAAGAACATCGCCGCGCTGGCGAGCGATAGCCTGTACCGCACCGACCACCACCTCGCCATCGCGCAGGGGCAGGCCGTGCCGGGCCGTGATCCGCAGGAAGTCGTCGCGGCCCATGTTCGCCGGCTGGAAGCCCTGCGCCGCGCCGGCATCGTGGAGCGCGTGGCCGAGGGACTATGGAAGGTGCCGGACGATCTGCCCGAGCGTGGCCGTCAGTACGACGCGCAGCGCCTGGGCGGCGTGGCCGTGGAGCTGAAATCGCACCTGCCCATCGAGCGGCAGGCGCGCGTGATCGGCGCGACCTGGCTGGATCAGCAGTTGATCGGCGGTGGCTCAGGTCTGGGCGACCTGGGCTTTGGCAGTGAGGCCAAGCAGGCGATGCAGCAACGCGCCGACTTCCTTGCCGAACAGGGGCTGGCCGAGCGGCACGGGCAGCGTGTGATCCTGGCGCGCAACCTGCTGGGAACGCTGCGCAGCCGGGAGCTGGCGCAGGCCGCCAAGGACATTGCGGCCGACACTGGCCTTGAGCATCGGCCTGTGGCCGACGGGCAGCGCGTGACCGGCATTTACCGGCGCTCCGTCATGCTTGCCAGTGGGCGCTACGCCATGCTTGATGACGGCATGGGGTTCAGCCTGGTGCCGTGGAAGCCGGTGATCGAGCAGCGGCTAGGACAGCAGATCGCTGCAACGGTGCGCGGCGGTGGGGTGTCGTGGGAGATCGGGCGACAGAGAGGACCTTCCCTGGGATAGTCGCCGTCAATGAATATCCGTAATTCGGATTGCCCGACCAGTACTGCGTGGAGTCCCCGTCATGTTGTGCTCACCCCCGATAGAAGGTCGGAATATGAGCTCAACGTCAAACCGAAGTATTAAATTGTTCACCTTGTAATAACAATTCCTTCTTCAAAACCTTTGGGGTAGGCAAGCCAGCCAGAAATGTATCGACTCCTGAAGACAGAATCAGCCTTGAAGGCATCATCCTCTTAAAAAGAGCCTTGATTCTAGCTTGCCTCTCACTTGACCTGCTTGCTTTTAGGTCGGAAGCGGCGAAATTTTATCGCCGTCTTTACAGACATGCATGATCCTGCAGAGTACCATTTTCTATACTTATTGCGCGTCCAAAGATGCAGCTAACTAGCTGCTTCGAATAGAGAGGTGGTATGGCTGGAAGGCTAATTGTGGTGTCCAATCGTTTGGCCGATTTTCATAAACCAGCTGCTGGCGGGCTTGCCGTTGCGCTTAGTGGCATTCTGCGGCAGCGAGGGGGGGTATGGTTGGGCTGGAGCGGGAAGATCGTTAACCGTGGAAAAGAGGATGCACAAATAATTCGTACAGCGGTCGGGAATGTAGAGTATCTTTCGATCGATCTCAACGAAGAAGAGTTCAACGGCTACTATAAAGGATATGCAAATGCAACGCTTTGGCCAATTTTACATCATCGTGTTGATTTGGCAAAATTCGACAAGGCATCCGAAAAAATATATCGTTTGATGAATGCACGGTTTGCCAAGGTGCTATTGACTGAAATTCAGGATGATGATGTGGTTTGGGTGCATGACTACCACTTAATTCCCCTTGGTGAAGAACTTCGCGCCGCCGGCAAACTTAATAAGGTCGGGTTCTTTCTCCATACACCGCTTCCGCCCTCCGCCATCCTGGCAACTTTGCCGAATAATTCATCATTGTTGAGTTCTCTTTTTTCATATGATTTGATTGGATTTCAATCGCAAGAGGACAAGAGAAATTTTCTTAATTATGTAGAGTGGCAATTTGGAAAAGATTCAGTTGAAGGATCAAAAGTCATTCGCAGGGGAAAGTCAGTTGTAGGAGCATTCCCAATTGGAATTGATGTCTGCGAATTTCAGAGCATCGCCCAGTCCAAGACAGCGCAAGCCATGCGAGATGGGATGCGGGAGGAGTATTCCAAGCGGCAGCTGGTTGTTGGTGTTGACAGGTTGGATTATTCAAAAGGCATTCCTCATCGCGTCCATTCTTTTGGTGAGTTTTTGCATAGATTTCCGCAAATGCAGCGCAGTGCAACGCTCATACAGATCGCCTCTCCCAGTCGAGGTGAAATAGAGACATATGCTGATATCCAGCGAGAGCTGGAAGCCTTGTGTGGATCAGTCAATGGAGACCTTGGAGAGCTTGACTGGATGCCCGTCAGATATATCCACAAGACTCTGTGTCAAGAAGAATTGGCTGGTTTGTATCAAGCGGCGAAAGTTGCCCTGGTCACACCTTTGAGAGACGGGATGAATCTTGTCGCAAAGGAGTTTGTAGCCGCACAAAACCCATATAAACCAGGCGTACTAGTCCTTTCGCGATTCGCCGGAGTTGCTGAGCAAATGCCAGAGGCCTTGATTGTTAATCCATATGATACGGAATCAGTAGCATATGCCATACACCGCGCTCTCGTCATGCCTCTCGCGGAGCGTCAGGAACGGCATCGTGCGCTTTTGGGAAAGATCAAGGATAACGATCTTCACTGGTGGTGCAGAAGCTTCTTGCAGCGACTGACTCAACCTGAGTTCGAATCCAGATCGATCAAATCTGTCTTGAAGAACTTCTGGGCTCGTTTGGATCCAAATTCAAATCACGCCTGATGAATCCGGTAGCTACTTTTTTCTGGGTCCTTGCATTGGCCAACCTATTTCTCTCGACAGCTTTGCAGTTACGGGTGGCACGGCTTCAGAATACTAAGAATATAAAATTAATGAAAGGTCAAAGAAAAGACGACTGGCTGGGTGCAATCATTATGTCTTTTACTATCATTTGTGATAGCACCTCCTTGACAGGATGGCTCTATCTCAAAGTACGGGAGCTCGCAAGCACCACCTTTGGTGATTTGTCGAGCATTGTCGGTGTTGTTTATCTCCTGAGCACAATAACAATAGCTTGGCTACTAAAAAGGACAGTCCAACGACTTGCTTTATTATCATGGCGATAGCAGTTGGATTGTGTCATTAATCGACACCTCTTATTGGGTTAATTGATGCGCACAGTATTTCGAGCCACTGATCGACATGGGTAACTGAGGCCAATCTATACTTGGCACATGTTGAACCTGAGCCAATCTTGAAGCTCATTCCTCCCATTTCATTAACCACCTCAAACGCAGACTCATCGGTGGCATCATCACCAAAATACACAGGGCTGCGCTCCCGGAATGGTGGCATTTGCATAAAGGCACGGACAGCATTACCTTTGGATATATCCGCAGGTATGACTTCAAAAACATACTTCCCGGGAATGACTTCAACCCCGGAGTACCCTTGAATTAGCTGATCTATGAGCTCTCTGATCAATAATCCTTTTTCCGGTGCCTGGCGATAATGAACGGCGATGGCGCGCTCTCCCTTTTTCTCCAGATAAATATCTGGATGCTCACATCCTAAACGTAATACTGCCTCAGCTAATGGCTTGGGTAGCGTGTTAGATGTAAGTAGCTTGACGCGATTGTTAAAACGAATCTCAGCGCCATGAACTCCTGCAGTTGGCAAAACCAATGGCCGCAGGAAATGATCCAACTCATCTAGCGATCTACCACTGACTATAGCCATAGATCGTATTTTTTCAAAAACATGTCGAAGCTGGACAATTCGACGAGGTGGGACTTTTATTTGGTCAGGATGCATTCCCAACTCCACTAGCGTTCCATCAAAATCAAAGAACAGTGCATGGCGATCCAGCAAATCGACTTTATTTATGAGGTGGATTTCTTTTCCTGCTCTAGATAAGGGATCATCTTCGCTGAATGTACTGCACTGCATCTTCATATCAGTTTGGATAGAACAATGAGCGGGAGGCCAGGGAGGTAGTCTGGGAGGCGGTGTATGATCTTGTAACCTCTCCCCACGTAAAGATTCGCGGTCTTGACAGACAGCGATTCGATCCGAGATTCAATGCATCCCTTTGTGGCAGCATCACTTTCCGCGGTTTTGAGAAGACTAGATCCAATGCCATTTCCACGATAGCAATGTTCGACCCAAAGGTACTCTATATATAGGCGGCGCAATTCCATATGACCGCAGATGCCTCCAATCAATGCGCCATCAATGCGAGCACCGAAATGAATTGATCTTGGAGCTCCCGCCCCAACGGAGACACGGTCATGCAGAATTACCTTGTGGATAATATGCTCCTGCTCGTTTCTGCTTAATTTATTTGTATATTCGACTTCCATACATACCCAGTCATTGACTGACCTAACCACTTCTTTACAGTTAATTCTTTTGATCCGTTGGTTTCTCGGTACCGACGAATCGCAGGCCCACGCCGGGCTCCGTCATGATGTATCGAGGCGCGGATGCATCGTCGTGCAACTTGTGGCGCAACTTTCCGACGAGGATGCGCAGGTAATGCGCATCCTCTTCATGGGAGGGGCCCCATACACCGCGCAGCAGCTGTGCTTGGGTGATGAGCCTTCCTGGCTGCTGGATGAGCAAGGCCAGTAGCGCGAATTCTTTGCGCGTGAGCGCAATGGCCTCACCTGAAATACGCACCTCCCGCTGGGCAAGGTCTACACGCAGGATTCCATCGTCGTAGATGGGACCTGCCGTACCACGCAGGTGAGCAGTGCGCAGAAAAGCCCGGATGCGTGCCATTAACTCCTCTATGCCGAATGGCTTGGTGACATAGTCATTCGCCCCGGCATCCAGCAGGGCGACTTTCTCTTCTTCGCCAGAGCGAACCGTCAGAACGACGACCGGCACACTCGACCATTGCCGCAATTCCTTGAGCACATCCTGACCATCACGGTCTGGCAAGCCAAGATCCAGTACCACGATGTCTGCGCCCTTGCTGGCCAGAAGCGCCAGGCCTTGCTGTCCCGTTTCGGCAAGCAGGGTGGCGTAGCCTTGTGATCGCAAGCTGATATCGACGAATTTGCGTATCTGCGGTTCATCGTCAATGACGAGTACCCGTGGCATAGATGCATTTTCAGTTGGGTTCATCTCTTATGGCTCCAAAGCCGGCGGCTCGCCGCGTGGCAAGACCATGCGGATGAGCGTTCCCCGCCCGTTCGGGCCGGGCAGCGCTTCCACTTTTCCCATATGGGCACCCACAATCCCTTGGACGATGGTCAACCCTAGGCCTGTTCCGTGCTTTCCCCGATCACCACGCTCGACGCTATAGAACATGTCGAATATCCGACGCCGCTCTGCCTCGGGGATACCTGGCCCCATGTCGGAGATGTCTATGCGAACCGTATTGCATTCAAATGGCACAGCGCTGACCTCAATGGGTCTGTCGGGAGGCGAGTATTTTGCGGCGTTCTCCATGACGTTAAAGATGGCCTGCTCAATCAATGCCGGGTGTACGTGGATAAGGCCTAAGCTTGGATCGATCTGGCTTTGAATCTTCACGCCCGGCACATACCGTTGGAGACGATGCCCTGCTGAGCCAATCAATTCATCAACACCGATCCAGTCGCGCGTCAATGTCAGTCCCTGTTGGCCAAGCCGGGTCATGTCCAGCAGGTTCTGGATATAGCGGTCCAGACGCTCTCCTTCGGTGTGGATCGTCTCCAACAAGCTGTTCTGGTCATCCGTCCCCATATCCTTGCCATAGCGGCTGAGGCTTTCGGCGGCACCGATGATCGAGGAGAGTGGGGAACGCAGGTCGTGCGATACGGAGGAAAGTAAGGCCGAACGCAGACGCTCGGTTTCACTAGTGATCCGCGCTGTCTCCAACTCATCGACCAAGCATGTGCGCAGGGCCGCTTGCCCTATGTCCTCCACCATGCTCTCCGCGAGGCGACGTTGCTCAAATGCAAGACGGCCGGTATTGGCTGGAAACCGCAGGCCAACCACTCCCAGCGCCTCCGTGTCCGAGAGAATCGGCAGGAACCACCAGTTCGAGTCAGTAAGTGTGTCCGTATGGCGGCCGCTCGGTTGCCCATGCCGCTGCGCCCAGTCGGCCGCCACCATGTCTGTTTCAGTCATCTCGCGAACAGCGTCTGCAGGCCCAGAATCTCCTTTGATTCGTATCCATGCTTGTGCACGCATGGTTGCCTGTAGAACCGACGATCCTGCACTAATCACTTGCCCCAGATCAGCCGACTTCGAGAGCGCGCGCCCCAGCTTCTGCATTGCTGCGGCGTGGCCATTGGCGGCACGCAACGCCACAACTTGCATTCGCAGCCGGGATGCTAGCCGCCCCGCGATCAGGGCCGCACCGAGAAACAACAACACCGTGGCCACCCCGCGGTGGGCACTGATCAGGAAAGTAAAGCGTGGCTCGATGAAAAAGAAGTCATAGGCCAAAAAGCAAATCACTGCGGTGATAACCGCCGAAGTCATGCGCGTGCGAGAGGCGACCAATAGCACAGCCACTAGGAAAACCATGGAAAGGTCTTGCAGCCCTGCAAAGCGCTCAACCAGAGCCGCCACAGCAGTGGCGCCCGCGCTGGTCAGCAAGATCAACATTGGTTCTCGCCGCGAGAGGCGCTTGCTTGCGACTTCGGCTAGCCGCAACGAGCGGCGGCGGGCTTGGGGTGTACTGATGATGGTCAGTTCGTAGCGCGCACCACGTGACAGCAGTTGCTGAGTCAGCGTGCGGTTAAACATCCGTGCGACCGGTCTTTCGCGCGTGCGGCCGATGACGATGGATTTGGCGCCTCGCAGCTCGGCTGCGTCCAGCAGGCCTTGGGCGATGTCCGTGTCGTGAAGCACTTCCGTTTCGCCGCCAAGGCTGCGTGCCAGGGCGAATGCCTTGTCAATTTCCAGCTGGCGTGCTTGCTCCACCCGAATGACTGCCGAAGCGCCGCCTGGCGCGTCCGCAGCAGAAATTGTTGCTTGTGCGGAGTGGCCCGTGTCTACGGTCACCACCGACCACGGGGCGCCACGGCGCTCCGCAATACGAACCCCGGCTCGCACCATGTATTCGGATTGGCCCATACCGTCGATCGCTATCAGCACGTGGCGCCGTATCGAGACGCCTGTCAAGCCGCGGGCGGTGCGTGTCTCTCGCAGGTCGGCATCGACATGCTCAGCCACGGTTTGCATCGCTAATTCGCGCAACGCTGTGAGATTAGACGGTGAAAAGAAGGCTTGCAGAGCTCTCGCGGCCTGCTCTGGAAGGTAGACCTTCCCGTCATTGAGCCGCTCAATCAGTTCACGTGCAGGGAGATCCACGAGACGGATGTCCCTCAGACGCTCGAACACTGCATCGGGTACTGTCTCGCTCACACGAATACCGGTGATCTGATGCACCACGTCATTCAGGCTTTCTAGATGCTGAATGTTGACGGTGGTGTAAACATCGATACCTGCATCCAGCAGTTCGTCGACGTCTTGCCATCGGCGCTCGTGCCGGCTCCCCGGGGCATTGCGGTGAGCAAGTTCATCCACCAATGCTATTGCCGGCTTTCGCGCCAGCAGACCATCGAGGTCCATTTCCTCCAGAACACGTCCTTGATATTCGACTTTCCGACGTGGCAACTGGGGCAATCCTTCCAGCAAGGCGAGGGTTTCCGCTCGTCCGTGAGTCTCCACAATGCCGATGAGCACATCGATGCGTTGGCGGTGCAACTCGCGTGCACGCATCAGCATTGCGTAGGTCTTCCCTACCCCTGGGGCAGCCCCTAGAAACACCGTAAGCCGGCCGGCGGCCTGGCGGCGAAGCTCGCCTATGAGAGCATCAGCCTTTTTTGCATTCTCGATACTCATCGTTGTTCATCCCATTTCATCCTAGGGCGGTATTTGTAGAACTGCTTTATTGAAAAAAAGGACGGCTGGTCAAGGACCAATCCTCTAGTAGCTGCAATCTGCAATCGCGTATCCTCCCAGCCGTCCAAAAGGGAAACCGTTTGGCTCCTACACAGCGATCACTACGCCTTCATGACCGATCCTCATGTCGAGATTGAAGCAACCCGCTCAATGGGGCCATCGTTCAAATAGCCGCAACACATCAGCAGGGTTCAGACAAGCGCGCAGTGCCGTCCTGAACCCTGGTTCAGAAAACAGTGATGCGACATGGGCGAGGACATCCAGATGCTCTTGCGTCGCTGGCGCGGGTACGAGCAAAACAACAATGTCAGTGACTGGATGGCCGTCTGCCGCATAGGACATCATTGGCACAATTGGTCGCACGTAAAGAACCCGAATATTGTTGAGGCCGATTACGCGTGCATGAGGAACAGCTACGCCATTACCCAAAGCGGTTGATGCCGCAAGCTCCCGCCGATGCAAGGCGGCCGTGACGGACTCGTGGGCGACCCGATGGGTCTTTTCCATGTGTTGACCGATCGCCTCGAACAGGCATTTTTTGCTCGCGGCTTGAAGATTCAGAAGAATATCCTCGTTCGCAAGATGACGGCTCAGGGTACTCATACGGCTTCCTCACTCCCCGTACAACGGCTTTCATTTCGATATCGCTCATAGAAACCCCAAAGAGGGA
The DNA here is from genome assembly GCA_021496925.1 of Acidovorax sp. YS12. Lineage (NCBI taxonomy): Bacteria > Pseudomonadati > Pseudomonadota > Betaproteobacteria > Burkholderiales > Comamonadaceae > Acidovorax > Acidovorax sp. YS12. The sequence continues at coordinate 3,299,584 of CP053915.1, forward strand.
TGTGCCATCCGCTTGCGATGGGGGTATACGAAAATGGATCGGGGGCGACGCTTTCATATCGCCCCCACCAAAGCGCCGCGGCTGCTATCAGAAGAATGGGGTCAACAGGATGTCGATCAGCTTGATCCCGATGAATGGTGCGATGAGGCCACCGACCCCGTAGATCAGCAGGTTGCGCCTGAGCAGATGCGAGGCAGGTTCGGCCCGATACTTCACCCCACGCAGGGCAAGCGGGATCAAGGCAACGATGATCAGCGCATTGAAGATCACTGCGGACAGAATCGCCGAACTGGGGCTGTGCAGTCCCATCACGTTCAAGGCCCCTAATGCCGGATAAGTGGCGACGAACGCGGCCGGAATGATCGCGAAGTACTTCGCCAGGTCATTCGCCACACTGAACGTGGTCAATGCCCCTCGCGTCATGATCATTTGTTTGCCCACCTCGACGACACGCAGAAGCTTGGTGGGATTGCTGTCCAGATCCACCATGTTGCCGGCTTCCTTCGCTGCTTGTGTGCCACTGTTCATGGCCACGGCCACGTCAGCCTGCGCAAGGGCTGGCGCGTCGTTGGTACCGTCGCCCGTCATGGCCACCAAGTGGCCCTCGGCTTGGTACTTGCGGATCAGATTCAATTTGTCTTCGGGCGTGGCTTCAGCCAGGAAGTCGTCCACGCCCGCGTCAGCGGCAATCGTAGCGGCAGTGAGCTTGTTGTCGCCCGTGATCATGACCGTCTTGATGCCCATAGAACGCAGTTGGCCGAAGCGCTCCTTGATCCCACGCTTGATGATGTCTTTGAGCTCGACAACGCCGATGACGCGGGGGCCATCGGCCACAACCAGCGGAGTGCTGCCGCGCCGAGAAATTTCCTCGACTGTCAGGTTGACGGCTTCAGGGAACGTCCCGCCGGCACGCTCCACGTAGGCGCGGATCGCCGATGCGGCCCCTTTGCGCAGTTGCCGATCATCGATGTCGATGCCGCTCATGCGGGTCGTTGCACTGAAGGGGATGGGCTCGGCACCATCCAGTGTCCGAGACTTGACATTGAAGCTGCCTTTGGCCAGCGTCACAATGGAACGGCCTTCCGGCGTTTCGTCAGCCAGCGAAGCCAGGTAGGCAGCATTGGCAACAGCCGACTCTGACAGGCCCGGAGCGGAGACAAATCTGACAGCCTCGCGGTTGCCCAAGGTGATCGTGCCAGTCTTATCGAGCAGGAGCACGTCAACGTCACCGGCAGCTTCAATTGCACGACCAGAGGTCGCCAGAACATTGGCATTCATCATCCGGCTCATACCGGCGATGCCTACTGCCGAGAGTAGCGCGCCAATGGTGGTCGGAATCAGGCACACCAGCAAGGCAATGAGGACCGTGATGCTCACTGGCTGTCCTGCGCCATTGACCTGTACGCCGAAAATAGAGAATGGCAACAGTGTCATGCACACCAGCAGGAAGATCAGCGTCAGGGCGACCAACAGGATGTTCAGCGCAAGCTCGTTCGGTGTCTTGCCTCGCTTGGCACCCTCGACCATAGCGATCATGCGGTCAAGGAACGCCTCGCCAGGCTTCGCCGTGACACGCATGATGATCCAGTCGGAAAGAACGCGGGTCCCGCCGGTAACCGAGCTGAGATCGCCACCAGCCTCGCGGATCACCGGGGCCGACTCCCCAGTGATGGCTGACTCATCGACCGAAGCGACACCAACCAGGACTTCACCGTCCGCTGGGATGGTCTCTCCGGCGTTGACGTGGACATAGGCGCCCACGGCCAATTCGTCGCTGGGAACAGGCCAACTCGTACTGTCCAGACGGGGTTCCTTGAGTACACGGGCAACCACTCGCCGGCGAGAGGCGCGCAGCGCCTGGGCATGCGCTTTGCCGCGGCCTTCGGCCAAGGCCTCGGCTCCGTTGGCGAAGAGCACGGTGAACCAGAGCCAGGCAGCCACTGCAAAAATGAAGCCCGCAGGGGCGTCGCCATCTCCTCGCACGGCCTGAATCCCCAGAACCGTTGCCACGATGCTGCCGACATACACGACAAACATCACTGGATTCTTCATCTGTACACGCGGAGACAGCTTACGGAACGCTTCACCAATGATTGAGGTCCATGGCAAGGCGCCGGGCTGAGGGTCTGGCTGTTTCCCAGACGGGCCGGTGCTATTGGTAGATGTGATGACTTCTGTTTGGGACATAAAAACTCCCAGCCTTATTGAGTGACTGGCCGGGCCTTGAAGGCCTCGTCCAGTGCGAGGTTGAGTTCCAGCACGTTGACGCGGGGTTCGCCAAGAACGCCGAGCTGACGTTGCGCTGTGTTCTGTTCCAGCACCGACAGCACATCCTGCTCAGGCACATTGCGCGCCTTTGCCACCCGGGACACTTGCAGCCGGGCGTTCGCTAACGAGATGTGCGGATCAAGACCGGAGGCAGATGCGGTCACCGCATCGACCGGTACCTTCGCATCGGCGGCCAGACCGTTTTCCTCGCGATAGGCTTTGGTGCGCTCTGCCACGGCGTCGAGCAGTTTCTTGCTCAACGCACCTTGGTTGCTCGCACCGCTGTTGGCAGCGTTGTACGGCTGGTCGATCGAATTGGCTGGATCGTTCGGGTCTGTGCCGGAGGTGGCACTGGGGCGGCCATGGAAATACTGAGGCTGCGTGAAAAGCTGACCAATGACACGCGAGCCTACGGCCTGCCCATTGCGAGCAACCAAGCTGCCCTGCGCCTGATCGCGAAACAGCAGTTGGGCCGCACCGGTGGTTGCCAGTGGATACATCAGCCCGGTCACGACCATGAAGAACACTGCAGAAACAAGCACCGGGCGGACGACACCGCTGAATGCCGATGTCACGGCCGGGCTGACCTGTGTTTGAATTTCAGTCATAGCTACTCCTTAGAAGGTCTGGCCCGTGAGCATCAGCAAGTGCTCCACGATGGGGCCCAGAGCGAGAGCGGGCAAGAAAGTCAAGCCGCCGACGATGAGGACGATGAACACCAGCAGTCCTGTGAACAGGGGCGTGGCTGTCGAGAGCGTTCCTGCGCTGGCCGGAATGCTGTTCTTGGCTGCCATCACTCCAGCGACCGCAAGCATGGGCAGCAGCGTGAAGTAGCGGCCCACGAGCATGGCCAGGCCGATGGTCGTATTGAAGAACGGTGTATTGGCATTCAGGCCTGCAAATGCAGAGCCGTTGTTCGCTGTACCTGACGTATACGCATACAGGACTTCACTGAAGCCGTGTGGCCCGAGATTGGCCAGGCTTTCCATGGTGGCCGGAACCAGGCATGCGATGGCCGTGAATCCGAGAATGCTCAACGGATGGGCGAGTACGGCGATCATCACGTATTTCATCTCGCGTGCCTCGACTTTCTTGCCCAGGAACTCCGGAGTACGGCCGATCATCATGCCCACAAGGAACACCGTGAGGATGGCGTAGGTGACCAGGTTGATCAGGCCCACGCCATCACCACCGAATACGTTGTTGAGCATCATCTGCGCCAACGGAACGAAACCGCCCATCGGGGTGTAGGAAGCGTGCATCGAGTCCACCGAGCCGGTGGTCGCGGCGGTGGTCACTGCTGCAAACATGCTGCTTTGAGCCACGCCAAAGCGCAGTTCCTTGCCCTCCATGTTGCCGCCACCCTGCAGAGCGGTTTGCGTCTGGTCCACGCCCAGGGGCGTCAACATCGGGTTGCCGGCGTACTCAGCGTTGTAGATCAACGCCAAGAAGCCTACGAACATCACAACGAAGGCGCCAAAGAAGGCCCAGCCCTGGCTGCGGCGCATGATCATCGAGCCGAGCGTGTAAGTCAGCGCCGAGGGGATCAACAGCATGCTGAGCATGTGCAGCGTGTTGGTCAGCGGCGTCGGATTCTCGAACGGATGTGCGGCATTCATGCCGAAAAAGCCCCCGCCGTTGGTGCCGATGTGCTTGATCGTCTCCAAGCTTGCGACCGGCCCCATGATGATCTGTTGCTTGGCTCCTTCGAGCGTGGCAACAACCGCGTCGGCACTCAGCGTTTGCGGCATACCTTGCCAGACATAGATGAGTGCCATCACGAAGCACAGCGGCAGCAAGAGCCGATAGAGCACACGGGTGAAATCCACCCAGTAGTTACCGATGTCGCCCGTGGACCTGCGGCTCAGGCCCCGGATAAATCCCCCCGCGGCAGCCACGCCTGTCGCTGCGCTGACGGACATCAAGAAGGTGATGACCGCCATTTGGGAGAAGTTGGACAGGCTGCTTTCGCCTGAATAGGCTTGCCAGTTGGTGTTGGTGATGAACGAAGCCGCAGTATTGAATGCCAGATCAGGCGATTGAGACGCCCTCGCCAGCGCATCGCCAGGCAAATACTGCTGCGCGCGCAGCAGAACGTAGCCAAGGATCATCATGGCGGCGTTGCTCAGGACGAGGACCATCCCGTAGCGCTTCCATGACATTTTCTCCGACGGGTCAACGCCAAGAACTCGATAGGTGCCGCGCTCCAGAAAACTGTGCGCAGGATTTGTGAAAAGACGTGCCATCCATTTCCCGAGCACCACAACCAGGCCGGTCATGATCACTAGGATGATGGCGAATTGAACAGTGTCGACAGTCATCTTGGACTCCGATCAGATTTTTTCGAGGCCAACGATGAACCCCGCCGTGATTACGAAAAATCCGCAAGTTAATGCGAAAAACAAGAAATCACCCATAAATGCACCTCGATTGATTTGTATGATTTTGCGATCAGAATTTCTCAGGTTTTACCAGTGCATAAAGCAAATATGCAAACAATCCAAACGATATCAATCCGACAATAAAATTCATGATCCACCTTTATTGAAAATGCCGTGCGGCGGGCAAGTTATTAATTTTTAGAAAGAGGCTTGCAGGGCAAACTCAACACGAGAGCCGGCCATACCGGGAAACATTCTTTTTGCGGCGGAGTCCGTCCCGTGCAGCATCAGCCTTGCCTCGAATGGGGCTTGAAATGCCCACACCACGCCCAGGGAACCGTGCGTGTAGCTATCCGCGTAGGCGCTGTCCAGGAAGTAGCGCGCTAGCGTGCCCTCGATACGCCATTTGTCATTGACGGGGTATCGCGCACCGACGAGCGCATAGGTACCAGTTGTCTTGCTGGCCATCGCGTTCGTGGAGTGCCCCACCGACAGCCAGTAGTTGTCGCGCCAAGTGAGCGCCACGTTGATTTCGTTCCAGTTGGGGGAGCCTTGCGCACCGGGGTATTGGTAGCGCAGGTAGTACGCATCAAGCGCCCAGTCTTCTGCCAGCTTGCCGCTCCAGCCCAGAGCGATATCGAATTCGCTACTGGCATCGTTATCTGGCTTGAACTTGACGTTGGAGCCCCAAACCGAGGCATAGAAGCCGGAGTCGTGGGCGTACTTGACCCCTGCCTGAACCGCCGGCTTCTCACGTGTCTGTGAGGAGCCGCGCCACACGTAGTCAGACGTCAGGCTGACATTGCCGGTGAGCTGCGCGGCGGCCATTGAGGGCAGCATCGAAAGAACGGCACCGCCAAGCGCTGCCGCATAGCTCAGGGATGAAAGGGATTTGGACATACCAGGAATTCTTTGAGTGGCGAAATTGCCATTCACCAGTATTTGCCAACACCCCGTAAATTTTCCATTCTCAAATGACGCCTCGGCGTAAATTTTGCGTAATTTTTTCGATATCTCCTTCGGACGAAATTTATGCGGAATTTACGAGACTTGACATTGAATCGACCTATAGTTTATCCACCTTTTTAACTTGGCGTGGATGGTAATGTCGCAGGCACTTCAAGACATATTTTTTGTCGCGCTTGTAGCTGTAGGTTTTGTAGCTTTTTTTCGAGGATTCGATCGTCTCCTGAAGTTGCTCGAAATGTCTCGTCGCTGTAACGAGAGCTCCCACAGTGCCCCCTATGAAAAATGACTTCTGGCTTGCCTGCCTTGCCTTGCTTGTCGTCATCGTGCCACTACTATTGGCATGGTTTATCGTCAGTCTTCCCGATCAAATAAAAAGACGGGAGCTCAAGAAAAGAGCACGAATAACAAATGAAAGACTTTGATATCCGATTGGCTATAAATACTGATCTTCAAGCCCTTTACGAATTGGAAAAAAGGGCATTTTTCACTGATCGGATCAGCTTACGTAGTTGGCGCAGAATGCTCATTAGTCCGTCTGCGACGGTGATCGTCGCCACATCAGAAAACATCATCGTTGGATCAGCAGTTGTTCTTTTCAGAAATAGTACTTCTGTTTCGCGCATTTACTCGGTAGCTGTCAGCGAAGATTTTCAACATTGTGGCATCGGGCGGGCATTGATAACTTATGCATGCCTGATCGCAAATAAGAAAAATCATCGCGAAGTTCGACTTGAGAGTCGAATCGATAACGCAAGCGCTCATAGGCTTTTCCGCTCTCTCGGTTTCTCCCCTTGGGGGAAGCCGGTGGACGGATACTATGCAGATGGAACAGCAGCATGCCGGTTTCGCTTCAGGCTACCGGTTTCACAGCCCGTTTTGAATGAAAAACCCATGGCGATTCATCACTTACCACACAGGTCAGAAGAATCTGATCCCGGGGCAGCCTCATTCAGTCGCGCGCACCATTGATTTAACTAGGCAAATGCGCGCGCACAGGAGAATTTTATGAACTCGGATCATCTTATCATCGTTGAGAAGGCTTCGGATTTCCGCTGGAGTAATCCGGAAATTGAGATTGTGACTGCGGAGCAATATCTTGCCGATGGGCCTCGAATACGAAGTCGTCCGCGAAAAGTTATCAATCTGTGCCGCAGCTACAGCTATTTGAGTGTGGGCTACTATTGCTCACTTCTCGCGGAGGCTCGTGGAGACAGGGTAACGCCAAGTGTTGAGACCATCCTGGAAGTGGCTCGGCGCAAACCCCAAGGCACCATGTTGCCGATACTCAGTTCTCTGGTCGGCCCTCTCAAGGATGTGCCACGCTCCGTGCGAAGTCTTACGTTGCACGTGTTCTTTGGAGAAATTGAAGATCCTCAGTTGGCCACGCTTGCCCGCAAGAGTTTCGAGTTATTCCATTGCCCTTTGCTGGAAATTGAAATTGAACGGGCTGGAAAATCCCATATTTGGGAAGTGTCCGCAGTCCACCCGCTCAAGCCATCGGACGTGAGTCCCGAGCAAGACGATATCCTGGTCCGCGGCTTGGCCAGGTTTACCCGACGCGCTTGGAATCCCCCGCCACGCCCGCGGACTTATCGCATGGCACTCGCGATACTGCATGATCCCAAAGATCCTCTTCCCCCATCCAACTTGAAGACCTTGGCGAGAATTGCCGAAATAGGAGAGAGCATGGATATTTCGGTTGAATTGATCGAAAAAAAAGATCTCTCCAGATTAACCCAGTTTGATGCACTTTTCATTCGCGAAACGACGGCAGTATCACATCATACTTATGAATTTGCGCGTAAGGCAGAATTGGCGGGAATGCCAGTTATTGATGATCCAGCATCTATTCTTCGGTGCGCCAACAAGGCATATCTTGCTGAAATCCTCAAGGGAAACGACATCCCCACTCCAAAGACTTTTCTAATAAGCAAGCAGAGTCTGAATAGTATGGCGATGCTCCTTCCTTATCCGGTAGTGCTGAAGGTCCCTGATGGGGCCTTCAGCAAAAGTGTAAAGAAGGCAAATGATGCAACTCAGCTTCATGATATCTCCCGCGAAATGCTGAAAGAATCGGATGTTATCCTTGCGCAGGAGTTCATGTACACCGCCTTCGATTGGCGTATTGGTGTTTTGGATGGAAAGCCATTGTTTGCCGCCCGTTATCACATGTGCAAAGACCATTGGCAGATCATCAAACATGCTGGGGACGGGAAGTTCCAGGAAGGCCGCGTGGAATCTGTCCAACTGACCGACGTTCCAGGTTCAATTCTGGCGCTGGCATGCACGTCAGCAAAACTGATTGGAGATGGGCTTTACGGCATTGACATCAAATCCAACGATCAGAAGTCTTTCGTTATCGAAATCAATGATAATCCAAATATTGATGTTGACATGGAGGATTATCATGAGGGCGTCGATATTTACAGAAAAATACTAGCCCATATACTGGAACGCTTTGAGAAGCGTCACAAAATATCAAAGGAATATGAAAATATTTCTATTGAATCCACAAATAGAAAATTCAACAAAAATACAAATCATATTAATTCAAATGAAGGAAAGGTGGCCAACAAACAGAGTTCTCAAGGTCCAAACCCAAAAATTCGGAATCGAGATAATTTGGTTGAAGCTGGTATTGTCAATATTAATTAATAATTTCGGCAGAGTCAGGGGTGGATAGATAATGGAATTACGCCATCTCCGTTGCTTTCTGGCCGTGGCTGAGGAGCTTCATTTCGCCAGAGCTGCCGAGCGACTTCACATTGACCAATCTCCGCTGTCGCGCACCATCAAGGAGCTGGAGGAGGACCTTGGCGCACGCTTGTTCGTTCGCACGACCCGTAGCACTCAGCTCACGCGAGCGGGGCGGTTGTTCCTAGAGCATGTCCGACGTGTTTTCCTGGTTCTTAGCCAGGCACGTGATAGTGTGAAGTCCGTTGCCAACGGGTTTCACGGCCAGTTGCGCATTGCGTTGTCCGACGGGATCACGCCATCGCGTCTTCCAACGCTCTTGGCGCAATACCGCGAAGAGGATCCCGAAATCGAAATCAGGCTGTTCGAGGTTCCGCTGGCCCAACAGATCAAGGGGCTGCATGACGACCTGTACGACGCCGGGTTTTCGATGGCCGAAGATGCGGGCGATGGTATTGCGGCGACCCCTGCGTGGGAGGACGAATTGATGCTGGCGGTGCCAGCTCGTCATCCGTTGCTCGCGTTTAAGAAGGTGCCGCTGGAGGAAGTGCTGCGCTATCCGCTGGCACTTGGCGACCCGGCCATCTGCGAAGGTCACGCTCGCCAGGTCGATCGCTTTCTACGCAAGTTAGTGCAGGAACCGCTGATCGCGCAGCGCGTGGCAACCTTCGACGTGATGATGACCTTGGTTTCCGCCGGCCTGGCCTTGGGCCTGGCAGGCGAGGCGCACATCGCCGCTAGCCGCGAGCCGGGTGTCGTGGCTCGCCGCTTGGCAGGCAAACCGCCCATGCTTACGACGTATCTGCTGCGCCGCGATGCGGAGCCTTCCGAAATGCTGGCCCGGTTCATCGAACGAGTGGCCTTCATCGATTCAGCGGATGACCTCGACGATGCCGAAGAATCCCGCCACATCCGATGAAAGGACGGGAACCATGAACAAAGCGATGCTGCTGATGGTCGTCGCCACATTGACGGCATGTGGCCCATCCCAACCTTCGGAAACCGTGGATTTCCTCGTGGCTCATCCCGAGCGCATCAAGGAGATTCAACGGCAATGCAAGGAAGATCGCAAAAAGGTCGGTGATGAACTTTGCCGCCGTGCCGCCGAAGCCGCCAATCGACGCTTCTTCGGTGATCGACCTGAGCAGAAGTCCAAATAGCTCTGCTGTAGTCGCTTCGCAGCGACAAAGTTCTTGCTGCCATCTCACCACGCCGCAACGCGCTCGCGTCTGCGGCGTTTTTATCGCCTTCGCTCCTGCAAGTAATCAGGCTTTTTCGGCCTAAATCACAGCCATAACGGCCTTTGACCGGCCTGCACGCACACCTTGATCCTCGGCGCTGCGGCAACTCAGTGTGCCGTGATTGGAGGCCAGGTCATGCAAGGGACGAACGTGCTGTTCGGTCAGATCGCCGTGGTATTCGGCATCGTGATTGCTGGCGTATGGAGCGCCACGCAATGGACAGCAGCGGCCTTGGGCTATCAACTACGCCTTGGCTCGCCTTGGTTCGATTTTCTTAGCACGCCGATCTACCACCCGTGGAAGCTGTTCGAGTGGTGGTTCTTCTTCGACGCCTACGCGCCGCGCGTGTTCGATACCGGCGGCGCCATCGCGGGCGGCAGCGGCCTGCTGGCGATGGTGGCCGCCATCGGCATGTCGATCTGGCGTTCGCGGCAGTCGCGCCTGGTCACGACCTACGGCTCGGCGCGCTGGGCGAACGTAGATGACATTCGCAAGGCGGGTCTTACGCGGCCTGCCGGAGTGTTCCTGGGCCAGCAGGACCGCCAGTACCTGCGCCATGAAGGCCCGGAACACGTCCTGACCTTCGCGCCCACGCGCTCGGGCAAGGGCGTCGGCCTCGTGGTGCCCACCTTGTTGAGCTGGCCCGCATCCGCCGTCATCCACGACATCAAAGGCGAGAACTGGCAGATCACCGCAGGCTGGCGCTCGCGCTTCTCGCACTGTCTGTTGTTCAACCCGACCGATCCGAAGTCGGCGGCCTACAACCCACTGCTGGAGGTGCGGCGCGGCGCGCATGAGGTGCGCGACGTACAGAACATCGCGGACATTCTGGTCGATCCCGAAGGCGCGCTGGAGAAGCGCAACCATTGGGAAAAGACTTCGCACGCGCTACTGGTCGGGGCCATCCTGCATATGCTCTACGCAGGCGACGACAAGACGCTGCGCGGCGTCGCCAACTTTCTTTCCGATCCGGCCAGCCCCTTCGAGCTGACCTTGCACCGGATGATGACCACGCCGCACCTCGGCGATGGGCCGCATCCGGTCGTCGCATCGGCCGCGCGTGAAGTCCTCAACAAGAGCGACAACGAACGCTCGGGCGTGCTGTCCACGGCCATGTCGTTCCTCGGCCTGTACCGCGATCCCACGGTGGCCGAAGTCACCTCGCGCTGTGACTGGCGCATCGCCGACCTCATTTCCGCCGAGCACCCCGTATCGCTGTACCTGGTGGTGCCGCCTTCGGACATATCGCGGACGAAGCCGCTCATTCGCCTGATCCTCAACCAGATCGGGCGGCGCCTCACGGAATCGCTCGATGGCTCCGACGGCATCGAGCGCCGCCACAAGCTGCTGCTGATGCTCGACGAGTTCCCGGCGCTGGGGCGCCTGGACTTCTTCGAGACGGCGCTGGCCTTCATGGCGGGCTACGGCATCCGCAGCTTCCTCATCGCGCAGTCGCTGAACCAGATTGACAAGGCGTATGGGCAAAACCACTCCATCCTCGACAACTGCCATGTCCGGGTGACGTTCGCCACGAACGACGAACGCACCGCCAAGCGCATCTCCGAGACGCTGGGCACCGCCACCGAGCTGCGCGCGCAGCGCAACTATGCAGGCCACCGGCTGGCGCCGTGGCTGGGCCACCTGATGGTGTCGCGCCAGGAAACCGCGCGCCCGCTGCTGACACCGGGCGAAGTCATGCAGCTTCCGCCCGACGAGGCCGTGGTGATGGTGTCCAGCGTGGCGCCGATCAAGGCCAAGAAGTTGCGCTATTACGCGGACAGCAACTTCAGGCGCCGCGTGCAGCCGCCGCCCGTGCTTGCGGTCGGGCGCTATGCCGACGTGCCGCCCTCGCGGGCCGACGACTGGAGCGAGCTGGCGATTCCCTCCATGCCCGCCACACCAGCCACTGCACCCGCTGATGGCCTGGGCAGTGCCGACGACGGCGGCGGCCCGCGCCGTCAGCCCGAACTCTCTGAAACCGTCGCCTACGACCCCGAGCTGGCCGCAGCCGCAGCCGACCTCGCGCTGCTCGATGACGACGACGACCTGCCACTTCCCCTTCCTCGCCAGCTTGATCCGGCCATGCAGCGCACGGCCCGGCTGGCTTCCCTCGACCCCAACGACGGAATCGAGCTATGAGCCACTACCGCCTCAACCTGTTCATACAGCCGGAGCACGCCAAGCGACTCGACGAGCTGGCCGCCAAGAAAGGCGTGTCCAAGTCGTCCATCGTCGCCGCTGCCTTGGCGTCCTGGCTGTCGCCGGACGCGGCAGACCAGCGCGAGGCAGCCATCGCCAAGCGCCTGGATCGCCTGTCGCGCCACGCCGAGCGCATGGAGCGCGACCAGAACATCCAGATCGAAACGCTGGCCCTGTTCATCCGCTACTTCCTCACGGTGAGCACACCGGTGCCCGAGGCCCACCAAGACGCGGCCCGCGCACAGGGCAAGGCGCGCTTCGAGCAGTTCGTGGAGCAATTGGGCCGCCACCTGCTGCGTGGGCGCAGCCTGGTGCGTGATGTGGTGGAGGAACTGCACCCCGACCCGATGCGGATGGATGACGCGGCGGCAGTTGCCGAAGCGCAGGAGCGTGCCTCATGAGCGCCGTTCCCTCGTCCTTCGCCACCTCGCTCGACCGCCGCATCCAGATGCTCCGTACCGCGATGGGGCCGCTGATCGCTGCCGCGCTCGAAGACCCGGACGTGGTGGAAGTCCTGCTCAATCCTGATCGCACCCTTTGGGTGGATCGGCTTTCATCGGGCCGCGCGCCGATGGGCGTGGAGCTGTCCGAGGCGGATGGCGAGCGAATCATCCGGCTGGTCGCCGCCCACGTCGGCGCGGAAGTCCATCGCGGCCAGCCGCTGCTGTCCGCTGAACTACCCGAAACCGGCGAACGCTTCGAGGGCATCTTGCCGCCGGCGGCGCCGGGGCCGGCCTTCGCGCTGCGCAAGCGCGCCATCGGCGTGATTCCACTGGAGCGGTACGTCATCGACGGAATGATGACCAGCGCGCAGGCGGGCTTTCTCGTTCGCGCCGTGCGCGAGCGACAGAACGTGTTGATCGCCGGGGCTACCAGCAGCGGCAAGACCACGCTCGCCAATGCGCTGCTGGCCGAAATCGCCGCGACGGGCGACCGCGTGCTGGTGCTCGAAGACACCGTGGAGCTGCAATGCGCGGCCCGCGACCACGTGCCGCTGCGAACGCGCGCGGGCGTGGTGTCCATGACCGAGCTGGTGCGCTCGTCCATGCGCCTGCGCCCGGATCGCGTCGTCGTCGGCGAAGTGCGCGGCGCGGAGGCGCTGGATCTCATCAAGGTGTGGGGCACCGGCCATCCGGGCGGCATCGCCACGATCCACGCAGGCTCCGCACTGGGCGCGCTGCTGCGCCTGGAGCAACTGATTCTCGAAGTGGCGGTGAACCCGCCCCGTGCGCTGATCGCGGAAGCGGTCAACGTGGTGATTCACATCGCCGGGCGCGGGCGCAAGCGCCGCATCGAGAGCATCGCCCGCGTCGTCGGTTTCGACGGCGTGGGTTACCGACTGGCGGATGCGATGGAAACACCGTTTCCCGAGATGCCGCCACTTCCCGATGCCGCACCCGCTGCGGCGACTTCCCCATCCCTCGACCTTTCTGGAGAACTGCCATGACAACGCACGCCCATGCTTTCCGTGTTTCCGTAAATCCGCTTCCACGCCGCTCCAGTCCCGCGCGGCTGGATGGCTTGGCTCGCCCGGCCATGCAAGGCTTGATGCTCGCTGCCTTCATGCTGCTGCTTGCGGGCACTGCGCAGGCCGCCGGCTCCTCGATGCCCTGGGAAGGCCCGCTGCAATCCATCCTCGAATCCATCCAGGGGCCGGTGGCGCGCATCGTCGCGGTCATCATCATCATCGCCACGGGCCTCGCGCTCGCGTTCGGTGACACGTCGGGCGGCTTTCGCAAGCTGATCCAGATCGTGTTTGGCCTGTCCATCGCGTTTGCGGCTTCGAGCTTCTTCCTGTCGTTCTTCAGCTTCTCGGGCGGGGCCGTCGTATGAGTGCCCCGGACACCTTCGCGGCCGGGTTCGAGGTGCCGCTGCATCGCTCGCTGACCGAGCCGATTCTGCTGGGCGGCGCGCCGCGCACCGTGGCGATTGCCAACGGCACGTTGGCCGCCGCTGTCGGGCTGGGCCTGCAACTGTGGATTCCCGGTGTCGTGCTCTGGATCGTCGGCCATTCGCTGGCGATGTGGGGCGCGCGCGTCGATCCGCAGTTCATGGCCGTGTTCGCCCGGCACATCAAGCACCGCCCGCTGTTGGACGTGTAGGGGAGGACGCCGCGATGCTGAACCTCGCCGAATACCGCCAGCGCCCGGCCTTGCTCGCCGACTGGCTGCCCTGGGCCGGACTGGTGGCGCCGGGCGTCGTCTTGAACAAGGACGGCAGCTTCCAGCGCACGGCGCGCTTTCGTGGCCCCGACCTTGACAGCGCGACGCAAGGCGAGCTGATCGCCACGTCGGCTCGCTTGAACAACGCGCTGCGCCGCCTGGGTTCGGGCTGGGCGCTGTTCATCGAAGCCGAGCGCCGCGCCGCCGCCCACTACCCGCACTCTGATTTCCCCGAACCGTTGTCCTGGCTGGTCGATGAGGAACGCCGCGCCACGTTTGAGGACTCGGGCAATCACTTCGAGAGCTGCTACCACCTGACGCTGGTGTACCTGCCGCCAGAGGAATCGCGCGCCCGCGCGGCGGGGATGCTGTACGAGAACCGGCCCACCGAAGGCGTGGATTGGCGCGAGCGTCTGACGGCCTTCGTCGCAGAGACGGATCGCGTCTTTGACCTGCTCGACGGCGTGATGCCGGAGATCGCCTGGTTGGACGACAGCCAGACGCTAACCTACCTGCACGCGACCGTCTCGACGCGACGCTACCGCGTCGGCGTGCCCGAAGTGCCGTTCCATATCGACGCGCTGCTGACGGACTCCGCGCTGGTCGGCGGCCTGGCGCCCATGCTGGGCGACCAGCACCTGCGCGTGGTGTCGGTGCGAGGCTTTCCGACTTCGACCTGGCCGGGGATTCTGGACGACCTCAACCGCCTGGGCTTTGCGTATCGCTGGAGTACGCGCTTTCTCTGCCTGGACAAAGCTGAGGCGGAACGGGAGTTGGGGCGCCTGCGCCGCCAGTGGTTCGCCAAGCGCAAGAACATCATCGCGCTGCTGCGCGAAACGATTTTCCAGCAGGAAAGCCCGCTGGTCGATACCGACGCCAACAACAAGGCCGCCGATGCGGATGCTGCGTTGCAGGAGCTGGGCAGCGATCAAGTCGCCTTCGGCTACCTGACGGCGACCGTCACTGTCATGGATGCAGACGCTACTGTGGCCGACGAGAAGCTGCGGATGGTGGAGCGTGTGATTCAGGGCCGGGGTTTCGTGACGATCCCCGAAACCTTGAACGCCGTGGATGCGTGGCTGTCCTCGATCCCCGGCAACGCCTATGCGAATGTGCGCCAGCCCATCGTCTCGACGCTGAACCTGGCGCACATGATGCCGGTGTCGGCGGTATGGGCCGGCCAGGAGCGCAATGCGCATCTCGATGGCCCGCCGCTGATCGTCACGCGCACAGACGGCGCGACGCCGTTCCGGCTGGTGACGCACATCGGCGACGTGGGCAACACGCTGGTGGTCGGCCCCATCGGCATGGGCAAGTCGGTGCTGCTGGCGACGATGGCGATGCAGTTCCGCCGCTATCGCGGCTCGCGCATCTTCGCCTTCGATATGGGGCGCTCGATCCGCGCGGCCATCCTGGGCATGGGCGGCGAGCACTACGACCTGGGCGCGGATGACGAAATCGCCTTCCAGCCACTGGCCCGCATCGACCGCGAGGGCTACCGCACCTGGGCCAGCGAATGGGTGGAAGGCCGCCTGCTGCACGAAGGCGCGGCCATCGGCCCGGACGAGAAGGCGGCCATCTGGTCTGCGCTGGGGAGCTTGGCCAGCGCGCCGGTGGAGCAACGCACGCTCACGGGCCTGACGGCCTTGCTGCAATCGAACACCTTGCGCCAGGCACTCGCGCCCTACGTCCTGGGCGGAGCGCACGGCAGGCTGCTGGATGCCGACCACGACCGCCTCGGCACGGCCGACGTGCAGGCGTTCGAGATGGAGGAGCTGATGCACAGCAAGGCCGCTGTGCTCGCGGTGCTGCGCTACCTGTTCGCGCGCTTCGAGGAGCGGCTGGATGGTGCGCCCACGCTGCTGATTCTCGATGAAGCGTGGTTGTTCCTCGATGACCCGGTGTTCGCGGCGCGCATCCGCCAGTGGCTCAAGACGCTGCGCAAGAAGAACGTCAGCGTCATCTTCGCCACGCAGTCGCTCGCGGACGTGAAGGACTCGGCTATTGCGCCGGCCATCATCGAAAGCTGCGCAAGCCGCATCTTCCTGCCGAACCCGCAGGCCACAGAGCCGCAGATTCGCACGATCTACGAAGGCTTCGGCCTCAACAGCCGGCAGATCGAGATCGTCGCCACCGCGCAACCCAAGCGCGACTACTACTACCAATCCCGCCTCGGCAACCGCGTGTTCGACCTCGCCCTGGGGCCGGCGACGTTGGCGTTCGCTGGCGCTTCCACGCCGCAAGACCAGCGCGCCATTGATGACGTTCTTGGCCGCGTGCTGCTGGACGCCGGCGTGCCCGGCTTCGCGGGCGCCTGGCTGCGCCATCGCTGCCTCGATTGGGCGGCTGACCTACTGCCCTCGTTCCCCGGCCTCGCGCCGGGTTCCCTCCGTACCGCTGACCACCCCCAGGAGAACCAACCATGAAATTGCATACCCCCAAACTCGCCGCGCTGACCGCTGCCTGCGTGCTCGCCTTCGGCATCGCGCAGCCCGCGCATGCCTTGTTCGGCGTCGGCGACATCGTGCTCGACCCGACCAATCTGATTCAGAACACGATGACTGCTGCGCGCACGCTGGAGCAGATCAACAACCAGATCCGCCAGCTCCAGAACGAAGCGCAAATGCTCATCAACCAGGCGCGCAACCTAGCCAGCCTGCCGTCCAGCGTGGTCGGCCAGTTGCGCGCGAACCTGGCGACCACACAACGACTGATCGCGCAGGCCAAGGGCCTGGCCTACGACGTGACGAGCATCGACCGCGAGTTCGCGCGTCTGTACCCCGAGAAGTACGCCGCCACGGTGAGCGGCAATCAGATGTACCTCGATGCGCAGGAGCGTTGGAAGAACACGCTCAACGGCCTGCAAACCACCATGCAGATGCAGGCCCAGGCGTCGCAGAACCTGAGCGACGACGAAAGCGTGCTGGCCGACCTTGTGGGCAAGAGCCAGTCGGCCGAGGGTGCGCTGCAAGCGATGCAGGCCATGAACCAGTTGCTGGCCTTGCAGGCCAAGCAGTCGATCCAGACGCAGCGGCTCCAGATCACGCAAGACCGCGCCGCCTCGCTGGAGCTGGCGCGGCAGGCGGCGGCCACGGAGCGCGGGCGCGAGGTGACGCGCCGTTTCCTGGGCACAGGCACGCCGTACACGCCACAGCCCGTCAATTTCTACAACCGCTGACGGAGGCTGCCATGCAACGCACGCCCGTCGTGTTCGCCTTCGCCGTTCATGCGCTGGTGCTGACCGGCTGTGACCGGCCGCTGCAGTTGCCGGTGAATGCGCTCGCAGCCGACCCGGCCCGGCTGCACGCGCTGCGCGCGCAGTGCCGCGCGGGCGCGCACGACGGCGCGTTTTGCGCGCAGGTGGCCCAGGCCGACCTGCGGCGCTTTCTCTCCGGCCACGCTGGGCCGGGCGAGTACCAGACGCTGGCCGACCTGCCGCCGATCCCGCCCAGCTTCGATGAACCCGCCGATGGCAGTGGGGCAATGGCTCTGCCTGGGCAGGAGGACTCGCCATGAATGACGTGACGGTCATCGACCGCTTCCTCGATACCTTCTCGCGTTACATCGACTCGGGCTTCGGCCTGTTGCACGGCGAAGTGGCGTTTCTGACGGCCACGCTGATCATCATCGACATGACGCTCGCCGGGCTGTTTTGGGCGATGGGCCATGCCACCGGCCAGGGCGAGGACGTGATCGCCAAGCTGATCCGCAAGGTGCTGTACGTCGGCGCCTTCGCCTACATCATCGGCAACTTCAACTGGCTGGCCGGCATCGTGTTCCGCTCGTTCGCGGGCCTCGGCCTGACGGCCAGCGGCTCGACCCTGAGCATGGAGAACTTCCTGCAGCCGGGACGGCTGGCGAAGGTCGGCATCGACGCCGGGGCGCCGATCCTTCAGCAGATCGGCAACATGGCGGGCTTTCCCGAGGTGTTCGTGAACATCACGCCCATCGTCGTGATGTTCCTGGCGTGGCTGATCGTCCTCCTGTGCTTCTTCGTGCTGGCGATCCAACTTTTCATCACGCTGATCGAGTTCAAGCTGACCACGCTCGCGGGCTTCGTGCTCGTGCCGTTCGCCCTCTGGAACAAGACGGCGTTCCTAGTCGAGAAGGTGTTGGGCAATGTGGTGTCGTCCGGCATCAAGGTGCTGGTGCTGGCGGTGATCGTGGGCATTGGTTCGGGGCTGTTCGCGGAGTTTCAGGTACAGCCCGCCGAGCCATCCATCGACCACTCCGTGGTCGTGATGCTGGCCTCGCTGACGCTGCTGGCCTTGGGCATTTTCGGGCCGGGCATTGCGACCGGGCTGGTGTCCGGCGGGCCGCAACTCGGCGCGGGTGCGATGGCCGGTGCGGCGCTGGGCGCGGCCGGCGCTGCCGTTGCCGTGGGCGCTGCGGCCACGGGCGTCGGCGGCGCAGTCGCCGCCGGGGCGCGCATGGCGCCCGCAGCCGCCAAGCTGGCCGGTAGCGGAGCGCGTGCCGCCACCGGAGCCGCGAGCAGCGCCCGGTCAGCGTTTCAGGCAGGTTCTGCATCCGCCGGCGGTGGCCTCAAGGGCGCTGCCGCCGGCGTGGGCAATGTCGCCAAGACCGGCGCGCAGGCGGCCGGGCAGAAGGTGGCCTATGGCGCGCGTTCGATGAAGGAGCGCATGGCGGCGGCCTTTCGACCCGACGACGCCGGATCGGCGTCTGGGGCCGGTGCCGCCCAGGCGGCAAACGAGCCAACCCCATCCACCGAACAACCCGCCTGGGCCAAGCGCCTGCACCGCAGGCAGCAACTCACCCATGCCGCTACGACCGCCGCCCACACGCTGCGCGGCGGCGATGGCGGCAGCTCCAGCCAGGGGCCAAGCCTGCGCGATTCCGAATCCTGATCTTCAAGGAGAACTCCCATGCGATTCAAACGACCGCAGGTGCGCTACGCCGACACGCCGCAGCCTGCCACCCCGTACCAATCCGCCGCGCAAGTCTGGGACGAGCGCATCGGCTCGGCCCGCGTGCAGGCTAGAAACTGGCGTTTCATGGCCTTTGGCTGCCTCACCTTGGCCGTGCTGATGGCCGGTGGTCTGGTCTGGCGCTCCGCGCAATCCATCGTCACGCCCTACGTCATCGAGGTGGATAACGCGGGCCAGGTGCGCGCGGTCGGCGAGGCCGCCACGCCGTACCGGCCCAGCGATGCGCAGATCGCCTACCACCTGGGCCGCTTCATCGGCCTGGTGCGCAGCCTGTCCATCGACCCCATCGTGGTGCGGCAGAACTGGCTCGATGCCTACGACTACACGACCGACAAGGGCGCTGTTGTGCTCAACGAGTACGCCCGCGTGAACGATCCGTTCGCGCGCATCGGCAAGGAGTCAGTGACGGTGCAGATCACCAGCGTGACCCGCGCCAGTGACACGTCTTTCAACGTGCGCTGGACGGAGACGCGCTTCGTCAATGGCGCGCTGGATCGCACCGAACGCTGGAACGCCGTGGTTTCCATCGTGCAGCAGACGCCGCGCACCGAGCAGCGCCTGCGCAAGAACCCCCTGGGCATCTACGTCAACGGCCTGTCGTGGAGCCGCGAACTGGAAGGAAACGAAGGAGCAAAACCATGAATGATCTTTTCCGTAAATCCGTCTTGCCGGTGATGCTTCTGGCTTCGACCGTGCTGTTCTCTGGCTGCGCCACGCAGGGCAAGCCGCCGCCGACCATTTCGCTTGATGAGCCGGTACAGGCCCAGCCGCTGCCAGAGCCGCCTGCGCCTGTGGAGGTGGTGACCGTGCCGCAGGTGCTGCCGATGCCGGCGCAGATGAAAAGTGTGCCGGATGCCAAGCCCACGCCGGAACCCGCCGATGAAACCGTGCGCGTGTCCCGCGCCAATGCCGAAGCGCGCATTGCACCGACGCGCGAGGGCTACGTCAACGCAATTCAAGTCTGGCCCTTCACGGACGGCGCGCTGTATCAGGTCTATGCGGCCGTAGGCCGCGTGACGGTAATCGCGCTCCAGCCCGGTGAGGAGCTGGTGACGGTGGCGGCGGGCGACACGGTACGCTGGATCGTCGGGGACACATCGAGCGGCAGCGGTGATGCGCTGCGCGTCAATGTGATGGTCAAGCCGATCCGCTCGGGGTTGAAGACGAATCTGGTCATCACCACCAGCCGGCGCACCTACCTGCTGGAACTGACATCGACAGAGAAGACGTGGATGGCGTCGGTGTCCTGGGAATATCCCAAGGACAAGATGCTGGCCTTGCAGCGCCAGTCGCAGGCGGCCAGCGCCGCCGCGCCGGTCGATACCGGCCTGTCGCTGGAGAAGATCCGCTTCCGCTACGCCGTGTCGGGCAGCAATCCGCCGTGGAAGCCGCTGCGCGCCTTCGATGACGGCGAGAAGGTCTATATCCAGTTCCCGCCGGGCATCGCGCAAGGCGAGTTGCCGCCCTTGTTCGTGATCGGCGCGCAGGGCGACGGGCAACTGGTGAACTACCGTTTCCGCCCGCCGTACTACATCGTGGATCGGCTGTTCGGCGCGGCCGAACTGCGCCTGGGCGGTGATGGCGGTGACGTGGTGCGGATCGAGCGCACGGATGGCGTGGCGCGGAGGAACTGACCATGAGCCAGGACGACACTCCTGACCTCGCCGCGCCGCAGGCGGGCAAGGTAGCACCCGAGGCGGTGGCGCTGCGCGCCCAGCCGCGTCCGGTCACACGCTTGAACCGGCGCACGCTGGCCATCCTCGTCGGCGGCCTGTCGGTCGCCGTGCTGGGGGCCACGATCTGGTCATTGCAGCCGCATCGGCGTGGCGCGGGCGAGCAGACCGAGCTGTACAACGTCGATCGCGTGTCGAAGTCCGAAGGGCTGGATGGCCTGCCGGCCGACTACTCGAAGCTGCCGCCGAAGGTGCCCGAGCTGGGGCCGCCGCTGCCGGGCGATCTCGGCCCGGCCATCGTGAAGTCGCAGCAGCCGGTGACGCCGACGTATGCGCCACCGGGGCACGACCCGGAGGATGCACGGCGCAAGGAGGCTGATGCGGCGGCGGGTTCGTCGGTGTTCTTCCGCTCGGGCAACCAGGGCAAGGCCGCCGCACCGGGAACAGCGCAAGCCGCTGCGGTTGCGCCTGGCAGCGCCTTGGCCGGCTTCGACCCGCTGGCCGCCGGGCCAGCCTCGACGGCGGCCCAGCCTGCCGACCCCACCGCGGTGCAGAACCGGCAAGACCAGAAAGAGGCGTTCCTGAAAGGCGGTTCTACGGAAACCCGCAACTCCGGCAATCTGCAAATGCCGGTCTCGCCGTATCAGGTCATGGCGGGAACGGTGATCGCCGGGGCGCTGGTGACGGGCATCAAGTCGGACTTGCCGGGCGACGTGATCGTCACGGTGACGGAGCCGGTCTACGACACGGCCACGGGCAAGTTTCTGCTGATCCCCCAAGGCTCGCGCATCCTGGGCAAATACAACAGCCAGGTGAGCTACGGGCAGAGCCGCGTGCAGGTGGTGTGGAACCGCGTCATCCTGCCGGACACGTCTTCGCTGAAGCTCGACAACCTCGCGGGCACCGACCCGGCCGGTTACGCCGGCCTGGAGGATGGCGTCGATTGGCACTGGGATCGCGTCTTCGCGGGTGCGGCGTTGACCACGTTGCTGGGCGTGGGTGCCGAGTTGGCCGCGCCGGAGAACCGGCAGAACGGCAACCGGATCGTGATCGCCGGACGCGACAGCGCGCAGGACAGCATCAACCAGGTCGGCCAGGAGATGATCCGGCGCAACATGAACATCCAGCCGACGCTGACCGAACGGCCGGGCCTGCCGGTGCGGATCATCGTCAATCGCGATCTGGTGTTGCGGCCGTACCAGCCACTGTTCTTCAATCGGGGTGCAATGCGATGAGCGCGACCAAGAGGCTGCGGCTCGGGCCGCTGCCCAAGACCGAGAATGTGAAGCTGACCTTCGCTTGCCCGGCCAGCCTGAAAGCCGACCTCGACCGCTACGCCGCGTTGCACGCGCAGGCATACGGCAAAGCGGTCGATGCGACGACGTTGATTCCGCACATGCTGGAGGCGTTCATGGCGGGGGATCGGGGATTCAGGAAGGGAAGCGGGAGCAAGGCCGCACCGCCGAAGTCGGGTTGACGATGCGGGCGTATCCGCCATCCACTCACCAAGAAGGCGCAGCCCACTGGCTGCGCTTTCGCTTTTGAGGAGCTTTCTGGGAGTGCAGGACTATGACGACCGATGCGACCTTGCCTGCTGCGGTGCCCTTGCGCTTACCACCGCGAAGCGCCTATGCGACACCTAGCTCGAAAAGCAGCAAGAGCACACAACGGCTGAAATCTAGCCTAACCTACTACCCCATAAGACCTTTTGCCCCGCTGCATGTCTGCATGGAAGACTTGACAGCGGACATTTTTCATCGCCGGGGGCCGCCCCCAGATGAAAAAGCGGCCCCCTCGCGGGGGCAGCGAACTACGCGAAGCGAGGTAGCGTGGGGGCTTTTTCCATGGCGTCATTGCCCTGCCCGGTGCTTGCGCGGGCGCCCCGCGAGCAGGCGGTCGAACAGCGCATCGGGCAGCAGGCGCAGCAGCTTGGCCACCACGGCCATCTGCCACGGAATGACGCGGTAGCTGGTGCCCGCCGCGATGGCCCGGAAGGCCTGCCGCGCGAAGGCCTGCGGCGCCATCAGGAACGGCATGGCATAGCGGTTCTGCCGCGTCAGCGGGGTATCGACGTAGCCGGGGCAGAGCGTGACGACGCGCACGCCCGTGCCGCGCAGTTCGCCGCGCAGGCTTTCGCAGTAGCTGATGACGGCGGCCTTGCTGCTGCAGTACGCCCCGTGGCCCGGCAGCCCGCGAATGCCGGCCACGCTGCCGATGCCCACCAGGCGCCCGCTGCCGCGCCGCACCATGGGTGCCACGAAGGGCTGGAAGGTGGCGGCCATGCCGATGTTGTTGGTGGCGTAGAGGCGCGCCATCACGTCGATGTCCTCGCGCCGCGCCGTGTCCACGCCGATGCTGATGCCGGCGTTGGCGATCACCACATCGGGCAGCCCCTGGCGCGCGATGCAGTCCTCTCCTGCCGCGATGATGCTGTGCGGATCGGCCACGTCAGCGCTATAGATTGCATAGCTGCTGGCGCTGTACCCCTGGGCCTCGGCCCAGGCTTCCATCACATCGGCACGGCGCGCCACCAGCGCCAGGCGCCAGCCGGCCTGGTGGTAGTGCGCGGCCAGCGCCTGGCCGATGCCGCTGGAGGCGCCGGTGATGAAGACCAGGGGAGCCGTGGCCATGGCGTTCAGCGGGCCGGAGGCTGGAGAACGCCGTGCACGCGCCCGCGCAGCTGGAGCTGCTGGTCGAGGTTGTCGTAGTCCATGCTGTCGGCGGTGAAGCGGTCATGGCCACGCAGCAGCACCACGGGCAGGTGCGAGCGCACGCGCTCGTCGCGCGTCCAGGCGTGCAGGAACTCGCCCTCGAACTGCAGGCGCGGCAGCAGCTTGCCATCGCGCTGGCGCAAGGGCTCGCGCGTGATGACGGCGTTGCCGAACAGCTGCACCTGCGAGCCGTCGGCGTTGCTCACGCCGCGCCGCGCCGTGGCCACGGTGACGCGCCCTTCGGGCGAGATGGAGCGCATGCGCACCTGGTCGATCTCCAGCGTGTCGGTGTCGGGGTAGTGGTGCGCCACCTGGCCCTGCACCTCGCTTTGCAGGCGGCCCGCGCCGTCGAAGGTCTTGACCGAGAAGCCCTTCATCGAATAGTCGGGCTCGTGCCGGGGCGCGCCCTCGGCCGTGGGCGGGCGCAGCACCGGGGCGTTGCGCACCAGCCACCAGGTGCCCATGGCCAGCAGCCCCATGAGCAGCACCGGCAGGTACAGCGACAGCCGGTCCCAGGTGCGCCGCAGCCGCGTCTTCATTCGGCCGCCTGCGCCAGCAGCGCCGCGTAGCGGCCACTGGCCACGAGCAGCAGGTCGCACAGTTCGCGCACCGCGCCGTCGCCGCCGCGCGCCTGCGTGACGATGTGGGCCACGGCGCGCACCTCGGCGTGCGCATTGGCGGGGGCGCAGGCCAGGGCGGCGCGGCGCAGCATGGGCAAGTCGGGCCAGTCGTCGCCCATGGCGGCGGCCTGGTGCCACTGCAGGCCCAGGCCGGCGAGGATGTCCTCGGCGGCGGGGCGCTTGTCCTCGGTGCCGAAACGCGCGTGCTGCACGCCCAGGGCCCGCAGGCGCAGGCGCAGCGCGGGGGAGTCGCGCCCCGTGACCACCGCGGGCGTGATGCCCGCCTGCTGCAGCAGCTTGATGCCGTGGCCATCGAGCGTGTGGAAACGCTTGAGCGACTCGCCCGCCTCGCTGAAGTACAGGCCGCCATCGGTGAGCACGCCATCCACGTCGAAGAACACGACGCGCACGTCCTGGGCGCGCAGCAGCCGTTGCGGGTCGGGTTGCAGCACGGGGGGCAGGGTGGGCAGGGTGGCGTGCATCAGATCACCTTGGCGCGCATCAGGTCGCGCACGTGCACCAGGCCCACGAGGCGGGCGCCCTCGGCCACCAGCACGCTGGTGATGCCGTGCTCCTCCATCATGGCGGCGGCGTCGGCGGCCAGCGCCGTGGCGGCGATGGTGCGTGGCCCGGCGTGCATCACGGCGCCCGCGGTGGCGGCGCGCAGGTCCGCCCCGGCCTCGATGCGGCGGCGCAGGTCGCCATCGGTGAAGATGCCTTGCAGGGCGCCTTGCGCATCGACGATGGCGGCGCAGCCCAGGCCCTTGGCGCTCATCTCGCGCATCAGTGCGCTGAACGAGGCCTCGGGCGCCACCACGGGCAGCTCGGCGCCCGCGCGCATGACGTCGCCGACCAGGGTGAGCAGCTTGCGCCCGAGCGCGCCGCCGGGGTGCGAGCGTGCGAAGTCCTCGGCGCGGAAGCCGCGCGCGTCGAGCAGGGCCACGGCCAGCGCGTCGCCCAGTGCCAGTTGCACCGTGGTGCTGGTGGTGGGCGCGAGGTTGAGCGGGCAGGCCTCGCGCTCGACGCTGCTGTCGAGCACCACGTCGGCGTGGCGCGCCAGCGTGGACTGCGCCCCGCCCGTCATCGCCACCAGCGGCACGCCCAGGCGCCGCAGCATGGGCAGGATGGCCGTGAGTTCGGTGCTCTCGCCGCTGTTGGAGATGGCCAGCACCAGGTCCTGCGGCGTCACCATGCCCAGGTCGCCATGGCTGGCCTCGGCGGGGTGCACGAAGAAGGCAGGCGTGCCGGTGGACGCGAGCGTGGCGGCGATCTTGCGGCCGATGTGGCCGCTCTTGCCGATGCCCATGACCACCGCGCGCCCGCTCACCTGCAGCATGCGCTGCACCGCCTGGGCAAAGCGCCCGTCGAGCCGCTGGCCCGTCGCGTGCAGGGCAGCGGCTTCGATTTCGCAGGTCTCGCGGGCCAGGCGCAGGGCCCGGGTGGCATCAAAAGGGCGCAAAGCGGAAGGCATCGGGCGATTTTATCGGGGTGGTGCGGCGCATCGCTCGGATAGCATCGGGTGAATGTCTTCGCTTGCGCTTACCTTGCTGTACCTCCTGGCTGCCGTGCTCGGCGTCGTGGCCTGCCGCAGCCTCAAGCTGCCGCCCATGCTGGGCTACCTGAGCGCGGGCATCCTGATCGGCCCGCACGCCTTCGCGCTGGCGCAGAACTCCGAGGGCGTGCGCCACCTGGGCGAGTTCGGCGTGGTGTTCCTGATGTTCGCCATCGGGCTGGAGTTCAGCCTGTCCAAACTGCGCGCCATGCGCCGCTTCGTGTTCGGCCTGGGGCTGCTGCAGGTGGCGCTGACCATGGCCGCCGCCATGGGCGGCGCGCTGCTGCTGGGGCGCTGGCTCGGCGGCGCGTGGGACATGGGCTGGCAGACCGCGCTGGCGCTGGCCGGCACCCTGGCGCTGAGCAGCACGGCCATCGTCGTCAAGCTGATGGCCGAGCGCGCCGAGCTGGAGAGCGAGCACGGGCGGCGTGTGCTGGGCATCCTGCTGTTCCAGGACCTGGCCGTGGTGCCGCTGCTGATCCTGATTCCCGCGCTGGGCAGCGCGCCCGACCGGCTGCTGGCGGCCCTGGGCCTGGCGCTGCTCAAGGCCGCCGTGGTGGTGGGCGTGCTGCTGTGGGGCGGGCAGAAGGTGATGCGCTGGTGGCTCACGCTGGTGGCGCGGCGCAAGAGCGACGAGCTGTTCATGCTGAACCTGCTGCTCATCACCCTGGGCCTGGCCTGGCTGACCGAGCTGGCGGGCCTGAGCCTGGCGCTGGGCGCGTTCATCGCGGGCGTGCTGGTGTCCGAAACCGAATACCGCCACCAGGTGGGCACCGACATCCGCCCGTTCCACGACGTGCTGCTGGGGCTGTTCTTCATCACCGTGGGCATGCTGCTGGACTGGCACATCCTGATCGAGCACTGGGCGCTGGTGCTGGCGCTGCTGGTGCTGCCCATGCTGCTCAAGGCCGGCATCATCCTGGCGCTGGCGCGCGGCACCGGCGCCACCACGGGCACGTCGCTGCGCACCGGGCTGTACCTGGCGCAGGCGGGCGAGTTCGGCTTCGTGCTGCTCACGCTCACGCAGACGCACGGGCTGGTGCCGCCCGCGCTGCTCAACCCGATCCTCGCGGCCATGGTGCTGTCGATGCTGGCCACGCCCTTCCTCATCGCGTACAGCAACGCCATCGTCATGAAGCTGGTGGCCAGCGACTGGCTGCAGCAGTCGCTGCAGATGACGACGATCGCGCGCAAATCCATCAACACCAGCCAGCACGTCATCATCTGCGGCTACGGGCGCTGCGGCCAGAACCTGGCGCGCCTGCTGGAGCGCGAGGGCATTCCGTACATGGCGCTGGATCTGGACCCCGACCGCGTGCGCCAGGCCGCTGCCGCTGGCGACTCGGTAGTGTTCGGCGACGCCTCGCGCCTGCAGGCGCTGATGGCCGCCGGCCTGGTGCGCGCCAGCGCGGTGGCCGTGACCTACCTGGACATCGCGGGCACGCTGCGCGTGCTGGCCAACGCGCGCGAGCACGCGCCCCAGGTGCCGGTGGTGGTGCGCACGCAGGACGACCTGCACCTGGACAAGCTGCAGGCCGCCGGCGCCACCGAGGTGGTGCCCGAGGCCATCGAGGGCTCGCTGATGCTGGCCGGCCACCTGCTGGCGCTGGTGGGCGTGCCCATGCGGCGCGTGATCCGCACGCTGCAGGACCAGCGCGAGGCGCGCTATGGCCTGCTGCGCGGCTACTTCCACGGCGCCGACGACGACGCCACCACCGGGCGCGACCAGGCGCGCCTGTCCAGCCTGACGCTGCCGCCCGGCGCCGGCAGCCTGGGCCAGCCGCTGGCGCATCTGGCGCTGCACGCCGTCGGGGTGCGCGTGGTCAGCGTGCGCCATGGCAGCGGCCGGGTGGCCGCGCCGGACGAACAAAGGCCCCTGGCCGAAGGCGACACGCTGGTGCTCTCGGGCCACCCCACGGCACTGGCGCTGGCCGAGGACAAGCTGCTGCGCGGCGGCTAGGTTCAAGCATAAAAATGGCCTCTAGCGCTTATGCAGCAAGCGCTAGCAGCTATCAAAAAAGGAGTTTTCAGTCGCGCAGCGCGGCTGCGGGTGCGGGGCGGCCGAACAGGTAGCCCTGGAAACGCTGGCAGCCGTTGCGCAGCAGGAACTTGCGCTGCGCGGCGGTTTCCACGCCTTCGGCCACCACGTCCAGTCCCAGGCTGCGGCCCAGCCCGATGACGGTGCAGGCGATGGCAGCATCGTTCGGATCGGTCAGCACGTCGCGCACGAAGCCCTGGTCGATCTTGAGCTGGTCCAGCGGCAGGCGCTTCAGGTAGGACAGCGACGAGTAGCCGGTGCCGAAGTCGTCCAGCGCGAAGCGCACGCCCTTGGCGCGCAGCGCCTGCATCTTGGCGATGCACTCCTCCACGTCGTGCAGCAGCAGGCTTTCGGTCAGCTCCAGCTTGAGCTGGCGCGGATCGACCTCGGCATGGGCCAGCGCGTCGAGCACCTGCTGCACGAAGCCGGGGTGGCGGAACTCCTGCGCGCTCACGTTCACCGCCAGCGTCCAGTGCGCGCAGGCATCGTCGCGCGCCCAGCACGCCAGTTGCTGGCAGGCCAGGCGCAGCACCAGCTGGCCCAGGGGCACGATCAGGCCGGTCTGCTCGGCCACGCCGATGAACTCGCCCGGCGGCACCATGCCGCGCTGCGGGTGCTGCCAGCGCACCAGGGCCTCGGCGCCCAGCACCGCGCCCTGGGCGTCCACCACGCGCTGGTAGTGCAGCAGGAATTCGTCGCGCTGCAGCCCGGCGCGCATGTCCGTCTCCAGCGCCGAGCGCGCGTTGGCCGCCGCCTGCATGCTGGCGTCGAAAAAGCACAGCGTATTGCGGCCGCGCGACTTGGCCTGGTACATGGCCAGGTCGGCGTGCTGCAGCAGTTCGGACACGGGGGTTTCCTGGCCCTGGAACAGGGCGATGCCGATGCTGGGCGTGCTGTACAGGGTGCGCCCGCCCAGCTGGTAGGGCTGGCCCAGGGCCGCGATGATCTTGTGCGCCACCACCTCGGCCATGGCCGCGGCGCGCTCGGGCGCGCCGTCGAGCCCCTGCAGCACCACCACGAATTCGTCGCCCCCGAGGCGGGCCACGGTGTCGCTGGCGCGCACGCAGCCGCTCAGGCGCATGCTCACCTGGCTGAGCAGGTGGTCGCCCCAGTCGTGGCCCATGCTGTCGTTGATGGCCTTGAAGTTGTCCAGGTCCAGGAACAGCAGCGCGCTGTGCTTGCCGTCGCGCACGCTCTGGCGCATCGATTGCTGCAGCCGGTCCTGCAGCAGGCGCCGGTTGGGCAGGCCGGTGAGCTCGTCGTAGAACGCCAGGCGCGCGATTTCGGCCTCGGCGCGCTTGCGCTCGGTGATGTTGCGCGCCACGCCCCGGTAGCCGGTGAACTGGCCCTGGTCGTCAAAAATCGGCTCGCCGCTGATGGAGGCCCATTGGACCGTGCCGTCGGACCGCACGCGCTGCATCTCGAAGTCCTGAAAGACCGCGTGCGCCTCCAGTTGCGCGCGGTGGGCCGCCCACTGGGCCTGGGTCACGCCAGCGTGGGGCAGTTCCCAGCGCCGCTTGCCATACAGCTCCTCGTCGCTGGCGCCCAGCTCGCGGTCGGGGCTGCCGTCGAAACGCACGAAGCGGAACTCCGCATCCTGCTCCCAGTACCAGTCCGACGACAGCTGGGTGAGGCTGCGCCAGCGCGCCTCGCTCTGGCGCAGCGCTTCCTGGATGGAGACGTAGTCGGTCACGTCGGTGAAGGTGCGCACGTGGCCGCCTTCCTCGACCGGGCGGGTGCGCACCTCCAGGTAGCGGCCCGCGGGCGTGCGGCGCAGGTACATCTCGGGCATGGGCGGGCGCTCGCCCGCGGGCGCCGCGCATTCCGAGGCCACGTAGGAGCGGCCCACAGCGTCGACCAGGGCCATCTGCGGCCCGAAGTCGCCGCGCGCCGCCTGGAACTTCACCACCGCTTCCAGGGGCGGATGGTCGCGCAGCAGCGCTTCCGGCAGGTCCAGCAGCTCTAGAAAGCGCTGGTTGTAGACACGGATGCGGCCCTGCCCATCGACCTTGATGATGGCCTGCGACACGCTGGCCAGGGTGACTTCGAGTTCGCGCGTCTTTTCGGCCAGCAGGGCGCTGGTGCGGTCGAGCTCGGCCTCCACCTCGCGGCGCGCGCGCTCGGCAGCGGTGCGCACCAGCAGGTCCTCGATCTGCCCCGGGAGCTGGTGCAGGTAGCCCAGGTCGGCGTCGCGCAGCACGAAATCGCCGAAGCCGCGGCGCATGGCCTGGGCCGCGGCCTCTTCCTGGCCGGGCGGCAGCACGATGATGGAGGGCAGGCCGGGCAGGCCATCGAGCGCGTCGAAGGCGCTCCCGTCGGCCAGCGCATGCGCCACCAGCACCGCGTCGAACGGCGGGTCGGGCTGCCCGAGCAGGGCACGCGCCTGGGCGACGCTGGGCGCCACATCGACCCGCCACCCCAGCGGCCCGCCGACCAGCGCACGCACCACCGCGTCGGCGTGCTGCGCGTCGCCTTCGATCAGCAGGACAGAAACAGGCATGGGTCTCCAGGGAGTGGGGGCGAGAAGTCCAGGACTATCCAGGGCATGCGGCCGCTGTAACGGGGATTATGGGGTGATTACACTGGCTGACCGTTTCAGCACCATCCCAGCGCCCCATGCAGCCCTTGAGCGTTTCCGAATACCTGCGCCAGCATATCCGCACCGTGCCCGACTGGCCCGCGCCGGGCGTGCAGTTCCGCGACATCACGCCGCTTCTGCAGGACCCGCAGGTGTTCCGGGTGCTGATCGACGCCTTCGTGCACCGCTACATGGGCCGCGGGATGCGCCCCGACGTGGTGGCAGGCCTGGACGCGCGCGGCTTCATCCTCGGCTCCGTGGTGGCCTATGAGCTGGGCGTGGGCTTCGTGCCCATCCGCAAGAAGGGCAAGCTGCCGTTCACCACGGTGCAGGAGACCTACGAGCTGGAATACGGCAGCTCCACCGTGGAACTGCACACCGACGCCGTGCGCCCCGGCGACCGCGTGCTGCTGATCGACGACCTGATCGCCACGGGCGGCACCATGATGGCCGGCAAGAAATTATTGGAAAAACTCGGCGCCCAGGTGACCGAGGGCGCCTCCATCGTCGATCTGCCGGAGCTCGGCGGCTCGCAGCGCCTGAGGGACAGCGGGCTTGCGCTGTTCACGCTGGTCGATTTCGCCGGGCACTGAGAACGAGTGAACGACCCCTGGCGGATTCGTTCACTCGTTCTCAGTGCAGGTCGCCGTACTGGGTGCGGCTGAGGTCGGACGACGCCGTGTTGTCGTCGGGCATCTCGGTGTCCTCGAAGCCCGTCGATGCCGATGGTGCCAGGCGCGGGCCGGAGCGCACGGAAACCCCCGTGGGCGCGGGCGCCACGGCGGGGCCCGTGGCGGCTGCTTCGGTCAAGGCGCGCTTGAAGGCGGCCACTTCGTCGGCCTCGATGGGCTCGTAGCGCGTGCCGTTGCGCGGCGACAGCAGCGGCGCGGCGGGCGCGGCAGGAGGCACCAGCGGTTCGGCACCGATGACCGGCAGCATCGGCTCCGGCGGCGCGGGCGGCACCAGCGGCGCCGGGCGGCGCGGCGGGCGTGGCGCCAGGGTGGGCGCAGGCGCGCCCGTGGCGGGTGCATGCGCATGTGCGAGGGCGCCGGGCGTGCCGCTCTTGAGCGGCTGGCCGACGGCGACATGCTCGTTGGTGCGCCAGTAGACCGCCGTCACCAGGATGTCGAAGCGCGCCTTGGCGGTCTGGGCGATCAGTGCCTCGATTTCCGCCAGGCGCGCGGTATCGCCGCCATACTCGCGCGCCAGGTCGATCATGACCAGGAACTGGCGGCCGTGCTGGTCCAGCGACAGCACCTTGAACTTGTAGCTGCTGGACAACACGCTGGCGCGCACCATGGCGTCGCGCACCACGAGGTACAGCAGCTCGCGGCGCTCGATGCGTTCGTTCTTGCGGTTCGCGGCCGGGTCGGGCGGCGGCAGCGGCCGTCCCGGCACCAGGGGAATGGTGGCATCGGCACCGAGCACGCCATGGGTTTCGCCCGCTGGACGCGGCTTGGGTGGCGAGGGTTTGCGAGAAAACCAACTGAACAGTGACATGCCTTCCCTTCAGCGGATACACGAACGAAATGTGACCGAGTGTACCCTGAGCCCCCCGCGGGGCGGCGCCCGGTACGGTGCCTTGTCAGGTGGCCGCGACGCGCCTGCGGCGGTTGCCCAGGCGCTTGGCGAGCACCGCGCCAGCGCCCATGGCGACACCCAGCGCAATGGCCGGCTGGCGGTTGGACAGCTCGGTGAACCGCAGCGCCGACAGCCCCCACAGCTTGCATGGCGCCGCCGCCTGCACCGTGGCGCTGCGCGGGCGCATGGAGAAGAACGCCCCCTCGCCCACCACTGACCCCGCGGCCACGAGCGCCAGGCGCAGGCGTGACTTCTCGTCTTCGTAATGGACGCTGAGGCTGCCGCTTTCGATGAGGTAGAGCGTGCGGTCGTTCGTGCCCTGGCTGAACAGCACCTGGCTGGCGGCGAGCACGCAGGGCTGAAGGTAGGGCGCCAGCACCTCCCATTGGGCCGGGGCGAGCATGTTGGGGCCCAGGCTGTCCTCGGCGTGGGCCTGGGCGATGGCGCCGATCAGGCCCTGCAGGTCGTACTGGGGGGCGGCGTGGGGCATGGCGTTCATAGAGGGCCGAAGCTAACCCCGTTGCAGGCGCGGCACAAGCGGTGCTTACCAGCCATTACACCTGCAATGTCGCGCGTTACAGGCACAATCGCGCGGCGTTTCACTTAATTCCCCTATTCCCCACACCATGTCGATCGCTTTGTCCAAGCCTTGGCCTGTGGCCCTGGCCTGTCTGCTGGCCTGTGCCGGCGCAGGCGCCGAAACCGCCAGCGAGGCGCCGTCGCGCCTGTCCGGCTGGACCTTCGGCTACGCGCCCTACACCCTGCATTACTCCGACGCCAAGAAAGAGCACGATTGGGAGCCCGACGAGCAGAAGCATTCCTACGTGTGGCTGCTGCAGGCCGAGAAGGCGCTGGACGAGCGCCACATCGCCGGCCTGGCGATTTTCAACAACTCGTTCGGGCAGTTCACGCAGTACGCGTACTACGGCTGGCAGTTCCGTCCGTTCGACAGCATGCCCCGGTTCTACGCCAAGCTCACCGGGGGCATCATCCACGGCTACAAGGAGCCGTACGAGAAGAAGATTCCGCTGAACCACAAGAGCGGCTGGGGCATCACGGCGATTCCCGCCATCGGCTACGACTTCACGCCGAACTGGGGCGCGCAGCTCAATGTGCTGGGCAACGCGGGGCTGATGTTTCAGGTGAACTACACGGTGCGCTGAGTCACTGGGCGTTCCACGTCGCCGCCAATGCCTCGGCCTGCTGCAATACCGTCTGCACCGCCGCGTCCTGCAGGTCGGGCGGATGCCGTACTTGCGCACAATGCGCTTGACCAGCACGCGCATGCGCGCACGGGCCGAATCACGGCGCGCCCAGTCCACAGAAATGTTGCCTTTGAGGCTTACCAGCAATTCGCGGGCAACTTGTCATCGCCCAGCATCTGCACGGCTGATGCGGATTTGCCTTCAACCGTCTAACTTTTCTTCGTGGAGACCACGCGCACGCGAGTTGACGTTTCCAGCCGCTTCACCTCATCCACCGCGCGATCAAAGTCGCTGCCCGTTTGCGCTTCCAAACGGCGGCATTCGGTGTCGTGCTTCTCGAATTCGGCATGGGCGTGCCGCTCGGCTAGCGCATGCGAAATCTTGCCCGCATGGGTGAGCACGTTGCGCTCATTGAATTCCAGAAAGGCGTCCAGCCGTGTGATCCAGTCCGCCATGTGCATGGTCTTTCGGCGGCGCGCCTGGTCTTCGGCGAAGTCCAGGTACATGGAGACGATGCGGTTGAGTTCGCGCAGTTCTTCTTCACCCAGGTAGTTTTTGGCGACGGTGACGTCGACTTTGCGGATGGGGCCATTGGGGGCGTTCTTCCACGTCGCCAGGCCCATGTTGGGCTGTGCGGCATCGGCGCGCAGCTTGACCAGTTCGGCGGCCGTGTGGCCATGCACGGCCCAGTGCAGCTTGTTCTGCACGGTGGCGTAGAAGTTCTGGCTCAGCTCGTGCCTCGGGTCGTAGTCGATGCTGGTGGCATAGATGTCGGTGATCTTTTGGTAGAACAGCCGCTCCGAGGCCCGGATGTCGCGGATGCGCTCCAGCAGTTCGTCGAAGTAGTCAGTGCCCAGCGTGCGCCCGGCCTTGAGGCGCTCGTCGTCGAGGGTGAAGCCTTTGGCCAGCAGTTCCGACAGGCGTGCCGTAGCCCACTGGCGAAAGGCTGTGCCCCGATGTGAGCGCACCCGGTAGCCGACGGCGAGGATAGTGTCCAGGTTGTAATGCTCCACCGTGCGGGAAACGTCCCGGCTGCCCTCGCGTTGAACTATTCGGAAACTCCGAATAGTTGTCTCCGGGCTGAGTTCGCCGTCGGTGTAGATGCCCGCCAGGTGTTCATTGATGGTTGGAACCGATACCTGATACAGCTCGGCCAGCAGGCGCTGGGACAGCCACACCGTCTGGCCTTCCAGCCGCACCTGCACATTGGCTGCACCGTTCTCATAGATGAGGATCTGGCCGGGTTGCTCGTTCGGGTCGTCAAATGCCATAGCCCAAGTGCTCCAAATTCTTGTGGATGAGCGCATCCAGCTTCGATGCCTCCACCTGCTGTTCTCGCCACAATGCCGCTAGCCGCTGCATCTTCTCGTCGAACGGCGCACCGTTGTCCTCCTGCGCCGCCGCGCCCACATGGCGCCCTGGCGTGAGCACATGGCCGTGCTTGCGCACTGCATAAAGCGGGGCGGATTTGCAGTAGCCGGGCACGTCGGCGTATTCACAGGCTGCCACCCCCGCCGCGCACCATCCACATTCGAGCCATGGGGTTCTCCCTTGTATTTGCGTCATCCGCTCAGCACGGCCAGTCATTCCGTTGCCAATGTCGTTGGCTGGGCATCCTGGGATTACTTGCCGATGCAGAAGCTGGAAAAGATCACGCCCAGCAGGTCGTCGGCGCCGAATTCCCCGGTGATGGCGCCCAGCGCGTTCTGCGCCAGGCGCAGTTCCTCGGCCAGCAGGTCGAGCGCCGGGCCGCTGCTTTCGAGCTGCGCGGCCGCTTCCATCAGGTGCGCATCGACGGCGCGCAGCGCCTCGGTGTGGCGCGCGCGCGCGATGTAGAGGCCCTCGGCCGCCGGCTGCCAGCCCGCCGCCTCCAGCAGCAGGCGGCGCAGCGTGTCCAGGCCCGCGCCGGTGCGCGCGGACAGGCGCACGGCGCCGTGGCCGGGGGCGCTGCCGGGCTGCACGCCGGGCGCGGCATCGGTCTTGTTCCACACGTCGATCACGGGCACGCCCGGCGGCAGGCGCTCGGCCAGGGCCTGGGCGATGGCGGCGTCGGCGGCCACGTAGCCGGACTGGTTCTGGCGCGTGAGGTCGTGCAGGAACAGCACGGCGTCGGCGCCAGCGATCTCGTCCCAGGCGCGCGCGATGCCGATCTTTTCCACCTCGTCGCTGCTGTCGCGCAGGCCGGCGGTGTCGATCACGTGCAGCGGCACGCCTTCGATCTGGATGGTCTGCTGCACTTTGTCGCGCGTGGTGCCGGCGATGGGCGTGACGATGGCCAGCTCGGCGCCCGCCAGGGCGTTGAGCAGCGAGCTCTTGCCGGCGTTGGGCTGGCCCGCGATCACGGCCTTGATGCCTTCGCGCAGCAGCGCGCCCTGCTGCGCGCGCTGCATCACGGTGGCCAGGGTTTGCTGCAGTTTCGATAGCTGCCCGCGCGCGTCCGCCTTGCGCAGGAAGTCGATTTCTTCCTCGGGGAAGTCGAGCGTGGCCTCGACCAGCATGCGCAGGTGCACGAGCGCGTCGCGCAGGCCGTGGATTTCCTCGGAGAACGCGCCCGAGAGCGAGCGGCCCGCGCTGCGCGCGGCGGCGGCGGTGGAGGCGTCGATCAGGTCGGCGATGGCCTCGGCCTGCGCCAGGTCGATCTTGCCGTTGAGGAAGGCGCGCTCGGTGAACTCGCCCGGCGCGGCCAGGCGCAGGCGCGGCAGCACGCCGGCCGCGGCCCCTGCGGCCCCTGTCGCGCCCTGGGCCGCTTCCAGGCAGCGCGCCAGCAGCAGCTGCAGTACCACGGGGCCGCCGTGGGCCTGCAGCTCCAGCACGTCCTCGCCGGTGTAGCTGTGCGGCGCGGGAAAGAACAGGGCCAGCCCCCGGTCGATGGGCTGGCCCTGGGCGTCGGGAAAGGGCAGGTAGTGCGCCTCGCGCGGGCGCAGCGCGCGGCCGAGCAGGGCCTGCACGAAGGGCGCGAGCCCGTGGCCCGATACGCGCACGATGCCCACGGCGCCGCGCCCCGGCGCGGTGGCGATGGCGGCGATGGGGTCGTGGTGGCGGGCAAGCATGGGCGCTATTGTGCTATTGAAAAAGAAGCTGCCAGCGCTTGCCAGAAAAGCATTTCATGGCGAAAAGTGCCTGAAACCTTTTCCTGGAAAGCGCTGGCAGCTATCGTTTTTACTTGATGGTGGTCCAGGTGGGCATCGGGCGGTCGTCCGCGCGGTGCGGGGTTTCCACGTTCTTGCGCATGGCCCAGGGGCGGATCTGGTGGTGCAGCGGGATGTAGTAGTACGCGTCCTTCACCCGCTGCAGCGCCTGCGCGAGCAGCGCGTCGCGCTTGGCGGCGTCCATCTCGACCTTGATCTGGCCGATCATGCCGTCGAGTGCGGCGTCGCTGAAGCGGCCGCCGTTGTAGTTGCCGGCCGAGGTCTTGCCGTCCTTCGTGGCCATGAGGGCTTCGAGCGAGTACAGCGCGTCGAACGTGGCCACGCCCCAGCCGAACAGGTAGGCGCTGACGTCGTTGTTCATTACGCGCGTGACGAACTGCGCCATGGGCGCGGCCTGCAGTGTGGTCTTGACGCCGATGCGCGTCCACATGGCGGTGACGGCCTGGCAGATGGCCTCGTCGTTCACGTAGCGGTCGTTGGGGCAGTCGAGCTTGAGCGCGAAGCCGTTGGGATAGCCCGCGTCGGCCAGCAGCTTCCTGGCGGCTTCGACGTCGTACTTGGCGGCGCGTTCGTCCAGCGCCTTGCTCCAGCCATGCACCATCGGGGCCACCATGGTGCCCGCGGGCACCGACAGGTTGCGCATGGTGCGGCCGTGCAGGCCGGCGGAGTCGATGGCCTGGTACAGCGCCTGGCGCACGCGCTGGTCCTTGAGCGGGTTCTTGCCGGGCGTGCCGGCGCCGGGCAGCTCGTCGCGGAACTGGTCCAGGCCCAGGTAGATGGTGCGGTTCTCGGCGCCCTCGACCAGCTTGAGATCGGCATTGGCCTTCATGCGCGCCAGGTCCTGCGGCGGCGGATCGACGACGAAGTCCACCTGGCCCGAGATCAGCGCGGCCGAGCGCGTGGCGGCGGACTTGATGGGGGTGAACACCACGGTGTCGATGTTGCCCTGCGGCTTGTCCCACCAGTTCGGGTTCTTCTTGAGCGTGACCTTCACGTCGGGCTGCCAGCCTTCCATGACGAAGGGGCCGGTGCCGTTGGCATTGCGCGAGGCGTAGTTCTCGTCCTTGGCGGCGTAGTCCTGTGACTTGGCCGCGTTGTGCTTCTCGGCCCAGGCCTTGTTCATGATGCGCGCCTCGGTCAGCTCGCGCAGCAGGATGGGGTTGGGGCCCTTGAGGAGCAGGTCCACGGTGAAGTCGTCCACCTTCCTGACTTCCTTGAGGCTCTGCACGGCGGATGTCATGTTGGACGGCGGCGTCATGGCGCGCGTGAGCGAGAACACCACGTCATCGGCGGTGAACGGCGCGCCGTCGTGGAACCGGACCCCCTTGCGCAGCGCGAAGCGCACCTGCGTGGGCGACACCTGCGTCCACTGGGTCGCCAGGGCAGGCTCGATCTGGTACTTGGCGTCGTAGCGCACCAGGCTCTCGTACACCTGCTGCAGGAAGGCGTGCGTGGTCTGGTCTGGTGGTTCTGCGCGTGCGGATCCACGGTGAGGATGTCGTTGGCGCCCGCCCAGCGCAGCGTGGCCGCGCCCGCGCTGCCGAGGCACAGGCATACCGCCGCCCCCACCATGCCCAGTTTCAAGGTCTTGCGCTGCATCATCTGCCGGCTCCTTTCGGGTTGCGTTGCCAATCGGCCATGGTACCCAAAACGGAGAAGGGCGCGCGCCCGGTGCGCAGCCTTTGATACGGGCGCGGCCCATGCCAGCGGACGCCGCGCAAGGGCCGCCCCGCCGCGCGGGCGTCGTCCCCCTTCCCGGAGCGCGCAGCGCGCAGAGAGAAGGGGGAAGCGGCGTAGCCGCTCAGGGGGTTGTCACCTGAACTTCGGCAGATTGAACTGCGGCGGCACGCCCATGCGCTTGTTGATGATCCACTGCTGGGCGATGGACAGGATGTTGTTCGTCAGCCAGTACAGCACCAGGCCGGCGGGGAAGAAGAAGAACATCACGCTGAACATCAGCGGCATGATCCACATCATCTTGGCCTGCATCGGGTCGGGCGGCGCCGGGTTCAGCGCGGTTTGCAGCAGCGAGCTGGCCGTCATCAGCAGCGGCAGGATGAAGAACGGATCGGGCGCCGAGAGGTCATGGATCCAGCCCAGCCAGGGGGCGTTGCGGATCTCCACGCTGGACAGCAGCACCCAGTACAGGGCGATGAACACGGGGATCTGGATCATGATGGGGAAGCACCCGCCCATCGGGTTGACCTTCTCCTCGCGGTAGATGCGCATCATCTCCTGCTGCATCTGCTGCGGCTTGTCCTTGAGGCGCTCGCGCATCTCCATGATCTTTGGGTTGATGGCCTTCATCTTGGCCATGCTGGCGTAGGCCTTGGCGTTGAGCCAGTAGAAGGCGATCTTCAGCAGCAGCACCAGGCCGATGATGGACCAGCCCCAGTTGCCCAGCACGCCGTGGATCTTGTCGAGCAGCCAGTACAGCGGCTTGGACAGGATGGTGAACATGCCGTAGTCCTTCACCAGCTCCAGGCCGGGGGTCAGGCTCTCCAGCGTCTTTTCCACCTGCGGGCCGGCGAACAGGCGCGCATCGACCGCCTTGGCCTGGCCCGGGGCGATCTCGCCCACAGGGGTAATCATCTGCACCCGGTAGCAGCAGTCGGGCGTTGACGCGCCAATATCGGTGGCTTCCATGTTCAATTGGCGCGGCACACCATCAGGCAGCAGCCAGGCCGAGGCGAAGTAGTGCTGCACCATGGCGATATAGCCATTGGTGGATTCAGAGGGGATATCGAACTTCTTGGCCTTGATGTCCTTGAACTCGACCTTCTGGTACTTCTTGGCCTCGGTGTAGACCGCGGGGCCGGTGAAGGTGGAGTAGAACGACGACTCGCCCGCGGGTTTGTTGCCGTCGCGCACCAGCTGCAGGTACAGCTGCGGCGACACCGCGGCCGTGCCCGTGTTCACCACCTCGTGCTTCACGGCGATGTCGTAGGCGCCACGCTTGAGGGTCCAGGTCTTGGCCAGCTTCACGCCGCCCAGGTCGGGCGACTCGAAGCGTACCTGCAGGGTGTCCTCGCCGTCCTGGAGTTCACGCGGGCCGGGCACCAGCGCCATGTTGGTCTTGTGCGTGGGGAAGGCGCCGCCGATCAGGCCGGTCTGGGCCTGGTACACGCGGCTGGCGCTGTCGTCGAACAGCACGAAGGGCTTGGCCTTGTCCTCCATCGCCGGGTACTTGAGCAGCTCGCCGTGCACCAGCGAGCCACCCTGGCCGTCGAACTCCAGGCGCAGCACGTCGGAGGTGACCGTGACGCGCTCGCGCGCCACGGGCGCCGCGGCCTTGCCGCCGGGCCCCTGGGCCGTCCCGGCGGGCGCTGCCGCCGGGGTGCTGGCGTGGGCGGCCGGCGCCGAGGCGGTGGCAGCGCCTTCGGGCGCGCTGGCCGTCACGGCGGCAGGGGAAGGGAAGAAGGTGGCCTTGTGGCCGTTGTGCACCTGCCACTTGTCCCACAGCAAGACCATGGAAAAGCCAAAAATCACCCACAGGATGGTGCGGCGAATGTCGTTCATGAAGACTTCTTTGCAGATGAAGGTTGTTGGGGGGGCGGTGTCTTGACCAGGCGCGAGAACAGCCGGGGCGGCTCCTGCGGCACGGGATCATGGCCCCCATCGCACCAGGGATGGCAGCGCACCAGGCGCCGCAGTGTGAGGTAGCTGCCCGCGGCCGCGCCATGCTGCTGCAGCGCCTGCAGCGAATACTGCGAGCACGTGGGCTCGAAGCGGCAGGCCGACCCCAGCCAGGGGCTGAGCAGCAGGCGGTAGCCGCGCACCAGCGCGATCAGCAGGGACTGCATCATGCCAGCGCCTCCGGGCGGGCTGGGTGGGCCGGATGGGCCACACGCGCCAGCAACTGCTGCAGCTCGGCGCGCACGGCCTGGCGCAGCGGCTCGGACCAGGCGCTGGGAAACTGCCGCCGGTCGAACCCGGCGCGCAGGCGCACCACGAAAGCCGCCGGCGGCAGGCGCGGCTCCAGCGCCGTGCCCAGGGCATAGACCTGGCGCTTGATGGCGTTGCGCGTGACCGCGCGGCGCGCCCAGCGCTTGGGCGCCATGGCGCCCATCCACACGCCGGGAACGCCAAACAGGGCCTGCGGCCCTTGCTCTGCAGGCAAGGAACCGGGCCCTGGCGGATGCGCGGCTGCGCTGGCGGAAACCGGAAGCACCAAGCGGTGCAAGGCGAAATGCGCTGTGCGGGAAACCACGCCCCCGGCCATGGCGGCCTGGAACTGCGCGCGCGTCTTCAGCCTGTGCATGGCAAGTGCTGCACTGGGAGCAACCCCGGCGGCAAGCCACCGGGCTGCGCGGCCATCAGACGGCCAGACGCTTGCGGCCCTTGGCGCGGCGCGCGTTGATCACGGCGCGGCCGCCGCGGGTCTTCATGCGCACCAGGAAACCGTGGGTGCGGGCGCGGCGGGTCTTGGAGGGTTGGTAAGTACGTTTCATGGTGTGGTTCCTTGAGGGTTCAGTTCCTGGCCGGCCCCGGCGCCGCCCTGGCGGTGTAATTCGTCAGGCGCCGGGCGGCCTGCGCAGCCTGTTCAGCCGCACGGCCCGCCAGGCGCAAAAACGATGGCCGGGTCATATCACCCTGAACACATTCAGGGAAACCCGCGATTGTCGCAGCGTCATCCCCGTATTGCAATACCCCCACAACCCGCCCGAGCCGGAAAATGGGCCGCCGCGGTTTGTGGATAAGTTCTTGAAAAGCTACAATCCGGCGCCTTGTCCGTTCCTCCTATCCACAATAAGAACACCTTTGCCATGACCGAGGAACTCCTCCCCGACCCCCACGCTGCCGACGCTGGCGATGCCGCCATGGGGCTGTGGGTGGCCTGCGTCGAGCAGCTGGCGCAAGACCTGCCCGAGCAGCAGTTCAACACCTGGATCAAGCCCCTCACGGCGCAGGTGGCCCCCGACTTTTCCAAGGTCACCCTGCAGGTGGCCAACCGCTTCAAGCTCGACTGGATCCGCGCGCAGTACGCCGGCCGCATCGCCGCCATCCTGGAGGGCCTGTACGGCCAGGCCGTGGCCGTGGAGTTAGTCATCGCTCAGCGCGCGAGCGTTGCCAGGACTTACGTACGCCCCGCCGCGGTGCCGCCGCCCGGCGATGCCGCGCCCGCCGCCGAGAGCCCCGCGCCCATGGCTCCGGGGGACGACGGCGCCTCGGGCGCCTTCCGCACCCGGCTCAATCCGGCGCTGACGTTCGAGACCCTGGTGGAAGGCTCGGCCAACCGCATGGCGCGCTCGGCCGCGATGCACGTGGCGGGCTCGCCCGGCCACATGTACAACCCCCTGTTCATCTATGGCGGCGTCGGCCTGGGCAAGACCCACTTGATGCACGCGGTGGGCAACAAGCTGCTGCAGGACCGGCCGGACGCCCGGGTTCTCTACATCCATGCCGAGCAGTTCGTCTCGGATGTGGTCAAGTCGTACCAGCGGCGCACGTTCGACGATTTCAAGGCGCGCTACCACTCGCTCGACCTGCTGCTGATTGACGACGTGCAGTTCTTCGCCAACAAGGACCGCACGCAGGAGGAGTTCTTCAACGCCTTCGAGGCGCTGCTGGCCAAGAAGAGCCACATCGTCATGACCTCGGACACCTACCCGAAGGGCCTGGCCAACATCCACGACCGTCTGGTCTCGCGCTTCGACTCGGGCCTGACGGTGGCGCTGGAGCCGCCCGAGCTGGAAATGCGCGTGGCCATCCTGATCAACAAGGCGCGCGCCGAGCATGCCGAGATGCCCGAGGAGGTGGCCTTCTTCGTCGCCAAGAACGTGCGCTCCAACGTGCGCGAGCTCGAAGGCGCGCTGCGCAAGATCCTGGCCTATTCGCGCTTCAACCAGAAGGAAGTCTCGATCCAGCTCGCGCGCGAGGCGCTGCGCGACCTGCTGTCGATCCAGAACCGCCAGATCAGCGTGGAGAACATCCAGAAGACCGTCGCCGACTACTACAAGATCAAGGTGGCGGACATGTACAGCAAGAAGCGCCCGGCCAGCATCGCGCGGCCGCGCCAGATCGCCATGTACCTGGCCAAGGAGCTGACGCAGAAGAGCCTGCCCGAGATCGGCGAGCTGTTCGGCGGGCGCGACCATACGACGGTGCTGCACGCGGTGCGCAAGATCGCCGCCGAGCGCCAGACCAACACCGAACTGAACCAGCAGCTGCACGTTCTGGAGCAGACGCTCAAAGGCTGACCCTCGCGGCGAGAGGGCACAATGGCAGGCTGTGCATGACCTGCACCGCACCACATACAAGAGGTTGACATGATTGTCCTGAAGGCAACACAAGACAAGGTACTCGCGGTTCTGCAATCGGTATCCGGCATCGTCGAACGCCGCCACACGCTGCCCATCCTGGCCAATGTGCTGATCCGCAAGACGGGCAACGCCCTCCAGCTCACCACGAGCGACCTGGAAATCCAGATCCGCACCACCGCCGAATTGGGCGGCGACGTGGGCGACTTCACCACCACGGTGGGCGCGCGCAAGCTCATCGACATCCTCAAGACCATGCCCGCCGACCAGACGGTGAGCCTGGAGTCGAGCCAGTCCAAGCTCATCCTCAAGGGCGGCAAGAGCCGCTTCACGCTGCAGAGCCTGCCGGCCGAGGACTTCCCGCTGGTGCAGGAGTCGCCCGCCTTCGGCCCGGCGTTCAGCGTGCCGCAGAAGGTGCTCAAGGGCCTGCTGGGCCAGGTGTCGTTCGCCATGGCGGTGCAGGACATCCGCTACTACCTCAACGGCATCCTGTTCGTGGCCGAGGGCAAGACCCTGAGCCTGGTGGCCACCGACGGCCACCGCCTGGCCTTCGCCAGCAGCGAGCTCGACGTGGAGGTGCCCAAGCAGGAAGTCATCCTGCCGCGCAAGACGGTGCTGGAGCTGCAGCGCCTGCTGTCCGACGCCGACGGCGCCATCGAGATGCAGTTCGCCAACAACCAGGCCAAGTTCTGCTTCGGCGGCATGGAGTTCGTCACCAAGCTGGTCGAGGGCAAGTTCCCCGACTACAACCGCGTGATCCCGAAGAACCACCACAACAGCGTGACCCTGGGCCGCGCGCCGCTGCTGGCCAGCCTGCAGCGCACCGCCATCATGACCAGCGACAAGTTCAAGGGCGTGCGCCTGAACATCGAGCCGGGCACGCTGCGCGTGGCGTCGAACAACGCCGAGCAGGAAGAGGCCGTGGACGAACTCGACATCGACTACGGCGGCGACGCGATCGAGATCGGCTTCAACGTCACCTATCTTCTGGACGCGCTGGCGAACATGGGCCAGGAGATGGTGAAGATCGACCTGGCCGACGGCAACAGCTCGGCTCTGGTGACGATTCCCGAGAACGACAGCTTCAAGTACGTGGTCATGCCCATGCGCATCTGACCTGATTTGCTACTGATTCAATAGCTTCCAGCGCTTGTCCCATAAGCGCTGGAGGCCATTTTGGCTATAAATCCATGACCCAAGAGAACACACCCGCCCCCGAGGGCACCGACCCCAGCAGCGGCTACGGCGAGGGCGCGATCCAGATCCTCGAAGGGCTGGAGGCGGTGCGCAAGCGCCCCGGCATGTACATCGGCGACACGTCCGATGGCACCGGCCTGCACCACCTGGTGTTCGAGGTGGTGGACAACTCCATCGACGAAGCCCTGGCCGGGCACTGCGACGACATCGTCGTCACCATCCACACCGACAACTCGATCTCCGTCACCGACAACGGCCGCGGCATTCCCACCGGCGTGAAGATGGACGACAAGCACGAGCCCAAGCGCTCGGCCGCCGAGATCGCGCTGACCGAGCTGCACGCGGGCGGCAAGTTCAACCAGAACAGCTACAAGGTCTCGGGCGGCCTGCACGGCGTGGGCGTCTCGTGCGTGAACGCGCTCAGCAAGTGGCTGCGCCTGACGGTGCGCCGCGATGGCAAGGTGCACCAGATCGAGTTCGCCAAGGGCTTCGTGCAGAAC
This sequence comes from Acidovorax sp. YS12, assembly GCA_021496925.1. Taxonomy (NCBI): domain Bacteria; kingdom Pseudomonadati; phylum Pseudomonadota; class Betaproteobacteria; order Burkholderiales; family Comamonadaceae; genus Acidovorax; species Acidovorax sp. YS12. Next base: position 3,343,508 of record CP053915.1, read on the forward strand.
CGGCTGCTGGAGACGGTCGACGGCTTCGAGGTCTCGCCCATGAAGGTGACGGGCGCGACGGAAAAGCGCGGCACCGACGTGCACTTTCTGCCCGATACGGAAATCTTCCAGCAGAACCACGAGTTCCACTACGAGATCCTGGCCAAGCGCCTGCGCGAGCTTTCGTTCCTGAACAACGGCGTGCGCATCCGCCTCAAGGACGAACGCAGCGGCAAGGAAGACGACTTCTCCGGCGCGGGCGGCGTCAAGGGCTTCGTGGAGTTCATCAACGGCACCAAGAAGGTGCTGCACCCCACGGCCTTCCACGCGACCGGAACGCGACCGGCCGAGAGCTACGGCGGCATTCCCGGCACCGAGATCGGCGTCGAAGTCGCCATGCAGTGGAACGACGGCTACAACGAGCAGGTGCTCTGTTTCACCAACAACATCCCGCAGCGCGACGGCGGCACCCACCTGACCGGCCTGCGCGCCGCCATGACGCGCGTGATCGGCAAGTACATCGAGAGCAACGAACTGGCCAAGAAGGCCAAGGTCGAAGTCAGCGGCGACGACATGCGCGAAGGCCTGTGCTGCGTGCTGAGCGTGAAGGTGCCCGAGCCCAAGTTCAGCAGCCAGACCAAGGACAAGCTGGTCAGCAGCGAAGTGCGCGCGCCGGTGGAGGACATCGTCGCCAAGGCGCTGACCGAGTACCTAGAGGAAAAGCCGCAGGATGCCAAGATCCTCTGCGGCAAGATCGTCGAGGCCGCGCGCGCGCGCGAGGCCGCTCGCAAGGCGCGCGAGATGACGCGCCGCAAAGGCGTGCTCGACGGCATGGGCCTGCCCGGCAAGCTGGCCGACTGCCAGGAAAAAGACCCGGCGCTGTGCGAGATCTACATCGTCGAGGGCGACTCCGCAGGCGGCTCCGCCAAGCAGGGGCGCGACCGCAAGTTCCAGGCCATCCTGCCGCTGCGTGGCAAGATCCTGAACGTGGAGAAGGCGCGCTATGAGAAGCTGCTGTCCAGCAACGAAATCGTCACCCTCATCACCGCGCTGGGCACGGGTATCGGCAAGGCAGCGATCGAGTCCGGCAAGAGCGGCGCCGACGACTTCGACGTGGCCAAGCTGCGCTACCACCGCATCATCATCATGACCGACGCCGACGTGGACGGCGCGCACATCCGCACCCTGCTGCTCACGTTCTTCTACCGCCAGATGCCCGACCTCGTTGAGCGCGGCCACATCTACATCGCGCAGCCGCCGCTGTACAAGGTGAAGAACGGCAAGGAAGAGCTGTACCTGAAGGACGGCCCCGCGCTCGACCAGTACCTGCTGCGCATCGCCCTCAACCACGCCAGCGTGCACACCGGCACGGGCCAGACCCTCACCGGCGACACCCTGGCCGAGCTGGCGCGCAAGCACCAGGTGGCCGAGAGCGTGATCGCGCGCCTGTCGGCCTTCATGGACCTGGAGGCCCTGCGCGCCATCGCCGACGGCGTGGCCGTGCAGCTCGACACCGTGGAGCAGGCCGAGGCCAGCGCCATCGCCATGCAGGCCAAGCTGGCCGAACTCTCCGCCACCGGCGTGCCGCCCGAAGTGGCGGGCGAGTTCGACGCGCGCACCGACAAGCCCATCCTGCGCATCAGCCGCCGCCACCACGGCAACGTCAAGAGCAGCATCCTCACGCAGGACTTCGTGCACGGCGCCGACTACGCCGCCTTGGCCGAGGCCGCCGAAACCTTCCGCGGCCTGCTGGGCGAGGGCGCCAAGGTCACGCGCGGCGAGGGCGAGAAGGCCAAGGAAGAAAAAGTGGGCGACTTCCGCCAAGCCATGGCCTGGCTCATCTCCGAAGCCGAGCGCACCACCGCGCGCCAGCGCTACAAGGGCCTGGGCGAAATGAACCCCGAGCAGTTGTGGGAAACCACCATGGACCCCGAGGTGCGCCGCCTCTTGCGCGTGCAGATCGACGACGCCATCGAGGCCGACCGCGTGTTCACCATGCTGATGGGCGACGAGGTGGAGCCGCGCCGCGACTTCATCGAGACCAATGCGCTGCGGGCGGGCAACATTGACGTATGAGGCGTGCAGGCCGCGCTGCAGCCTGCAATGAAAGCCCTCGTTGTCATCGCCCATCCCAGCGGCGATAGCCTGTGCCATGCGCTGGCGCAGTCCGCCGTTACGGCGCTGGCCGCTGGCGGCCATGCGGTGCAAACGGAGGAGCTCTACCACGGCGGTTTCGCTCCCGCCCTCACGGCCGGTGAGCGCCACAGCTACTACGGCCCGCGCTTCGACGCCACTGCGGTGCAGGCGCAAATCGACCGCCTGCTGTGGGCCGAGGCGCTGGTGCTGGTATTCCCCACCTGGTGGTTCGGCTTTCCCGCCATCCTGAAAGGATGGTTCGACCGCGTCTGGGCGCCGGGCGTGGCCTACGACCATGCCAGCGACCTGGGCCCCATCCGGCCCCGGCTTCACCACCTCCGAAGAACGCTGGCCGTCACCACGCTGGGTTCGCCGTGGTGGGTGGACCGTTTGGTGCTCCGGCAGCCCGTGAAGCGCGTGCTGAAGACGGCGCTGCTCGGCACCTGCGCACCGGCCTGCCGCCTGGAGATGCTGTCGCTGTACCAGGCCGAGCGCCTGGCCCCGGCCCAGGTCCGGCAGTTCAGCGCCCGCATAGAGCGCACGATTGCCCGGTGGCCATAGCGCAATCTGCCGCTCGGCGAAAAGTATCCAAATACCCACACTGAGCCAGCAGCGCACGCAGAAATACATCGCGCCCGCCAGCAGCACCCTGCTTGGCTGCTGCTGGCTTCGCGCCGTGCGCCGCTGATGTTGAGCGGCCTGGGTTTGCCGACTTGCAGGCCTGCTACATCGACCAGTTCTTCGTGGTCCCGGCCTTTGCCGGCAGGGCGTGGCCCGCGCGCTCATGGCGCACCTGCATGCGCAGGCTGCGCAGCGCAGCATCGCGCGGTTGTCGGCGCACGTGAGCCTGGTGGCAGAACCCTGCTTCGCCGTCCAGGGCTTTGCCGTGGAGGCCCGCTGGGAAGTAGGGCGCACAGGCGCGCATGTCTACATCGGTTTTGCTATCAAATATGTAGCTACTTGCGCTTGCTGCATAAGGCCTAAGCCGGAAAATATTTCAAGTATTGAGAGCACCGATGCCGCCACCGCAATGAGAACTGCTTGCGCCAAGGCACTGCAAGAATGTGCCAACAGAGGCTCTCAACAAAAGCTTAATTCGCTACATGCCTGAACTTAGTGATGCTGTATAAAATCACATGCTCAAGTCGTAGTCGGCATCTTGCCTACGAGCGGTTGCCCGGCGAGGCAGAGGGCGATTTGTGGAACGCTCAACGGAGTCAACCTGATCGGGCTGGCGATATCGTCCAGTTAAACTACTTCAAATGATTCAGCTACCTACCGAAGCTCCACCGCAGTTCAGTGGGCACGAGACCTTCCCCTTGCGTCAGCTATGGCTTCGCAAGGCCTATGACGCCGTGACGCAGTTTGATGAACCCGCACCTCGATCCGTCTTTGCAGACGAAGTCGCCATCGTTCGCTTCGGGGTAGGCAAGAACATGGCTATGTCCATCCGCTTTTGGGCTACCGCCTGTGGGATTATCGAAGACGAGGGCGGATATGTGCCGACCCGCCTCGGCAATCTGCTTTTTAATAAAGAAACCGGGCTTGATAAGTATTGTGAGTGCACAGCCACCACATGGCTGATGCATTGGCAGGTCGCTAGCACGCACGAGAAGACCACAACATGGTGGTTTCTGTTCAACCACGTTGTACAACAAATCTTCGACCGCGAGTTCATCGTCAACTCACTTACCGGATTGGTGACCGAGCACAAGCTTCGCATCTCCATGGCCACACTTAAGCGGGACGTGGAGTGCTGTATCCGCAGCTATGTGCCGCGCCTCGGCGGCGACTCGCCCGAAGAGATGAGCGAACCGTTACTCGGGGAACTCGGGCTTATTCAGCAGAATGCGAAGGGCACGTTTGAGTTTCGACGTGGATCGAAGCGTTCCCTGCCTGATGGTATCTTCGCCTATGCACTGTTGGACTATTGGGAGCGCCTGCCCCACGCAGGGTCTGTCATGGCATTCGACCGCGTGGCCTATGACTACGGCTCGCCCGGTCGAGTATTCAAGCTCGACGAAAACGCAGTAGCAGACAGATTAATGGCTTTAGAGGATTTGACGAGGGGGCAAATCCAGTGGACGGAACAAGCGGGCATTCGACAGGTTACGAGAAAAGAATCCGCGCTGAAGAGCCTGACGGAATACAAATATAAGCTGCTTGAAAGTGCCTATGCGTAAGCAGACTCAACTCGTAGGCGCCGAGAAATTGATGCTTTCTGACGTCGTCACTATTTCCCGTCAGTTTCTCCGCTCAGTTCGCATCGATACGGACATTGGACGAGAAGACGCACTCTCTGGCTATATCTGCCAAGGTACGGCGATCTCTCTATTGGAAAGCATGGCCCACCAGATCACAGAGACCCGCCAGCGAGCGTTCACTTGGACTGGCCCCTACGGGGGAGGGAAGTCCTCCCTGGCGCTAATGCTGTGTTCGCTGGTCGGTGCCCAAACTGAGATCCGCACGAAAGCAAAGCAGTTACTCGGACTGCCCGAGGGTAGTCTCGTTCACAAGGTATTTGAGGCAAAGGGTGATGGCTGGCTGGTCGTGCCTGTCGTTGGGAAGCGTGCCGACGTAGCCCATGAATTGAGTGCTGCTTTGGCAAAGGCCAAGAGCCTGCCCGCAAGTCGCAAGAAGCAACCCGATGTCGTTGGTGAACTTGTCGAAGCGGCAGAACGCCATCCCCAAGGAGTTTTGGTCGTCATCGACGAATTGGGCAAGCTACTTGAGGCATCCGCTCAAGACGGCGGAGATATCTACTTCTTCCAAGAACTGGCGGAGGCGGCGAGCCGTTGTTCAGGCAAGCTTGTTATCGTCGGAATCCTGCATCAGGCTTTTGATGCTTATGCCTCGCGCCTTGGCAGGCAGTCCCGCGACGAGTGGGCCAAGGTGCAAGGCCGTTTCGTGGATATTCCGCTCGTCGCGGCTACTGACGAGGTCATCGAACTGGTCGGTAAAGCGATTAACGTGGAGAATCCACCGCCCCTCGGGGAGGCATCGAAGTTTGCGGACAGGATTGCCACTACCATCCGAACTCGGCGTCCTGGCACACCTGTAACGCTGGCGGATTCTTTACGAGCCTGCTGGCCGCTGCACCCGGTCACGGCTGCGTTGTTGGGACCCATCTCGCGACGCCGATTCGGGCAAAACGAGCGCAGCACGTTCGGCTTTCTTGCCTCTCGCGAGCCACTGGGCTTTGTCGAGTTCCTCAATGGCTATGAGGCGCAGTGGTTCCGCATGTATGGTCCCGCGCTCTATTGGGACTACTTGCGGGCCAACCTCGACCCGGCCATCGTCGCCTCTCCCGACGGACATCGTTGGGCTCAATGTTGCGACGCGGTTGAGCGCGCAGAAGCGAAAGGTACTGCCGTCCACGTTCAGTTGACCAAGACCATTGCGCTGATCGAGATGTTCCGCAACGGCTCCGGCTTGGTCGCGGAGGAGTCGATTCTGGTGGTCTCGACCCCGGGTGTGGACGGGCTACAGATTCGCAAGGCGCTTGAGGAGTTGTCCGAATGGAAGATCCTTATTGAACGGAAGCACCTTGGAGCCTGGGGCATCTTCGCCGGTTCAGACTTCGATATCGAAGGTGCCATCAATCTGGCGCGAGGAGAGATTGGCGAACCTGACCTCGAGCACATCTCTACGCTTAGTGACCTTCAGCCTGTTCTAGCCAAGCGCACTTATCAGACAACCGGGACCATGCGGTGGTTCACGCGCGGTATCGTTCGTCTGGAAGACATCGAAAAGATCGTCGAGAAGTTCTCGCTCAAGGGCGCGAGCGCAGGTGCTTTCCTCTTGTGTCTTCCCCCGCTCGGCCAGTCGGTCAAATCTGCCGAACACCGTGTGCGTTACGCCAGCAAGAACACGGCGGTTGAAACACTGCTGCTCGGCACACCCAATAACGCGGAGCGCATCATTGAACTGAGCCTTGAGCTGGCGGCTTCTGAGCGAGTGATGAAGACCAGCCCCGAACTGCATGGGGACTCTGTTGCACGTCGAGAAGTTGTCGGTCGTATTGAGGCTGTGCGTGCCGCGCTTGAAGAGGAACTGGCGGACGCTTTCGAACTCTCGAAATGGTATAGCCATGGCACGGCTATTGAGGCCAAAGGGAATACGATCCTTTCGGTCATCGCCTCCGACATTGTCGAGCAGGTCTACGACAAGGCCCCGCACATCTTCAGCGAGCTCATCAACCGAGAGGATCCGTCGAGCAATTCTGTCAAGGCTCGCAAGGATCTGATGAATCGCATGGCGAGTCATGCCCACCTTCCTAAGCTAGGTTATGAAGGCTTTTCCGCAGACGCGGGCCTGTACTACACAGTGCTGAACGATTCTGGCCTGCATTGCGCTCGCGGTCATGACGGTTGGGGCTTTGGTGGGCCGAACTTAAACGCCCGAGGCAGAACCTACGAATCCTTTTGGTGGAGAACCAATGTCGGGCTACTGACTGAAGGAAAATCACTCACCCTAAAGGAACTTTATGCCGCTTGGGCGATGCCGCCGTTTGGCATCCGGTCAGGGGTCATGCCGATCTTGTCGCTCGCGTTCTACCTGGCCAATCGGTCATCGCTAGCGCTGTACGTTAACGGCGCCTTCACACCTGATTTGACTGATGCAGTTGTCGATGAGTGGACGCTGGATCCAAGCCGCATTCGCTTCCAGCACGTAGAAGCTTCGAAGGACAAGGCCAAGTTAGTTGATGCGTTGGCGAAAACTGTCTCTGGCCGGTCGAAATCGGAGGTCGGTGCCGCGCCTTTGGATGTGGCCCGCGGATTGGTCGGGCTTGTCGTTGGACTTCCTGGCTGGACGAAGCGCACGACGACCGTCTCGTCGCAGGCGCAACAGGTTCGCGCAATGTTGCTGAAAGCGAGCGATCCGTTACGCGTTCTGTTCTCGGACTTGCCAACGTTGCTTGAGGCACAAGACCCGGCGACCTTGAACTCCCGTCTTCAGGCCGTGACCGATGAACTGTCGGGCGCTTACCACCGTATGCTGTATGGCGTACACGCGCATCTTCTCGGCGCGCTCGACCACACGGGGCGGTCGCTGGACGATTTGCGCAAACGTGCGGCCACAGTGAAGGGAATGACAGGGGATTTCAAGCTGGATGCTTTCGCCACACGGCTTGAGAGCTACGACGAGACCGACGAAACTGCCGAATCGCTCATCAGCCTCGCTGTCGACAAACCCCAAGCAGCATGGGTGGATCGCGACATTGATGCAGCGATGGCAAAACTCGCCGAGTGGGCAGTGGACTTCCGCAAGGCAGAGACGATGGCACCTCTCCGGGGCCGACCGTCAACACGCCGCGTGATCGGCGTTGTTTTTGGAGCAAGCCACGGGCAGGACGCCACTGGCTTCGTTGATATCGCTGACACAGATACCCCCGCAATTGACCGATTGGTGAAACAGTTTCTGGCCGAAGCCCAAGGCGAACGCAGGGAGGTCATCTTGGCCGCCCTGGCGGAAACCGGTGCCATGCTGGTCAAGCAACAGGTTAAGGAGCACAAGAATGGCTGAACGTCATGTCCTGGGTCTATCCGGCGGCAAGGACAGTGCGGCGCTGGCCGTGTACATGAGCCTGAACCATCCTGAGATTCCTCTGGAGTATTACTTCACCGACACCGGCAAAGAGCTGCCGGAGGTCTACGAGTTCCTGGGGAGGCTTGAGGGGTTCGTCGGTCGCAAGATTCACTACCTCAATCCGCACCGCGACTTCGACTTCTGGCTTCGAACTTACAACAACTATCTTCCGTCACCGAAAACTCGTTGGTGCACAAGGAAGTTGAAGCTAGAGCCCTTCAAGATGTGGATTCGACCATCCCTGGAGGCGGGCGACACCGTCTACAGCTACGTAGCCATCCGCGCCGACGAAGAGCACCGTGAAGGTATGGTCGCTCAACATAAGAACCTCATCGTCAAGATGCCGTTCCGTGAGCACGGCATCGACAAGCCAGGCATATTTGAGCTTCTCGAAGGTTCTGGTCTTGGCCTGCCGAAGTATTACGACTGGCGGTCGCGCTCAGGATGCACTTTTTGCTTTTTCCAGCAAAAGATTGAATGGGTGCGTTTGAGAGAAAACCATCCAGAAGCTTTTGAGGCTGCCAAGGCCTACGAAAAGAACGCCCTTGAGCATGGGTCGCCATTTACCTGGAGCCAGGGCGAGCCGTTGACAGACCTGGAGAAGCCCGAGCGAGTGGCCGAAATCATGACCGATTTCGAGATTCGCAAGCAGCGCGAGCTGGCTCGCCGCAAACCCAATCCGCTCCGCATCATTCCTATCGAGCCGATTGACATTGATGATCTCTACCTCGAAGACGAGGGCGGCGGTGCCTGCCTCGTTTGCCACAAATGAAAGCTCCCGCAGGCCGCTCCCTTACTTGGTCGGAGATTGATTTGGCACCCGAAACGCCAGGGATCTACGCTTGGTACTCCCGTCTTGTCATCTCGAAGGCGGACATTGACGCGGTCATCAAGCGCATCTATGAGGCGAAGCGGCAAGGTGAAGCACAGTCGCGGGCTGAGGTTGAATACGCGCTCGACCAATTCATCTTCAGTCCATATCGGGAGACTCCGTACCAGGTTGCCTTGCGCGGGCAACTGAAGCCGAAGTTCAGCGGTGAAGTCATGCATGAACCCAGCAAGTCCGAGTCGCTCGTGGGTCGGCTGGTGTCGAACCCTGATCGCTTCCGAACCGTCGCCGAAGTGCTGAAGACTGCTGCACCTTGGTTTACGGCACCCCTCTACATTGGCATGGCTATCAACCTTCGTAGCCGACTGAGGCAACATCGGAACAAAATCGTCGAACTGCGGGATTTGCAGGGGCAAGGCTCCATCGACGACGTTATCGAGGCCGGGTTCGCCAACCAGGTTGTTGCTCGGAATTTCGACCCAACCAATTTGTTCGTGCATATTGCCGAAGTCAATGTTGACACCGGCGAGCACAACGACCTCGAGAACATTCTCAATCGAATCAACTACCCCATCTTTGGGAGGAACTGATATGGCAACGCTGATCAGCGGCGGCAAAAGTGCGCTCGACGTACACCTGAATGGAACCATCGGGACGTTCCGGGTGAGTTCCGACGACGGGAAGTCGGCCGGCGTGGAAGTCCGATACCTCCTGACGCACGTCACGCTCTCCGAAAAGGCGGGGCAGGCGCAATTGCTGAACATGCTGGCTCCAGTCAGAGAGGTATTTGACTTGAAGCAGCTTGGCTTCGACGAAATCATGCAAAGGGACATCGACGATGCCCGGGTTTCCTTGGAGCTGATTCCCTATCTGCTGGACACCTCCACGTCCGGCCTCATCAAGCTCTTCCCGCCCATCGTCGCCGTTGCACTGCCGCTAAAACCGAACAGCCGCGTCCCCGACATCAACTACCGCAAGGTAGAGCGCACGGAAGTCGAGTCGTCGGAACACCCTGGCGTCAAGGATCACCGCATCACCGCCGGCGCGGTGGGCGAAGAGCAGTTCGAGTTCTTCCAGCACTACCGTAACGGTGCCCCTCTGCCAGAGGGGGCTCAACTGAGGCTGGCCCGGGACAACTGCACATTGGCCATCGTCGATGGACAGCACCGTGCGATGGCGCTGCTTGCACTGTATCGGAACTTGACTGGCGGATGGTCGGATGCCAAACGCAGTCCATACGAGGGCTATTACAAGGTCTGGCCCGAAAAGGAAATCCGTTCCTACAACCTGAATGAGCTACAGCTTCCGGTTCTGATCTGCACCTTCCCCCAGCTTGATGGGACGATGTCGCAAGACATTGACGTAGTGAGGGCTGCACGCAGGGTATTCCTGACCCTTAACAAAACCGCGAAGAAGGTCTCTGACTCTCGCAACAAGCTGCTCAACGACCAAGACATCGTCGCCGAATGCCTTCGGACGACGCTGTCACACATCAAGGCGCTTGATGTCAAGGATGACACCGGTCTGCGTATCTGGAACGTCGAACTCGATCAAGAAGGCGACCGAGTCAAGATCGTTAGCGATGCAGCCTTTAGCGGTGTCAGTCACCTGTATCACCTGACCGAGCAACTACTCATGAATGTCCATGCGCGAGGGATTGAGGCTCGCCCCAAGGTGGGAGCTCCCCGCAAGCGGCTGGATGAAGCGTATGAGCGACTGGGACTGAAGGATGAACTGACCACTGATCAACGTTCGGTGAACACCCGAACGAACTACTCCGACGAAATTGCGGACGTCTTCAAGAAGCGGTGGGAAGCGTTGTACGTCCCCATTATCGACCGCGTTTTCGGCAAGCTCCATCCATACGCTGCTTTCGCTCGCGCGACCATCAATTTGAACCAGGAACTCGTCGGTAAGCGAGATGCTGAACTCGAAAAGATGCTATTCGATGGTCAGGCCACGTCGCGCACGTTCGACGACTTTCGCGAAGGGCTGAACCGCCGCGTTCAAGACAAGGAACCCAATTGGACGACTCCTGAAATCAAGGAGACGCTCGCTCGGGTCAATGGGTTGATGACAAGCCGGAAGGCGATGGTCGAATCCATGAAAGCGACCAGGGCGTTGTTTCTGCTGGACTCTATGTCCGGTCCGGCAAAGAAAGAGGTCATTATCGAGGGGGTCGTTGCGAAACCAGTGCGGGACGCCATCGACCGCATGTTTAGCGATGTATTCTCAACGGTCGCTTTCCAGACGGCGGTGGTATGCACATATGCCGAAGCCATCCAGATCGCGTTCGGTAGCGTACAGCATTCAACGCTTAAGCTGCTTGATGAGTACATCGAGGCCGTCAATGATTTGCTGAGGCCGAAGAATATTAGCAATCTGAAGGCACTGCTGCATACCTTCGAAGGTGCATTGGTAACTGAGCCCGAAATCAAGTTGACCAGCGGCGGACCAACTTTCCGCAATATCGTTTTGCCCGGCGAATTGCAGCCCGCAGAATGGCCAAAATATCGCTATCTCTTGTTGGAACTCTGGAAACCAAGCGCTACTGAATTGAAAGTCGTCGTAGATGGCGACCGGATCCGCGCCCGGTCGACAGTGGCGCACTCGCTTTACCGTCGCCGGCTTGCGAGGTACTGTGAGGACAACCGTATCGACGAAACAAGCCTCACGCTCGAAATAAAAACTGAAATCCTAACCAGGGCGAAGGCGATGTATGAGGAATTCCTTACGACAATCGCTGGGAAAAAGGTGACGTTGGATAAGTCACTTTTCGAACAGTCTTCGGTGGGTACGGAAATTTCCACCGGCGATGTAGGTGAGGACGAAGCAGCCACAGACGAATAGTTCGATTGACGGAGAATGCACATCTTCGCTTACTTGCCTGGGCCTACTTTTGGGCAACGCGCATTGCATTGTTGAAACCTTCTATTTGAAGCGCTGAAAACGCCGATGCCCGCGAGCACGTTGCTCACTACGCCGCTGTGCGCCCCACATTCTGCTGGTGGAAAACGAACGCTGCCTGCACCAGTTGCCCCAACCGCTGGCGGATACCATTGCTGTGCTGGGCAGCGGTCTGGATCTGAACTGGCTGGCCGCGCGTTGCCACCTGCCCGGCCTGCACGCGCTGCTGATGGATCGCGCCACGTTCGATGCCCACCAGCACCTGGCCGTGGCTGAGCCGGTACAGGCCCCCGCGCCGCCGCCTGGTCTGCTGTTGCCGGAAGAGGCAGCGCTGGATCAGCACCTGCGCGCGCTGGAGCGGGAGCGGCTGGAGCAGGAATTCCTGCCTGCAGCGTACACTTGCCGCGCGTTTCGCGCCGGGCTGCCCTAAAGCTGGCGCCGCTGCGCATGGCGCAGCCCCAGGATGCACAGCCCCAGCCACACCGATCCGCTGGCCAGCCCGGCCAGCACGTCGCTGGCGTAGTGCACCTGCAGCAGCACCCGGCTGCACGCGCCCGTCCAGGCCAGCCAGGCGGCGCCGAGCAGGGCGGGCATGTGCCAGGCCGGCGGCGCCAGGCGCAGCGCCACGTAGGCCAGCATGCCGTAGGCCGCCAGCGTGCCCGAGGCGTGGCCGCTGGGAAAGCTGTAGCCGGTTTCGTTGACGATGCCATGCAGGTGCGGCGGGCGCGCGCGCTCGAACAGGTGCTTGAGCCCCTTGTTCAGCAACGCGTTGCCCACCACCGCCGCCACCCAGGCCAGGGCCAGCAGGCGCTCGCGCCGCCACAGCAGCCAGGCACCCACGGCGGCCACCAGCGCCACCACCACGGGCGGGTTGCCGGCCCAGGTGGGCACGGTGGCCCAGTGCAGCAGCGTGGTGCTGGCCTGCGCCTGCAGCGTGCGGGCCAGGGCGGCGTCGAAGTGGGTGATGCCGGCGCCTGCCGCCACCTGCGTGGCCAGCAGCGTGAACAGGGCCAGGGCGGGCAGGGCGCAGCACAGGGCCCAATGGCGCGCGCCCAGGGTGCGGCGCTGGCGCCACCGGGCGCCCAGCCAGCCGGCCAGGGCGAGCGCCAGGGCCAGGCCCAGCAGCCACAGCACCAGGGCGTGCTGGCCTGCGGCGGCGCCCAGGGCGCTGGCGGTGTCGGAAAAGCGAGGATCCATGGCGGCCGTTGTGTCTTGCTCGGGCCGCGATGGTAATGCGCCCCGGGGCGCTGGCCCGTGTTCAGGCCGCCACGGGCTCGGTGTGGCGGCGCTGGCGCCCTTCGCCCAGGAAGTCGAAGGCCATGGCCGGGCGCTCGCCGCTGATCAGCTCGGCCATGGCCTTGCCCGAGCCGGCGCCGTGCGTCCAGCCCAGCGTGCCGTGGCCGGCGTTGACCCACAGCCGGCCCACGCGCGTGCGGCCGATGAAAGGGATGTTGGTCGGCGTGGCCGGGCGCAGGCCGGTCCAGTACTGCGGGTCGCCGCCTTCCTCGGGCGTGCGCGTGTCGCACACGCCGGGCAGGATGGTTTCGATGCGGCGCGACAGCATGTGGCAGCGCGCGCGCGCCAGGGGGCTGTCCAGCGTCAGGTCCCAGCCGTTGAGCTCGATGGTGCCGGCCACGCGCAGGACGTTGCCCAGGCGGCTCATGGCGATCTTCTTGCCGTCGTCGATGGCCGAGACCATGGGCGCGGCCTCGGGGCGCAGCAGCGGGAAGGTGGCGCTGTAGCCCTTGCCCGGGTAGATGGGCAGATCCACGCCCACGCTGCGCAGCAGCGGCGCGCTGTAGCTGCCGCAGGCCACCACCACGGCGTCGGCCTGGAGGTTCTGGGTTTTGGGGTCTTTTTGGCCTCCAGCGCTTTCCTGGCAAGCGCGAACAGCTACCGATTCGATAGCGCCACCGGCCTGGTTCAGGCGCACGATGTCATGGCTCCAGAGGAACTGCGCGCCGCGCTCGGCGCAGCGGCGTGCCAGCTGCTGCGTGAACACGCGCGCATCGCCGCTCTCGTCGGTGCTGGTGTAGGTGCCGCCGGTGATGTGCGCGCCATAGGCCTGGAACGCGGGCTCGATCTGGAACAGCTCCTCGCGGCTCACCAGGCGGCGCTGCACGCCGTAGCGGCGCATCACTTCCACGGCGCGGCCCGCGTCCTCGAACGACTTCTGGTCGGTGTAGAAGTGGGCGATGCCGCGCTCCAGCCGGTGGTATTCGATGCCCGTGGCGCGCACCACGTCCTTGAGCGCGGCGTGGCTGTAGGCGCCCAGCGCCACGAGCTGCGCCACGTTGCGCTCGAACGCCGCGTCGTTGCACTGCGCCAGGAACTGCAGGCACCAGCGCCATTGCTGCGGATCCAGCTGCGGGCGAAACAGCAGCGGCGCTTCCTTGTCGAACATCCACTTGAGCGCCTTCCACGGCGCCTCGCGGTTGGCCCAGGGCTCGCAGTAGCTCACCGAGATCTGCGCCGCGTTGGCGAAGCTGGTCTCCTGCGCCGCATCGCCCTGGCGATCGACGACGATGACTTCGTGGCCGCGCTCCAACAGGTGCCACGCGGTGCTGATGCCGATGATGCCGGCGCCGAGGACGATGGTTTTCATGCCGCGCAGTGTGCGCCGCGTTGCGCTTTTTCAAAAGCAAAATTAAACTCTTTGGCAAATCATCAGATGTATTAATAAATGAGTGCCTACGATCCCGCCGCGCTGGAGTGCCTTGCCGCCATCGTCGAGGAGGGCGGCTTCGAGCGCGCGGCGCAGCGCCTGAACGTCACCCAGTCCGCCGTGTCGCAGCGCCTGCGCGCGCTGGAGGCGCAGGTCGGCTCGGTGCTCATCGTGCGCACGCGCCCGCTGCGGCCCACCAACGCGGGGCAACTGCTGCTCAAGCACACCAAGCAGCTGCGCCTGCTGCGCGCCGACCTGGAGCGCGACCTGCAGGAGCTGGCGCCCAGCGCCCCGGGCGCCACGCGCGAGGACGAGCGCATCGCCATCGCCATCAACGCCGACAGCATCGCCACCTGGGCGCTCGACGCGCTGGGCGACCTGGTGCGCCAGCGCCTGCCGCTGGAGATCATTGCCGACGACCAGGACTTCACCCAGGAATGGCTGCGCTCGGGCCAGGTGCTGGGCTGCGTCACCACGCTGGCGCAGGCGCTGCGCGGCTGCAAGGTGGTGCCGCTGGGCGCCATGCGCTATGTCGCCGTGGCCGAGCGCGGCTACGCCGCGCAGCACCTGCCGCAGGGGCTGACGGCGCACAACTTCCGCAGCGTGCCGTTCCTCTCGTTCAACCGCAAGGACGACATGCCGGCGGAATTCATCGCGCGTGGCTTCGGCCTCAAGCGCGTGGCGCTGCACCACGTCTACGTGCCCAGCTCCGAAGGCCAGGTGCGCGCCGTGCTGGCGGGCTGGGGCGCGGGCGTGGTGCCCGAGCTGCTGGCGCGCGCGGCGCTGGCCGACGGGCGCCTGGTGGACCTGGCGCCCGGGCGCTGGCTGCCGATCCAGCTCTACTGGCACTGCTGGAACCTGGAGTCGGCCGTGCTGGACGCGCTCACCGCCGCGTTGAAGGCGGCGGCGCGCGGCGCGCTGGACGAAGGGTGATGGCCGCGCCGCCGTGGCGCGGCGCGCGGCACACCCTCAGCCGCCCGCGCCCAGCCAGCGCAGCAGCGCGGCAATCACCAGCGCGTTGGCCGTGTCGGGGAACAGCGACGCCGCCAGCGTGAACGCCAGCATGGCGCGCGGCGCATCGCCATAGGCGGTTTGCAGCCGCCGCATCACCGCCAGGCCGATCGGCATGGCCCCGATGCCGAAGCCGATGAAGCCGCCGCAGGCCACCGCGCCTTCGTGCCCGCGCCCGAACAGCACATAGACCAGCCCGATGCCGATGGCGCAGGTGATCGCCGCCTGCACCAGCGCGCCGGACAGCAGCAGCGGCAGGTGTTCGGCCAGCTCCGCCCAGTCCAGCGTGAGCATCGCCATCGCCAGGAACACGCGCAGCGCCACCGTGCCCACGAGGTCGCTGGCCTGCGTGTCGAACGGGCGGCGCAGCAGGTCGGCGGCGTTGGTCAGCGCCACGGCGGCGAGCAGCACCACGAGGAACGTGGGCACCTGCCAGCCCGCCGCGTGGCCCAGCCACGCCGTCAGACCTGGCCCCGCCGCCACGCACACCAGCAGCCCCAGCAGCGGGGGCAGCCAGCGGTCGGACGAGAACGGCGCGCCGCGCACGGGCGCGGCGGCGTCGTGGGCGTCGGGCATGGTGTCCTGGCCTCCTGCCCGCGCTGCGGGCGCGGGGTGCGTGGCGCTCGCCGCCTGCCCGCGCATCAGCCACGCTGCCACCGGCCCGGCCAGCAGGCTGCCCAGCACCAGCCCCAGCGTGGCGCCACCCAGCCCCACCTCCAGCGCGCCCGCCACCGGCACGGCGCTGGCCCAGGCCGTGGCCGTGCCGTGCCCGCCGATGTAGGCCGCGCTGCCCACGAACAGCCCCAGCGCCGCAGGCTGGCCGAACGCCTTGGCCAGCAGCAGCCCCGCGGCGTTCTGCGCCACGATCGCCAGCAGCACGGCCAGGCAGATCACCAGCGCGCCCTTGCCCGCCTTCGCCAGTCGCCCCAGGTGCGCGCCAAAGCCCAGCGAGGCGAAGAACACCAGCAGCAGCACGCCGCGCGGCTCCGGGGCCAGCCGCACGTCGGCCACCCCGCCCGCGCGCAGCAGCGTCAGCAGCACCGACAGCAGCAGCCCTGCCGACACCGAGGGCGGAATGTTGGCGCGCTCCAGCGCCGGCCAGACGCGGTGCAGGCGCATGCCCAGCAAGATGGTCGCCACGGCGGCCGCCAGCGTCCAGGCCGAATCGAGGTGGAAAGTGCTCATGGGGGCGAGACTACCGCATGGCGGGGCCTGGCCTTGCCGCGCGCGGCCGGGCGCTGCTGGCGGCCTGGAGTGCTCGGTGCTATGACGCCGGGCGCGGCTGGCTGGCCGCCAGGCTGGCGCTCACGGCGCGCAGGCGCTGCGACAGCTTGCGTGCCAGCAGGGCCGCGAGGCTGGCGGCCAGGCGCGGCTCGTGGACCAGCATCTCGTCCATGGCCGGGGCGTCGAGCACGGCCAGCTCGCAGTCGGCCAGCGTGGTGCAGGCCGAGTGGCGCAGGCCGCCGTCGAGCAGCGACATTTCGCCCATGATGTCGCCGGGGCGCAACTGCGCCAGGTGCAGGCACTCACCCCAGGGCTGGGTGCGGTTGACCGACATGTCGCCCGCGAGCAGCACGGCCATGAAGTCGCCGCGCTCGTCCTGGCGGATGACTTCGCACTGCGGGCCCACGCGCACCAGGGAGAAGAAACGCACCATGTGCTGCACGGCGTCGGCGTCGAGCAGCGCCATGTGCCGGTTGCCGGCCCACAGCGCCTGGAGCCGCGCGGCCACGCCGTCGGCGGGCAGGCGGCGCGCGCCGATCTCCACCGCGCGCGCCTCCCAGGGCGCGAAGGGCGCGTTGCCCTGCGCGTCCGGGTTGGTGAAGGCCGCGCTGAACAAGACCGAGTCGCCGCCTTCTGGCGCGCCATGGGGCGCATGGGGGTCGGCGGCGGGCCGCAGAGGGCGCAGCAGGTGGCGCAAGGGGGTGTTCACAAGTCCTCCGTTTCTCGCCGGGGATTCCTGGCAGGTATGAAGGGCGAAAGTCTAGGCGTCCCTGGCACGGGTGTCCATCGCGCAAATGGGTGAGGCGCCAGTTTGTGCATGCATGCGATGTCGCGTGACTGCTCGCGTTGCGTGTTGCCTCGTTCGGTTGGCAGACGGCGCAGTCCACAGTGCATGAAACCTGTGCACCCCAAGCGCTGGTCGCCTTGCCGGGGCCGCTCCGCCTCGCCGGGCTGGCGGCGCCCCCTCTCGGAGTGCGCAGCGTGCAGAGCGAGGGGGCAAGGCGCTGAAGGCAACCCGGGCGGTGTTTCATTGCGATCACTGGGGGGTGCTCAAGCCCATGGAGCAGGTGGCGTCAGGCTGCAGCACCATGCCCGGCTTGCAGGTGTCTGCGTCGTCTGGGTCCAGCAGGCGGTAGCCTCGGATGTCGGTCGTGCGGATCTGCTGGGGCTTGCCCGATGTGTTGTGCAAGGTGTGGCGGTAGTAGTAATCGCCCCAGTCCAGCGCGGCCTGCCACAGCAGTTGCGCCGTACCACCGCCCGGTTGGTCGAGTGCCGCGGTGTCATCGTCGGCGCTGACACTCATGCCGATTTGCGCCAAGGCCAGCCTGTACAAGCACTTCGCTGGCAAGGACGATCTGTGCACCGCCGCGATGCTGCGCGCGGTGGAGCGCCTGCGCACCCTACCAGGCGGCCATGCGCGAGGTGCAGGCCCGCGCGCTCGGCTGGATCGCCGAGGCCCAGGCCGCGGGCCATCTGCGGTGTGACCTGCCGGCCGAGGTGGCGCTGTGCGTGCTGCTGGCGCGCTCGGCTGACCCGCTTCCGGGCCTGCTGCGCGAGCGCGGCCACGCGGACGCGCAGATCATCGACTGGGCCATGGATACCTGCCTGCAGAGTCTGGCCACCGCTCAGTGCGGCTTGCTCACCAGCAGATAGCAGCTTTCCCCCGCCGGCAGCACCAGTCCGGCCGTGCAGCGCGGCGTGTCCATGGGCGCCCGGTCGGTGTGGCCCGGCGTGAGGGCGATGCCCGTGATGCGCAGCGGCCGGCCGGTGGTGTTGCCTACCTCGTATCCGCACATGAAGTCGGCGAAGTGGCTGTCCAGCGCGGCGCAATAGGGGATGTCCGCCGTTCCTCCGGCGGGGTTGTCCAGCAGCACGTCGCCGGGTGCCGTGGGCTGCGCCTCCACCTGGCCGCTCCAGCCTGCCGCCAGCAGCAGCGCGGCGGCCAGCAGCCCCGGCCCGGCCAGCGCCAGGCAGGCCAGGCGGCCGCGCGCCGCGCGCCAGGCCAGCGGCGCCAGCAGCAGTGAAAGCAGCAGCACGCCCCACTGCGTCAGCGTGGGCACCGGCTGCGCGGCCGCCAGGCCGGCATAGGTGATGGCGCCCACCGGGGGCTGCGCCTGGGCCCAGGCGGCGGGCGTGCAGGCGGCACTGGCCAGCAAGGCGGCCGTGGAGCGAAGGGTGTAGAGAGTCCGTTTCATGACAGGTCCTAGGTAGGTTGTAAATCAATAGGAAGGCAAGGAGAGGGGCGGGTGTCTTGCGTGCATGGAGCGGTCAACGGGAGGAAGGTGTTTTGCGCGCCCGGCCCGCCAGCGCGGGCACGGCCAGTGCCAGCAGCGCCAGCGCCCACGGCTCCAGCGCGGGCACGGGCACGGGCGTGGAAGCGGGTGCGCCGCCCAGGGGCACGGGGCCTGCCCGGCCGGCCACGGGGCAGCCGGGGCTGGCGGTGCGCAGCACCTGAGCGCCGCCGCTGGCGCTGACCTGGCCTGCGGCGGTCCATTGGCCGGCCAGTTCCAGCCGGGCGCCGTCCAGGTCCAGCAGCGCCCCGGCCTGTGTGGCCACGTCGCGCGCCGCCGCCAGCGTGGCGCCCGTGCCCAGGTGCAAGGCGCCGCCGTTGGCCACGTCCGCGCAGCCGAGCGACACGGCGCCGCTGCCCAGCGCGGCCTCTGCGCCGGGCGGCAGCACCCACGCGGCGCTGGCGGGCAGGGCGGCCAGCAGCATGAGCAGCCCGGCCAGGGCAGGGGGTGTTCGTGGAGACATGGGATTCCTTTTTTGATAGCTGCCAGCGCTTGCCAAACAAGCGCTGGAGGCCGATTGGGCTTGCACGGCTAACGGTTGATGCAGGTGATGAAGACGCGCCCGAAGTCACCGAGATCCCAGTTGCCCGAGGGCGGCGGGGCAATCGCCGCGATCCAGCCTAGGTAGATCTCGGGCGGGGTGCCGAGCAATGGGTAGCTCGGCGCGCACCGCAGCAGGCGGGCGTTCTGGTTGCTTACATCGCAGTTGCCGGCAATGGCGTGCTTGCCGGCGGGGCACTGCCCGGCGACGTAGGTCAAGACGCCCGGCGGCAAAGTGGTGGGCGTGATCCGGTGCTCCACTATCTCCAGCCCCGAGAAGCCAGCAGGGCCTTGCGAACCGGTGGCGCCCGTGTCGCCCTTCGGCCCCATGGGTCCGGTGGCGCCCTGCGCGCCGTCCGCGCCTGTGGGGCCTGCCGGGCCCGGCTGTCCAGCAGCACCGGCTAGGCCTGCCGGTCCCTGCGCGCCGCTAGCGCCCGTGTCCCCCTTTGGCCCTGCGGGGCCCGCCGGGCCCGGCTGTCCAGCAGCGCCGGCCGGGCCTACCGGTCCCTGCGCGCCGCTAGCGCCCGTGTCCCCCTTTGGCCCTGCGGGGCCCGCCGGGCCCGGCTGTCCAGCAGCGCCGGCCGGGCCTACCGGTCCCTGCGCGCCGCTAGCGCCCGTGTCCCCCCTTGGCCCTGCGGGGCCCGCAGGGCCCGTGCTGCCTGTGCTGCCCTGCGGCCCGATGGGGCCAGGGTCGCCTTGCGGGCCTTGGGCTCCGGGGTCGCCCTTCGGCCCCACGGCGGCCAGCGGGTCGCAGCGGGTCAGCGTGCCGGCCGCGTCGTGGCACACGGCGCCGGTGGCCGTGGCCAGGGTGGCGGGTAGCGCGGGCAGGCGCACCTCGCCCGTGGGCAGCACGGCCAGCGCGGGCGCGCCCGGGGCGGAGTGGATGACCACGCCGCCCCCCGCAGCGGGCGTGAAGCTCATGTCCGCCGCGCCCACAGGCGCTGCGGCCAGCAGCAGGGCGGCAAGATGGCTCCGGAATAGGGTTGTTTTTTGCATGAAATATTCCTCCAGCGCTTGTCTGGCAAGCGCGAGCAGCTATCAAAAAAGATGCTTTCTGCGCCCGGCCAGCAAAGCCAGCGCCGCCGCCAGCAGCGCCAGTGCCCAGGTGGACAGGATGGGAATGGGCTGGGCGCCGTGCGGCGCGGCCAGCAGCACGGGCAGGCCGGGGTCGGTGATGCGGCCATCGGCGGCGCCGTCGCTGTCGCCGTCGCCGCCATCGGTCAACGTCAAAGTCACCTGCGTGCGGTCGGCCGAGAAAACGGCGCCCGGCAGCGCGTACCAATGCGGCTGCGTGCAGGCTGTAGAGCCCGTGCAGCCGAGGCCTTCACGGCTGGGGCCGTATTTGAGATAGACGGCGCCTGCGGGCGCGGGCTCGGTGAACGTCACTGTGACCTGCGCCGGGCCGTTGCCGCCGTCCAGCATCAGCGCCAGCGGGGCGTGCGCGGTGTGCGCGCCGGGCGGCAGCGGCGCGGGCAGGGTGGCGGTGAAGGCCGCGCTGGCGATCTGCCAGCCGCCATGCACTTGCACCATGCCCGTACCCGTGCCCGCGTTGGCCCAGGGCGCGCTGCACTGCTGCGCCGTGCCGCCGTGTTCACCCGCGCATTCCCAGCCGTACTGGCCGTTGGCCGACAGGACGCTGCCCGGCGTGCCCGTGGCGCACAGGTGGGTGGTGGGCACCGTGACGGCTGGGGCGTCGGCCGCCGCGCCGCAGGTGGCATCGATGGGGTCCCGCACGAATGTGGCCGAGACGCTGCGCGCTGCGGTCACACTGGCCATCGCGCATGCGCCGCTACCCGAGCAATCGCCCGTCCATTCGGAGAAGTGGTAGCCGCCGTCCGCCGTGGCGGTGCAGTGGGCGTCTTGCCCGTGGGTGACGGGGTTGGGCGTGCAGGTCACCGTGCCGTTGCTGGCATGGGTGGTGATGGCATAGGTGTTGAGCGCGAAGCTGGCCGACACGCTGCGCGGGCCGGTCACGTCCCACAGGGTGCATGCGCCGCTGCCCGTGCAGTCGCCCGACCAGCCGGTGAAGTGGAAGTTGTCATGCGCCGTGGCCGTGCAGGCGGCGGCTTGCCCGTGGGTGACGGGGTTGGGCGTGCAAGTCGCCGTGCCATTGGCGGTGTGGATGGCGATGGGATAGACGTTGAGCGCAAAGCTGGCCGAGACGCTGCGCGGCCCGGTCACGTTGGTGAGCTGGCACACACCAGTGCCTGAGCAATCGCCCGACCAGCCGGTGAAGTGGTAACCCGCGTCGGGCGTGGCGGTGCAGCTTGCGTCCTGCCCATGGTTGATGGGGTTGGGTGCGCAGGTGACCGTGCCGTTGGCGGCGACGGGGGTGATGCTGATGGGGTAGGTGTTGAGCGCAAAGGTGGCGCTCACGCTGCGCGGGCTGGTCACGTTGGTGAGCTGGCACACACCAGTGCCTGAGCAATCGCCCGACCAGCCGGTGAAGTGGTAACCCGCATCGGGCGTGGCGGTACAGCTCGCGCTTTGCCCATGGGGCACGGGGTTGGGGCTGCACGCCACGCTGCCACCGGTGGCAGCGGGAGTGGCGATGGCGTAGGTGTTCAGAGCGAAGGTGGCCGACACGCTGCGCGGCCCGGTCACATTGGTGAGCTGGCATGAGCCCGTGCCCGAGCAATCGCCTGTCCAGCCGGTGAAGTGGTAGCCCGCATCGGGCGTGGCGGTGCAGCTTGCATCCTGCCCATGGTTGACGGGGGTGGGCGAGCAGGTGACCGTGCCGTTGGCGGCGGCGAGGGTGGCGATGGCGTGGGTGTTGGGCGTGAAGGTGGCTGAGACGGTGTGCGACGCGGTCACGTTGGTGAGCTGGCATGAGCCCGTGCCCGAGCAATCGCCCGACCAACTGGTGAAGTGGTAGCCCGCATCGGGCGTGGCGGTGCAGCTTGCGTCCTGCCCATGGGTGACGGGGTTGGGCGAGCAGGTGACCGTGCCGTTGGCGGCGGCGGGGGTGATGCTGATGGGGTAGGTGTTGAGCGCAAAGGTGGCGCTCACGCTGCGCGGCCCGGTCACGTTATGGAGCATGCACGCAGTAGCAGTGCCTGCGCAATCGCCCGACCAACTGGTGAAGTGATGGCCTGCATCGGGTGTCGCGATGCAGATCGTGTCTTGCCCATGGGGCACGGGGTTGGACGTGCAGTACACGCTGCCGCCGGTGGCAGTGGGGGTGGCGATGGGGTAGGTGGTTTGCGCAAAGGTGGCGCTCACGCTGCGCGGGCTGGTCACGTTGGTGAGCTGGCATGCGCCCGTGCCCGAGCAATCGCCTGCCCAGCCGGTGAAGTGGTAGCCCGTATCGGGCGTGGCGGTGCAGCTTGCATTCTGGCCGCGGGGCACAGGGTTGGGCGTGCACGCCACACTGCCGCCGGTGGTGGAGGTGGTGGCGATGGCGTAGGTAATGGGTGTCGAGTGGGCCGAGACGGTGGTCGGGCCGAAAACCAGGGGCATGCAAGCCCCCGTGCCGTTGCATGCACCGCCCCAGCCGCTGAAGGGGCGGGCGACAGGGTCGGATACCGTGGCCGTGCAGACGGTGGTGAAGCCATAGGTCACGGGGTTGGGGGTGCATTGCGCGCTGGCGATGCCCTCATCCATATTGACTGTCACCGTGTATTGGCGCGGCGCCTGGCAGGCAGCCGTGGTGCCGCCGTGGGTGCCTGCGCAATTCCAGCGGAAGGCATCGGACGTGGCAAATTGGTTGGTGGGCGAACCGGCGCTGCACAAGTTAGTGGGCCAGTTGAGTGAGGGCGCCGTGTCGCCGCATGCGCCGTTGGCGGGCGGCGGGGTGAAGCTGGCGCTGACGGTGCATGGCCCGGTAATGGCTGCGGTGGTGTAGGTGCTGCCCGAGAGCGCGCCCCCGCAGCCGCTGGCCTGGGCCGTGTAGCCTGGCGGAATGGTGAGCGTGAAGCTGGCCTGTTGCCCTGCGGTCACTTCGCGCCCGGGCTCAATGCCGCCGCCGCCCGTGGCCTGGGTGGTGACGAAGTGGGCACGGGGCGCAGAGCATTCCGGTGACGGGTTGCCGCCGTATTCGCCCTGGCACTGCCAGGCAAAGCGGTACTCCTCTCCCCAAAGACCGTTCGCCGTACCTATGCTGCACAGCGAGGCCCCCTCCGGCGCGTAGCGCAAAGGCGTGCTGCCGCTGGCGCTGCCGCAAACGCCATCCAGTTGCACAGACGCGCCGTTGACCGCCATGCCGAGGGACGTTTGGGGCTCGGCGACCCAGTTCGGGTTGTGGCTGGCACCCGAATACCAGGTCAGCCCGTCGTTGTTGACGTTCGTGATCTGAAGGCGAATCTTGCTCCAGCCCGTGCTGCGCATTACCACCCAGGCGAAGTCGCCCGCCGCAACGACGCGGTTGCCCGTGAACACGCGCCGGCCCGGGGTGGTTGCATCGGGGGTGAAGGGGGCGCAGGTACCCATAAACGGCGTGTTGGCACTGGCGCTGGTTGCGCACACTTGCAGCTCGAAGCCGTCGAACTGGTCCAAGTCCATCGTCACCTGGTTGATGCGCAGCGACTCGGTGCCGATGGGGATGCGGTTGGCCACCCACAGGTTGGTGTTGTACTGGGACGTAAAAGTGATGAGCCACGGGTCATTGGCCGCATTCAGGTTGTCGAACACCGTGACTGCGCCAGCAGACACTGAAGCCGCCGCTGTCAGTAGTAGCGTGGCAATCCGAAGGGCAAAGGGTTTCATGGGCGTGTGGTCCGGAGGGCAATACGCGATCCATCGCACCGGCGTTGCACATGAAAAACGCCCGTAGCGCTTTTGTATCAAGCGCTAGCAGCTATCTTTATGGAAGCCGTGCGGCACGGGGGGATGCGCACTGCCGGCCATCTTGCGGGCGCGAAGCCCTGGCGGCTTGACTGTGCGTTCGCGCAGCGCTTGACTGGGCGTTTCAGACGTGCAGGCTGAGCAGCCAGTCGGCGTACTCGACCGACGCGGTTGTGGAGGGCGTGGGCGGCGCCATGCCGGTGGCGCGCGCTGCCTCGGCCATGGCGCGCACGTCGCTGGGGGGGTGGCCGAATGTGCTGCGGAAGACGCGGCTGAAGTGCGCCTCGCTGGAAAAGCCCAGGCGCGTGGCCACGTCGGCCACGCGCAGGCGGCGGTAGGCCGGGTTGCTGAGGGTCTGGAATGCGCGCTGCAGCCGCCGCTGCAGCACGTAGCGCGCCACGCCGCCGAGCGGCTCGAAGAGTTGGTAGAGCCGGTGGCGCGAGATGTCAAAGGCTTGGCAGAGCGCCTCGGGCGTGAGCGGCGCGCCCAGGTGGCGCGCGATGTGGCGCTGGATGCGCCCCAACGTGACGGCCTCTATGCCACCCTGGGCCTCGGCCAGCGTGCGCTGGCTGGGGCGCAGGCAGGCTGCCAGCATGTGGGTGGTGACACGCACCACGTCGTCAGCCTGCGCCATGCCGATGGTGGGCAGGCGCCGGTGCAGTGCTGCCAGGTGGTCGGCCAGCAGGCCGCCGAACACGCTACCCGCGCGCAGCACGCAGCCGTGCAGCCGTGCGGCGTCGGTGCCCACCACGGCGCCGAAGGCGGCGTCGCCCAGTGCGCGCGGCACGATCAGCGAGAGCACGTGCGACTTTTGCGCCACGGTGTGCTGGGTGCGCGCCATGTCGAAGAACACCACGTCCCCAGGGGCTACGCGCAGGTCGTCGTCGCTGCCGTGCTGGCCGACGAAGCCGCCTTCGCGGTACCACTGCACGAGGTAGTGGTCCAGCCCGTCATGCGCAGCGCGGGCGCTGCTGCGCGCGAAGCGCTGGGCGCCGAAGTGCAGGTCACCCAGCAGCAATTGGCCCAGATGCGTGGCGTGCACGCTGGCGTGAAAGCCCTCCAGCGTGTCGCGCGCCAGCGGCGCGGTGTCGAACAGCACCGAGATGCTGGCGCGCCACGCCTCAAAGCGGTTGGCGCCGCCAGGCCCGGCGGTGGCGAAGAAGGTGGCTGGCAGCGGTTCGGCAGGTGCCATGGCAGGGGCTCAGTACCCCTGGCGCAGGCGCCATTCGGCCCGGTCGAGGTCGTCGCGGGCGTTGCGCAGGCGCCAGTCCATGTCACGCAATTGCTCGCGCAGGCGCTTGCGCTGGTTGTCGTCCTTGGTGTTGTCCAGCTCGCGCTGCTTGTTGCCCTGCTCGGTTTGCAGGCGGCGCAGGGTCTGCTCGGCGTCCCAGGCGGTGCGGCCGTCGCGGTAGCGCGCCAGGAAGCCCATTTCCAGCTCGGGCGGGCAGGAGTTGTGGTAAGTCTTGCCGTCGCGGCCCCAGCGCACGCCGTTGGCGGGGGTGCAGAACTGGCCGATGCCCTGGTTCCAGCCCTCCCAGTACATCGATTCGGAAGGCCGCACGCCGGCCTCGGCGCAGGCCTCGCGGATATCGCCCAGGTGCGTGCGCGGCTGGCCGGCCAGTGCGTCGCGGTAGCCCTGGTCGCGCCAGTTGGCCGTGCGGCATTCCTCGGCGCTCATGGTGGCGCAGCCCGCCAGCACGAGCGCGGCGGCCAGGGGAGCGAGGCGGGTGAGGGTGCGGCGCATGGTGGTGTTTCCTTGGTCAAACGGGGTCAAAAGCTGGAGAGTTCGAGGATTTCCTGCCCCATCAGCAGGCATTGGCCGGGGCTGGCCGCGTAGAGCATGCGCATGCGGTAGTTGGCTTTGTAGACGTGGCCGATGACTTCGAGCACGTGCAGCTTCTGCGCCTTGTTGGCGGGGTTGGCCAGCGGCGGCAGGGCCCTGGCCTGCGGCTCGACGGCGGCGCGGTCGTCGCCTTCGCTGTGCCAGGCGAGCAGTTTCTGCGCCTGGGCCAGGGCCTCCTTGGCGCAGGGGGGCTCGGCGGCCAGGCTGGTGCCGGAGGCGCCGAGCAGGACGAGGGCTGCAAGGGTGGTTTTCATGGGGTGGCGGCGGTTCAGGGGTTGAGCCATTTGGACAGCGCGTTGCGGTACGACACGTCGAAGCGGCCGTAGTCGTCCGTGCCCTGGGGGTTGTCGCAGCTCGACGAGCCGCGGAACAGCTGGCCGACCACGTAGCGCTTGCCCTGCAGCGTCAGGAATGCGGCGGAGCCGCTGCTGCCTTGTTCGACCACGCCCTGCTGCCACGACAGGCGGATGAAGTTGGCGTCGGTGGTGCTGCCGGTCTGGCACAGCTCGCCGCCGTTGGGGCAGTTCTGGTAGCTGCCGAGCGTGCCCAGGCTGATCTTTTGCCGGTCGCCTGCGGGGTGGTGCACGGCCACGAGCGGCGTGCCGGTGGCCGCCGGCGTGCCGAAGTACGAGCCTGCATAGACCGCGCCCGCGGGCGGTGCGTCGTTCAGGCGCAGCAGGCTCACGTCGGTATTGGCGTTCGCGCTCAGCAGCGTGGCGCCGCCGGTCAGTTGCCGGGTGGCGGGGTTGGTGTTCGGCGTGCCGCAGGCGCTGGCGCGGTAGAACCAGTCGGTGACGAGCGAGGAGGCCTCGGACTGGGTGGAGATGCAGTGGTTGGCGGTCAGGAAGTGGGGCGTGCCGGAGCTGCGCGCGTCGTTCAGCAGCGTGCCGGTGCACCAGTAGGATTTGCCATTGCTGCGTGTGTACGACATGCGTGCCACGGCGCGGCTCTGGTCGAGGTATTCAGGGGTGCAGATGGCATCGCGGTTGCAGGCACCCGCGTCGCCGGCTGCCTTGGTGGTGGAGGCCGCGGCGCTCTCCCAGTGCGCGGGGGCGATGGTGTAGTGCGACAGGCGCGGCACGGCGACCTGCACGGCGGCGGGGCTGGCACCTGCGGGGATTTCTATTTCCAGCGTCGTCTCGGGCGCGGCGAAGTCGGGGCTCCACCAAGTGTGCGCCTCGGCATCGCTGGCGCCGCCTTCGGCGTTGCGCTGGGCCATGGCCTGGAGCTGGGCGGCGCTGATTTGCGCTGCCGCGCCGTCCGTGCCGTAGCTGCGCAGCACGGCGCCTGCGGGCAGGGCCTGCACCCACACGCCCAGGCGCACGCCGTAGGCGCCGGGCGAGACGAAGCGCAACGCGGCCACTTGCGTGCCCTGCGCCGTGGGCTGCCACTGCAGCAGCGCGGCGGTGGCGCTGGCGCTGGCGGTGGCGGCCACGTCGCGCGGCTGGCCGACTTGCAGGGGCTGGCCGCTCTTTGGCGCGGCGGGCGCGCTCTTTGGCGCGGCGAAGGGCGGCAGCGCCACGGTGCGCGCGCTCTGGGCCACGGGCTGGACGCTGGCGGGGTCGGTGGTGGCCGCGGCCTTGCCGGCGCTGGGGTCGTAGGGCTCGATCCGGTCGAGCGTGCCCGGCGGCGTTGGCGTGGGGCTGTCGGAGGAGCCGCCGCCGCAGGCAGCAAGGATCAACGGCAGGCAAGCGCCGCCAAGAATGCGGGCGGCAGTGGAAGAGCGCATGGGGAATGCCTTTCGTGCAACAAGGTAGTGAGCGCTGCGATTGTCCGGAAGGCGTGGGGAAAGGCGCAAGTTCTAAATGGCCGCTCGCACCTCGGCCGTGTCGGTACACGGCAAGGGTAGAGGCGACCCCCTCCCCCGCGAATCTGAGCAAATCTGAGCACGCAGAAAAAAGGATTTGGAGCCAAATCGGCCCCAAACCCTTGCTGAGCGAGCGCTGGCAGCTATGGTTTTTGGTTAGCGCACCAGCAGCACCGGCACCTGGCAGCTCGCCAGCACCTGCGTGCTGACGGAGCCCATCACCAGCTTGCCCAGCGCGCCGTGGCCCTGGGTGCCCATCATGATGAGGTCGAACCCGCCGGCCTCGGCCACCTTGGCGATGGTCTCGCCCGCCGGGCCCACCTTCACCAGGGTGGTGAAGTGGATGTCGTGGCGCTTGAGGTACTTGTCCACGGGGCCGAGCACCTTCTCGCCCTGCTCGGCGTAGTACTGGTCCACCACGGCCTTGCCCAGCGCGGCGCGCGCGCGCGGGGGCAGCGGGGTCTGCACGGTCAGCGCGGTGTATTCGTGCGTGCCGGCCATGAGCTCCTCGTGCGTGGTCAGGTAGGCCAGCATCTTCTTGGTGTAGGGGCTGCCGTCGATGGCGAGCAGGATCTTCATGGCGGATCTCCTCAGTTGCGATGCGGCTATGTTAGCGGGGCCGCGTCCAGCGCCACCGTTTCCTCGGGCATGAAGCGCGCCTGCTCGCCCTTGCGCGCGTAGCCCAGCGGGTTGGCCACGACATGGCAGCGCCAGGGCGTGCCGTCGGCATGCCGGCCCTGCGCCACGTAGTCGCTGGGCGCGTGCAGGTGGCCGTGCAGCCACAGCCGGGCGTGGGGCAGCAGCTCGTCGAGCGCGTTGCAGAAGCCCGCCGTGCCGGGCACCAGGCCGTAGCGCGGGTCGGCGCTCTGCAGGCTGGGCGCGAAATGCGTCACCACCACCGTGGGGCCGTCGAAGGGCGCTGCCAGCGCCGCGCGCAGCCACGCCTGGCACGTCAGCGCCTGGGCGCGCATGGGCTCGGCCAGGAAGGGGGCGCCGCCGCGTGTGCCGCCGGTCTTGCGCAGGTAGTAGTTGGCCGCGCGGTAGGCCTTCTCGCGCTGCGCGTGCAGCCGCGTGGCGTCGGTGCAGCCGGCATGCACGGCCAGCGCGTCGAAGTCGGTCCACAGCGTGGTGCCGACGAAGCGCACGCCACCGAGCTCCACGCTTTCGCGCTCCAGCCAGACCAGGCCCAGGCGTTCGCAGGTGGCGCGCAGGCGCGCGTGCGCGGCGTCGAAGTCCTGCGCGTCGTACTCGTGGTTGCCGGGCACGAACAGCACCGGCACGGGCCAGCCCGCGCCGCCCTGCGCGCGCGGCAGCGGGGAAAAGCGCGCCAGCC
This sequence comes from Acidovorax sp. YS12, assembly GCA_021496925.1. Classification (NCBI taxonomy): domain Bacteria; kingdom Pseudomonadati; phylum Pseudomonadota; class Betaproteobacteria; order Burkholderiales; family Comamonadaceae; genus Acidovorax; species Acidovorax sp. YS12. The sequence continues at coordinate 3,372,444 of CP053915.1, forward strand.
CGAAGTCCTCGTCGGCCAGCAGCGAGCCCGCCTGGTACGAGCCGATGTCGCCCGCCAGCACCAGCACGTCGGCGCCTGGCGCATGGCGCGGCTGGAACTGCGGGTGGACTTCGAGGTGCAGGTCGGACAGGAGCTGGATCTTCATGGCCCCGACTATAAAGAAAAACCGCCCGAAGGCGGCTTGCAGAAAGCGCTGACAGCTATCAAAAAATGAGTGAAGCCATGCGTTCCCCGGGTCGGGCAATTACTCAGGGCGCTGCGCTTGAAGCTGCCGCGGCCCAGGCGAGGGCAGCCGCGCAAGGGCCGCCCCGCCGCGCTGGCTGCGTCCCCCTGCCCGCAGTGCGCAGCACTGCGAGAGCGGGGGGAAGCCGCGCAGCGGCTCAGGGGGGGGCGTCAAGCAGCCAGGCGCTTTTCCAGGGCGGCCTGGGTGTCCAGCAGCGCTTGCGGCAGGTGGTAGGCCAGCTTGTCGAAGTGCTCGGTGTGCAGCTTGAACTCATCGGCCCACGCGGCCTTGTCGATGCTGGTCACGGTGGCGAACTGCTGGGCCGTGAAGTCCAGGCCCTTCCAGTTGATCTCGGCATACGCCGGGGCCACGCCGAACATCGTGTCCTGGCCCTGGGCCTGGCCTTCGATGCGGTCGATCATCCACTTGAGCACGCGCATGTTCTCGCCGTAGCCGGGCCAGACGAACTTGCCCGCTTCGTCCTTGCGGAACCAGTTCACGCAGTAGATGCGCGGCAGCGTGGCGCCCTGCGCCTGCAGCTTGGCGCCGAGGTCGAGCCAGTGCTGGAAGTAGTCGCTCATGTTGTAGCCCATGAAGGGCAGCATGGCGAACGGGTCGCGGCGCACCACGCCCTGCGCGCCGAAGGCGGCGGCGGTGGTCTCGCTGCCCATGGTGGCGGCCATGTACACGCCCTCGGTCCAGGTGCGCGCCTCGGTCACCAGCGGCACGGTGGTGGAGCGGCGGCCGCCGAAGATGAAGGCGTCGATCTTCACGCCCTTGGGGTCGTCCCAGGCGTCGTCCAGCGCCGGGTTGTTGGTGGCGGCGACGGTGAAGCGCGCGTTGGGGTGCGCGGCCTTGGCGCCGGTTTCCTTGGCGATCTGCGGCGTCCAGTCGCGGCCCTGCCAGTCGATCAGGTGGTCGGGCAGCTTGCCGTCGTCCTTCTCCAGGCCTTCCCACCACACGTCGCCGTCATCGGTCAGCGCGACGTTGGTGAAGATCACGTCCTTGTCCAGGCTGGCCATACAGTTGGGGTTGGTGAGCGTGTTGGTGCCGGGGGCCACGCCGAAGTAGCCGGCCTCGGGGTTGATGGCGCGCAGGCTGCCGTCGGCCTGGGGCTTGACCCAGGCGATGTCGTCGCCGATGGTGGTGACCTTCCAGCCCGCGAAGCCGGCCGGCGGCACGAGCATGGAGAAGTTGGTCTTGCCGCAGGCGCTGGGGAAGGCGCCGGCCACGTGGTACTTCTTGCCCTCGGGCGAGGTCACGCCCAGGATCAGCATGTGCTCGGCCAGCCAGCCCTGGTCGCGGCCCATGGTCGAGGCGATGCGCAGCGCCAGGCACTTCTTGCCCAGCAGCGCGTTGCCGCCGTAGCCCGAGCCGTAGCTCCAGATCTCGCGCGTCTCGGGGTAGTGCACGATGTACTTGGTGGCCGGGTTGCAGGGCCAGCTGGTCTGGTCCTTCTCGCCAGCGGCCAGCGGTGCGCCCACGGTGTGCATGCAGGGCACGAACTCGCCGTCCACGCCCAGCACGTCGTATACGGCCTTGCCCATGCGGGTCATCAGCTTCTGGTTCACGGCCACGTAGGCGCTGTCGGTCAGCTCCACGCCGATGTGGGCGATGTCGCTGCCCAGCGGGCCCATGGAGAACGGCACCACGTACATGGTGCGGCCGGCCATGCAGCCGTCGAACAGCGGCTGCAGCGTGGCGCGCATCTCGGCCGGGTCCTTCCAGTTGTTGGTCGGGCCCGCGTCTTCCTGCCTGGCCGAGCAGATGAAGGTGCGGTCCTCCACGCGCGCCACGTCCGACGGGTCGGAGCAAGCCAGGAAGCTGCCCGGGCGCTTGGCGGGGTTGAGCTTCTTGAAGGTGCCAGCCTGAACCAGCAGCTGGCACAGGCGGTCGTACTCTTCCTGCGAGCCGTCGCACCACTGGATCTGGGCGGGCTTGCACAGGGCGGCCATATCGGCCACCCAGGCGATCAGCTTGGCATTCTTGACGTAGGCGGGGGCCTGGATGTCCAGGCCTTGCATCGTGGGTGCGTTCATCGGAGCGTCCTCAAGTTGAAAAACCATCTTTTCAAAGGAAGCGAACCGGCGGCGCGCAAGGAATGCGGCCGGTGCGGGAGCTGCCCGGCGCTGCTTTTGAAAAAATGGCTCGGGAGATTCAGTCGGCGGCCGCGCGGGGTGGTGGCGGCTTGCCATGGGGCGGCGGATTGCGCCCGGGGCTGCCGACTGGGGTGTCGATTTTATGAAACCGACCCGGAACTGTGTTACCACAAGGTGGTAAATTCATGCAAACGATGCATAACTTTATGTTTGATTGTGCATGGGGTGCAAAAAAAGCCCCGGCGGCCGGGGCGGTGCGGAACGCGGGCGGGTGTTCACGCCATGTTCACGGCAATGAAGGCCAGCAGGAAGATCATGACTGCGCCAAAGGCCGGCAGCACGAGAGGCACGACGTCGATCACGTCCTCGAGCGGGTCGGTCGCGTGGGCCTCGGTGGCGGGAGGAGTCTGGGACATGGCTTTCTCCAGTCGTTCAACGTGAAACCATTCTAGGGCGCGCGCCCCGGGCGTGCCATTGGCGCTTTCACCCAGCCCGGCCGCGTTTTCTCAGAGCGTGTTCACGATCTCGCGCGAAGGGGTGCGGGATGCGGATCGGGATGGGCTGCTAGGCGCAAACCGCAGCAATAGCCTTGCTATTGCGAGGATTTGCAACAACGCAGACCGCCCGATTCCGCGCCTGCACACCCGCGGGGAGATCGTGAACACGCTCTCAGTGCGCCTCGGCCTGCATGCCCGCCGCGCGCAGGGCGGCCAGCACCTCTTCCACATGGGCCTTGCCGCGCGTCTGCAGCACCAGGTCGATCTCCACGTTCTGCGCCGCGAGCATGGTGAAGGCGCGCTGGTGGTGCACTTCCTCGATGTTGGCGCCCGCCGCCGCCACCGTGGCGGTGATCTGCGCCAGCACGCCGGGCACGTCGCGCGCGCTGACCTGGATGCGCGCCAGCCTGCCCGAGCGCACCATGCCGCGCTCGATGATGGCGGCCAGCAGCAGCGGGTCGATGTTGCCGCCCGACAGCACCAGCCCCACCTTCCGGCCCGCGAAGCGCGCGGGGTGGCGCACCAGCGCCGCCAGCCCGGCGGCGCCCGCGCCCTCGACCAGCGTCTTCTCGATCTCCAGCAGCATCAGCACGGCCTGCTCGATGTCGCCTTCGTCCACCAGCAGCAGGTCGTCCACCAGGCGCGCCACCACCTCCTGGGTGATCTTGCCTGGCGTGCCCACGGCAATGCCCTCGGCAATGGTGGCGGTGCCCATGGGGTGGCGCGTGCCCTGCACGGCGTTGACCATGGAGGGAAAGCGCTGGGTCTGCACGCCCACCACCTCGATCCCCGGCTTCAAGGCCTTGGCCGCGGTGGCCACGCCCGCGATGAGGCCGCCGCCGCCCACGGAGACCACGAGCACGTCCAGCCCGGGCTGCTCGCGCAGCATCTCCAGCGCCAGCGTGCCCTGGCCCGCGGCGATGGCCTCGTCGTCGTAGGGGTGCACGAAGGTCAGGCCCTGTGCCTCGGCCAGCTGGTAGGCGTGCTGGCGCGCCTCCTCCAGCGTGTCGCCGTGCAGCACCACTTCGGCCCCGAAGCCGCGCGTGCGCTCCACCTTCACGCCGGGCGTGAAGCGCGGCATCACGATCACCGCACGCACGCCCAGGCGCTGCGCGTGGTAGGCCACGCCCTGCGCGTGGTTGCCCGCGCTCATGGCCACCACGCCGCGCGCGCGCTCTTCAGGTGAGAGTTGCGCCAGCCGGTTGCAGGCGCCGCGCTCCTTGAACGAAGCGGTGAACTGCAGGTTCTCGAACTTGAGGAACACCTGCGCGCCGACGATCTGCGAGAGCGTCTTGGATTCGACGCAGGGTGTTTCGAGCACCTGGCCGCGCAGGCGGGCGGCGGCGTCCTGGATGGTCTGGAGCGTGAGCATGCGGCATTGTGGCGCATGGGCTACCACGCCCCCAGTCCCGCCAGACGTCAATCGAACTTGTAGTGGAGCGTCACGCGGAAGCTGCGCGGCGCGCCGTAGATGTTGTAGTAGCCGCCGTCGTACAGCTCGGTCAGGTAGGTGCGGTCGAACAGGTTGTCGATGTCGAAGCTGACGCTGGCGTTGCGGTTGATGCGGTAGCCCAGCCTGGCGGATACGACGGCATGGCTGCCTTGCTGCACGCGTTCGGAGTCGTGCAGTCCGCTTTGCGCGATCACGCCGCCGCCCACCGTCCACCCGGAGAGCGCGCTGGCGTCCGCCGCGTCGGCAAACCGGTATTGCGCCCACAGCTTGAGCAGGTGCCGGGGGTTGCGGTAGGCATCGACTCGCTGGCCTACCCTGGCCGGATCGGCGTCAGTCAGGTAGATGCTGCGGTTGTTCGTGTAGCTCGCCGACAGGTTCAGACCGGGCATCGGTGTGCCCGAGACCTCGGCCTCGAAGCCGCGGCTCTGGATCTTGCCGGCGGCGGTGGAGCAGCGGCCCGACCAACTGTCGGAGCAGACGTGCGCCGGGTCCATGTCGTCCATGGCGCGGTTCTCGTCGCGCAGCTGGAAGACGGCCAGCGATGCGTTCAGCCGGTCGTTCAGGAAGGAGCCCTTGACGCCCAGCTCCACCTGCCCGCCGACGCGCGGCTTGAGCATCGCGCCCGTGTGGTCGCGCGCGCTTTGCGGCACGAAGATTTCCGCATAGCTGCCGTAGAGCGACAGGTGTTGGCTCACGTCCCACACCACGCCTGCGTAGGGCGTGAACTCGCCGCTGGCCTTCTGGCCGTCCACCCACGGCGTGGTGTAGCGGCTGCGCGAGCGGTACTCATAGTGCGAATACCGGCCGCCCAGAATCACGGCCAGCGGCTCCTGCACGCGCAGCCGCACGTTGCCGTAGAAGCCGGACTGCCGCGTGTCGGTGGCGTAGCCATAGGAGTTCCATTCGGCCCGCGATCCGCCCCAGTCGTGCTGGCGCAGGATGTCGCCGCCGGTGAAGACCGTCGAATAGCGCCGGTCGTTGTTCGACTGGCCGACGCTGTGGTTGTAGCCCAGGCTGGCCTCATGCCGCCGCCCCAGCCACTGGAAGGGGCCGGACACGTTGAAATCCATGTAGCGGTAGTCCTGCGTGGGCGCCGAATGCGACGCCTCGCCGTCGGCCAGACCCGTCACCGGATCGGCGAAGCCATAGCCGTACACACCCGCCCAGGTCATCTTCTCCTTGCGCTGGCCCAGCGCGGCCTTGGCGCGCCAGCCGTTGCCGAAGCGGTGCTCGTAGTCCAGCAGAACCTCGGTGATGTTCTGCGCGGAATCCACATCGGTCACGCCGACGAAGGTTCTGCGCCCGGGGAGCGTGCCGTCGCTGTAGCGCGGCAGGCCCCAGAAGGCGTTGCCCCGGTTCCGCATGTGCGTGACCGACAGCCCCGCCGTGCCGTCGGGGCTGGGGTCCAGCTCCAGGATGCCGTAGAGCACCTGGCGCTTTTCGTGCGCTGCCTCGTAGAACTGGTCTTTGTCCTGCAGCACCGCCACGGCGCGGCCGCGCAGCGTGCCATCGGCGTTCAGGGGGCCGCCCGCGTCCAACTCGGCGCGCGCGTTGTTCCAGGAGCCGTAGGACAGATTGCCCGAGAGGGCGAAGCCGTTCGCCGGCCGCTTGCGCACCAGGTTGATCGAGCCGCCCGGTTCGCCGCTGCCCGCGAACAGGCCCGAAGGGCCGCGCACCATCTCCACGCGGTCGTAGAGGGCCGGGTCCAGGCGGAACAGGCCCGACCCCGCGGCCGGGATGCCGTCCACCTGCGTGCTGACCTCGAAGCCGCGCGCCATGATGCGCCCTTCGTTCGTGTAGCCGTCCAGCCGCACGCCCGCCATCTGGGTGTAGGCCGCGTCCAGCCGCGTGATGCCCTGGTCGTCCATCTGCTCGCGCGTCAGCACCGAGATGGACTGCGGGATCTCGCGCAGCGAATGGGCGCCCTTGAAGAGCGTTGCCGCCTGCGCGGCATAGGTGCCCGTGCCCTCGCTGGTGGCCGAGCGCTCGGCCTCGGCGGTCACGCGCACCTCCGCCAGCGAAGCGGCGCCAGCGCCGGTGGACGGCCGGGCCTCGGGCACGCGCCGCAGCGTATAGGCGCCGCCCGGGCCGGCCGTGGCCTCCAGACCCGTACCGGCCAGCAGCGCGGCCAGCGCCTGCGCCACGGTCAGGCTGCCGCTGGCGCCGTGTGTCTGCACGCCCGCGACGAGTTCGGGCGTGAAGGTGATGAGCGCGCCCGACTCGCGCCCCAGCCGGTTCAGCGCAGGGCCGAGCGGCCCGGCGGGAATGGCGTAGCTGCGGGCGGCGGCTGGGGCCGGCTGGGCCAGGGCAGTGCGCGGCAGGGCCGCGAAGGCGGCGCACGCGGCCAGGCAGGCGCACAGCAGGCGCGCGGCAAAGGCGGTGCCGCGTGGCGCGACGGGGAATGGGGGGTGGTGCATGGTGCCTCTCGGATGCTGGGTTGATGGATGGTTCCGCAAGGCTTGACACGCAGGGCGGCGCGAATGGCCGCCTTTTTGGGTATTCATGATGAAATTGGCCTCCAGCGCTTGTCCAGCAAGCGCTGACAGCTATGAAATCGGGAGTTTCTGGCGTTGCCTGAGCCGAGTGCTGATAATGGCCGCTTCCTTTTTTGGGATGCACCGCGATGGCACAGCTCCTCATGACTGCCGCTGACTATCTGGCCTGGGAGCAGGCCCAGACCGAGCGCCATGAGTACATAGACGGCCAGTTACGTGCCAGGATGCCTGTCGAGGATCGGCACGTGACGGTGGCGGGCAATCTGGCTATCGCCTTGCGCCAGCACCTGCGCGGCACGCCGTGCAGGGTCTACATGAGCGCCATGCATCTGCATGTGCCCGTCTTCAACGCCTACTTTTTCCCCGATGTGATGGTGACCTGCGACGCAGGCGACCACGCAAGCCGCCTGTCCAAATCGGCCCCGGTGCTGGTGGCCGAGGTGCTGTCGCCCAGCACGGCGCACTACGACGCGGGCGCCAAATTCGCCCACTACCGCCAGATCGCCAGCCTGTGCGAGTACGTGCTCATCGACATCGACCGGCGCAGCGCCGACGTATACCGCAAGGGGGCGGACGGCCTGTGGGTGCTGCACCCGTTCATCGGCGGCCAGGACGTTGAACTGGCGAGCGTCGGGCTGACGCTGCCCGCCGCCGAGCTGTTCGCCGACCTCGAAGGCGACGGCGAGGCGGCGCAGTAGCCGCCACCAGCCATCTATCCCCGCCGCTCCACCACCACCCACCAGCGCGTGCGGCTGCGCACCTGCACGGGCAGCGAGAGCGTGAGCGCAGCCAGCACGCGGTCGGTGTCGGCCAGCGGGTAGGTGCCCGACACGCGCAGGTCTGCCGCGTCGGGTGCGCAGCGCAGCACGCCGGGACGGTGGCGGCCCAGTTCGGCAAGGAAATCGGGCAGGGGCATGCCGTCGGCCACCAGCATGCCGTCGGCCCAGGCGGCGGCGCCGTCCTGCAGCGGCGCGGGCGGGCTGGCGGCGGTGGCGGTAAAGCGGCTCTGTTCCCCGGCCGACAGGCGCTGCGCGGCGTGCGGGGCGTGCATGGGGGTGAGTTCCACCGCGCCCTCCAGCACGGCCACGGCGGTCTGGCCGCCCTGCTGGCGCACGGTGAAGCGCGTGCCGATGGCGCGCACCGTGCCCTCGGCGGTGCGTACGCGCAGGGGGCGTCGGGCGGCGTCCGGTGCGCTGCGCACGAGGATCTCGCCCGCGCGCAGCACGATCAGGCGCTCGGCGGCGCTGTAGCGCACGTCCACGGCGCTGGCGGTGTTGAGCTGGATCCGCGTGCCGTCGGCCAGCACGGTCTCGCGACGCTCGCCGGTGGCGGTGGAGAGGTCGGCGGCCAGTTGCTGCCAGGTGCTGGTCTGCCGTGCGGCCAGCAGCCCGCCCGCGCCGGCCGTCAGCAGCACGGCCAGCCGCACCGCATGGCGGCGGCCCAGGCCGGGCGCGGCCAGCGTTTGCAGGGCCAGGGGCGTGGGCACGCTGCGCAGTTGCCCGTCCACCTCGGCGATGCGCTGCCAGGCGCGCGCGTGCAGCGGGTCGGCGGCCAGCCAAGCCTGCCATTGCTGGCGGGCGCCTTCGTCGTCGCCGCCGTCCAGCGCCAGCAGCCAGTGCACGGCGGCGCGGGCGACGTGCGGGGGGATGGGTTCAGTCGGCATGGTGGAAGTAGCAGCGCTCGGCCGCCGCCGCCAGGTGCCGGCGCACGCTGGTGCGCGAAATGCCCAGCTGCGCCGCGATCTGCTCCTGCGTCAGCTCCTCCAGCCGCCACAGCAGGAAGGCCTTGCGCGCCGCCACGGGCAGGCCGTCCAGCAGGCGGTCGATGGCGCACAGCGTCTCCAGCACCATCAGGCGCGCGTCGGGCGGGGGCGCCACGGGCTCGGGCAGGGTGGCGAGCGCGTCAAGATAGGCCCGCTCGATCTGCCGGCGCCGCAGGTGGTTGGCCAGCAGGCGCTGGGCGATGGTGGTCAGGTAGGCGCGCGGCTCGGCCAGCGTGTCCGGCGGCTGGCCGCGCGCGGTGAGCACGCGCACGAAGGTGCTCTGCGCGAGGTCCGCCGCGTCCCACGCGCAGCCCAGCTTGCGCCGCAGCCGCGCCACCAGCCAGCCGTGGTGCTGCAGGTACAGGGCCTGGGTGGCCTCGGCTTGGGAGGGGGCGGGCATGGTGGATGCGCATCAATTGAGAATTAATCGCATTTTATGGCCCGGACTGCCGCTCCTGCCCGCGGCCGTCAGAACTTGTAGTTCATCGCCAGCGTGACGCTGCGCGGCTCGCCCCAGGTGTAGCTGCTGTAGGTGCTGAAGATGGAGTAGTACTTCGTGTCCAGCAGGTTGTTGACGTGCAGGCTCACCGAGAGGTGCCTGCCGAATTCGTAGCGCGCCGAGGCATCGAGCAGCCAGTAGGCCTTGGCCACGGCATCAGCCGTTGCGCCGGTGAGCACGTTGGTGACTGCGCCCCAGGTCTTGCTCTGCCAGCGCGCGCCGCCGCCCAGGGTCAGCCCCGGCAGCAGCGAGGGCTTGTAGCTGGCGTGGAGGGTGAAGACGTTTTCCGGCGTCAGCGTGGCGACTTTCTGGCCCTGCCGGCGCGAAATCTTGTGGCTGAACCCGGCATGCACCTGCCATCGCGGCGCGGGCCGGCCGGCCACTTCCAGCTCGTAGCCCCGGGTCTTCACGCCCTGGGTGGCGCGGGCGGCCGAGCTGCCGGACGGCGTGGTCTCGCCGGTGTACTCGGGGTAGTTGTCCTGGCCGAGCTGGAAGTAGGCGGCGCTGGCCTGCAGGCGGCCGTCGAGGAACGCGCCTTTCAGGCCCAGCTCCTTGTTCTGGCCTTCCAGGGGGGCGAGCGTCACGCCCTCCGGGGTCTGCGCGGACTGGGGCTTGTAGATCGTGGTGTAGCTGGCGTAGGCGGAAAGCTGCGGGCCCAGGTCGTACACCACGCCCAGGTAGGGCACGGCGACGCCGGATTTGCGGGTGGCGTCGTCCCGGTAGTCAAGTACCCGGCCGCCGGTGATGAGCTTGAGGTCGTCGCGCGGGTTCCAGCGCGCGGTGGCGTAGAGGCCGCTTTCGCGCGTCGTGGCGTCGGAGCGCAGGAAGTAGATCCACGCGGGCGCGGGGATGTCGCCATTCCAGGCGTAGTAGTCGGGCACGCGGCGGTCGTAGTCCGGCGGGCGGATCGACATGTCGCTGCCCCACTGGCGGTGCGAGGCGCTCGCGCCCAGCACCAGCTCGTGCCGGCGCCCGAACAGCGTGAACGGGCCGCTGGCGTGGACATCGAGCGCGTCGCTGGTGGTCTGGCCGTCGTACCAGGTCGGCCCCGTCAGGCTCACGCCGGAGCCGTCGAGCGGGTTGGGGTTGCCGTTGGCCGCGGCGGCCACCCGCGCGTCGTAGCCGTTGGTCTGGCGGTTGAGCTGCAGCTTGGCGACCCAATCGTTGCCGAAGGCATGCTCCAGCGTGGCGAAGGCCGTCCGGGTGTACTGCTGCCAGCTGCTCCAGCGGGCGCCGTTGTTGAACGAGCGCGGCATGTCGTTGAACTGGCCGTGGGCGTTGTAGAGCGGAATGCCGCCCCAGGTGTTGCCTTGGGGGTCGTTGTCCTGGTAGTCGGCCCCCACGGTCAGCAGCGTGCCCGGCGCCAGGTCGGCTTCCAGGATGCCGTAGAGCACCGAGGTCTTGCGCCGGTAGTGGTCCAGGTGGGAATGCCTGTCCTGGTACGCCGCCACGGCCCGGCCGCGCAGGCTGCCGCTGGCGTTGAGCGGGCCGCCCACGTCGAGCTGGGCGCGGTGGTTCTGCCACGAGCCGGCGCCCAGCGATGCCTCGCCCTGGAATTGGCGCGTGGGCTTCTTGCGCACCAGATTGATCGTGGCGCCCGGGTCGCCGGTGCCTGTCAGCAAACCGGTCGCGCCCTTGAGCACCTCCACGCGGTCGTAGATCGCCATGTCGCTGAGCGTCTGCCCCGCCGAATAGGCCGAGTCGCGCGTGACGGGAATGCCGTCGTACTGGAAGTTCTGGATGGCGAAGCCGCGCGCATAGAACTCGATGCGCTCGCTGTCGTTGGTCACGATGCTCACGCCCGGCGTCAGCCCCATGACCTTGTCGATCGAGGTCAGGTTGAAGTCGTCCATCTCCTGGCGCGTGACCACGCTGATGGACTGCGGCGTCTCGCCCGGCGTCAGCACCAGCCGCGTGGCGGTGGCGATGGCGCCCGGTGTGTAGCTGCCCGTGCCCTCGGTGATCTCGCCGAGCTGGTTGGCCGCGACCGTGACCTCGGGGAGCGTTTCTGCCACGGGCGCCGCGGCGGGCGCGGTGCGCAGCACGTAGCTGCCCCGGGATTGGGCCACCGCCTGCAGCCCCGTGCCGCGCAGCAAGGCATCCAGCCCGCTGCGCGCGGTGTGGCTGCCCTGCAGGCCGGGGCTGCGCAGGCCCTGCACCTGGTTCTGGGTGAAGGACAGCAGCAGGCCGGCGTCGCGCCCGAAGCGGTTGAGCGCATCCTCCAGCGGACCCGCGGGAATGGCGTAGTTGTGCGCCGCCTCGGCCGTGGGCAGCGCGGCGGGTACCTGGGCATGCAGGCTGCCGCCCAGGCCGGCGCAGGCCAGCGCCAGCACGAGGGCGCGGCAGGCCCAGGCCTGCGGGTGGAGCGGAAAACGGGGGGTGGAAAGAGGGGCCATGGTGGTCAGGAGGGAAGAAAGGGGCAGGGCGCATGCGCGCCGGGTGGACGCGGCGCAGGGCCGCACTCCCCTTCCATGTCCCGCGAGTTACCAAAACAGCCCACCGCGCACGGAATTTTTTCGCAATGGCGAGTGTCGCTATCAAAAAAGAGAGCTGCTCGCGCTTGCCAGTCGCAGAATCCAAAAGGTTTTGATCTCAAAAACCAGGAATAGCAAGCGCGGGTAGCTCTCTTTTTTGCAGCGTCACCGGGGCGCGGCCTCGGCCACCACCTCCTGCCGCCCCCACCAGCGCGCGAGCGTGCGCACCCGCAGCCCGGGCAGGGCGCCGAGCGCGGCCAGCACGCGCGGCACGTCGTCGAGCGGGTAGGTGCCCGACACCCGCAGGTGCGCCACCTCGGGCGCGCAGACCAGCCGCGCCGCGCTGTAGGGCTGCAGCGCGGCCAGCAGGTCGGGCAGCGGCAGGCCGCGTGCGACCAGCATGCCCTCGGTCCAGGCCGTGCTGTCCTCGTGCACGGCGGCCGGGGCCGACACGCCCTGCGCTTGCAGCGTGGCCTGCCGGCCCGCGGGCAGCACCAGCGCGCCGGCGTCGCCGTCGCGCGGCGTCAGGCGCACGGCGCCCTCGAACACGCCGACCCAGGCCTCGCCCCCGGCCAGCGCGCGCACGGCGAAGCGCGTGCCCAGGGCCAGGGCCTCGCCGGCGGCGGTCTGCACGGCGAAGCCGCGCGCGGGCTGGTGGCTGTCGGGCGCGGTGGTGATGAGCACCTCGCCCTCCAGCAGGCGCAGGCGGCGCAGCCGGGGGCCGTAGCCGATGTCGAGCGCGCTGGCGCCGTTGAGCACGAGCTGCGTGCCGTCTTCCAGCACCAGGCGGCGGCGCTCGCCGCGCGCCGTGCGCACGTCGGCCACCCAGGTGCGCCAGGGCGTGCGCTGCTCCAACTGCCAGGCTACGCCCGCGCCGAAGGCCAGCACGGCCAGCGTCTGCGCCACGCGGCGGCGCGCCGGGCCGCGCGGCGCCAGCGCCGCGCGCGCGATGGCCGCCTGCTGCGGCGCGGCCAGGCCCGCCAGTTGTGCGTTCACGGCGGCGATGCGCTGCCACGCCTGCTCGTGCAGCGCATCGGCCGCGCGCCAGGCCTGCCATGCGCGCCGCTGGGGCTCGGGCAGGTCACCGTCCTGCAGCAGCAGCCACCATTCGACGGCGCGGCGCGCCACCTCGGGTGGCACCGTCACGGCGCCACCGCGAAGTAGCAGCGCATGCCCGCCTGCACCAGGTAGCGCTTGACGGTGGTGAGCGATACGCCGAGCGCGCGGGCGATGTCGGCCTGCTTCATGCCGTCGAGCTGGGCCATCAGGAACGCGCGCCGCACGGGCGCGGGCAGGCCGTCGAGCAGGCGGTCGATTTCGTCCAGCGCCTCCAGCAGCAGCGCGCGCTCCTCGGGCGACAGCGCGGCGGCCTGCGGCGCCTGGGCCAGCGCCTCCAGGTAGGCGCGCTCCAGCTGCTGGCGCCGGTAGTGGTTGGCTACCACGCGCTGCGCCACCGTGGTCAGGAAGGCGCGCGGCTCGCGCGCCAGCACGGGCTCCTCGCGCGCCAGCAGGCGCACGAAGGTGTCGTGCGCCAGGTCGGCCGCCTGGTGCGCATCGCCGAGCTTCTTGCGCAGCCAGCCCTGCAGCCAGCCGTGGTGGTCGGTGTAGAGGGTGGCGATTTCGCGGTGGAGGGGGCTGTGGGCGGAGGGCATGGCGGTTCCCGGCGTGACTGCGGGACTGCTGGCCCACAATAAAACAAGAATCATTCTTATTCTATTGGGACCGCTAGCGGCCACCCGGAACCCGCGGCAGTGCTTACCAGTAGTACTTGAAGCTCAGGGTCGCCTCGCGGTCCACGCCACGGAAGATGCCCGCGTAGTAGGTCTTGTTGAACAGGTTGTTGACGTTCAGCGCGATGCGGTACCGGGGCGTCTCGTAGGCCACGGCCAGATCGGCCAAGGTTACGGCGTCATTGAAGTTCAGGCTGCCGTCGGACGCGACGTTGTAGGGTGAACGTCCCTTGTAGCGCAGGCCGCCCGCGACCATCAGGCCTGGCACCGCGTGCGGTCGGTAGTCCAGCCAGACGCTGGCCATGTGGCGTGTGGTTTGCAGGGTCTGACGACCGATTTCCGCAGCGCGCGTGCTCTGCGTGGTGCGCGGATCAAGGTAGGTGTAGCTGGCAAGGGCACTGAGCTCGCGTGTCAGGCCTGTACGCCCCTCCAGTTCCACGCCGGTGGACCGCACCTCGCCGGTCTGGATGCTGAAACGCGGGTGGTCCGGGTCCTGCGTGGTCACGTTCGTCTGGCGCAGGTCGAACACCGAAGCCGTGAGCAGCGTGCTGCTGCCTGCGGGCTGGTATTTCACGCCCACCTCGTACTGCTTGCCACGGCGCGGTGCGAACGCGCTGCCGTCATAGGCCAGGCCCGTGGTGGGGTCGAAGGACGTGGCGTAGCTGGCGTACGGCGCCCAGCCGCTGTCGAACTGGTAGAGCACACCCGCGCTGCCCGTGTTGGCGCTGTCGGACATACGCGGCTGGGTCGTGCTGCCTTGCGTGGTGCGGGCCGTGTCGTGGCGCAGGCTCAGGTTGGCGATCCAGCGGTTCCACTGGAACTGGTTGAGCGTATAGATGCCCGTCTGGCGCAGGGTGGAACGGCTGTCCTCCAGCTCGGGCATGGCAATGGCCTGGCCGTAGACCGGATGGTTCAGGTCCAGGTTGGGCACGTCCCAGCCAAAACCCAGGCCACCGCGCTCCTTGTAGCGGTTGTGGTCCAGGCCCACGACCAGGCGGTGCTGAACCGCGTCCCAGCGCAGATCCTTCTGCGCGCGGCTGTCCACGGCCAGGGTGGTGCCCTTGGTGCGCTGGGCCAGGTTGGCGCGCGAGATGCTGCGGCCGTCAGCCAGCACATCCATGGCGTAGATATGGCGGTAGTCGATGTCGATGGTGGAGTAGCGCAGGTTCTGCGTCAGCTGCCAGCCGCTGTCGGTCTGGTGGCCCAGCTCATAGCCCAGCGATTTCGTGTCGCGGTCGAAGCGGTCGAAGGCCGGATCGCCGGCCGTCAGGCGTGCAGACACGTCCTTGATTTGCGGGTAGGTGAACAGGCTGGGCCACCAGGACTTTGGGGTGCCGCGTTCGCGCGAGTAGCTGCCCAGCACGGTCAATTGGGTCTGGCCTGAGAGCCTCCAGCGCAGCGACGGGGCAACCGAGATACGGTCGTCGCGCGCGCCCACGGTGCGGCCGTCGCTGTCACGGCCCTTGAGATTGAGGCGGTAGAGCACGTCGCCTGCCTCGTCCAGCGCACCGCCCAGGTCAGCGGTGAGCTGTGCGCGGTGGTAGCGGCCATAGGACACGCCCACATTGTTCACATGGTCGGCTTCGGGCCGCTTCGACACTACGTTGACCACCCCGCCCGGTCGGCCCTGTCCGAAGAGCACCGAGGCCGGGCCCTTGATCACCTCGATGCTTTCGAGCTCATCGATCTCGTCGTTCCACGAACCATAGGTGCCGGCCGCGAACTGGCGCAGGCCATCCTTGTAATAGGAGCTCCCGTCGCTGAAGCCGCGGATGATGGCGCCGGTCATGCGCACATCGGCGCTGGTGACCTCGGTGGACACGCCGGCCGTATACGACAGCGCTTGCTCGATGCTCTTCGGCGCCTGGGTCTTGAGCTGCTCCTGGCTCACGATGGAGATGGAACGCGGCGTTTCCATCAGCGTGGTGCCCAGCTTGGTGCCCGAGGCGCGGCTTTGAGCGGCATACAGACCTTCCGCCGCATCGCGCTGCGAGGTGACGGTGACCGTCGACAAGGTGGCGGTGTTGGCGGCAGCCGCGGATGGCTGCAACGCGGGCGCAGGCGCCAGCACATAGCCGCCCTGCCCTGCCGCCTGCGCCTGCAGGCCGGAGCCTGCGAGCAGCCGCTCCAGCGCCCCGCGCACCGTGTAGCGGCCCTGCAGCCCCGCCGTGCGCTTGCCCTGCACCAGCGCGGGCGGCGCGCTCACGCTCACGCCCGCATCGGCGGCAAAGGCCGTCAGCGCCCCGGCCAGCGGCCCCGGCGGCACCTGGAACTGGCGCTGCGCCGCCTGCTGGGCCTGGGCCGTGCGCGGCAGGGCCGTGGCCGCGAGGCCCACGGTCATCAGCACGGCCAGGCCGGCCTGGGTGATGGGATGAAGGGGAAAAGGTGCGCTGGGCTGAGAGGCCATGGTCTGTGTTTCCTTCGGAAAATGCCGGTCGATGAAATTGCTTGCCATCGAACAGGACACGCTCCGAAGCGCAAAGGGGCCAAAGCCGAGCGGGTTTTTTTCAGCGCCCCGCGTCCACTGGCGCGACCGTGGCCCAGTAGCGCGTGCGGTACAGCACCTGCACGGGCAGCAGATGCACCAGGTTGCCGAGCACGGCGTCGGTGTCCCCGAGCTGGAAGGCGCCCGTGATGCGCAGCCCGGCCACGGCCGGGTCGCAGTGCAGCCAGCCCTGCCGGTAGCGCGCGAGTTCGGCCACGAAGTCGCCCAGCCGCATGTCGTCCACGGCCAGCACGCCGCGCGCCCACTGGGCGGCACCGGCGGGCGCGGGCTCGGCGGGCGCTGCCTCCCATGGGTCGAACCAGGCCTGCTGGCCGGCCTGCAGCCGCCGCGTGGCCGTGCCCGCGCGCGGGGCCACTTCCACGGCGCCCTGCAGCACGGCGACCTGGCTGCGCGCGGCCTCCAGCCGCACGGCGAAGCGCGTGCCGATGGCGCGCACGCGGCCCTGCGAGGTGTCCACGGCCAAGGGGCGGGAAGGCGCCATGGGGTCGGGGGCGGTTTCGATATAAATCGCCCCTGAACGCAGGCGCAGCAAGCGCTGGGTGCTATCGAATTCGATGTCCACCGCGCTGGCCGTGTCGAGCACGATGCGGCTGCCGTCGGCCAGCCGCCATTCGCGCCGCTCGCCCGTGGCCGTGGCATGCGTGGCCGTCCACTGCGGCGTGGCGCGCCAGGCCAGCCAGCCGGCCGGTGCCGCCGCCAGCAGCAGTGCCAGCGCGCGCACGGCCTCGCGCCGGCCGGCGCGGCGCCGGGCGCGGCCCAGCGCCGGCGCGCCGAGCGCGGCAGGCACGCTGGCGGCCTGCTGGCTCACGGCCAGGGCGCGCTGCCAGGCCGACTCGTGGATGCCGGCCTGCTGGCGCCAGGCCTCGAAGGCGCGGTGGTCGGCCTCGCTGGCCTCGCCCGAGTGCAGCAGCACGAACCATTCGGCCGCCTGCAGCGCCACCTCGCGCGACAGCGGCGCGGCCGGCGGCAGGGGGATGGAAGCGGCGCGGCTCATGGCGCCAGCAGAATGCATTCGGCCATGGCCTGGGCCATGTAGCGCTTGACCGAGCGCAGGCCCATGCCCAGCTCCTCGGCGATGGCCGCATAGGCCAGCCCCTCGACCTGGGACAGGATGAAGACCGCGCGCACCTTGGGCGGCAGGCCGTCGAGCATGGCGTCGATTTCCTGCAGCGCCTGCAGGATCGCCAGTTGCTGCTCGGGCGACGGCGCCTGGGGCGCGGGCAGCGCGGCCAGCGCCTGCAGGTAGGCCTGCTCCAGCGACTGGCGGCGCAGGTGGTTGAGCAGCAGCCGCCGCGCTACCGTGGCCAGGTAGGCGCGCGGCTCGCGCAGCGGCGCTTCGGCTGGCGCAGACGGCGCGGTGAGCAGGCGCACGAAGGTGTCCTGCGCCAGATCGGCCGCGTCGCCGGCATGGCCGAGCCGGCGCTGCAGCCATCCGAGCAGCCAGCCATGGTGGTCGGCATAGAGCGCGGCGACTTCGCGGTGGTGAACGGTTTCGGCGGCGGGCATGGTGCGGGCAGGCGGGGCGGGAATGGATACAAAATGATATCAATTCTCATTTGTGCGCGCATTGCACACCTGGCATTGCCCGGACGCCCGTGCCGGGTCAGAAGTCGTAGCGCATGCCCACGTTCACGCTGCGCGGCGCGCCCCAGGTGTAGTACAGGCCGATGGCGCTGAATTGGGTCATTCCGGCCAGGTACTGCCGGTCCAGCGCGTTGTTCACGTTCAGGCTGAACGACAGGTGCTTGTCGGCCTGGTAGCGCGCCATCAGGTCGAGCAGCGCATAGCTGTCCTGCGCCAGCGTGGCAGCGCTGTTGCCGATCTCCGTCTTGCCTTGCCAGCGCGTGGAGGCGCCCACGGTCAACCCGCGTAGCGCGCCGCCGCCGAAGCGGTAGGTGCTGCCCAGCTTGAACTGGTACTGGGGGTATTGGCTGGCGTTGCCGAGCGAACTGTTCTGCTGCACCAGGCTGCCCTGCGCCTGCCAGCCGTGCGCCAGCTCGCCCGACAGTTCCAGCTCCCAGCCGCGCCGCGTGGCGCTCGATACGGCGCGGTAGGCCGTGTCGCCGCCGGGCGTGAGGCCGCCGCTTTCCTCGGCGGTGTTGCGGGTCTTCATCCAGAAGTGGCTGATGCTGGCGTTCAGGCGCTTGTCGAGGAATTCGCCCTTGGCGCCGATTTCGTAGGTATTGCCCTGCTCCGGGGACAGCGTGTGGCCCTGCTCGTCCTGCGCGGTCTGCGGCTGGAAGATGTTGGCGTAGCTCGCATACAGCGACACGTTCGGATGCGCCGCGTAAACCAGCCCGGCATAGGGCGTGAGCACGACGTTTTCCTGCATGTCCCAGTTCCACCAGTAGGGCGTGCTGTCGTGCTCCTCGTACCGGGTCACGCGCAGCCCCGCGATCAGCTGCAGCGGGTCGGCCACGCGGAACCGTCCCGCGGCATACACGTAGCGCTGCTTCTGGCTGAAGCGGTTGTCGCCATAGACCCAGTTGCCGGTGTCGGGCTGGGGCAGCGCGCCGCCGCCCTGGGCAAAGCGCGTGCCCAGGTCTGCGAGGGGAACCGGCGGCGCACTGTTGGTAGGCATCTGCACACTGCCGCGAAAGCGCGAGATGCCTGTGCCCGCCAGCAGCTCGTGCGTGCGGCCCAGCAGGTCGAAGGTGCCTGTGACGTCCAGGTTCACCGTCCAGTTGTCGTTCTTCATGTCGCGCCAGTGGCCGAAGTTCGCCCGGTCCCGGTCGTACAGGAAGCCCGCGACCATGTCGTCCATGCCCGCATGCTGGTGCGAGAACTTGAGCGTGGCCGTCCAGTCGCTTGCCAGGCGCTGCTCCAGGCTGCCGAAAAGGTTGAGCGCATTCTGTTCGTACCCGCCCCAGGGCGCGCCGGTGTTGAACGAGCGTGGCATCCACGGCACTTCTGCACCCGCGCGGGTGTAGCGCTGGATCGGCTGCGTGGTGCCAATGCCGTGCGCCTCGCGCTGGCGGTAGGTCAGGCCGAGGTTGAGCAGCGTGCCGGGCGCCAGATCGGCCTCCAGCGCGCCGAACAGCATCCTGCTGCTGCTTTTCTCGTTGTCGCGGAAACCGCCGGCGTCCATGCCGGACGCCACCAGCCGCCCGCGCAGCGTGCCCGCCGCGTTCAGCGGCCCGCCCACGTCGGCCTGAACGCGGTAGTTGTCCCAACTGCCGGCGCTGGCGCGCACGCTGGCCTGGAAGTCGCGCGTGGGCCGCTTGCGCACCATGTTGACGGTGGCGCCGTAGTTGCCCTTGCCGACCACCAGGCCCGATGAGCCCTTGAGCACCTCGATGCGGTCCATCTCCGCCATGTCGTCGAGCGAGAACAAGGTGCTGGTGAGGTAGTACCAGCCGCTGGTGACCTGGGCCATGCCGTCGGTCTGCAGGTTGACGCTGGTGCCGCGCGCCTGGAAGTCGGTGGCGTTGTTCTGGCGGTACACGCCGATGCCGGGCGTCTGCTCCAGTACGTCGGTTAGCGTCTCCAGCTTGAAGTCGTCCATGCGCTGGCGCGTCATCACGCTGACGGACTGCGGCGTCTCGCGCAGCGACAGGCCCAGGCCCGTGGCCGTGCGGCTGGGGCCGGTCTGCGTGTAGCTGCCCGTGCCTTCGGTGGTGCCGTCATGGCGCACGGCCGCCGCGGCCACGGTGACGGTGGCCAGCGCCACGGCGGCGCCGTCCCCGTCGCCGGCCGGCGCGGCCTGCAGCGTGTAGCCCCCGCCCTCGCGCGCCACGGCGCGCAGCCCGGTGCCTTCGAGCAGCCGCGCAAAGCCCTGGGCCACGCCGTGGCTGCCTTGCAGGCCCGGGGTGCGCAGCCCGTTGGTCTGCGTGGGCGTGAACGACAGGCTCACGCCCGCCTGCCCGGCGAAGGCCGAGAGCGCTGGGGCCAGCGGGCCGGCGGGAATGGCGTAGCTGCGCGCGGCCTGCTGCGCCTGCGGCTGGGCCATGGCGCCCGGCGGCAGGGCGCTGGCGGCCAGCAGGCAGGCCAGCGCCACGGGGCACAGGGCGGGAGGGGTGGTGCGGTTCATGGGCGGATTCCTCGTCGGTGATGCGGTGGATGTGAGCCCCGGAGCGGGGCGGTCCACTGCTTGCCGGACGAGGCGGGGCCAAAGTGCCAGCCTGGCGCAAAAAAACTGTCAGCCGGCGTCGCGCGGTGCCACGGTGACCCACCAGCGCGTGCGCAGCAGCACCTGCACGGGCAGGGTTTCGCGCAGCAGGGCGAGCACGTAGTCGGTGTCGGCGAGCTGGAAGGCGCCCGAGATGCGCAAATCCGCCACCTCGGGCGCGCAGCGCACCACGCCGGGGCGGTAGCGCGCCAGCTCGGCCAGAAAGGCGTCCAGGCGCATGCCGTCGGCGTACAGCACGCCGTGCAGCCAGCCGGGCGCGCCGTCCGGCGCGGCCAGCGGCAGCAGCGCGTTGGATGCGGGCGGCGCGGCCCCGGCGGCGCCGAGGACGGTGTGCTGGCCTGCGTCCACGATCAGCGGCGCGCCGCCGCCGCGCGGCGTGGCCTCCACGCGGTGCTCCAGCACGGTGAGCCGGGTGCGCGCGGCGCTGCCATCGTCCTCGATGCGCACGACGAAGCGCGTGCCCAGCGCGCGCAGGCGGCCCTGGGGCGTCTCGACGATGAAGGGGCGGTGCGCGCCCGGCGCGTCGGGCGCGGTGCGCACGTACACCTCGCCCCGGTGCAGGCGCACCAGGCGCTGCGCATCGCTCCAGGCCACGTCCAGCGCGGTGGCGGTGTTCAGGGTGAGGCGGCTGCCGTCGGCCAGCACGGCTTCGCGGCGTTCGCCGGTGGCCGTGGCGTAGTCGGCGGTCCAGCCCTGCCAGGGCGCGTGGCGCCAGCCCAGCCAGGCGGCGGGCGCGGCCACGCCCAGCGCCGCCAGGGTGCGCAGCACGGCGCGGCGGCTGGCGTGCGTGGCGGGGCGCATGGTGGGGCGCGTGAGCACGGGCACGCCCAGCGCGGGCGGCACGGCGCCGAACTGGCGCGCCAGGCGCTCGGCCTTCTGCCAGGCGGCCTCGTGCGCGGGGTGCGCGGCGCGCCAGCGCGCGCAGGCGGCGAAGTCGGCGGCGCCTGCGTTGCCCGAGTGCAGGCGCACCAGCCACTGGGCCGCCGCGCGGATGACGGCCGGGTCGGGCGCCACCGGCGCGCTCATTCCATCAGCGTCAGGCACAGCTCGAACCCCTGCGCCATGTAGCGCTTGACGGTGCGCTCGCTCACGCCCACCTGGGCCGCGATCTGCGCGTAGCCCAGGCCCTGCAGTTGCGAGAGCACGAACACCTCGCGTGCCTTGGGTGCCAGGCGGCCGAGCAGGTCGTCGAGCTGCTGCAGCGCCTGGCGAATGGCGAGCGCGTCCTCGGGCGCGGGGGCGTGCGCCTCGGGCAGCGCGGCGAGGGTGTCGAGCCAGGCCTGCTCCAGCGAGCGGCGGCGCCAGTGGTCGTGCAGCAGGCCGCGCGCGATGGTGGCGAGGTAGGCGCGCGGCGCGCGCAACCCGGGCAGCACCTCGGGTTTGAGCAGCACGCGCACGAAGGTGTCGTGCGCCAGGTCGGCCGCGCCGTCCGGGCAGCGCAGGCGGCGGTGCAGCAGGGCCAGCAGCCAGCCGTGGTGCTCCCGGTACAGGGCGTGCACGGGATGGGCGGCAGTGCTGGGCGGGGCGTGCATGGCAGGCAATCAATGAGAATTAATCGCATTCTACAGATTGCCTGCATGCACCTACCCTGCCGGGTGCTGTCAAAATCAGGAGCGCCTGGCGCTTGCCCCATAAGGGCTGGAGGCCATTTTGACCTGAACTTCAGGCCGGCGCGCCGCGCAGCAGGTACTTCTGCAGCTTGCCCGTGGGGGTGCGCGGCAGCGCGTCCGCGAAGGCGAATTCGCGCGGGATCTTGTAGCGCGCCAAGCGCGGCGCGAGGTAGGCGGCCAGCGCCTCGGGCGTGGGCGCCTCGCCGGGGCGTGGCACGATGCGGGCCACCACGGTCTCGCCCCATTCGGGGTGCGGCCGGCCGAACACGGCCACGTCGGCCACGCCGGGGTGGCTGGCGAGCGCGTCCTCGACTTCCTTGGAGTACACGTTCTCGCCGCCCGTGACGATCATGTCCTTCATGCGGTCCACGATGAAGAGGTAGCCCGCGCCGTCCAGCCGCGCCAGGTCGCCACTCCTGTACCAGCCGCCGGGCGCGAACGCGGCGCGCGTGGCCTCGGGGTCGTCCAGGTAGCCGGCCATGGCGCTGGCGCAGCGCAGCCAGATCTCGCCGGTCTCGCCCGGGGCGGCGTCGGTGCCGTCGGGCTTGACCACGCGCAGGTCCACGCCGGGCAGGGCCACGCGGCCGATGGAGCCGGCGCGCTCCACCTGCTCCTCGGGGTACAGCGTGGTGCCCACGGGGCCGGTCTCGGTCATGCCGTAGACCTGGTAGAAGCGTTCGCTGCGGTAGGCCGCCGCGAGCTGGCGCGCCGTCTCGGCGCCGATGGGGCCGCCGCCGTAGACCCAGGCGCGCACGCTGGAGAGGTCGTAGCGCGCGAAGTCGGGCACGCGCTGCAGCGGCGCGAGGTACGACACCGGCGCACCGAAGTACAGCGTCACGCCCTCGTCCTGCACCGTCTGCAGGAAGTGCTGCGGGTGGTATTCGCGCAGCAGCACCACGGTGCCGCCCATGTAGAGCGTGGCGCCGAACCAGTTGTTCAGCGGCGATGAGTGCCAGATCGGCATGGCGATGAGCGTGCGTTCCTCGCGCGTGACCGACAGCGCCAGCGCCGCCGTGATGGCCGCCAGCGCCACGCCCTGGTGGCTGTGCAGGCAGCCCTTGGGCTGGCCCGTGGTGCCCGAGGTGTAGAGCACCTCGGCGATGGCGCCGGGCGCGGGCGGCGCGTCGTCCTGCGCCAGCGGCGCGGCGGCGGCGCGCGCGGCGTCGAAGTCGAGCACGTCGGGCACCGAGCCCTCGGTGCACAGGCGCCGGGCGGGGCTGTCCACGCCGGCCAGCACCGGGGCCAGGGCGGCGTCGAACAGCACGGCGCGCGCGCCGCTGTGGCGCAGGATGTACTGCACCTCGGGCGCCTGCAGCTTGTGGTTCACGGGCACCACGGCCGCGCCCAGGCGCCAGGCGCCGAGCAGGGCATCGACGAAGCCCGGTGTGTTGAAGCACATCAGCGCCACGCGGTCGCCCGCGCCCACGCCGCAGGACTGCAGCACGGCGGCGGCCTGGCGCGAGCGCCGCTGCATCCCGGCGTAGGTGATGGAGGCGCCCGCATGGCGCAAGAAGGGCTTGTGCGGCGTCTTGCGCGCCGCGCTGTCGAAGGCACAGAGGAGGTCCATGGCGGTTGCTCCCGGTGTCAGGCGGCCAGCGCGCGTGCCAGCAGTGCATCGACGGCGATGGCGCGCGTGTCCAGCGCGCCCACCACGCGGCCCGCGTCGGCGTCACCGAAGCGCGAGGCGATGAAGGCATCGGCCACGGCGGCGGGCGCATGGCGGCGCAGCAGCGCGGCCTGGGCCACCAGCACCAGGCGCTGCGCGAGCACGCGCGCCAGGGCTTCGAGCTGCGCGGGCGGCTGGGCCAGCAGGCCGCGCAGCGACTGCAGCGTGGCCAGCAGGCGCGGCTCGCCCGCGGCGGCGTCGGCCAGGTCGGCGAACAGCGCCTGCGCCGCCTCGGGCTCGCGCGCGATGGCGCGCAGCACGTCCAGGCACATCACGTTGCCCGAGCCTTCCCAGATGGAGTTGACGGGCGACTCGCGGAACAGGCGCGCGACGACGCTGGTGTCCACGTAGCCGTTGCCGCCCAGCACCTCCATGGCCTCGCCCGTGCATTCCACGCCGCGCTTGCACACCCAGAACTTGGCGGCGGGCGTGAGGATGCGCTTGTACGCGCGCTGCACGGGGTCGGCTTCGTCCTCGTAGGCCTCGGCCAGGCGCAGCGCTAGCGCCATGGCGGCTTCGCTCTCCAGCGCCAGGTCGGCCAGCACGGCGCGCATCAGCGGCTGTTCGGCCAGGCGCTTGCCGAACACCTCGCGCTGGCGCGCGTAGGCGATGGCCTGCACCAGCGCCTGGCGCAGGATGGCGGCGCTGCCCAGCACGCAGTTCAGGCGGGTGTACGTGGCCATCTCGATGATGGTGGGAATGCCCCGGCCTTCCTCGCCCATGAGGATGCCCCAGGCGTCCTGGAACTCGACCTCGCTGCTCGAATTGCTGCGGTTGCCCACCTTGTCCTTGAGGCGCTGCACGTTCACGGCGTTCTTGCTGCCGTCGGGGCGCCAGCGCGGCACGAAGAAGCAGGCCAAATTGGAAGAGGATGGCCCGCCCGCGCCGGTGCGCGCCACCACCAGATGCGCATCGCACATCGGCGCCGAGAAGAACCACTTGTGGCCGCGCAGCAGGTATTCGCCGCCGCGCCCGCCCGCGCCGATGGGCGTGGCCACCGTGGTGTTGGCGCGCACGTCCGAGCCGCCCTGCTTCTCGGTCATGCCCATGCCGAGCCAGAGCGATGTTTTCCGCGCCAGCGGCAGGTCGCGCGCGTCGTAGGCCGGGCTCAGCAGCTGCGCCTGCAGCTGTGCCCACAGCGCCGGTTCCTTCTGCAGCACGGGGATGCTGGCCGTGGTCATGGTGGCCGGGCACAGCGTGCCCTGCTCCACCTGGCCGTGCAGGTAGAAGCCCGCGGCCCAGGCGGCCCAGCGGCCCTTGCGGGTGTCGGCGAAGGGCTGCCCGATCAGGCCCTGGCCACGGTACATTTCCATGAGCGCATGCCAGCTCGGGTGGAACTCCACCTGGTCGATGCGGCGCCCGCGTGCGTCGAAGCCGTGCAGCGTGGGCAGGTGGCGGTTGGCCTCCTCGGCCAGGCGCCAGGTGGCGGCGTCGCCCAGGCGCGCGGCGTACTGCGTGAGCGCGGGCAGGGCCCAGCCGGCGTCGGCGCGCTGCAGCGCCTCGGCCAGGGCCGGGTCGGCCGTGAGCAGGTTGATGCCCGTGGGCTCTTCCACCTGGTTGAAAACGGTGTGGGTGTTCCAGTCGGCCATGGGGGCTTGTCTCCTTGTGTGGTGAAAGGAAAGTCTAGGAAAAATGGCCTCGCGAGGTGTTCGGGTTTCAACGCCGCCGCAGGACGCGCCGCAGATCCGCCGCCGCCCGCGCCAGTCGCGCGCCCAGGCGAGCGCGCAGGCGCTGCAGGATGCGTTTGTTCGGGTTTTGCTCGAACGCGGCTACGAGAAAACCACCATCCGCGAGGTGGCGGCCGTGGCCGGCGTCGGCGTGGGCACGTTCTACGAATACTTCGGCAACATGCGCGCGCTGGCGGCGCTGTGCATCCACCAGCGCGTGAAGGCGCTGGCCGATGCGGGGCAGGCCGCCGTCGATGCCGCGCGCGGGCGGCCGCTGGCGCGGGTGCTGGACGCGCAGCTCGACGTGCAGGTGGGCCAGGTGATGGCCGAGGCGCCGGTGTGGGCGGCGCTGTTTCTGGTGGAGCGCCAGGTGTCCACGCCGCAGGCCTTTCGCAAGCACTACGAGGCCTACGTGGCGCTGTGGCAGCGCACGCTGGAGGCGGCGGCCGGCGCGCCGCACGATGCGGCAGGGGCGGCGCGGCTGCTGCACGCCATGACCTACGGCTGGGTCTCGCAGTCGCTGCTGGCGCAGGGGCCGTGGGTCGACGCGGCGGCGCTGCGCGCGCAGCTCGGTCAGGCCGTGCAGGCCTATGCGGCCACGCTGCAGTCCGGGCCGGCTGCGGCAGCGGACTCCTGAAAGAAGAGCTGCCAGCGCTTGCTGGACAAGCGTTTGAGGCCGATTTGGCTTGTAATCGTTGAGGGCACTCACGGCCCATTTTCATAGCGCGTTACGCAATGCTTGCGCGGCTTTGCGGCTATTTGGGTGCGCTGGCAGCTCTCTTTTTTTTAGTGTTTTTGTGGGGTTGCTTCCCGGAGCCGGGACTCGCCCCGGCGGGCGAGGTACTTTCTTGCTGCGCGGCAAGAAAGTACCCAAAGAAACGCGCCCCGCAGTCTGCGACCCCTTCGCTTCGCTACGGGGCAAACCTGGGGCGAGACGCTGGCGGGGTGCGCTGCGGAACTCGCTACGCGCTGCGCGCTTCGCTCAAACAACCGCAGCGAGTCAGACCACGAAGCATGCGCGACTTCGCGCATGCCACCCCACCACCGCCTCGCCCCAGGCGCAGCCTGAAAGGGGGTGGAGACCGACACGGGCCATCGCTGCGCTCGGCCCCCAACACGCAGGCGCTACGCGCCGCGCGCGCCAGGCCGAGCGCAGCGATGGCCCGTGTCGTCTTCAAACCCCTTCTGGCCGTACCGAGGAGCGCAGGGCGTGGGGCGGGCGCGTGTGCCGAAGGACACACGCGCTTCGTGAACTGACTTGCCGCGTCTGTTTGAACGCAGCGCCGCAGGCGCGCAGTGAGTTACGCGGCACCGCCCCGCGCCCGAGCACCGCAGGCTGCCCCGGAGCGCAGCGCAGGGGATACGGGCAGCAGGGGCGTGCTTCTTTTGCTTCCTTTTCTTGCACGAGCAAGAAAAGGGAGTCGCCCGCCGGGGCGAGTCCCGGCCTCTCCCCTCAACCCCCCGGCAGAAGATCAAAAAAGAGAGCTGCCAGCGCAGTCCCCACAAGCCCTTGAGCCCCAAAACAGCTGGAAAACCGCGTGGATATTGCGCGACCCGCTATGAAAAGATGTGTGCATGCACAAGCCCGTAGCGTGTAGCGCTGCGAGAGGGGGCCTTCACTTCATCCCCAGCCGCCGGGCGAGCTTGTGCAGGTTGCTCGCATCCACGTCCAGCGCCCGCGCCGCGCGGGCCCAGTTGCCGTCGTGGCGCGCCAGCGCGGCGCGGAGGACGGCGCGCTGGCAGGCGTCCACGGCATCGCGCAGCGGGCCCTCGGCGGCGGGCGCCGCATCGCCGGCGAGCGGCGGCGGCTCCGGCGGGGCCGCACCGTGCTGGTCCGGGTCCAGGTCGAGCAGCGCGGGCTCCAGCGTCACGATGTCGTTGCGCCCGGCGCCCCGGCTCAGGGCCTTGAGCGCGGCGCGGCTGATGACGTGCTCCAGCTCGCGCACGTTGCCGGGCCAGGGGTAGCGCTGCAGCGCCGCCTGCGCGGCGGCCGACAGGCGCAGGCTGCGCAGGCCCAGGCGCGCGCGGTTCAGCTCCAGGAAGCGCCCGGCGAGCAGCAGCACGTCGGCGCCGCGCTCGCGCAGCGGCGGGATCGGCACCGGGTATACCGACAGCCGGTGGTACAGGTCGGCGCGGAAGGCGCCGCTGGCCACCTGCTCGCGCAGCGGGCGATTGGTGGCGGCGAGCACGCGCACGTCCACGCGCCGGGGGCGGTCGGCGCCCAGGCGCTGGATCTCGCCGTTCTGCAGTGTGCGCAGCAGCTTGGCCTGCACGGCCAGCGGCAGCTCGCCCACTTCGTCGAGGAACAGCGTGCCGCCCTCGGCGGCCTCGAAGCGGCCGGGCCGGTCGGCCATGGCGCCGGAGAACGCGCCGCGCACGTGGCCGAACAGCTCGCTTTCGGCCAGCGTCTCGGGCAGCGCGGCGCAGTTCACGTGCACCAGCGGCTTGCCGCGGCGCGGCGAGTGGCGGTGCAGCCAGCGCGCGAACAGCTCCTTGCCCACGCCGGTCTCGCCTAGCAGCAGCACCGGCAGCGCCGAGCTGGCAACCACGCGCAGCTCGTGCAGCAACTGCGTCAGCGCCGGGCTCTGGCCGACGATCTCGGCATCGGGGTCGGCGGTGGGCGCCGCCCCTTCGGCGGGCGCGGTGGCGCGGGCCGGGGGCGCCAGGCGCAGCGCCTGCACCTCGCGCTCCAACTGCGCCATGCGCACCGCCGCTTCGGCCAGGCGCGCGCAGTGCGCCAGCGCGGCGCGCTCGGGCGCGCCGAAGGTGCCGGTGCGCAGCGCGTCGAGCGTGAGCACGCCCCAGGGGCGCTCGTCCACCCACAGCGCCACGCCCATGCAGTCGTGCACCGGCAGCGGGGCGCCCACCAGGGTGTCGAGCAGGCCGTCGTAGGGGTCGGGCAGGGTGCTGTCGTGGTCGAAGCACACTACCTCGCGCCGCGCCAGGATGGCCGCCAGGCGCGGGTGCTGGCGTACGGCGAAGCGCCGCCCCAGCGCCTCGGGCACCAGGCCGTCCATGGCCACGGGGCGCAGGTGCTCCTCCTCCAGCCGCAGCAGCACCACGGCACCGCAGCGGAAGTGCGTGCGCAACTGGCTGGCCAGGCGCTGCAGGCGCTCGGCGGGCGGGTGCGCAGCGGCCAGGTCGGCCAGCAGGGCGGGGTCGATCAGGGTATTCATGACCGTACAAGGTTAAAACAACCGCGAATGCATGGGGTGGTAAATACCCTATGCGTGCCAAGTGCTTGATTCCCAAGGCGGCCAGGCCTGGCCCGGGGCTTGCATCCACCCAGGGCACCAACTCTGTGAAGGAAGCACCATGAACATCGACAAATTCAAGCACCAGCACGTGGACATCCTGCGGCGCATCGCCGCCCTGCGCGAGCTGACCCATGCGGGCGTGGCGCGCAATGCCGAGGCCATCGCCCAGGGCATCGTGGCCATGAGCTCGGTCATCAAGCTGCACCTGTCCGTGGAGGACCAGGCGCTGTACCCGGCGCTGCAGCGCGGCGACGACGCCGCGCTGGCGCGCCTGGGGCAGCGCTTCCAGGTGGAGATGGGGCCGATCGCCGCCGCCTTCGACCAGTTCGCGCGGCGCTGGAACACCGCGCAGCGCCTGCGCGAGGACGAGGCCGCGTTCCGCGCCGCCGCCAACGACGTGCTGCGCCGCGTGCACGAGCGCATGCGCCACGAAGACCGCGATTTCTACCCGCGTGTGGAAGCCCAGCATGCCGAGGCGGCGGCCTGCTGACGCTTCTCGCTCCGTTTTCCTCTCCCTGCCTCAGGTTTGCGCCGGCCTTGTGCCGGCGTTTTTTTACCGACTGAAACACTGGGTCTTTGTGCTGGGTCAAAAGGGGTGAATAACTACCTATAGTGTTCCGATGGTCTGTTGCACACTACAGGTAGTGTTTTACCTGAAGGAGCAAGCCGCATGTCCTCCCCCCTGGCCACCCTGCCGCGCGACGTGATCCAGCGCGACGGCGCCCGCGCCGCGTTCGACGCCCACCGCATCCGCTCGGCCATCGCGCGCGCCGGCAGCGCCACCGGCGAATTCGGCGAGGACGAGGCGCAGCTGCTCACCGCCCAGGCCACCAAGGTGCTGGTCCACCGCTTTCGCGGCGAGGCGCCGGCCATCGAGCAGATCCAGGACGTGGTGGAGCAGACGCTGATCGCCGCCAACCACCTGCAGACCGCGCGCGCCTACATGGCCTACCGCCAGCGCCACGCCACGCTGCGCGCCGACCGGCAGACGCTGGTGCACGTCGAAAGCTCCATCAACGAATACCTGACGCGCGCCGACTGGCGCGTGAACGCCAACGCCAACCAGGGCTATTCGCTCGGCGGGCTGATCCTCAACGTGGCGGGGAAGGTGACGGCCAACTACTGGCTCTCGCACGTCTACGCGCCCGAGATCGGCGAGGCGCACCGCAATGGCGACATCCACATCCACGACCTCGACATGCTGAGCGGCTACTGCGCGGGCTGGTCGCTGCGCACGCTCTTGCACGAGGGGCTGAACGGCGTGCCGGGCAAGGTCGAGGCGGGGCCGCCCAAGCACATGAGTTCCGCCGTGGGGCAGATCGTGAACTTCCTCGGCACGCTGCAGAACGAGTGGGCGGGCGCGCAGGCGTTCTCCTCGTTCGACACCTACATGGCGCCCTTCGTGCGCAAGGACGGCATGGACTATGCCGCCGTGCGCCAGTGCATCCAGGAGCTGGTCTACAACCTCAACGTGCCCTCGCGCTGGGGCACGCAGACGCCGTTCACCAACCTCACCTTCGACTGGACCTGCCCCGAGGACCTGCGCGAGCAGGTGCCCGTGATCGGCGGCGTGGAAATGCCCTTCTGCTACGGCGAGCTGCAGGCCGAGATGGACGTGATCAACCGCGCCTACATCGACGTGATGACCACGGGCGACGCCAAGGGCCGCGTGTTCACCTTCCCCATTCCCACCTACAACATCACGCCCGACTTCCCGTGGGAGAGCGAGAACGCCGCCGCGCTGTTCGACATGACGGCCAAGTACGGCCTGCCGTATTTCCAGAACTTCATCAACTCCGAGCTTTCGCCGAACATGGTGCGCTCCATGTGCTGCCGCCTGCAGCTCGACCTGCGCGAGCTGCTCAAGCGCGGCAACGGCCTTTTCGGCAGCGCGGAGCAGACGGGCAGCCTGGGCGTGGTTACCGTGAACTGCGCGCGGCTGGGCTACCTGCACGCGGGCGATGAGGCGGGCCTGTTCGCGGCGCTGGATCGCCTGCTCGAACTCGGCAAGCAGAGCCTGGAAGTCAAGCGCAAGCTGATCCAGCGCCTGATGGACCAGGGCCTGTTCCCCTACACCAAGCGCTACCTGGGCACGCTGCGCAACCACTTCTCCACGCTGGGCGTGAACGGCATCAACGAGATGGTGCGCAACTTCACGCACGATGCGCACGACATCACCAGCGAATGGGGCCACGCCTTCGCCGTGCGCCTGCTCGACCACGTGCGCGAGCGCATGACGGCCTTCCAGGAGGAAACCGGCCATCTCTACAACCTGGAGGCCACGCCCGCCGAAGGCACCACCTACCGCTTCGCCAAGGAAGACAGGAAGCGCTGGCCCGCCATCCTGCAGGCCGGCACCGCCGAGCAGCCCTACTACACGAATTCGTCGCAACTGCCCGTGGGCTACACCAGCGACCCGTTCGACGCGCTGCAGCGCCAGGAAGCCTTGCAAGGCAAGTACACCGGTGGCACCGTGCTGCACCTTTACATGGGCGAGCGCATCTCCAGCGGCGCCGCCTGCCGCGAGCTGGTCAAGCGCGCGCTGACCAACTTCCGCCTGCCCTACATCACCGTCACGCCCACGTTCTCCATCTGCCCGACGCACGGCTACCTCGCGGGCGAGCACCAGTTCTGCCCCACGTGCGATGAAGAGCGGCTGGCGGCCAAGCGCCGGCGCCTGCTCGCGGCTTGAAGCCAAATCGGCCTCCAGCCCTTACCCATCAAGCGCAAGCAGCTATCAAAACCGTAGTTTCCAACCCCCCAAGGAGTTCACCATGAGCCATTTCTCCACCACCGAACAAACCGCCCTGGCCGCCGTGCAGCTCACCGACGACGAGCGCCAGCCCTGCGAGGTCTGGACGCGCGTCATGGGCTACCACCGCCCCGTGGCCAGCTTCAACACCGGCAAGCAGGGCGAGCACAACGAGCGCCAGTTCTTCGCCGAGCCCGCACGTGGCTGCAGCTACCACTGCTGAGGCCCTGCCTGCATCCAGGCTGCGCATCGGCGGCCTGACGCCGCTCACCACCATCGACTTCCCCGGCAAGCTGGCGGCCGTGGTGTTCTGCCAGGGCTGCCCCTGGCGCTGCGGCTACTGCCACAACCCCGGCCTGCTCGACGCCACCCAGCCCGGCGCGCTGGACTGGGACGATGTGCTGGCCCTGCTGCGCCAGCGGCGCGGCCTGCTCGATGGCGTGGTGTTCTCGGGCGGCGAGCCGCTGGCGCAATCCGGCCTGCCCGATGCGCTGGCGCAGGTGCGCGCGCTGGGCTACGCCACCGCGCTGCACACCGGCGGCATGTACCCCGAACGCCTGGCCGCCGCGCTGCCGCTGCTCGACTGGGTGGGGCTGGACGTGAAGGCCCCCTGGGCGCGCATGCCCGCCATCACCGGCACGCCCGGCAGCGGCGCGCGGGTGCGCGCCTCGCTGGCGCTGCTGCTGGCCAGCGGCGTGGCGCACGAGTGCCGCACCACCTGGCACCCCGGCCTGTATCCCGTGGAGGAATTACAGGCCCTGGGCGAAGAACTGCAGCACCTGGGCCTGCGCCACTGGGTGCTGCAGCCCTGCGAAGACGCGCGCGCGCCCGGCAGCGCCCATGCTGCCCGGCAGGCGCTGGCGCAGCCCCTGCCTGGGCTGGCAGGGGCCGTGGTGCGGGGCTAAGCCTGGAAACGGCAGTTGACCGCTTGCCATTTTCACAAGGGCCGCATGGATAGTGACATTCGCTGCTTCGTTGCCGTTCGCCTGCGGGGTGAACCACGCTACGCGCCCGCCAGCGCCGCGCTCGCCGCGCCATGCGGCGTTGCTCCTCCTTGCGGGCAGGAGCCCGCCGCGTCGTCGCGCCTTGCCTGGCACGCCGATCACGGCACTGGCGAACGCGTTCAACTGCCGTTTCCAGGCTGAACGTCTGTCAACGATCTTTTCCAGCCGCCATGCCGCGCGGGCGCGGGCCTTATCCTCGCCGGTCTGTCGTGCGAAGGAGAAGACGTATGCAATGGCGCGCAATGCCCCTGGCACTGGGGATGCTGGCGTTGGCCCTGGCCGGCTGCGGCGGTGGCGGCGGCTCCACGCCGCTGCCGCCCGCACCCCCGCCGCCCCAGGTGGGGCAATTGCTGTCGGTCCAGAGCCTGGCCGGGATCGGTGTGGACGCCTTCACCGCCGCCGTGGCCGCGGGCACCAGCCGGATTCCGCCGCTGCAGCCGCGCTACGGCGTCTCCACCTACCGCCTGACCTACCTGACGCAGGATGCCGACGGCGCGCTCGTCGAAGCCTCCGGCCTCGTGGCCGTGCCGCAAAAGGCGGCGGGCGCGGCGGCCAGTCCGGTGCTGGGCTACCAGCACGCCACCACGTTCGCCAATGCCGATGCGCCCTCGCTCAACCTGGCGCCGAGCGAGCCGCCGCTGGTGCTGGCCTCGCTGGGCTACATCGTCGTCGCGGCGGACTACGTGGGCTTTGCGCACAGCAACGCCGCGGCCCACCCCTACCTGCAGTCGCAGGCCACGGCGCGTGCCGTGCTCGACATGCTCGATGCCGCGCAGCAGTGGCGCCGCGCCGCCCGCGTGGCCGACAACGGCCAGCTGTACCTGCTGGGCTATTCCGAGGGCGGCTACGCCACCATGGCCGCGCAGCGCGAAATGGAGCGCACGCGCAGCGCGCTGCTGCCGCAGCTGCGCGCTGCCCTGCCCGCCGCCGGCCCCTTCGACATGCAGGTGACCCTGGACACGCAGCTCGACCGCGTGCGCGACGAGTACCCCGCCATCGGCTGGATGCTCAGTCCCGGCACGCTGCGCCACCTGGGCGCCTCGGTGCGCGCCGAAGTGCGCCGCCTGCTGCTGCGCGCGCTGGTGCCGGGCGACGCCGACGTGCGCTACGACGCGCGTTTCCTCGACACCTACCTGGCCGACGACCAGGAGACGCTGCGCGCGCAAAGCAGCGTGCACTGGGGCTGGACGCCGAGCGCGCCGGTGTACCTGTTCCATGGCCGTGACGACGCCACCGTGCCCTTCGCCGCCTCGCTGTCGGCCTACGACACCCTGCGCGCCAGCGGTGGCGCGCCGGTCAGCCTGCGCGAATGCAGCAGTGCCGTGCCCAGCGGCCACACCGCCTGCGTGCCAGAGTACTTCGGCTATGCGCTGGCGGTGATGGGCACGCCGCCCTGACGCGCCGCGGCCGCGCGCGGTTTCAGGGGTGCGCGCTGGTGCGGGCCAGCGCTACGTCCTCGTACAGCGCCTGCAGCGGCAACTGCAGGCTGACGCTGGCGAATTCGACCTGCTGGTCCACGGCGTCGAACGGGTAGAGCACCCAGCGGCCGGCGTCGTCGCGGCGGAACAGATCGACGCTCAGGCGCTCGCTGTCGATGAGCACGTACTCGCGCAGGCCGGGCAGCTTGCGGTAGGCGGCGAACTTCGCGCCCCGGTCGTAGGCGCTGGTGGAGGGCGAGAGCACTTCCACCACCAGGCTCGGGGCGCTCTTGTAGTGGCTCTGCGCGCGGTCGGCGGCGGCGCAGGTGACGAACACGTCGGGATAGAAAAAGGCGTTGTCCTCTTCCACGCGCAGCTTCATGTCGGAGATGAATACGCTGCAGGGGCCGCCGCGCAGGTGGCCGCGCAGGGCCATGTACAGATTGCCCGCGATCGTCACATGCGCGTCGGAGGCGCCGGACATGGCGAACACTTCGCCGTCGAAGTATTCGTTCTTGCCGGGCTGGCCGGCCTCCCATGCGAGGTAGGCATCGGCATCGAAGCGGGGTTGGCATGCGGGCAAGGTCATGGCGGGCTCCAGGGCATCGGCGCATTGAACCACAGCGCGCTACCCCTGCACCACCCGCAGCACTTCCGCCCCGTAGGCTTCGAGCTTCTTCGCCCCCATGCCGCTGATGCCCTGCAGGTCTTCCAGCGTGGCCGGGTTGCGCTCGGCGATGGCCGCCAGCGTGGCGTCGTGGAAGATCACGTAGGCCGGCAGGTTGTGCGCGCGCGCCACCTCGGCGCGCCAGGCCTTCAGGTTGATGAAGCGCACCTGCGCGTCCGCGCCCAGGTTGGCGGCGGCCACGGGCGGCGCGGCGGCGCGGCGCGCCTTCTTCGGCGCGGCGTGGGCCGAGGCCTCGCGCAGCATCACGGTCTGCTCGCCGCGCAGCACCGGGCGCGAGCCGTGCGAAAGCGTCAGCGTGTCGAAGCTGTGGCCGTTCTCCATGGCCACGCGGTGCACGCCCACGGCGCCCACGGCCAGCAACTGGCGCAGCACGCCGCGCAGCTGCGCCTCGGAATACTGCGCGCCGAGGTTGAAGGTGGAGAGCTTGTCGTGCCCGAACTGGCGCACCTTGTCGGTGAGCTTGCCGCGCACGATGTCCATCAGGTGGCCCACGCCGAAGGTCAGGCCGCTGGCCTCGTGCACGCGGTAGATGGTGGACAGCAGCTTGCGCGCGGCGTCGGTGCCGTCCCACACCGCCGGGGGGGCGATGCAGTTGTCGCAGTTGCCGCAGGGTTTCGAGGTTTCGCCGAAGTAGGAAAGCAGGCGCTGGCGGCGGCAGTCGGTGGCCTCGGCCAGGGCCAGCAGGGCGTCGAGCTTGGCGCGCATCACGGCCTTGAACTCCTCGCCCGCCTCGCCGTCGTCGATCATGCGGCGCTGGTTCACCACGTCCTGCAGGCCATAGACCATCCAGGCGTCGGCGGGCAGGCCGTCGCGCCCGGCGCGGCCGGTTTCCTGGTAGTAGCCCTCGATGTTCTTGGGCATGTCCACGTGGGCGACGAAGCGCACGTCCGGCTTGTCGATGCCCATGCCGAAGGCGATGGTCGCCACCACCACCACGCCGTCCTCGCGCAGGAAGCGGTCCTGGTGCGCCTGGCGCGTGTCGGCGGGCAGGCCGGCGTGGTAGGGCAGGGCGTCGATGCCGGCCTGCGCCAGCGCCTCGGCCATTTCCTCGACGCGCTTGCGCGACTGGCAATAGACCACGCCCGCGTCGCCCAGGTGCTCGCGCTCGATGAAGCGCAGCAACTGCGCCAGCGGCTCCTTCTTCTCCTCGATGCGGTAACGGATGTTGGGCCGGTCGAAGCTGCTGAGGAACAGGCGCGCGCCCTGCAGCCGCAGCCCTTCGACGATGTCGGCGCGCGTCAGTTCGTCGGCCGTGGCCGTGAGCGCGACGCGCGGCACGCCCGGGTAGCGCTCGTGCAGGATGGACAGCTGCCGGTACTCGGGGCGGAAGTCGTGGCCCCACTGGCTCACGCAGTGCGCTTCGTCGATGGCGAACAGGCCGAGCTGCCCGCGCGCGTGCAGGTCGTCGAGCAGGCCGAGGAAGCGCTCGGTCGTCACGCGCTCGGGCGCGGCGTACAGCAGCGTGATCTCGCCGCGCGCCAGGCGCCGCTCCACGTCCAGCGTCTGCTGCCAGTCGAGCGTGGAGTTGAGGAAGGCCGCGTCCACCCCGGCTTCGTGCAGCGCGCCCACCTGGTCGTGCATCAGCGCGATCAGCGGCGACACCACCACGGTGACGCCGCGCCCCGCGTCGCGCCGCACGATGGCCGGCACCTGGTAGCACAGGCTCTTGCCGCCGCCCGTGGGCATGAGCACCAGCGCGTCGCCGCCCGCGATGACGTGCTCCACGATGGCCTCCTGCGGGCCGCGGAACTGCGCGTAGCCAAAGACATCGTGGAGGACGGAATGCGCTGGAGACACAGGGATGCTCTATCTTTGATAGCTGGTAGCGCTTGGCTGGCAAGCGCTGGAGGCCGATTTTGCCCGCAATGCCGGGGCGGCGTGCGCGCGGTGGCGCAACTGCGTATTGTGGGTGCGTATTGTGCGCGCACACCCCAGGCCGCCACACGCCACCCGCAGTCCATGAAACCGGCGCGGCCCATGCGCGGGCCACCGCGCAAGGGCCGCCCCGCCGCGCTGGTGGCGTCCCCCCGCCCGCATGGCGCAGCCATGCGAGAGCGGGGGGAAGCGGCGCAGCCGCTCAGGGGGGTGTTGTTTTGCCTCAGAGCCCCAGGAACTTGAACGGCGCCGCCGGCCGGAACGCGCGCGTGGCGTCGCCCGCGAAGGCGTGGCGCTGGTCCGGGCCCAGGTCGAGCTGCAGCACCTTGCCGCTTTCGGCGCTGAAGTCCACGGCCTTGAGATCGACCCAGAAGGTGTTGAGCGTGAGGGCCGACTCGAAGAAGTACAGCTTGCGCTGGTGGTCGAAGACGGTGCGCCAGCGGGTCGAGGAGATGTTGGGCTGCCCGGGCGTGCTGATGCCGTAGGGCACCGAGACGTTGCGGATCACGCTGAAGATGCTGGCCAGCGCCTTGTCCGGGTCCGGGTCCTTCGGGATGGCGTTGACGTAGAACGCGGCCCGGGCGAAGCGGTCGGCCGCGCGGTTGGTGCCCGGCAGCATGGTGGTGCCGCCGATCTGCTGCCAGTAGGCGTTCAGCGCCAGCTGCTGCTCGAACACCGGCGAGTTGGTCATCACCTGGTAGCTGCGGCTGTGGTGGATCACCTGGCGCCCGCCGATGTACTCGACGATGGCGCTGTCGCCGCTGGCGTCCGACATCGACAGGTGCAGCGTGGTCAGGCGGCTCTCGCCCGGCACGTTGTCGGTCACCAGGGTGAAGGGCTGCTGCTCCAGCGCCGCCACGGCCTCCTGGACGGTGGCGAAGTTGTCCAGCACGTACTGCGCCCAGGCCGCGATGGTCAGCCCGGGCTTGCTCTGCGCATCGAAATGCGGGTACTGCGACTCGGCCAGCCACAGCAGGTTGGCGTGCAGCCCGGCCTCGTTCACGCCGTCGGTGGTGGACACGTCGTAGCCCGAGGTGACGACGCTGCCGTAGCGCGAGGTCCAGCGCAGCGAGTTCGGGCCGACCTCGCCGCTGCGCGCCATGCCGCGCGGCAGCACCCACAGGTTGCTGGTGATGTCGCTCTTCCAGTCCATCGAGCGCGCCGTGACCACCTGGCCGTTGGCGCCGTGGTAGACCAAACGCGTGCAGGCCCAGGCGGTGGACAGCGCCGCGAGTCCGGCCAGGCCCGCCAGCAATGCGCCGCGCAGGGACCGGGAAAGGGAAAATGGCTGCATCGGAAACACCTTTCATGCCAGGGTTGAGAGGAAACCGGCGCCATCATGCGCCCTTTGGCGGGCAACCGCGCGGTATCCGCACGCGCGCGGCTGGAAAATGCGCGGCCCGCCAGGAGCCCGGGGCCCGGCTTTCTACAATCGCCCCCCATGACCCTGCCGACCTACACCCGCGCCCAGCAGCTCCCCGCCATCCTGCGCGAGCGCATCGCCATCCTCGACGGTGCCATGGGCACGATGATCCAGCGCTTCAAGCTCACCGAGGCGCAGTACCGGGGCGCGCGCTTCGCCGACTTCCCGCGCGACGTGAAGGGCAACAACGAGCTGCTGTCGCTCACGCGGCCCGACGTGATCCGCGACATCCACGAGGGCTACCTGGCCGCGGGCGCCGACCTGATCGAGACCAACACCTTCGGCGCCACCACCATCGCGCAGGACGACTACCACATGGCCGGCCTGGCCTATGAGATGAACCTGGAAAGCGCCAAACTGGCGCGCGCGGCCTGCGACAAGTTCTCCACGCCGGACAAGCCGCGCTTCGTCGCCGGCGCGCTCGGCCCCACGCCCAAGACCGCCAGCATCAGCCCCGACGTGAACGACCCCGGCGCGCGCAACGTGACCTTCGAGCAGCTGCGCGCCGCCTACCTGGAACAGACGCTGGCGCTGATCGAGGGCGGGTCGGACGTGATCCTGGTCGAGACCATCTTCGACACGCTCAACGCCAAGGCCGCGCTGTTCGCCGTCGATGAAGCCTTCGAGCAGACCGGCGAATGCCTGCCCATCATGGTCAGCGGCACCGTCACCGACGCCTCGGGCCGCATCCTCAGCGGCCAGACCGTCACCGCCTTCTGGCACAGCGTGCGCCACGCGAATCCGCTCACCATCGGCCTGAACTGCGCGCTGGGCGCGGCGCTGATGCGTCCCTACATCCAGGAACTGGCCAAGGCCGCGCAGGGCACCTTCATCAGCTGCTACCCCAACGCCGGCCTGCCCAACCCTATGAGCGACACCGGCTTCGACGAAACGCCCGAAGTCACCAGCCGCCTGGTGCACGAGTTCGCCGCCGAGGGCCTGGTCAACGTGCTGGGCGGCTGCTGCGGCACCACGCCTGACCACATCGCCGCGATCGCCCAGGCCGTGCAGGGCGTCAAGACCCGGCCGCTGTTCTACCGTGAGTGAAAGAGCACCCCCTGAGGCGCTTCGCGCCTTCCCCCTCTCTCGCAGCGCTGCGCGCTGCGGGAGGGGGACGCAGCCCTCGCTGCGGGGCGGCCCTTGCTCGGCTGCCCGCGCTTGGGCCGCGCCGGTTGCATGGGTGGCGCGCAGCGCAATGGACTGATGTTGATAAAAAAACGCTGCAAGGCGCACCAGGCAAGCGCAGGCAGCTATTGTTTTTGAAAGAGACTGGTCATGTCGGCGCGCGCGCCGCAGAATGCGGGGCGATACCGCCCCTGCCGCCCGCGCCGCCATGTCCGTGAACCTGCCCCCCGTCCCGCAGCCGCCCGCCCTGGTGCTGGCCGAGGCTGCGCTGCAGCGCCAGAACGCCCTGCTGGGCGCCAGCCGCGACACGCCGCTGCCCGCGCCCAGCGCGCCGGCCGCGCCAGCGCCCGCTGCGGCACCGGCCCAGGCCCCGCAGCCCCCGGCGCCGCAGGTGCCCGACCAGGTCAGCCTGTCCGCCCAGGCGCGCGCCAGCCTGCTGGCCAGTGGCTCTGGCGAGGCGGGCACGCCGCGCCCGCCCGGCGCGGCGCCCGGTGCGGCCGCACAGCCGTCGCTGGCCACGCCACCAGGCCGCCCCGCGCTGCCGCAGGGCGCCGCCGCGCCCGTGCTGCCGCCCTGGCCGGCCACGGGCGTGGGCGCGCCGCTGCGTGCCATGGTGTCCATGCTGGTGCAGCAGCTCACGGCGCCGGTGCAGCCGCAGCGCGTGCTGGCCGTGCAGCCCTGGCCCGCGGCGCTGCTGCCGCAGGTCGATGGCGAGCACGCATCCCCCGATCTGCCGCCGTTGCAGACCTGGCTGGTGCGCCAGGGCGTGGTGCAGACCGAGCAGGGCCCGCGCGGCTTCGCCCTCACGCTGCGCGTGCCCCAGCCCTGGCTGCAGGCCCAGCCGCAGGCGCCCACGGCCGCTCCGGCCGCCGCCCCGGGCGGCGGCGCGCCGCTCGCGGCCGCGTTCGCGGGCAAGCCCGAGGCCTTGCAGTCGGGCACCTGGGCACTGGTGCTGCAGCCGGCCACGCCCGCTGCCGCGCGTGCCAGCGCGCTGCTGACGCTGGACTTCCAGCCCCTGGCCCAGCCCGCGCTCTACGGCCGCGAACTGCTGCAGGCGCGCAGCGACCCCTGGCTGCTCATGGCCGCGCTGCAGGCCAGCGGCCAGTTGCCCAAGGACGAAGAGCTGGTGCGCGAGCATGAGGCGCAGCTGTGCCAGTCGCACGGCTGCCCCTACGCCGGGCGCGCGCCGTGCGAGCAGCCGTTCTGCCTGGCGCTGCGCACGGTGCTGCCCGCCGACGCGGTCGATCCACAGCCGCCCGTGGCGTGACGCAAGGGCTCCTGCTTTGATAGCTGCCAGCGCTTGCCAGGCAAGCGCTGGAGGCTGATTTGGCTTGTATTACGGGTACAGTCCGCGCACTTCGCGCGCGTGCAGGATGCGCTTGCACGCGACGATGAAGGTGGCCGTGCGCAGGCTCACCTTGTTCTCCTGTGCCACCTGCCAGATGGCGGCGAAGGCGTTCTGCATGATGTGCACCAGGCGGGCGTTGATTTCGTCCTCGGTCCAGAAGAAGCTGGAGAAATCCTGCACCCACTCGAAGTAGCTCACCGTCACGCCGCCGGCGTTGGCGATCACGTCGGGCAGCACCAGCACGCCCTTGTCGTGCAGGATGTCGTCGGCCTCGGGGGTGGTGGGGCCGTTGGCGCCTTCGATGACCATGCGCGCCTGGATGCGCGCTGCGTTGTCCTTGGTGATCTGGCCTTCGAGCGCGGCGGGAATCAGGATGTCGCAGGCCACGCCCCAGAATGCGTCGTCGGCCATGTGCTCGCCGCCGGCGAAGCCGCCCACGCCGCCCTGCGCCTTCACGTGGGCCAGCAGCGCGGGCACGTCCAGCCCGCTGGCGTTGTGCACGGTGCCGGTGTGGTCCTGCACGGCCACCACCTTGGCGCCCGCGTCGGCGAACAGCTTGCCCGCCGTGCCGCCCACGTTGCCGAAGCCCTGCACGGCCACGCGCGCGCCCTCGATCGCCAGGCCGGTGAGCTTGGCGGCCTCCACGCCCACGGTGAACACGCCGCGCCCCGTGGCCTCGATGCGGCCCAGCGAGCCGCCGATGTCCACCGGCTTGCCCGTGACCACGCCGGTGGCGGTGGCGCCCACGTTCATGGAGTAGGTGTCCATCATCCAGGCCATGACCTGGCCGTTGGTGTTCACGTCGGGTGCCGGAATGTCCTTGGTCGGGCCGATGAGCAGGCCGATCTCGCTGGTGTAGCGGCGCGTCAGGCGCTCCAGCTCACCCGTGGACAGGGTCTTGGGGTTGACGCGGATGCCGCCCTTGGCGCCGCCGTAGGGCACGTTCACGGCCGCGTTCTTCACCGACATCCAGGCCGACAGGGCCATCACCTCGGACAGCGTCACGTCCTGGTGGAAGCGCACGCCGCCCTTGCCCGGGCCGCGGCTCAGGTTGTGCTGCACGCGGTAGCCCTCGAAGTGGGCGATGGTGCCGTTGTCCAGCTCGATCGGCACGTCCACGATCAGCGCGCGCTTGGGGCGCTTGAGCGTTTCCACCCAGCGCGCGAGGCTGCCCAGGTAGGGCGTGACGCGGTCCACCTGCTGCAGGTAGATGCCCCAGGGGCCGAGGTTGTGGGGGTCGAGGTAGGAAGGCAGCGGGTGTGCCGCCGTGGCGATGCCGGACGGGTTCGACATGAAGAAGTCTCCTTGTGGAAGTCAAGCCGCGCAGCTTACTCCCCGGTTTTTGCGCTGTCCAAGGCGGCTGTGTTTGGCCGGCATGCGGCGCGTGCATAGGCCCTTTGCCCGGCAGGGGCACTTTCATGCTCCTGAAACGAGAGCTGCTTGCGCTTGGTGGGTAAGGTCTGGAGGCGTTTTTCCCTTGAAATGCCGCGGCCATGAAAAACGGCCCCCGAAGGGGCCGTGGATCCATCTTGCGCAGCCCTTTACTGCACCACCACCGTGAGCGTGGCCCCTTGCGGCACGCTCAGCTGTTCCTGGTACACGCCCTTGTCGTTGGCCTGGCGCGTGAGCGGGAAGTGGCCGTGGCCCGCGAGGGTGGGCGGCACCGCGTCGGGCAGCTGGCGCACCTTGGCGTAGTCCGGGCCGTTGATGCCCACGAGCGTGAAGCCGCTGGCATCGTTGCGCAGCGGATAGCCATACCCCTGCGGGCTGGCGGCGCCGGGCAGCAGCGCGATGCTGGCACCCCAGCGCGGCAGTGTGCCGGCCAGGCCGGGGCCGCCGGCGGTGGTGATGGCGTTGTCCAGCACCGTCCACGAATCGGTGGAGGAGGTGTTCTTCAGCATTTGCTGGTAGAAGCCCACGCCGTACTGGCGCAGCAGGTAGGCGCCGTACGAGCCGACCACGTTGTAGCCGAAGCAGGTGCTGCCCGTGCTCCATTCGGTCGGGTCGCAGTTGAAGCCCGAACGGGCAAGCCATGCGGGCATGTGCTCGTCGCGTGCGGTGTTGTAGCCGGGGGTGATGCGCTCGCCCAGCACGTCTTCGACCATCACGGCGGACATTTCCTCCAGGAAGGTGTCGAAGCCATACGACATGCCGCGCAGCACCCGGCGCTGGTAGAAGTTGACCATGTGCACGAACTCGTGCGCCAGCGTGCTGATCTGCACGTCCATGCCCCTGGCCAGGTCCAGGTACACCGTTTCCGTGTCCATGTAGAACGACAGGGACTCGTTGCTGTACTTGAGCTGCCCGATGCTGGGGTTGGCCTGCAGGTTGTTGAGCGACCAGAAGTAGCCCAGCAGGCCATACGGCTTGCCGTCGGGCACGAAGTTCACGAACACGATGTCGATGGGCTGCTCGGCGGCGATCAGGTTGTTGTAGCCGTGGGCGCCCCAGGGCTGGCCCGCCAGGCCGGTGACCAGGCCGTACACGGAGTTGGCCGGGCGGGCAAAGCGCTCCATGAAGGTGTCGAGCATGGCATCGGTCATCTTGCCCGCGCCGGCTTCCGCGTCTTCGAGCCACAGGTTGATGACGCGCCCGTCGGCAAAGGTCTTCTGCCGCTTGAGCGTGGCGGTGCGCTGCTCCATCCCGTTGTCCGCGTCGATGTACCAGGTACGCTGTGCGCCCACGGCCGCCTTGGTGGTGGCGGCCTTGGCCTGGCCGGCGCCGGCCTTGCCCAGGTGGGCGGCCGCGTCGAACTGGCGCACGGCCTCGGGGATCTGGTTGCGGTGCGCGTGCGCATCGCTGTCCTGCTGCGCCTTGGCCGTGGTGGCGGGTGTCAGCGTCAGGGCCGGCATCTGCACGCCGGACGCGTTGGGGTTGGTGTAGACCAGTGTCACGGCGCGCTGGCCCACGTTCTCCAGCGCCACGGGAATGCTGGCTTCCTTCTCGCCGCTGTTGGTGTAGCTCCACACGCCCACGCCCTCGCCGCTGTAGCGGGTGTTGCTGGCGGCGCCGCAGAAGGCGCCGCTGCAGGCGGCCGTGAGCGCCGAGACGGGGGCGGGCGGGGTGGGGTCGCTGCCGCCACCGCCGCCGCCGCAGGCGGTGGCCAGCAAGCCCAGGGCGACGATGGATGCGCCGTGGCGCACGCGCTGCATGTTCATCACAAGACCTCCCGAGAAAATGATGCGATGGCCCTTGCACGGTGCGGGCCATCGCCATGTGACCGGGGCGACTATAACGGGGCCCCGCAGCGCGCGGCCGAGGATTTCTCAGCGGGGCGTGGCTGTGGGGGCGGGCGCGGCGCCCGGCTCCGGCACGTAGACCATGGAGCCGTCCTTGAGCTTGTACGCCACGCCCGCCTTGGCGCCCTGGCCCTCGCCGATCTCGCCGCTGGCCTTGTAGTGCTCGATCTTCTGGCCGTCCTTGACGATGACCTCCATGTTCTCCTTGCCCGGGTTCTTGATGACGGTGACCTGCTCGGCGCTGAACGGGTTGGCCGGGCTCTGCGCCACGGCCAGC
Organism: Acidovorax sp. YS12; assembly: GCA_021496925.1. Classification (NCBI taxonomy): domain Bacteria; kingdom Pseudomonadati; phylum Pseudomonadota; class Betaproteobacteria; order Burkholderiales; family Comamonadaceae; genus Acidovorax; species Acidovorax sp. YS12. The sequence goes on from CP053915.1 coordinate 3,415,660, forward strand.
AGCAGCGCGGCGATGATGACCAGGAACACGTCGATCAGGTTCACCACCGAGAGGATGGGATCGTCCCCCTCGTTCTCGTCCATCAGGCGCAGGTGCTTCATGCCGTGGCCTCCGTCAGCGGGGCCAGCCCCTCGGCATGGGCCGGCGGGGCCGGGGCCATGTCCTGCTCGATGGCGGCCAGGTCGGCGGCGTACCAGCGCTTGCGCACGTTCACCACGGTGAAGCTGATGGCCGCCGCCAGCAGCGCCAGGATCACCGCCGAGAACGCCACCATCAGGCTGCGCGACACGTCGGCGAGCTGCCCGTCGGCCAGCGCCTTGAGCGCCGGGCCCATGGGGATCATGGTCGCCACCAGGCCCAGCATGGGCGCCACGCGCGTGGCGATGCGCGCGAACTCCAGGCGCTTGACGGCCAGCGTCTCCAGCTCCACCACCGTGATGCCGGGCCGCGCCGCGCGCGCGGCCCGCAGCTCGAAGCCCGCCGCCTGCCCGCGCAGGCGCGCCACGGCCTGCCAGGCGAAGGCGCCCAGCGCGTAGAAGGCGTGCGCGAACAGCGCGGCGATGGCGATGAGCACGGGGTAGAGGAAGAGCTGGCTGATGTCGTACATCGCCACTTCGATGGGGGTGTTCATGGTTTCAGGCTCCTTGCAAGATGAGTCGGTGGGCGGCGGCGCGCTGGCGCCAGGCGCCGCCAAGGGTGAGGGCCGCCAGCAGCAGGCCGAAGGCCAGGTTGCGCAGCGGCGCGCCGGGCGGCGGCGCGTCGTCCGGCGGCGTCACGGGCTGCATCAGCAGGCCCGAGACGGGCGGCGGCGGGGCCGGTTCGGGTTCCGGCTGCGCCGCTTCCGCGGCGGGTTCGGGCGGTGGCGCGCTGTCGGCCGCGGGCGGCGCGGTGGCGGCGGGCCGGGCGGCGGCGGGCGCGTCCAGCCCGTAGCCCGCGCCGGGCTGCGCCTTGGCGCCGACCAGGGCGGCGAAGGCGGCGTTGTCGGTGCGCACGTCGAAGCGCCGCGCCAGATCGCGCCAGCGCTCCTTCAGCTCGCGCAGCGTGGCCGCGTCGGTCTGCCAGTAGCCCTGGCGCGCGGCTTCCAGCATGCGCTCCATGGTCTGCGCCAGCGCGTGCGGGTTGTTCCGCTCGAACCACTGGCGCAGGCCGAGCTGGTGCTTGTCGCGCACGTAGACGTCGGCCATCTCCTGCCACTGGTCGTCGCGCACGATCTCGCGCGCCGTCGCCGTCCAGCCCCAGAAGTTGTTGGTGGCGTCCAGCACCTGCAGCGTGCCGGCGTAGCCTTCCTTCATCAGCCCCTGGATGTAGCCGGGGTGGAACTGGCGCGTGGCCAGCTCCTTTGACAGGAACTGCGCCGCGCCCTCCACGCGCCCGGCGCCGCTGCCGCGCAGGTTGCTGATGTACAGCTCGGGCGCCTTGCCGTCGAGATGCCGCACCGCCAGCGAGATGCCGCCCAGGTACTGGAACGGGTCGTCGGTGGTGAGCATGCCGTAGAGGTTGGAGCTGCGCGAGAGCACCGCGCCCTCGGTGCCGCGCAGGTGCTCGGCGTACAGGTTCACGCCAGCGCTGCCGCCCTTTCCATCCTTCGTGCCCGCCACGCCGGCGCTGCCCCACTGCTTCTCGTCGGGGCCGTAGGCGAACTGCATTTTCGACAGGTAGAGCTGCGCCAGCTTGCGGTCGCCTTCGTCCTTGCCCTTCCAGGTATCGGTGGCCAGCGTGGCGTCGTCCAGGCCGGTGCCGTAGCGCCCGCTCTCGGACGAGAAGATGCGCGTGGCGCCGGCCTGCTCGGCGGCCTGCGCATCGGCGCCGCGCGCCACGAGCTGCTGCGCGATGCGGCGCGCGTTGGCGGCCACGGGGTTGTCGGCCTCGTTGGCGCGCGCGGCCAGCAGCGCCGCCTGGGCGAGCTGCTTCATCACGTTCGGGAAGTGGTCGCGGTACAGCCCGGTGGCCGACAGCACCACGTCCACGCGCGGGCGGCCCAGCGCCTCGCGCGGCACCAGCTGCACGCCGGTCACGCGTCCGCCTTCGTCCCACACCGGCTCCACGCCCAGGAGCCACAGCGCCTGCGCTTCGAGCAGGCCCTGGTGGCGCATGGTTTCGACCGACCACAGGCTGAACGTGAGCTTGCCCGGCTGGCGCCCGCGCAGGCGCAGGTGTTCGGCCAGCAGGTTGTCGGCGGCCTGCTTGCCGGCCTCCCACGCCTGTTTGGTGGGCACGCGCGAGGGGTCGAAGCCGTACAGGTTGCGGCCCGTGGGGTAGGCGTCGGGGTTCTTGATCGGGTCGCCGCCGTAGGAGGTGCCGATGTGCCGCCCCGCCAGCACCGCCAGCAGGCCGCGCATTTCGCCCTGCGCGCCCAGGCTGTCGTGGTACTGGCGCGCCTGCGCCAGCGCGTCGCGCAGGGCCGGGGGCAGGCCGTCCAGCGGCGCGTTGCCGATCACGTGGCGTTGCAGCAGCTGGTAGGGCGCGGTCTGCGCCAGTTGGTCCCAGGGGCCGACCAGGGCTTCGTCCAGGTCCTGCGCGGGCACGCCGGCGTGGCGCGCGGCGGCTTCCCAGAACGGGTGGCCGAGCATGAGCAGCACCGTGCCCAGGCGGTGCAGTTCCTCGGGCGCCTGGCCCAGGGTGTGCAGGCCCTGGGGCTGCGCGGTCTGCGCCAGTTCGTGCAGGTGGGTGTGCAGTTCCTGCACGAAGGCGGCGAAGTCGGCCTGCACGCGCGCCTCGGTCCAGCCCATGTCGGCGATCACGCGCTCGGCGCGCGCGGCGGCCAGCAGGTCGGCGGCCAGGCGTTCCTTGACGGCGCCTTCGTCCTGCGCCTGCCACTGGTGCAGCAGGTCGTGCATGTGCGTCAGCGCGGCGTGCAGCCCGCCGGGGGCGAAGGGCGGCGTCTGGTGGCTCACGATCACCGCGCGGCCGCGCCGCTTGGCCTGCGTGGCCTCGCCGATGTTGTCGGCGATGTAGGGGTAGGCCACCGGCAGGTCGCCCAGCGCGAGCAGCGGCGCGTCGTGCACCGACAGGCCACGCTCCTTGCCCGGCAGCCATTCCTGTGTGCCGTGCGTGCCGAAGTGCACCAGCGCGTCTGCCTGCTGCTGCGCGCGCAGCCACAGGTAGGTGGCCAGGTAGTGGTGCGGCGGCAGCGCGGTGGTGGAGTGGTAGATGGCCTTCTCCTTGTCCTGCCCCGGCTGGCCGCGCCCGGGCTGCGGCAGCAGCGTGACGTGGCCGAGCTGCAGGCGCGGAATGACGAAGAACGCCTCGCCGCCCTGGCGCAGCACCATGGGCGATTGCTCGGGCTCGCCGCCGGCGGCGCGCAGCGCGGCCTGCGTCTCGGCCGGCAGCTGGTTCAGCCAGGCGCGGTAGCGTGCCACGGGCAGGCGCGCGGCCAGGCCGTCCTGCAGCAGGGATGGGAGCAGGCCCTCGCGGTAGTTGGGCGCCAGCAGGCGCTGCAGCAGGCCGGTGAGCATGGTTTCGTCGGGCACCTCGGTGGCGTAGCCCTCGGCCTGCAGGCCGGCGAGCGTGCTGCGCAGGCTGCGCGGCACGTTCAGGAACGAGGCGCTGAGATTCTTCTCGCCTGCCGGGTAGTTCCAGAACATCACGGCCACGCGCTTGTCGGCATTGGGCTTGCGCTGCAGCTGCGCCAGGCGCAGCGCCTTGGCCACCACGGCCTGGGCCTGCGCGGCGATGGGCACCACCTGGTCGTCGCTCTTGCGCGTGGCGGCGGCCACCTGGATGTCGATCACGCCCGCGTACTCGGGCTGGGCCAGGTAGAAGGGCACGTCCATCAGCGCCACGCCGTGCGGGTCGGCGGCCCAGTCGGCCTCGCCGCCGCGGCGGTAGGGCATGGCCTGCAGCACGGGGATGCCCAGGGCGCTGAACTCGCGCCGCCGGTCCTCGCCGCTGAGCATGATCTGCGTGGTGATGAGCACGTCGGCCAGCGGCGCGCCGCTGCCCGCCGGCTGCAGCAGCCGGGTGAAGCTGCTCGGGTCCATCATGGGCGTGTAGAACGGCAGCGCCACGGCACCGCCGGCCTCGATGCGCGCGATCAGGTCGTCGATGAAATCGGTCTGCATCGACGCGATGTACTGCTGGTGCAGCGCGATGCCGATGACGGGCGGGCGCTGGCCCGGCGCGGTGCCCGCGGGCACGCCCTTCCAGCGCAGGTAGTCCTGCGCCTTGGCGAACACCAGGCCGGGCGCGCCCGGGTGGTACACGGCGGCCTTGGGGAACACGATGGGCGCGGGCAGCGCGGGTTCGGGCTGGCCGCGCAGCTGCGCCGCCAGCAGGGCGAAGAAGCCCTCGAAGTTCTGCCGCCCGCCGTTGGCGTAGTAGGCCACCAGGCGCCGCCCCACGGACTCGGGCAGGCCGCCGCCCCAGGCGGGCTGCTGGTCGTACAGCCAGGCGTGCGGCGCCTTGAGCGCGGGCAGCGCGCCCGCCAGGTGCTCGCGCACGGCGTCCTGCAGGTAGCTGTCGATGAACACCGCGTCATGCCCGCGCCACAGCCCGGCGTCGGCGTTGCGCGGCAACTGGTGCAGGTAGCGCACCTGCACGCTCAGGCCGTGCGGCCGGGCGATCTCGGCGAGCTGGCGGAACTTGCCCGCGGGCACGTTGCCGGTGGCGATGAACAGCAGCGACAGCGCGGGCTGGGCCGGGGCCTGCTGCGCCAGGGCGGTGCCCCAGCACAGCGCGAAGAGCAGGAAATGCAGCAATTTCTTTAGCATCGAATATGCCTCCAACGCTTGCCAGGAAAGCGCTGGCAGCTATCAAGTCGGGAGTCCTAGAAGTCCAGGCGGGCGTTCACGAACAGGCGCCGCCCTTGCTCGGCGTAGCCGAAGCCGGGCGACTTTTCCGCCAGGCGCAGGTCGCCGATGTTCTGCAGGCCGGTGCGCAGGTGCAGCGTGCGCCCGCCGCCCATGCTCCAGGCGCGGCCCAGGCTGGCGTTCCACAGCGTGTAGGCCGGCAGGCGTTCGCCGCTGCTGGTCTGGCTGCCGGTGTAGTCCAGGCCCAGTTGCGCCTGCCAGCCGGCCACGCGCCATGCCAGGCGCGAGGAGGCGCTGGTGCGCGGGCGGTCGGACAGCGCCTCGCCCGTGGTCTTGTCGCGCGTGCGCAGCAGCGTGGCGTCGGTGCTCCACTGCAGCGCGGGCGTCACGTCCCAGGCCACGCCGGCCTCCAGGCCCTGGATGCGCGCGGCGTCCACGTTGTCGTACAGGTAGATGCGGCGCGAGCCTTCCTGCTTGACGAGGCGGTAGGTGATGAGCTGCTTCACGTCGGTGTGGAAGAACGTGGCGCGCAGCGCCAGACCCGGCAGAGCCTGCCAGTCGGCGCCGATCTCGAAGGCGTTCGAGGTCTCGGGCCTGATGCTGGCGTTGCCCATGAAGGTATGCGGCCCTTCGGCCCCCACGTAGTTGGGCGAGATCTGCTTCAGCGTGGGCGCCTTGAACGCGTGGCCGTAGCCGCCCTTGACGACCAGTTGCGGGCTGGCTTCCCACACCAGGTAGGCGCGCGGGCTGATTTCGGAGCCGAAGATCTCGTGGTGGTCGGCGCGCAGCCCCAGCGTGGCCAGCAGGTTCTTGCCGAGGGCGAATTCGTCCTGCGCGAACAGCGCCTTGTGCGTGGCGTTGTCGCTGCCATTCTTCAGCCCGGCGTTGACCAGTTCCTCGTTGCGCCACTCGCCGCCGAAGGTGACCTGGTGCGCTCCCCAGCGCGTGGTGGCGTGGCCGTCGACCACGTTGTCGCGCATGTCCTGCGGGCGGGTGGGGGCCACGCCATTGGTGCGTTCGTTGCGCACGTTCATTTCGCTGCGGTAGGCACGCACCTGGGCGCGCCAGCCGTCCCATTCGCCCTTCCAGCCGGCATGGGCCTGGCGGCGCGTGAGGTCGTAGCGGTTCTCGTAGGCTGCCTTGGCGCTGTTCACATCGTCGTACAGGCGCTGCTCCTTGCCGTCCACGGCGCCCAGCTCCAGCGTGTGGCCAGGGGCCAGCCGCCATTCGGCGTTCAGGCCCAGGCTGCGCGGGCGGCTGCCTTCGAGTTCGCTGACGCGCGGGTCCGCCGCCTCGGCCACGGTGCCGCGGTAGCCGCCCTCGGCCTGCACCGACAGGCGCACGCGCTCGCCCAGCGGCGTACAGCGAGGCGCGCGCGGCATGCGCCGCGCTGTCGGACTGTGCCGGCAGCGTGCCCGCCAGGCCCAGCGAGCCGGTCCAGCGGTCGCCGGGCTTTTTCGGGATCAGGTTGACCACGCCGCCCAGCGCCTCGGAGCCGTACAGCGCCGACAGCGGGCCGCGGATGACCTCCACGCGCTCGATGGCCGAGATGGGCAGCCAGCCGTACTGGTAGTCCGAGTGGCCGATCACGTCGTCGCTGGCGCTGATGCGCCGTCCGTCGATCAGCGTCAGCGTGTGCTTGCCCTCCAGGCCGCGCAGCGCCAGCGTCTTGCGCCCGCCCACCTGGCGCGCGCTGAACGTGATGCCGGGCGTATCGCGCACGGCGTCCAGCAGGTCGGCGGCGTTGCGCTCGGCGAGCGCTTCGGCGGTGATGACGGTGACGCTGGCGGGCGCGGTGCGCGCATCCTGTTCGGTCATCGTGGCCGTGATGGTGACGGCGGGCAGGGGCTGCGGCGCGGCTTCTTGCGCGAGCGCGGGCAGGGCGAACATGGCCGCCAGGGCGGCGGCGCGGGTCAGGGCTGGGGCGGGCATGGGGGTTCTTGCAGGCAGGCAGAACCGCGGTGGCTGGACGCGCGAAGGCGTGGGCTGGGCGGGTACGGGATGCGGATAAATTAAAAGAAGTAGGAACAATTCGTATTATGAATTATTGTGGCTTTGCCCTCCCGGAGGGGTGATCTGCATCAACTCCCCACGTGCAACAAAAAACTTGACCCTGCAACAGCGCCCGGTAACCTGCCGCTCCATCGCCCTCGGAGGCGATTCTTGATCCAGCAGAAAAGGAGCAGTAATGCGTCATACAACAAAGCCAGGCCGCGCCGCGCGGCGCCTGCGCATCGGGCTGATGCCGCTGGTGGCGGCGGCCATGGTGGCCTGCGGCGGAGACGGCGGTTCGGACCCCGCCCCCACCCCCACGTGCCCTGAAACCGGCCCCTACGCCTGCAAGAGCGGCGAGACGGAGCCGCTCTACACCTTCCAGTGGGCGCTGAACTACCTGCAGAGCTACTTCCAGGGCAAGGCAGACGAGGCGGCCTTTGGCGGTGGCATCGACCTGAACGTGGAGCCCGTGCACCGCCAGGGCATCAAGGGCCAGGGCGTGAACGTGCTGGTGATCGACACCGGCGTGGACCTGGGCCACGAAGACCTGCTGGCCAACGCCGACTACGACATGTCGTGGAACTTCCTGACCGGGCAGAACGACCCCAGCCCGCTGCTCACCCCCAAGAAGGAAGCGCACGGCACCAACGTGGCGGGCATGATCGGCGCGGCGCAGAACGGCAAGGGCGTGATGGGCATGGCGCCGCTGGCCAGGCTCGGCGGTGTGCCGCTGATCGATACGGGCGGGGACGTCACCGAGGAAAACTTCCTGGATGCCTATGGCGGCGCTGCCTGGTCGCGCAAGGCGCATGTGATCAACGGCTCCTACGGCGGCGACGCCGACGCGGCGCCTTACGGCGATGCCGATCAGGCGGCGGTGCGCGGGCTCAAGGCGCTGCGCGACGGCAAGGGCATCGTGTTCGTCAAGTCGGCGGGCAACGAATTCGACGCTGTCGGTCTGAGTGAAGACACGTCTGCCGACTGCGGCGTCCTGGCCGGCGCCTACGGCTGCGTGAACTCCGGCAATGACACGACGAACCTGGAGCCCAACGTCATCGTCACCGCCGCGCTCAACGCCAAGGGCCAGGCTTCGAGCTACAGCAGCACCGGCCCGGTGCTGTGGATCACCGGCATGGGCGGGGAGTACGCCAGTGCAGGCCAGTACGGCGAGCTGTCCCGCCTCGGCGCCGAGCAGATCGCCCAGGGCCGCGCGGGCGATGGGCCGACCATCTTTTCCACCGACATCCGCTCCTGCACCGAGGGCTACAGCCGCAGCGACGCCAATCCCGAGAAAACCAACGCCTTCATGCGCGGCGTGAGCGAGCGCGTGCCCGGGGTGAAGGACAACCCGAACTGCGACTACAGCACCATGAACGGCACCTCGTCCGCCGCGCCCACCATCAGCGGCGTGGTGGCGCTCATGCTCAGTGCCAACCCGGCGCTGACCTGGCGCGACGTGCGCGACATCCTGCGCCAGTCGGCGCGCGTGGTGGACGAAGGCTACGAAAAGCGCACGCGCAGCTTCCGCGCCCCGCGCCAGGACAAGCCGCACGCCGGCCTGTTCGACCTGCAGGCCAACGCCCTGCTGCCCCAGGCCGCCGACAAGAGCCAGATCGCCCCCGGCGCCACCCAGGTGCCGGTGGAGCTGGGCTGGCAGACCAACGCGGCGGGCTACCGCTACTCCAACTGGTACGGCTTCGGCGTGCCTGACGCCGCCAAGGCCGTCGAGCTGGCGCAGCTCTACAAGAAGGAGCCGGCACGCAGCCGCAGCGCGCAGCAGGCCGTGCCGGAGTTCACCGCCGTGGCCGACCTGAAGGGCTTCGAGTACCAGAAGGTCAGCCTGCTGGGCACCTTCCAGGGCAGCGGCCAGACCGTGGACCAGTTCCAGGTGCGCCTGACGGGCGCCGCGCTGTGCCTGGGCTCGCTGGGCATCGCGGTGGAGTCGCCCTCGGGCACCAAGTCGCTGCTGAAGATGCCGCTCGATCACTTCGCGCACCCGCTGCGCGCCGTGGCCGCGTTCACCGGCTATGGCCTGGGCAGCTATGCCTTCCACGGGGAAAATGCCCAGGGCACCTGGAAAATCTACGCCGTGGCATCCAACCCGCGCCTGAACCCCGCCGACTGGAGCGCCGCCGACGGCTGGAGCACCGCCACCACCACCTGCGCCGCCGCCCCCGCCGACGGCGCCACCGCCCCGCAAGCCACGCTGCAAGTGCAGGCGCGGGTTATCGCTCAGTGAGGAGTCTTCGATGCAATTGCGTTTCCAACCCTACGTGCTGGCGCTGTGCGCCTGCGTCTGCATGAGCGCCCAGGCGCAAACCGCCCCCGCCCTGGCGCCCGGCCAGCAGCTGAATGCGCAGCAGCTCCAGGCCATGGGCCCGCTGCAGAGCGTGGACATCGGCGGGCAGAAGTACCGCGTGCTGCCGGCGCAGAAAGCCGGCGGCGATGGCCGCGCCTCCTACCTGGTGGACGCCAGCGGCAAGGTCGGCCGCACCTTCCACGAGGTGCTCATCGTCGGCCTGCCCACGGCGCAGGTGCGCCAGCAGCTCGGCGCCAGCCTGTCGCAGGCCCAGGCGGTGAAGTACTACGAGCACACCCAGACCACGCTGCTGCGCTACGCCACGCTGGAGCAGGCCGCGGCCGCGCAGGCGCAGATCAGCGCGGCCCTGCCGGGCGCCACGGTGCACCTGCCGGTGCGCTTCAGCCAGCCGCAGCTGCATTGATGCATCTGAGTTGCTCTTGTCTTGATAGCTGCTTGCGCTTGATGGGCAAGGGCTGGAGCCCGATTTCTATCGGATTCCATAAAAAAGCGGCTGCCAGCGCTCACCCCTTTGCGCGCTGGCAGCCGTAAGAAACCCTTGCGGCGCTTTACCGGGGCACCAGGAACACCGACTTCTCGGTCACATGCGCCGCGCCTTGTACCGCCTGCACCTCGAAGTGCACCGTGTGCGAGCCCTCGGCGGCGCTGCCGTAGGGAATGCGCAGCAGCACCGGCACCCAGCGCGACTCGGCGGGGCCGATCTCCACCTCGGGCTCCGATGCCACCGTCAGCCCCTCCAGCCCGCTGGCGCCGATGCGGTAGCGCTGCGGCGCCTCGGTGGCGTTCATGATCTGCAGGCGGTACACGTTCTCCAGCTGGCCGCCCGCCACCAGGCGCGAGAGCGCGGCGCGGTCGCGCACCACGTCCACCTTCAGCGGCACGCGCAGACTCAGGCTGGTGAGCAGCGCCACGCTCAGGCCCAGCAGCACCGTGGTGTAGAACAGCACGCGCGGGCGCAGCACGCGGCGCACCATCTGCGCGCTGCTCCAGCGCTGGAGCATGCCGTTCTGCGTGGCGTAGCGGATCAGGCCGCGCGGGTAGCTCACCTTGTCCATCACGCTGTTGCAGGCGTCCACGCACAGGCCGCAGCCGATGCACTCGTACTGCAGGCCGTTGCGGATGTCGATGCCCGTGGGGCACACCTGCACGCACAGCGAGCAGTCGATGCAGTCGCCCAGGCCGGCGGCCTTCGGGTCCACCTTCTTGCTGCGCGCGCCGCGCGGCTCGCCGCGCTCGGTGTCGTAGGTGACGATGAGCGTGTCCTTGTCGAACATGGCGCTCTGGAAGCGCGCGTACGGGCACATGTACTTGCACACCTGCTCGCGCATGTGGCCGGCGAAGCCGTAGGTGGCGAAGCTGTAGAAGAACACCCAGAACAGCTGCCAGGTGCCCTGCAGCGCCATGATTTCGCCGCCGAGCTGGCGGATGGGCACGAAGAAGCCCACGAAGGTGAAGCCCGTCCACAGCGCCACGACGATCCAGGCGATCTGCTTCAGGCCCTTGCGCCAGAGCTTCTCCCACGAGGTCCAGGGCGCCTTGTCCAGCCGCATGCGCGTGCTGCGGTCGCCCTCGATGCGGTTCTCCAGCCACATGAAGATCTCGGTATAGACCGTCTGCGGGCACGAGAAGCCGCACCACAGCCGCCCGGCCACGGCGGTGAACAGGAACAGCGACAGCGCCGAGATGATGAGCAGGCCCGTGAGGTAGATGAAATCCTGCGGGTACAGCACCAGCCCGAACAGGTAGAAGCGCCGCGCGCCCAAGTCGAACAGCACCATCTGGCGCTCGCCCCACTGCAGCCACGGCAGGCCGTAGAACACCAGCTGCGTGAGGAACACCAGCACCCAGCGCCAGCGGTTGAACACGCCGTCGATGGCGCGCGGGTAGACCTTGTTCTTGGCCTGGTACAGGGGAATGAACTTGCCTTGGGGTGGCTGCTGCTGGGGGGCGGGTGTTGTCATGGTGGGCTTGGTGTTGTTATGGGGGCGAAAGCAGGGGAAGCGCGTCAGCCTTGGGCGTCTTCCCCGATGAGCAGCCGCGTGGCGCTCAGGAACTGGTGCGGCGGAACCTCCAGGTTCGTCGGGGCGGGCTTGTTGCGGTACACCCTGCCGGCATTGTCGAAGGTGGAGCCGTGGCAGGGGCAGAAAAACCCACCGTCCCAGTCGGCGCCCAGGTTGCCCAGCGCGCCGCCCGCCGGCACCTGCGTGGGCGAGCAGCCCAGGTGCGTGCAGATGCCCACGGCCACGAAGATCTCGGGCTGGATCGAGCGGTGCGCGTTGCGCGCGTAGGCGGGCTGCTGGTCCTTGTTCGACGCGGGGTCGGCCAGCGCCGCGTCGTGCTGCGCCAGCGCCTGCAGCATCTCGGGCGTGCGCCGCAGGATCCACACCGGCTTGCCGCGCCACTCCACCGTCACCATCTCTCCGGGCGCCAGGGTGCTGATGTCCACCTCCACCGCCGCGCCCTGCGCGCGGGCGCGCTCGCTCGGCGCGAAGCTGGAGGCGAACGGCACCGCCGCCGCCACGGCGGCCACGGCGCCCGCGGCGGCGGTGGCCTGGATCATGGTGCGCCGCTCGGCATCGGTGGCACGGGGGGCAGCGGGCGGTGGCGGGAGGGCATGGGCGGTCATGGCGTATTCCTTGGGTCGTCGAACAGTCCCTTGCTTCAACTCAAGACTCGTGCCAGCCTGGCCGGTGCCACGGCACGGCAAAAAAGCCATGCCCAGCAACGGCTTGCGCCCCTGGTGGCACACGCCGGTGACAGGGATGGTGTCAAAATGGCGGCAACTGCTGCCATGAACGGCACTCCATGGCAGTGCCACCACGCCACGCGCCGCCGCGCCCGCCCGCATGCACCCGTCCCCGCCCCTGCCCGAAACCATGACCGCCTGGCTCGAATCGCTGCCCGAGCCGCACATCCTGTTCGACCGGCACTACCGCATCCTCGCCGCCAACGCCGCCTACCTGCGCCAGTACGGCCAGGGGCGGCCCGTGCTGGGGCGCACCTGCCACGAGGTCTCGCACCACTCCAGCGTGCCCTGCGACCAGGCGGGCGAGAGCTGCCCGCTGGCGCGCGCGCTGCAAAGCCGCCAGCGCGAGCGCGTGCTGCACCTGCACCACACGCGCAGCGGCGAGGACTACGTGCAGATCGAACTGCTGCCGCTGCGCGGCCCGGGCGGGCAACTGCAGTACTTCCTGGAGAAGATGGAGCCGCTGCCCATCTCCAGCGGCTGCGGCGCGGCGGGCGGCGCGCAGGGCATGATCGGGCGCAGCCCGGCGTTCCAGGCGGTGCGCGAGCTGATCGCGCGCGTCGGCCCCTCGCAGGCCAGCGTGCTGCTGCTGGGCGAATCGGGCACCGGCAAGGAGCTGGCCGCGCGCGCCGTGCACGAGGCCAGCACCCGCGCCGCGCGCGCGCTCGTGGTGGTCGATTGCGCCAGCCTGCCCGAGACCCTGTTCGAGAGCGAGCTCTTCGGCCATGAGAAGGGCGCCTTCACCGGCGCGCACGCCGCGCGCGCCGGGCTGGTCGAGGCCGCGCACGGCGGCACGCTGTTCCTCGACGAAGTGGGCGACATTCCGCTGTCCATGCAGGTCAAGCTGCTGCGCCTGCTCGAAGGCGGCACCTACCGGCGCGTGGGCCAGACCGAGCTGCGCCGCGCCGACATCCGCCTCGTGGCCGCCACCCACCGCGACCTGCGCGCCATGGTGCGCGAGGGGCGCTTCCGCCAGGACCTGTACTACCGCCTCAGCACCTTCCCCATCCAGCTGCCCGCGCTGCGCGAGCGCGCGCAGGACATACCGCTGCTGGCCGAGTCGCTGCTGCAGCGCGTGGCGCCCGGGCGCCGCCTCACGCTCGCGCCCGCGGCGCTGCGCTGCCTGGCGCAGCACCCGTTCCCGGGCAACGTGCGCGAGCTGCGCAACGTGCTGGAGCGCGCCGCGCTGCTGGCCGACGGCGACACCCTCACCGCCCCCGCCGTGGCGCGCGCGCTGTCGTTCGACCAGGGCGCGCGCGCGCCCGAGCCCCCTGGCGGCGCCGCGCCCGGCGCCGACCTGCGCAGCCTGGAGGCGGCGGCCCTGCGCAGCGCGCTGCAAACCCCGGGCCGCACGCGCCGCGAACTGGCGCAGGCCCTGGGCATCAGCCCGCGCACCCTCTACCGCAAGCTGCGTGCGCTGCAGCTTTGATAGCTGCTGGCGCTTTCTGGCAAAGGGCTGGGGCGGTTTTTTGCTGATAATGGCCGCCATGCCCCGCCGCCCCCGCTCCTGCGCCCCCGCCGCCAGCACCGTGCTGGCCCTGGCGCTGCTGGGCGCCTGCGCTGCGCCCGCGCCCACGCACAAGGGCGAGGTCCAGGGCGCCGAGGCCAGCACGCAGGAGTGGGGCCAGTCGGACATCAACCGCGTCGCCACCATCGCCATGCGCGAGAATCTGCAGGCCCTGTACCGCCTGGCCGACAAGCTCTACCGCCGCAACCCCGCCGAATGGCGCAAGGGCGGCGCGCCGGGCCGCGACGAGGCCGTGGTGCGCCTGCGCGCCGCCATCGAGCAGCGCAGCGGCTGGGCGCCGCTGCAGCAGCGCCGCGACATCGACGCGCTGGCCCTGGCCCTGTCGCCCGAGTACGCCGACGACCGCGTGGCCGCCTTCATCCACGCCGTGGCCGACATGCTGATCGCCGCGCACGGCGGCAAGACCGAGTTCTTCCTCATCGACGGGCTGGACGCGCAGCACCTCTACAACGCCGCGCGCAACCTGGAGACGGCGGTGTGGATGCTGGCGCAGCGCCGCAACGCCCGGGGCGGCCCGCTGCTGCTGGCCGACGAAATCAACGCCCAGGAGCGCAACCTGAGCTACGAGCGCGAGTTCGGCAAGATCATCGCGCGGCTGGACTTGCTGGCCCAGGTCACCACCGAGAAGTACCGCCGCGCCGTCATCGGCTATGTGCAGGGGCTGGCGGGGGGCACGTTTTTGCAGTTCCTGCCGGTGCGGTAGCTGCCGGGGTCCCGCCCTCGTCACTCCGCCCGGGGGGCTGCTGTCAGCAATTGGCCGGCAATGGCCGCGGCGGCGGTGCGCGTTTCCACGCCGAGTTTTTCGAAGATGTGCTCCAGGTGCTTGTTGACCGTGCGCGGGCTCATACCCAGGATGTCGGCGATGTCGCGGTTGGTCTTGCCCTTGCTCAACCATGAGAGCACCTCGGTCTCGCGCGGCGTGAGCGCGGCCTGCTGCAGCGTGCGTGCGGCTTTGGCCTGGGGCGTCGCGTGGCTGAGCAGCAAGATGGATTCCCCCAGGCCGCTGGCGCCCATGTGGCGTGCCAGCAGCTGCTGGCCGTTGGCCAGGGCAAGGGTTCGCTGGCCTTCCTCGCGGGCCTGCGCCAGCCAGGCGTCGGCGCTGTCCTGGACAAACGCGTCTTCCAGCCAGCGTGAGGCCTGGGGGGAGCGCCAGGCGACTCGGTTCAGGCTGTCCAGAACCACGACCCCCAGGCCCGCGACATCGACAGCTTCCTGGGCCTGGCGCGCTGTTCGGGCATTGCGCACATGGGTGGCCAGGCGCGCCAGGACCTCAGGAATGCGCAGGGGCTTGACCACGTAGTCCACCCCGCCAGCAGCGAAGCCTTCCACGATCTGCGCGGTTTCCGACAGCCCGGTCATGAAGACCACCGGCACATGGGCCCAGGGCGGAGTGGCTTTGAGATGGCGGCACAGCGTGAACCCATCCATGCCGGGCATGACGGCATCCAGCAGCACGCCATCTGGCACGGTGAGGCTGAAGCGTTGCAGGGCTTCCTCGGCATCGCGTGCCGAGAGCACGGTGTAGCCCTCCGCCGCCAGGGCATCGCACAGCATGCGCAGGCTGTCCAGCGCGTCGTCCACCACCAGGATGACATGGGCGGTGCGAGGGGTGGTGCTGCCGGGGGGCAGCAGGGGCTCATTCCTGGGCATCGGTATCTTCTTCCTCGGGGGACGGGAGCAGGCGCAGCAGGCCTTCGAAATCGAACCGGTCCGCGCAGGCCTGCAGTGCGGGCCACAGCAGTGTTTGCTGGGGAAAGGCCTGGCGGGCCTGCTGCACGCGCGCACGCAAGGCCGCACCTTGCCCCAGGCGCGCCAGCCGCACCAGGTCTTCGTACAGCGCGGCGGGCAAGGGGGCCGGCCTTGCGGGGGGCGGGGCAGGGGCCGGCAGTGCCGGCGCCATCGGGCGGTTGTCGCACACCCACTCCAGCTGTAGTACGCGCTCCAGGGTTTGCAGTAGCTCGGATTCGATCACCGGCTTGGCGACGAATCCCTGGCACTGGGCGCTGGACAGGCGTGCGGGCTCGTTGTCGAACAAGTTGGCTGAAACGAACACCACGGGCAACTGGCTGGCTGACCAGCGCGTGCGCAGCAGGGCTGCGGTTTGCCAGCCATCCAGGTCGTCCATGCTGATGTCCAGCAGAACCAGGTCCGGGTGGGCCTGCTCCACGGTCTCGAGGCATTCGCGCCCGCTGGCGGCCTCCCGGATGTCAAAGCCCAGCGGCACCAGCAGGCCTGCCAGGAGCTGGCGCTGCAGCGGCTGGTCATCCACTACCAGCAACGTGCGCCGTGGGGCCAGGTAGCCAATGACCGCGTGCAGCGGCGATGTTGTTTTGGGGGGCTCCCAGGCGGCGTCGGGCGCGATGTCCGGAAGGTAGAGCCGCACGCTGAAGCTGCTGCCCTCGCCTGGCGTACTGCAGAGCGTGAGCTGGCCGCCCATGAGCTCGGTCAGCAGGTGCGTGATGGTCAGGCCCAGGCCCGTGCCCGCATCGCTGATGCGCCGCCCGGCGCTGCCGCGCTCGAAGGGAACGAAGATGCGCTCCATGTCTTGTGGTTCGATACCGATGCCCGTGTCGATGACCTCAATGCGTGCGACATGGGTGCGAAAGTCCATGCGCAGCCGCACTTCGCCGCGCAAGGTGAAGCGCACCGCGTTGGACAGCAGGTTGATCAGGATCTGGCGCAGCCGCTTGGCATCCGCGCGTACCCAGCGCGGCATGCTTCCCAGGGTTTCCATGGTGAATCCCAGTCCTTTGGCCTGGGCCTGGGGGCGCATCATGGCCTCGATGCTGTCTATCAGTTCCGGCAGGGGTAGCGGGGCGAGGTCCAGGCGCAGGCGGCCTGCCTCGATACGCGCCAGCTCCAGCGATCCGTCAATCAGCGCACGCAAGTGGTGTCCGCTTTGTTGGATGGTCGAGAGCGTCTCGCGCACCGGACTGCCTACCTCGGGGTTTTTTAGCAGGATCTGGGTGTAGCCCAAGATGCTGTTGAGGGGGGAGCGCAGCTCGTGCGTCATGCCAGCGACGTACCGGGTCTTGGCCTGGCTGGCCTGCTCGGCAAATTCCTTGGCCGATTGCAGCTCGGCATCGGTGCGTTTGTGTGCCGCGATTTCCTGCAGCAGCAACTGGGTTTGGCGCTCCGACTCGTCCTGGGCCATGCGCCGGCTGTCCGTGCTCAAAACCACCCACCAGGCCACTACTGCGGACAACAGCGCCAGAAGGGCAAACACCTTGAGGAAGGGCAGGCGCAGCGTGTCCGCTGGGGTGTGCAGGCTTTCCTGCATGTAGACCACGCTGACCAGAAAGGCCATGACAGCGCACAGCGACAGCATGACCACCAGGTATTTCCCGATACGGAAGTTGATCGGGTTGGACCAACGTGGCGGCAGCACAAGGGCGGCCAGGATGCGCAACTGGTCACCCGCGCGCGAGCCGGGTTTGCAGCGGTCATGGCAGCGGGACTCGAGGGTGCAGCACAGGGAGCAAATGGCGGCACCGTAGGCGGGGCAGCGTGCCATGTCTTCGGACTCGAAACGGTTCTGGCACACCGCGCATTGCACCATTTCGCCCGCGGGCCATTGGCCTGCATCCGAGCGTGCGATGTAGTAGCGGCCGCCCGTCGCCCAGGCCAGCAGCGGCGCCAGGACCATCGAAAGGCCTAGCGCAATGAAGGGCGAAAATGCAGCCGCCGTCGCGCCGAGCAAACCGGCGTGGGCACTGCAGGCGACGCCTGCGGCCACCAGCATGGCGCCCATGCCGACCGGGTTGAAGTCGTAGAGATACGCGCGGCGGAACTCGATGCCGGGTGGCGACAGGCCCAGGGGCTTGTTGATGACCAGATCCGCCACCAGGGCGCCCACCCAGGCAATGGCGACGTTGCTGTAGATTGCCAGCACTTTTTCCAGTGCCCCAAATACGCCCAGGCTCATGAGCAGCGTGGCGATGAGCACATTGAAAATCAGCCAGACCACCCGCCCCGGATGGCTGCGTGTGAGGCGTGCGAATACGTTGGACCAGGCCAGCGAGCCCGCGTAGGCGTTGGTGAGATTGATCTTCACCTGGGAAACCACGACGTACACCACGGTGACGGCGACGGCCAGTCCGGGCGGGCCCAGGGTGTGCATGACCTGCTGGAAGCCCGCCAGGTACATTTGCGTGGGCTCCATGGTGCGGGCCACATCCACCTCCAGCTGCAGGGCCGCAAATCCCAGGAAAGCGCCCCCCGCCATCTTGAGCATGCCCATAACGATCCACCCAGGCCCGGCAACCAGCACCGCGCCCCACCAGCGCAGCCGGTTGGCGTGCGTGCGTGGCGGCAGGAAGCGCAGGAAGTCCACCTGTTCACCAATTTGCACGACCAGGGCAAAGATCACGGCTGCTGCCGCGCCGAACATCAGTGGATCGAACTGGCTGCTCCCCGAGCGCAGGCCCGATAGCCCGGCGAAGTCGCGGTACAGCTGCGGCTGGGTCAATGCGATCCAGGCAAAGGGCAGCAGCAGCAGGAACAGCCACAGCGGCTGGGTCCAGGCCTGAAGACGGGAGATCAGCGTGATGCCGCGCATGGCCAGCGGGATGATGATCAGCGAGGACAGCACATAGCACCACGCCAGCGGCCAGTCCACGAGCATCTGCAGTGCCAGCGCCATGATGGCTGCTTCCAGGGCAAAGAGGATGAAGGTGAACACCGCGTAGATCAGCGAGGTGATGGTTGACCCCAGGTAGCCGAACCCCGCGCCGCGCGTGAGCAAGTCCATGTCCAGCCCGTGGCGCGCGGCATAGACGGCGATGGGAAAGCTGGTAAGAAAGATGATCAGCCCGACCACCAGGATGGCCCACATGGCGTTGGCAAAGCCGTAGTTCAGCGCGATGGCCCCGCCGATGGCTTCAAGCGCCAGGAACGACAAAGAGCCGAACGCGGTGTTCGCCACGCGCAGTTCACTCCAGCGGCGAAAGCTCCGCGGGGTGTAGCGCAGTGCGTAGTCCTCCATGGACTCGTCGGCAACCCAGGCGTTGTATTCGCGCCGGAAGCGAAAGATGGTTTGCGGTGCGGCCGAGGCGTTTGGGGGACTGGCGGATTGCATGGGAGCGCACAAGCAAAAACCGTGCGTACCCCATGCCCGAGAGCGGTTGCCGGCAGGGCGAAGGATCTCGGGGCTACGTCAATTGACGTATGGGCAGAGGCAAGGGTTGTTCCTAATCTTGGCACCAACGCGGGGACACACCGTCACCGCAGTGAGCTGACCCTGACCACCAACCCCCTCTTTACAGGAGCGTTACCATGAGCCATCCCTCGGATCCCCGCCCCCCCGTCTGCGCTGTGCCGGAATTGGGCCGCCGCCGCGTGCTGCAGGCGCTTGGCGCCGCCTCGGTGGCGGGCCTTCCAACCTGGTCTTTCGCCCAGGCCACGGCCCAGGTCAACACCACCAAGCTGGCTGTGACGGACACCGAAGTCGTCGTCGGCCAGCTGCACTCGGCCACGGGCACGATGGCCATCTCCGAGACGGGCTCCATCCAGGCCGAGCAACTGGCCATTGACCAAATCAACGCCATGGGCGGCGTGCTGGGCCGCAAGATCCGCGTGATCAAGGAGGACGGTGCTTCCGACTGGCCGACCTTTGCCGAAAAGTCCAAGAAGCTGCTGATCAACGATCGCTGCGCAGCCATCTTCGGCTGCTGGACCAGTGCCTCGCGCAAGGCCGTGCTGCCTGTGTTCGAGAAGGAAAACGGCCTGCTGTACTACCCCACCTTCTATGAAGGCCTGGAGCAGTCCAAGAACGTGATCTACACCGGCCAGGAGGCTACGCAGCAGATCCTGTACAGCCTGGATTGGGCCAAGGCCGAGAAGAAGGCCAAGACCTTCTTCCTGATCGGCTCGGACTACATCTGGCCGCGTACCTCGATGAAGATCGCGCGCAAGCACATCGAGAACTTCCAGAAGGGCAAGGTCGTCGGCGAGGAGTACTACCCGCTGGGCAGCACCAACTTTGGCTCGCTGATGAACAAGATCAAGCTGCAAAAGCCGGATTGCATCTTTGTGGCGGTGGTGGGCGGCTCGAACGTGGCTTTCTACAAGGCGCTCAAGGCTGCGGGCATCACGGGCGACAAGCAATTGCTGGTCACGCTGTCGGTGACGGAGGACGAGATGACCGGCGTGGGCGGCGAAAACTTCGCCGGCTTCTATGCCTCGATGAAGTACTTCCAATCGCTGGACAACGAGAACAACCAGAAGTTCGTGGCTGCCTTCAAGGCCAAGTACGGCCCCAATGCGGTCATCGGCGACGTGACCCAGGCCGCCTATCTCGGGCCCTGGCTGTGGAAGGCCGCGGTGGAGAAGGCCAAGAGCTTTGACGTGGACAAGGTGGTGGCCGCATCGCCCGGCATTGAACTCAAGACGGCTCCGGAAGGCTACGTGAAGGTGGATGCCAACCACCATCTTTGGAGCAAGTCGCGCATTGCCGTAGGCCAGACCGATGGGACGTTCAAGGTGGTCTCTGAGTCTCCTGGGCTCATCAAACCAGATCCCTTCCCCAAGGGTTACCAATAAGCAATTTCTGAGCGGAAGGCGCTGCGCCATTGAGGGGGCGGGGCCTTTGCGCGAGGTCGCGCGTGCCCGGCATGTGGCGTCTGGGCCGTGCCGCCGCATTGGCGAATTCCCCATTTTTCGACAGGCTTGCACGCGGGAGCTGCACCATGAGTTTTTCCGACATGATGAACATTGGCCTGATGCAGGGCTTCGCGGGGCTGAGCCTGTTCGCCGTGCTGCTGCTGATGGGGCTGGGGCTGGCCATCATCTTTGGCCAGATGGGCGTGATCAACATGGCGCATGGCGAATTCATGACCATTGGCGCCTACACCATCTACCTGGGCTCGACCCTCACGGCGCAGCACGTGCCGGACTTCATGCCCTATTACTTTGTGTTCGCCATCGTGGCGGCATTCGCCTTGGCGTTTGCCGCGGGCTGGCTCGTGGAGTGGGGGCTGATCCGCCATCTCTACAAGCGCCCGCTGGACACGCTGCTGGCCACCTGGGGCGTGAGCCTGGCGCTGCAGCAGTGCTTTCGCACCTTCATCGGCCCCAAGGAGGTCAGCCCCACGCTGCCCGACTGGCTGATGGGTTCGTGGGCGCCTTCGGAAGGCCTGGACATTCCCATCAACGGCCTGTTCGTGCTGGCGCTGACCGCAGTGGTCACGGTGGGCGTGCTGATCGCGCTGCACAAGAGCCGCTGGGGCCTGCGGGTGCGCGCCACGGTGAGCAACCGCGTGATGGCCAATGCCATCGGCATCGACACCAAGAAGACCGACCGCCTGACCTTCGCCATCGGCTGCGGCATCGCGGGCGTGGCCGGCGCGGCCTTTACCACCATCGGCTCCACCGGCCCCACCTCGGGCTCGCTGTACATCGTGGACGCCTTCCTGGTCGTCACCTTCGGCGGCGCGGCCAGCCTGCTGGGCACCGTGGTCTCGGCCTTCGGTATCGCCCAGACGCAGTCCATCACGGAGTTCTTCATGGCCGGCTCCATGGCCAAGGTGATCACGCTGTCCCTGATCGTGCTCATCCTGATGATGCGTCCGCAAGGGCTGTTCGCCTCCAAGGTTCGCCGCTGACCCGGCGCCGCCCCTCGATTTCCTCCCCTGAGTTCACCGGAGTCCTTCCATGCAAGCCCTCAAAGCCTGGATACAGCGCTACCAGCTCGCCAGCCTGGTGCTGCTCACCGTCCTGCTGGCGGTGGTGCTGCCCCTGGCGCTGGATATCTTCCGCCTCAACCTGGTCGGCAAGTACCTGACCTATGCCTTCGTTGCCATCGGCCTGGTCATGGTCTGGGGCTATGGCGGCGTGCTCAGCCTGGGCCAGGGCGTGTTCTTCGGCCTGGGCGGCTACGCCATGGCCATGTTCCTCAAGCTGGAGGCATCCGACCCCGTCAGTACCGCCATCCAGTCGACGCCTGGCATTCCCGACTTCATGGACTGGAACCAGTTGACCGAGCTGCCCGCGTTCTGGGTGCCGTTCAAGAGCCTGCCGTTCTCGCTGGCCGCCGTCATCGCCGTGCCCATGCTGCTGGCCTGGGTGGTGAGTTTCGCCATGTTCAAGCGCCGCGTGGGCGGGGTGTACTTCGCCATCATCACGCAGGCCGTGGCGCTGATTCTCACCGTGCTCATCATTGGCCAACAGGGCTACACGGGCGGCGTCAATGGCATGACCGACCTGAAGACCCTGTGGGGCTGGGACACGCGCACCGACAGCGCCAAGTACATCCTCTATTACGTGTGCGTGGCCCTGCTGATCGGCGCCATCCTGCTGTGCCGCTGGATCCAGACCGGAAAGGTCGGCACGCTGCTGCTGGCCATGCGCGACAAGGAAGACCGCGTGCGCTTTTCCGGCTACGACGTGGCCAACTTCAAGGTCTTCGTGTTCTGCCTGGCCGCCGCGCTGTCGGGTGTGGGCGGGGCCATGTTCACGCTGCAGGTGGGCTTCATGTCGCCCAGCTTCGTGGGCATCGTGCCTTCCATCGAAATGGTCATCTACGCCGCCGTGGGTGGGCGCATGAGCCTGGTGGGGGCTGTGTACGGCACGCTGCTGGTCAACGCGGGCAAGACCTACTTCTCGGAGAGCTTCCCCGACCTGTGGCTGTTCCTCATGGCGGGTCTGTTCATCGGCGTGACCATGGCTTTCCCGATGGGCCTGGCCGGGCTGTGGGAAAGCCGCATCGTGCCCTGGTGGAACAGCCGCCGCAAAGGAGCTCAGAAGGTGGCGGCCTCCGCGGCTGCCGCCGTGCACGCACCCCTTCCCGCAGCCGCCAAGCCGTCGTCCGTCCGGGCCGAAGGCATGGGTCGCCAGGGCGCCTGACCCCCACGCTGGAGCACACCATGAGCAATACCGACTTCACGCTGGCCGTGGAAGACCTCACGGTCTCCTTCGACGGGTTCAAGGCCATCGACGCGCTGAACCTGTACATCGACAAGAACGAGCTGCGCGTCATCATCGGCCCCAACGGCGCGGGCAAGACCACGCTGCTGGATCTGATCTGCGGCAAGACGCGCGCCACCGCCGGCAGCATCAAGTTCAAGAACGAGGAGCTGACGCGCATGGCCGAGTACCAGCGCGTGCGCCTGGGGATCGGGCGCAAGTTCCAGACGCCGTCCATCTACGAGAACCTCTCGGTCTTCCAGAACCTGGAGGTCTCCTACCCCGAGGGCCGCTCCGTGTTCGGCGCGCTGGCTTTCAAATGCACCGATGCCGTGCGCGAGCGCGTGCAGGCCGTGGCCGCCGACATCGGCCTGGCCGAGCGTCTGGACACCGAGGCCGGCCTGCTCAGCCATGGCCAGAAGCAGTGGCTGGAGATCGGCATGCTGCTCATGCAGGAGCCCGAGCTGCTGATGCTGGACGAGCCCATCGCCGGCATGAGCGCCCGCGAGCGCGAGCTGACGGCCGAGCTGCTGCAGCGTATCTGCAAGAACCGCTCCGTCATCGTCATCGAGCACGACATGGAGTTCGTGGCGCGCATCGCCCACAAGGTCACTGTCATGCACCAGGGAAAGATCCTCGCCGAGGGCTCCATGGAGAAGGTGCAGGCCGACCCCAAGGTCATCGACGTTTACCTCGGCCACTAGGGCACGTTCAAGGAGTTCACATGCTGCAAGTCAAGGATCTGTACGTGGCCTATGGCCAGAGCGAGGCGCTGCACGGCATCTCCTTCGAGGGCCGTGAGAACGAAACCGTGGCCATCATGGGCCGCAACGGCATGGGCAAGACCACGCTGTTCAAGAGCCTGATGGGTGTCATGCCGGCCAAAAGTGGCCGCATTACCGTGGCGGGCCAGGATGTGACGAAGGATGAGAGCTTCCGCCGCGTAGCCAAGGGCATCGCCTATGTGCCCCAGGGACGCATGATCTTTCCCACGCTGAGCGTGGAGGAAAACATCCAGACCGGCCTGGAGAACGCCAAGTCGCGCCGGGTTCCCGACGAGATCTATGCGCTGTTCCCCGTGCTGTGGGAAATGCGCGGGCGCAAGGGCGGCAACCTGTCGGGCGGGCAGCAGCAGCAGCTGGCGATTGCCCGAGCCCTGGTCACCGACCCGAAGGTGCTGCTGCTCGATGAGCCCACCGAGGGCATCCAGCCTTCCATCATCAAAGACATCGCCAAGGCGCTCAACGAGATCCGCAAGCTGCGCCGCATCACCATCGTGGTGAGCGAACAGGTGCTCTCGTTTGCCATGGATGTGGCCGACCGGCTGTTCGTCATCGAAGGGGGGCGTCTGGTGCACGAAACCCTCCGCGCCGATACGGACGAGCAACGCATCAAGTCCTATCTCTCTGTCTGATCCCTTCCCCACCGCCATCGCAAGGAGTACACCATGGCCGAAACCCTGATCAAGGTCGATCTGAACCAGTCCCCCTATGACAACCCGCAGGTGCACAACCGTTGGCACCCAGACATTCCCATGGCAGTCTGGGTGGAGCCAGGCGCGGAATTCAAGCTGGAAACCTACGACTGGACCGGCGGCGCCATCAAGAACAACGACAGCGCCGAGGACGTGCGCGACGTGGATCTGTCCACCGTCCACTTTCTGTCCGGCCCGGTGGGCGTCAAGGGGGCCGAGCCCGGCGACCTGCTGGTCGTGGATCTGCTCGACATCGGCGCGCGTGACGACAGCCTGTGGGGCTTCAACGGCTTTTTCTCCAAGCAGAACGGCGGCGGTTTCCTGGACGAGCATTTCCCGCTGGCCCAGAAGTCCATCTGGGACTTCCACGGCATGTTCACCAAGAGCCGCCACATCCCCGGCGTCAACTTCGCCGGCCTCATCCACCCCGGCCTCATTGGCTGCCTGCCCGACCCCCAGATGCTGGCGGCCTGGAATGAGCGCGAGACCGGCCTGATCGCCACCGATCCCCAGCGCATCCCGGGCCTGGCCAACCCGCCCAAGGCCGACACCGCCCACATGGGCCAGATGCAGGGCGAGGCCCGCGCCAAGGCCGCTGCCGAGGGCGCGCGCACCGTGCCGCCGCGCGAGCATGGCGGCAACTGCGACATCAAGGATCTGTCGCGCGGCTCGCGCGTGTTCTTCCCGGTCTATGTGGACGGCGCGGGCCTGAGCGTCGGCGACCTGCACTTCAGCCAGGGCGATGGCGAGATTACCTTCTGCGGCGCCATCGAAATGGCGGGCTGGGTGCACATGAAGGTCAACCTGATCAAGGGCGGCATGGCCAAGTACGGCATCAAGAACCCCATCTTCAAGCCCAGCCCCATGACGCCCAACTACAAGGACTATCTGATCTTTGAAGGCATCTCGGTGGACGAGAAGGGCAAACAGCACTATCTGGACGTGACCGTGGCCTACCGCCAGGCTTGTCTGAATGCCATCGAGTACCTGAAGAAGTTCGGCTACAGCGGCGCCCAGGCCTATTCGCTGCTTGGAACGGCCCCGGTGCAAGGCCATATCAGCGGGGTGGTGGACGTGCCGAACGCCTGTGCGACCTTGTGGCTGCCTACGGAGATCTTCGACTTCGACATCAACCCGACGGCCGAGGGGCCGCAGAAGATCATCACCGGCGGCGTGGATCTGCCCATCGCTCCCGACAAGTAAACAGGATGCTGCCCATGCCCACCTACGATTACCACTGCGATGCCTGTGGCGGCTTCGATGCGCTGCGCAGTCTTGCGCAGCGCAACGAGCCTGCGCCTTGCCCCTCGTGCGCCGCGGCTTCGCCCCGTGTGTTTGTGAGCGCGCCGCGCCTGGCCTGCACCAGTGCGGAACAGCGCCGCGCGCACGACACCAATGAGCGTGCGCGGCACGAGCCCAAGCGCTCGCGGGACGTGGCCCAGGGGAGCTATGGGCGCATGCGCCACCCTTCGGGCTGTGGCTGCTGTTCAGGCGCCAGCAAGCGGGGAGGGACGGTTACGGCGCCCAATGGGGCCAAGACCTTCCCCACCAAGCGGCCATGGATGATCAGCCACTGAGAACGTGAACACGTTCTGAGTTCGCGGGGCTGCTGCGCGCGGGCCTGCATGCCAGGTTGCTCCCGGTAGAATCTCGGCGCCCGAGGAGCGTTGCAGCGGCCCCCGCCCAATGGGGAGATCGTCAGGCTCGGGCGCCGGATTCGCTTTCCTAACGACGCTCACCTGAACCCCTTTGTGCCGCGCAGGTGAGCTTATGTCCGTTATTGCCATTCCCCCCATGAAACTCTCCGGCCTGGAGCCCGTGTTCATCGGCGAGGGCAGCCTGTTCGTCAACGTGGGCGAGCGCACCAACGTCACAGGCTCCAAGGCGTTCGCGCGCATGATCCTGAACGACCAGTACGAGGAAGCCCTCTCGGTGGCGCGCCAGCAGGTGGAGAACGGCGCGCAGGTCATCGACGTGAACATGGACGAGGCCATGCTCGACAGCAAGGCCGCGATGGTGCGCTTTCTCAACCTCATCGCCTCCGAGCCCGACATTGCCAAGGTGCCGGTGATGGTGGACAGCTCCAAGTGGGAGGTGATCGAGGCCGGGCTGCGCTGCCTGCAGGGCAAGGGCATCGTCAACTCCATCTCCATGAAGGAGGGCGTCGACAAGTTCAAGCACGAGGCCAGGCTCATCAAGCGCTACGGCGCGGCCGTGGTGGTGATGGCGTTCGACGAGCAGGGCCAGGCCGACACCTATGCGCGCAAGACCGAGATCTGCGAGCGCGCGTACCGCATCCTGGTCGATGAGGTGGGCTTCCCGCCCGAGGACATCATCTTCGACCCGAACATCTTCGCCGTGGCCACCGGCATCGAGGAGCACGCCAACTACGCGGTCGATTTCATCGAGGCGGTGCGCTGGATCAAGCAGCACCTGCCGGGCGCGAAGATTTCCGGCGGCGTGTCGAATGTGAGCTTCTCGTTCCGCGGCAACGAGCCGGTGCGCGAGGCCATCCACACCGTGTTCCTGTACCACGCCATCCAGGCGGGCATGGACATGGGCATCGTCAACGCCGGCATGGTCGGCGTCTACGACGACCTGGAGCCCACGCTGCGTGAGCGCGTGGAGGACGTGGTGCTGAACCGCCGCCCCGACGCGGCCGAGCGCCTGCTGGAGATCGCCGAGGCCGCCAAGGGTGCCGCCAAGGACGACAGCAAGAAGCTCGAATGGCGCGGTACGCCCGAGGCGCCCCGGCCCGTGGGCGAGCGCCTGTCGCACGCGCTGGTGCACGGTATCACCGACTTCATCGTCGAAGACACCGAGGAGGCCTACCAGGCCATCGTGGTCAAGGGCGGCGGGCGCCCGCTGCACGTGATCGAGGGCCCGCTGATGGACGGCATGAACATCGTCGGCGACCTGTTCGGCGCCGGCAAGATGTTCCTGCCCCAGGTGGTGAAAAGCGCGCGCGTGATGAAGCAGGCCGTGGCCCACCTGATCCCCTACATCGAGGAAGAGAAGCGCCAGCAGGAGGCCGCGGGCCTGGACGTGTCGAGCAAGGGCAAGATCGTCATCGCCACCGTCAAGGGCGACGTGCACGACATCGGCAAGAACATCGTCACCGTGGTCCTGCAGTGCAACAACTTCGAGGTCATCAACATGGGCGTGATGGTGCCCTGCCATGAAATATTGGCGCGCGCCAAGTCGGAGAACGCGGACATCATCGGCCTGTCCGGCCTCATCACGCCCAGCCTCGAAGAGATGCAGTACGTCGCCGGCGAGATGGACAAGGACGACTACTTCCGCATCAAGAAGATCCCGCTGCTCATCGGCGGCGCCACCTGCTCACGCGTGCACACCGCCGTGAAGATCGCGCCGCACTACGACGGCCCCGTGGTCTACGTGCCCGACGCCTCGCGCAGCGTGAGCGTGGCGCAGAGCCTGCTGGGCGAGGGCAAGGCCGCCTACCTGGCCGAAGTCGAGGCCGACTACGAGAAGGTGCGCGAGCTGCACGCCAGGAAGAAGAAAACCCCGCTGTGGCCGCTGGTGCAGGCGCGCGCCAACGCCACCGTGGTGGACTTCGCCCGCTTCACGCCCACCGTGCCGCGCGCGCTCGGGCGGCGCGTGTTCAAGAACTTCGACCTGGCCGAGATCGCACGGTACATCGACTGGGGGCCGTTCTTCCAGACCTGGGACCTGGCCGGGCCGTTCCCCGCCATCCTCGACGACGAGATCGTGGGCGAGGAGGCGCGCAAGGTCTTCGCCGACGGCCAGGCCATGCTGAAGAAGATCATCGAAGGCCGCTGGCTGCAGGCCAACGGCGTGATGGGCCTGTTCCCCGCCAACCGCGTGGGCGACGACATCGTGTTCTATGCCGACGAATCGCGCACCGAGGTGCTGATGACCTGGTACGGCCTGCGCCAGCAGACCGAGAAGCAGGCCATCGACGGCGTGATGCGCCCGAGCCGCTGCCTGGCCGACTTCGTCGCGCCCAGGGAGTCGGGCATGGCCGACTACGCGGGCCTGTTCGCCGTCACCGCGGGCATCGGCGCCGAGAAGAAGGAAAAGGAATTCCTCGATGCGCTGGACGACTACAGCAGCATCATGTTCAAGGGCCTGGCCGACCGCCTGGCCGAAGCCTTCGCCGAATGCCTGCACGAGCGCGTGCGCAAGGACCTGTGGGGCTACTGCGCCGATGAGCACCTGGGCAACGACGACCTCATCCACGAGAAGTACCAGGGCATACGCCCCGCGCCCGGCTACCCCGCCTGCCCCGACCACACGGCCAAGGAAGCGCTGTTCCGCGTGCTCCAGGCCGAGGACATCGGCATGGGCCTGACCGACAGCCTGGCCATGTTCCCCGCGTCGAGCGTCAGCGGCTTCTACCTGGCGCACCCCGAGGCGACGTACTTCAACGTCGGCCAGATCGGCGAGGACCAGCTCCAGGACATGGCCGCGCGCCGTGGCATGGACCTGGAAACATTGCGCCGCCGCCTCGCGCCGAACCTCTGATTGCTACTGAAAATGAAGCTGCCAGCGCTTGCCAGGCAAGCGCTGGAGCCCGATTCGGCTTGTAATGCACGCAGCCCCGGCACAATCGGGGCCATGCCCACATCCTTCTTCTGCGCCGCACGCGCGCTGCTGCAATCCCAGGCCACGCTTTTCCTGCGCGCCGTGCGCATGTGGCTCGACGCCGACGGCCTGCGCATGAGCGCGGCCATGTCGTTCTACGGCATGCTCAGCCTGGCGCCGCTGCTGCTGGTGCTGGTGGGCGTGCTGGGCTGGTGGATCGACAAGGCGTACCTGGAGACCAACCTCATCGACCAGGTGCGCGGCGTGATGGGCGAGCGCGGCGCCGAGGTGGTGCGCCTGGCGCTGGCCAGCGCCAAGGCGCCGGGCGAGGGGCGCCTGGCGTCCATCGCGGGCTTCGTGCTGCTGCTGTCGGGCGCCACCGGCGTGTTCGTGGAGCTGCAGTCGGCGCTGGAGCGCCTGTGGACCGGCGGCAAGCCCGTGCACGAGGACAAGGCCTGGTGGCGCATGGCCACGCTGCGGCTGCGCGGGCTGGCCTACGTGCTGGTCATCGGCTTTCTGCTGCTGGTGTCGCTGGTGCTGTCCACGGTCATCAACGTGCTGGCCACCTGGGCCAGCGCCTTGCTGCCGTTCGGCACGGGCACGGTGCTGCGCGTGGTCAACGAATCGGTGGCGCTCGGGGTGGCGGTGCTGCTGTTCGTGGGGCTCATGCGCATCGGCAGCGGCCCCAAGCCGCCGCTGTCGTGCCTGGTGTTCGGCGCGGCCGTGGGCGCGCTGCTGTTCAGCGTGGGCAAGCAGGCGCTGGCGCTGTACCTCTCCACGGCGGCGGTGGTGTCGGCCTACGGCGCGGCGGGCTCGCTCGTGGTGCTGCTGATGTGGATCTACTTCTCCTCGGCGGTGCTACTGTTCTCGGCGAGCTGCGCGCGGGCGCTGCACGTGTCGCGCGCGGGCGCCGCCGGCACCAGCGCCAGCCCGCCGCGCCAGGCGTAGCCGCCGTGCCCGCCGGGGAACGCGCGGCGGCGCCGGTCAGAAGGCGGCATGCAGGGCGAGGTAGTAGCGGCGGCCGTCCTCGTTGAAGTCGGCCGCGGTGGTGCGGTCGAAGGTCTTGTTTGCCAGGTTCAGGATGCCGGCGCGCAGCGTCAGCGCGTCGGTCATGCGCCAGCCCAGGGCCAGGTCGGCGATGGCGTAGCCGCCCTTCTGCGCCTCGTTCCAGCCGACGCTGACGTACTGCGCGCTGTGGTAGCGCAGGCTGCCGCTCGCGGTGAGCTGCGGCGTGGCGCGCCAGTCGGCGCCCAGGTTGACGACGTGGCGCGGGCGGTAGGTCAGCGGCACGGGCTCGGCGCCGCTGGTGTTCTTGGCGTCGGTGAAGGTGTAGTTGGCGCGCAGGCTGAGGGCCTTCGCCGGGTCGGCGCGCCAGCTTGCCTCCAGCCCGCGCGAGCGCACGCGCGCGATGTTCTGGTAGCGGAAGATGGGCCGCCCGTCGGGCAGGAAGCCCACGAAGTTGTCGTAGCTGGGCGCCAGCGCCCGGTCGGCCGTGCGGTTGGTGATGTCGATCATGTTCTTCAGCGCGGTGTTGAAGAACGTCAGCCCGCCCGAGTGGATGCCGTGCGCGAACTGCAGGCCCAGCTCCTGGCTGGTGCCGGTCTCGGGCTTGAGTTCGCGGCTGCCCACGATGTAGCAGCCCGCGGTGGCGCTGCCGCACGAGACCGATCCCCAGTTGGGGCTGCCCTGCAGCAGCGTGGGCGCGCGGAAGGCCCGCGCCACGCCGCCCTTGAGGGTGAGGGCATCGCTCAGGTGGTAGACCACGTAGGCGCGCGGGCTGTGGTGGCCGCCGAAGTTCTCGTGGTGGTCGAAGCGGTTGCCCAGCGTGAGGGCGAGCCGGTCGGTGATGCGGATTTCGTCCTCGGCGAACAGCGCCCATTGCTGGATGGAGGTTTCGGGCGTGCCGCTCGCGCCCGGCGTGCCGGGCTGGCCGCTCAGGTTGGCGGGGTCGCGCAGCTTTTCCTTGCGCGTCTCGAAGCCGGCGGTGACGAGCTGGTTGCCCCAGGCAATGGGTACCACGGCCTTGCCGTTCAGGCTGATGGTGTGGGCCTTGTTCGGGTTCACCTGGCCGTCGATCATGCCGGTCAGGTTGCGGATTTCGTCGGTGGCGAAGGTCAGCTCGGTGTTGCCGAAGCCCCAGCGGCCCTTGTGGCGCAGCGAAAAGGCGTCGCGCTCCATGAGGTAGCCTGCGTGGTCGCGGCGGCTCGTGTCCACGTCGGCCACGAGGCTCTGGCGCGTGTCGGGCGTGAACGAGAGCTGCGCGCCGAAGAGCTGGTTGCGGATGTGCTGCAGGCCCGTCTGGCGCGTGCCGTTGGCCGCCGCCGAGTTGACGGCGCTGTCGGCATCGCGCTGGTCGTAGGCGCCGGTGAGCTTGAGGCCCAGCGTGTCCGTCAGCATCGGGCCGGCGAGCGAGAAGCCCGCCAGCCGGCTGGCGCCCGCCTCGCGGTTTTCCTGCACCACGCCCTCCACGCGCGCCGAGCCGCGCCACTGCTTGCCCACGGGCCGCGTGATGATGTTGACCACGCCGCCAATGGCGTCCGAGCCGTAGAGCGAGGACATGGGGCCGCGCACGATCTCGATGCGCTCGATCTCATCCGCCGGCACCCAGCCGGTGTCGTAGTCGTTGCCGCGGAACATGGCGCTGGTGGCGTTCACGCGCTTGCCGTCGATCAGCATCAGCGTGTAGGCCGCGCCCAGGCCGCGCAGCTGCACGCCGGGCACCAGGTTGCCGCTGCGGGAGAGCGTCACGCCCTCCACCGTGCCCAGCAGCTCGGCCAGCTCCTGCACCGGGCGCCTTTCCAGGTCTTCGCGCGTGATGACCGAGACGCTCGCGGGCGCGTCGCGCAGTTCCTGCTCGCCGCCCGAGGCGGTGACCACCACGGTGGACAGCGCGGCGGCATCCTCGGCATGCGCGCCCGCGGCGCCGAAGGCCAGCGCCAGCGCCGCGCACAGGGCGCGCGGCCGGGAGGCGGGAGAAGGGGGGGAAAGGGACGAAGGGGCGGTGCGCATGGCGGTTCCTCGACTCTCTAGAATGTTGTTATTGAGAATTAGTATTGTTTGAGCGGGCGAGTCTCGCACGCCGACCAGCGCGCCATGTTTGAGAATTCACCAGATCCCTTTGCGTCCGGCTCGCGCGAGCGCCTGGACATGGCCGCGCTCACGCGCGGCCTGCACCTGCTGGGCGACGACTGGCGCATCGCCGCCGGCGCGCGCCCGCCCGGCGCGCTGCTGCACGGCAGCGTGCACACCGAGGAGCTGCGCCCCGGCCTCGTGCTCTACCGCACGGCGGTGCGCGACCTGCATTCGCTGCGCACCTCCAACCTGCTGCACCCGGGCCTGAAGCTGTGCGTGCTGGTGCAGGGCAGCAGCGAGCTGGCCTACGGCGCGCGCGGCTTCGCGCTCGGGCCGCAGGCCGCGCAGGGCGCCGCCGTGCTGGTGAACCTGGCCGAGCCCGACCGCTTCGTGCGCCAGTGGCGGCGCGGGCGCAGCGAGCGCAAGGTCACGCTCACGCTGCGCCCCGAGTGGTTCGCCGCCGCCGGGCTGGAGGACGCGGGCATCGACGCCTTCCGGCGCGAGCACCTGGCCGTCGCGCCCTGGCGGCCTTCGGCGCGCGCGCTGGCGCTGGCCG
Source organism: Acidovorax sp. YS12 (assembly GCA_021496925.1). Classification (NCBI taxonomy): domain Bacteria; kingdom Pseudomonadati; phylum Pseudomonadota; class Betaproteobacteria; order Burkholderiales; family Comamonadaceae; genus Acidovorax; species Acidovorax sp. YS12. The sequence continues at coordinate 3,447,569 of CP053915.1, forward strand.
CGCAGCTCGCCAGCCCGCCGCCGCTGCCGCCGGGGCTGCAGCGCCTGTGGCTGGAGAGCCGCTGCCTCGACCTGGCGGGCGAGGCGCTGGGCGCGGTCGCGCGCGCGGCGCCGCCCGCGCCCGCCGCGGGGCTGGACGCGCGCGGCCTGCGCCGCCTGTGCGCGCTGCGCGACTTCCTCGACAGCGGCGCCGCCGACGGCATGGGCCTGGCCCAGATCGCGCGCCACGCGGGCATGAGCGCGGCGCACCTGCAGCGCCACTTCCCCAGGGTGGGCGGCACCTCGGTGATCGACTACCTGCGCGCGGCCCGCCTGCAGCGCGCGCGCGAGGCGCTGGAGCGCGGCGATGCCGACGTGGCCGCCGCCGCGCTGCTGGCGGGCTACCGCAGCCCGGCGAACTTCGCCACCGCCTTCCGCCGCCGCTTCGGCATGACGCCCCGGCAGGCGCGGCATTCATGAGGAAAATGGGCGCAAGGCCTTATCCAGAAAGCGCTGGCAGCTCCGTTTTTTGAAGCAGGCAGCAGCCCTCAATCGCGCGACGGATACCCCGTGATCGCCCGGATGTCGCGGTACAGCGGCTGCAGCCGCTGGTACATGCGGCAGTACACGCGCCGGTAGAGCTGCTCGTAGGTGCGCGCGTGCGCGGGCTCGGGCGTGAAGGTCTGGCCGGTGCGCGTCATGGCCTGCACGGCGGCGGCGAAGCCGGGGTGCAGCCCCAGCCCCACGGCGGCGATGATGGCCGCGCCCAGGCCGCTGGTTTCGTACAGGTGCGGGCGCTCGCACGGCAGGTTGAACACGTTGGCGGTGATCTGCAGCGCCGCGTCGCTCTGCGAGCCGCCGCCCGCCACGCGCACGCGCGTGATGCGCGCGCCGCCGCGCCGCTCCACGCGCTCCTTGGCCTCGCGCAGCGCGTAGGCCAGCCCTTCGAGGATGGCGCGGTACAGGTGGGCGCGCGTGTGCACGTCGCCAAAGCCGATGATGGCGCCCTTGGCCTCCGGGCCGGGCACCTTGATGCCGGGGTTCCAGAAGGGCTGCAGCATCAGCCCCTGGGCGCCGGGCGGCACGGCGTTCACCAGGGCGTCGAACAGGCTCTCGGGCGGCACGCCGCGTTCGCGGGCGAGCTGCTCCTCGTGCTGGCCGAACTGCTCCTTGAACCAGCTCACCATCCAGAAGCCGCGCGTGATCTGCACCTCGGTGTTGTAGTGCCCCGGCACGGCGGCCTGGTAGGGCGGGATGAAGCGCGTGGCCTCCAGGTAGCGCGGCGTGGTGGTGTTGAGGGTGGCGGCCGTGCCGTAGGACAGGCAGGCCACCTCGGGCGTCAGGCAGCCCGCGCCCAGCACCTCGCAGGCCTTGTCGGCGGCGCCGGCCACCACGGGCAGGCCGGCGGGCAGGCCGGTCTGGCGCGCCGCCTCGGCGGTGACGGCGCCGATCACCGTGCCCGCGCCCACCAGCTCCGGCAGCATGGACGGGCGCACCGGCAGGGCGTGCCATTTCCAGTCGTGCGCCGCGGCCCAGCGCCCGCGCCTGTAGTCGAACGGCACGTAGCCCACCTGCGCGGCCACCGAATCGGCCATGCGCCCGGTGAGCCGCCAGTGCAGGTAGCCCGAGAGCAGCAGGAACTTGTCGGTGCGCGCCCACAGTTCGGGCTGGTGCTGGGCGATCCAGTTGGCCTCGGCCTCGTGCTGGAAGTGGCGCACCGTCTCGCGCATGCCGATGGCGGCGAACGCCGCCTCCCACCACCAGGGCAGGCGCGGCGCGTGCGCGGCGCGGCGCTGGTCGAGCCAGAGCATCGCGGGGCGCAGCGGCTGGCCATCGGCGTCGAGCGCGACGGTGGTGGCGCGCTGCGTGGTCACCACCACCCCGGCGATGGATGCCTTGGGCACGCCGGTGCTGGCCCACAGGCGCTGGCAGGCCTGGCACAGCTGCTGCCAGAAGGCCTCGGGGTCGTTCTCCATCCAGCCCGGCTGGGGCGACTGGTAGGTGGTGATGGGCACCTGCGCCTTGTCCACCAGGCGGCCGTGCAGGTCGAACAGCAGGGCGCGCACGCTCTGGGTGCCGTTGTCGATGGCCAGCAGGTAGGGCGCGCCCATGTGGTGTCTCCTGATCTTGTAGCTATTGTTTTGGTAGCTTGCAGCGCTTGTCAGATAAGCGCTGGAGGCGATTTTTATTCAAATTCCGGCAGCGTGGCGCCGGGCGGCTGGTAGTGCGCCGCCACCAGCGCGCGGTAGCGCGCCGTCTCCTGCGCCCAGCGCGCGCCGCTCCAGCCCAGGTGCGGCGCGCACAGGGCGCGGATGCGCGGCAGCAGGCCCAGCGCGCCATGCGCCACCAGCAGGCCCAGGCGCGTGCGGCGCAGCAGCAGGTCGTCCAGGTGCTCCACCGCCTCGTGCCGCGCCGCCAGGGGCAGCTCGGCCCACAGCGTGTGCGTGCCGGGAATGCACTGCAGGTCTTCGCCGCGCAGCGCCGCGCACAGGGCCGGGGCGAGCGCGCCGTAGCGCGCCAGCAGGCGCTGGCGCACGGCGGGCGGCCAGTGCGCGGGCAGGGGGCCGGCGCTGGCGAACAGCGGCGCCGCGCTGCGCGCGAAGGGCCGGCCCACGTGCGGCGCGGCGCGCGCCAGCGCATCCTGCGCCATGGGGCGGAAGGTGGTGAGCTTGCCGCCCGTGAGCGTGATGAGGCCGCCTTCGTCGCGCACCAGGTGCTCGCGCGGCGCGCGCGAGGCCGGCTGGCCGTGCGCGCCAACCACGGGGCGCACCCCGGCGTAGCAGGCCTGGATGTCGGCCGCCGTCAGCGCCGCATGGGGGAAGGGCGTGCGCGCCGCGTCCAGCAGGTAGTCCACCTCGGCCGGGGTGATGCGGGCCTCGGCGTCCAGCGGGCCGGCGTGGTCCAGGTCGGTGGTGCCGATGAGCGTGGCGCCCTCCCAGGGGTAGAGGAACACCGGGCGCCCGTCCTGCGGGTGCAGGAAGCTGATGCTCTGCGCCACCGGCAGGCGCCACCAGGGCAGCAGCAGGTGGCTGCCGCGCAGCGGACGCAGCAGCGGCGCGCCGCCCGCGCCGTCCATGCCGCCCGCATGGCCGCGCAGCCGGTCGGCCCAGGCGCCGGTGGCGTTGACCACGCAGCGCGCGCGCACCGTGTAGTCGCGGCCGGCCAGGGCGTCGCGCAGCGCCAGCCCGGTGACGCGGCCCTGCGTGCGCAGCAGGGCCTGAGCGGCGACGTAGGAGAGCGTGGTGGCGCCGTGGCGCCGCGCCTCCTGCAGCACGCGCAGCACCAGGCGGGCGTCGTCGGTCTGGGCGTCGTGGAACACCAGCGCGCCGCGCAGCCTGGGCAGCGCCAGGCCGGGCGCGAGCATGTGCGTGGCGGCCAGGCCGGCATGGAAGTGGCTGCGCTGGCCTGCCAGCAGGTCGTACAGCGTGAGGCCGGCCTGCACCAGCCAGCGCCCCGGCGCGCGGCCCGCGCAGTCGGGGAACAGGAAGCTCTGCCGCACCACCAGCCCCGGCGCCTCGCGCAGCAGGCGCTCGCGCTCGCGCACGCAGTCGCGCGTGGTGCGCAGGTCGCCCTGCTGCAGGTAGCGCAGCCCGCCGTGCACCAGCTTGGACGAGCGGCTCGACGTGCCCCAGGCGAAGTCGCGCTGCTCCACCAGCAGCACGCGCCAGCCCTGCTGCGCGGCCTGCTGCGCCACGCCCGCGCCGCTGATGCCGCCGCCGACGACCACCAGGTCCCATTCCTGCGCCTGCAGCCGCGCCAGCGCCTCGGCGCGCGGGGGGAAGGCGCCGGCGGGCGCCGCGTTCAGTCCGCCCATGGCCCGCCGTCCTGCAGGAGCTTGCCGGGGTTCATGATGCCGTGCGGGTCGAACTGGCGGCACAGCGCGGCCAGGGCCTGCATGCCCAGCGCGCCTTTCTCTTGCGCCAGGTGCGCGGCGTGGTCGCGCCCCACGCCGTGCTGGTGGCTCACCGTGCCGCCGTGCGCGGCGATCTGCGCCGCCACGGCGCGTTTCAGCGCCTGCCAGCGCGCGAAGTTGGGCGCGAAGCCGCCCGGCGCCGTGGGCCACACGTACTGCGCGTAGATGCTGCTGCCCTGCGGGTACAGGTGCGAGAGGTGGCTGAAGGCATGCACCGGCGTGCCGAACGGCGCGAAGGCGTCGCGCGCGGCCTGCTCCATGGCCTGCATCAGCGGCGTGACCTGGGGCCAGTCCACGGCGGTCTCGATGGTGTCCACGCTGTAGCCCAGCTCCCACAGGGTGTTGCGCAGGTAGGGGCCCCTGAAGCGGTTGGCCGCCCACTTGCGGCCCAGCGCCGCGCCGATGTAGACCGCGCCATGGCGCGCCAGCAGCCCGCGCGCGGCGCGCAGCGCGCAGCGCGCGGTGGCGGGGTCGGCGCTCACGCCCAGCATCAGCAGGCACTGGCCCGCGCCGCAGCCGCGCCAGCCCAGGTAGCGCTGCAGCAGCGCGATCTGGCGCGCATGGCCCGCCAGGCGCAGGTTGGTCTCGGTTTCGATGGCGTTGGACAGGCGCAGCATGGACAGCGGCAGGCGCTGCTGCACCAGCGCGCGCACGGCGGCCTCGGCCGCGTCCCAGCCGGGCAGGAAGAGGGCGTGGAAGCGCTCGTGCCCTGGCAGCGGTGCCACGCGCACGGTGGCCTCGGTCAGCACGCCCAGGCGCCCCTCGGAGCCCAGCACCATCTCGCGCAGGTCGGGCCCCGCGCTGGCGGCGGGCACGGTGGGCAGCACCAGCGGGCCCACGGGCGTTTCCATGCGGCCGCCGGCGAAGAGCTGCTCGATGCGCCCGTAGCGCAGCGACTGCTGGCCGCTGGAGCGCGTGACCACCCAGCCGCCCACGGTGGAGTACTCGAACGACTGCGGGAAATGCCCCAGCGTGCAGCCGTGCGCGCGCAACTGCGCCTCCAGCAGCGGCCCCGGCGTGCCCGCGCCGAAGGTGGCGAGCTGGCTGGCGGCATCCAGGTGCAGCAGCTGGTTCATGCGGCCCAGGTGGAGGGACAGGACGGGGCGCCCGTCCGCCGGGCAGTCCAGGTGCCCGGCCACGCTGGTGCCGCCGCCGAACGGAATCACCACCCAGCGCTGCGCGTGCGCCAGGTCCAGCAGGGCGCGCACCTCCTCGCTGGATGCGGGCGTGGCCACGCCGTCGGGCACCGGCGGCAGGTGGCCGCAGCGCTTGCGCAGCCAGTCGGCATAGCTCTCGCCCCAGGCCACGGCCAGGCGCGCGTGCGGGGCGGTGTCGATCAGGGGGTGCGCGGGCAGGCGCGAGGGGGGAATGCGCGCCAGCAGGTCGTCGCGCCGCGCGTCGGGCGCGGCGTGGCCTGGCCCGAGGCGCTCGGCCAGCATGGCGCGCGCGCCCGCGCCCAGGTCCATCGCAGTGGCATCGTCGCCCCAGCCGTTCCATCGCCGCATGAATGCATACTCCCGTGGTTGCCGCTCCACTGTAGGAACGCGCCGCCCGCTTGCCATTTCGCTATGCCGCCAAATGCTTGTTCCATCGCGCCACATGCCGGGCTGGCCCGCGTGGTGGCGCCGTACGCGCGCACGCTGTGGGACGCCGCGCGCGCCGCGGGCGTGCCGCAGGCGGCGCTGGCCCAGGCGCTGGGCCGCGCGGACCTGGGCGGCGAAGACCTGGACGCGCGCCGCTACCTGGCGCTGCTGCAGCAGGCGCTGGCGCATGCCGGGCCGGGCTTCGGCTGGCGCCTGGGGCAAAGCGCCAAGCCCACCACCTACGGGGTCAACGGCATCCTGCTGCTGGCCTGCCCGACGCTGGGCGACGCGCTGGCGCAGGTGCTGCGCTTCGAGTCGCTGGTGCACGACCTGGGGCGCTCCGCGCTGCAGCGCGAGGGCGCGACGGTGGCCTATGCCTGGCGCAACGACTGGGCCGCGCACCCGGCGGGCGCGGCGCTGGCGGAATCGGTGTTCGCCGGCATCCAGACCTGTGCGCAGTGGCTGGTGGGCCAGCCGCTCGCGGGGTTCGACCTCGAATTCGCGCACCGCCAGGACGGCGCCACGGCGCAGGCCATTGCCCAGGCCAGCGGCGCACGGGTGCGCTGGGGCTGCGCGGCCAACCGGGCGCTGTTCCCGGCGGCGCTGCTGGCCCTGCCCATACCCCAGGCCGACAAGGCGCTGCTGCCGCTGCTGCAGCGCCATGCCGACGCGCTGCTGCAGGCGCGCCGCCCGCACGAGGCGGGCATCGTGGCGCAGGTGCGCCAGTGCATCGCCGGGCGCCTGGGGCAGGGGCCGGTGCAGCTGGCGGATGTGGCGCAGGCGCTGCACCTGTCCACGCGCACCCTGCAGCGCCGCCTGGCGCAGGCGGGCCAGCCGTTCCAGGCGCTGCTGGACGACACGCGGCGCGAACTGGCCTGCCACTACCTGGCCAGCACGGCGCTGCCGATCGCCGAGGTGGGCTATCTGCTGGGCTACCAGGACCCGTCGGCCTTCCACCACGCCTTCAAGCAGTGGCTGGGCCAGGGGCCGGGCCAGTACCGCAGCGCCGGCAGCAGGGCGGGCTGACTTGAGTCAAGGTGCGTTGCGCCGCGCTGGCTAAGCTGGCGGCCCTGTTTGACCGGTAAGGATGAAAAATGGCTGCACTCGAATGGACCGACGCCCTGGTGCTCGACCTGCCACTGATGGACGACACCCACCGTGAGTTCGTGGACCTGCTCGCCGCCGTCGAGCAGGCCGGCGATGCCCAGGTGCTGCCCGCCTGGCAGGCGCTGATCGACCACACCGACCAGCATTTCGGCCAGGAGGACTACTGGATGGCGGCCACGCGCTTCGCCTCGGGCAACTGCCACAGCACGCAGCACAAGGTGGTGCTGACCATCATGCGCGAGGGCGCCGAGCGCGGCGCCAAGGGCGAGCTGGACGTGGTGCGCACCATGGCGCGCGAGCTGGCCGTGTGGTTCCCGCAGCACTCGCAGAGCATGGACGCCGCCCTGGCCCTGCACCTGCGCCGCGTGGGCTACGACCCGGCCACCGGCACCGTGCACGCGCCCGACGCCCTGCCGCAGGACCTGATCCATGGCTGCGGCGGCGCCTGCTCCAGCGGCGACGATGAGGCGCACGCCGCGCCCGCGGCGCAGCCCGCCGTGGCGTGAGCGCGCGCCCGGGGCGAGCGTCAACAAACGTCAACGCATTCCGCGCCGGCGGCGGAATAAGAGGGAAATAGGCCGCCAGCCCTTACCAGGCAAGCGCTGGCAGCTATGAAAACAGGAGTTCATAGTAAAATCCTATGGATTTGGCGCGAAGCACCATTGCCCCTATGATGGGGCCGCAGCCAAGGCGCCGCGCCCCCCGGGGCCCGGCGCGATCCACCTTCCAGCGGAGACACTCCCGTGAAAGCCTCCCCCGACCTCTCGTTCCATGCCCCGGCGCAGGCGGCGGCCCGCATGGCCGGCGCGCTGACCCTGACGGCCGCCAGCCTGGTCTTCGTCGCGCCGGCGGCCAGCGCCGCCACGGCCTTCGCGCCCACGCAGACCGTGCAGGGCACGCCCGTGGTGCTGCAGGGCGCGGGCACGCGCTACCGCGCCATCTTCAAGGTGTACGACATGGCGCTGTACCTGCCGCGCAAGGTGCGCACCGCCGAGGAGGTGCTGGCCGCCAAGGGCCCGGTGCGCCTGAGCTTCGTCGCGCTGCGCGACCTGCCCGGCACCGACCTGGGGCGCACGTTCATCAAGGGGCTGGCGAGCAACGCCACGCCCGAGCAGGTCACCCGCCACACGCCGGCGAGCAGCCGGCTGATCGAGATCTTCTCGGGCCGCAACAAGCTCGTCGAGGGCGATACCTTCGCCATGGAATACGTGCCAGGGCAGGGCACGACCTTCTTCATCCAGGGCCAGCCGCAGGGCGCGCCCGTGGGCGATGCGGAGTACTTCGGCATGATCCTGCGCATCTGGCTCGGCCAGTCGCCGGCGGACCCCATGCTCAAGGAGGCGCTGATGGGCGCCGGCGCCAGCGCCGGGGCTGCTGCTACGCCCTGAGCCTCACCGCTCCGCCCTGGCCAGGTAGCGCTTGCGCCAGAACAGCAGCACCAGCGCCAGCGCGATCGCAGCCATCGCGCCCATGGCCCACCAGAAGCCGCTTTGCTGGTGCACGAAGGGGGTGAACTCGAAGTTCATGCCGAAGATGCCCGCGATCAGGTTCAGCGGCAGGAACACCGCCGTGAGCGCCGTGAGCGTGCGCATGATGTCGTTGGTGCGGTTGCTCTGCACGCTGAAGTGCATCTGCACCACGGTCTCGGTGCTTTGCTCCAGGCGGCGCACGTAGTGCACCACGCGCTCGATGTGCTCCAGCAGGTCGCGGCTGCGCACCTTGAGCAGGTCGAGTTCGCGCGGGCCTTGCGTGCCCTCGGGCGGGCTCCAGGCGTCGAGCGCGTCGATCCAGTCCTGCACCGCCTGGCGCTGGTCTTCGCACACGTCGTCCAGCTCGTGCAGCGACAGGCGCGCGTCCAGCAGCGCGCCCCAGTTGGTGAAGCGCGTGCGCGGGCGCAGCAGCTCGGTCTGCCAGTGGTCAAGCTGGCGCGAGAGCTCGCGCCGCAGGTCGAGGAAGCCGTCCACGATCAGGTTGGCCAGGCGCAGCATCAGGTCGGCCGGGCTGGCGGGCGTGCGCGCGCCCGGCGTGGCGCTGGCGCGGCCGTCGCGCGGGTCGGTGGGCTGGGCCGCGAGCAGCCGCGCCGCGTAGGCGTCGCGCACGCTGCAGTCGCCGGGGTGCACGGACAGCAGCACCTGGTCGAACAGCGCGAAGCCCACGGGGCTGGTGTCGATGCGCCGCAGCACCGGCGGGCCGCTGCGGCGCGGCTGCGGCTGCGCGGGGACGGGCGCGGCCTCGGCGCTGGCCACGCTGGCCAGGCGGCGCAGCACCAGCAGGTCGTACTGCGAGGTGTAGTCGTAGCGCGAGGGCAACTGGGCGTTGAGCAGGTCGGAGACGTGCAGGTCCACCAGCTGCAGCCCGGCGGCGGCCTGCAGCGCCGCCTGCACGCTGGCCAGTTGCTCCTGCAGCGCGCCGCGTGTGCAGGCCAGCCAGTAGAAGCCCTGCGCGGGCGGGGCCGGGGGCAACTGCGCCAGCTCGCGCACGCCGCTGCCGGGCTGCAGGTGGAAGATGCGCAGCGGCGCCGCGGTATTCACAGTCAAATCGGCCTCCAGCGCTTTCCAGTCAAGCGCGAGCAGCTCTTATTTTTGAAGCAACCGCGCGGCGTCGCGGGCGAAGTAGGTGAGGATGCCGTCGGCCCCCGCGCGCTTGAAGGCGAGCAGGCTCTCCAGCATCACCGCGTCGTGGTCGAGCCAGCCGTTGGCGGCGGCGGCCTTGAGCATGGCGTATTCGCCGCTGACCTGGTAGGCGAAGGTGGGCACCTTGAACTCGTCCTTCACGCGGCGCACCACGTCCAGGTAGGGCATGCCGGGCTTGACCATGACCATGTCGGCGCCTTCGGCCAGGTCCAGCGCCACTTCGCGCAGCGCTTCGTCGGTGTTGGCCGGGTCCATCTGGTAGACGTTCTTGTCGGCCTTGCCCAGGGCGCCGCGCGTGCCCACGGCGTCGCGGAACGGGCCGTAGAAGGCGCTGGCGTACTTGGCGCTGTAGGCCATGATGCGCGTGTGGATGTGGCCGTGCGCCTCCAGCGCGTCGCGGATGGCGCCGATGCGCCCGTCCATCATGTCGCTGGGGGCCACCATGTCCACGCCGGCCTCGGCATGGGCCAGGGCCTGGCCGGTGAGGATCTCGACGGTTTCGTCGTTGAGGATGTAGCCGGTGTCGTCCAGCACGCCGTCCTGGCCGTGGCTGGTGTAGGGGTCGAGCGCCACGTCGGTCATCACGCCGAGCTGCGGGAATTCGGCCTTGAGGCGGCGCACCACGCGCGGGATCAGGCCGTCGGGGTTCAGCGCCTCCTTGCCGTCGGGGGTCTTGAGCGCGGTGTCGATGGCCGGGAACAGCGCCAGGTAGGGAATGCCCAGCGCCACGCACTCGGCGGCCACGGGCAGCAGCAGGTCCAGGCTCAGGCGCTCCACGCCCGGCATCGAGGGCACGGCCTCGCGGCGGTTGTCGCCCTCGTGCACGAACACGGGGTAGATGAAGTCGTGCGCCGACAGGCGGTGTTCGCGCACCAGGTTGCGGGTGAACGCGTCGCGGCGCAGGCGGCGCGGACGGTTCGTGGGAAAGGGCGTGGGGCTGGACAGATGCATGGCGGGCATTGTGCGCCACATCGGCGCGGCGGCGTCCATCCCCGGGAATGCCCTGTATTGCGCCCCCGGGCCCGCCGGTGCTAGATTGCCTGCCGGGCGGTTCGCCGCCCCCCGCTTTACCTCCCTGAGCGGGGCCTTGCCGGGCCGCAACCCTCGCAAGGCTTACTCGCCCGGCTGCCCGCCGGGCTTTTTTTTGCCGCCAGCCGGGCGCGTGGGGGCTTTGCCGCGGGGCGCGCCATGGCCCGTACACTGCCCCCATGCTCTGGGTCAAAGCCTTTCACATCGTCTTCGTGGCCAGCTGGTTCGCCGGCCTGTTCTACCTGCCGCGCATCTTCGTCAACCTGGCCATGGTGCAGCCGGGCTCGCTGGCTGAACGTGAGCGCCTGCTTCTGATGGCGCGCAAGCTGCTGCGCTTCACCACCTTGCTGTCGGTGCCCGCGCTGGGGCTTGGCCTGTGGCTCTGGCTGGGCTATGGCATCGGCCAGGGGCCGGGCAACGGCTGGCTGCACGCCAAGCTCGCCGTGGTGGTGCTGGTGATCGGCTACCACCACATGTGCGCGCGGCTGCTGCGCCAGTTCGCTGCCGATGCCTGCCAGCGCAGCCATGTGTGGTTCCGCTGGTTCAACGAAATTCCCGTGCTCTTGCTGCTGCTGGCGGTGGTGCTGGTGGTGGTCAAGCCGTTCTGATGGCCGCGGGGGCCGGGGCGCAGCGCGCCACCATGGCCTGGCCGCTGGCGCTGATCTACACGGCGCTGGTCCTTTTTGCCAGCCTGTTCCCGTTCGAGGGCTGGCGCGCCCAGGGCATTTCGCCCTGGGAGTTCCTCGCGGCGCGCATGCCGCCGCCTTACTGGACCTGGTTCGACGTCAGCATCAACGTGGCGGGCTATGCGCCGCTGGGCTTCCTGCTGGCGCTGGCGCTGCTGCGCTCGGGCTGGCCGCGCGCCGCCGTGCCGCTGGCGGCGCTGGCGGGGGCGCTGCTGTCGCTGGCCATGGAGTTCCTGCAGATCTACTTGCCGCAGCGCGTGTCGTCGAACCTCGACCTGGTGCTCAACGCCGCTGGCACGCTGTGCGGCGCCCTGGCCGCGGCGCTGCTGGAGCGCCTGGGGGCCATCGACCACTGGAGCCGCTTCCGGGCGCGCTGGTTCGTGCCCGACGCGCGCGGCGCGCTGGTGCTGCTGGCGCTGTGGCCGCCCGCGCTGCTGTTTCCGGCGGCCCTGCCGTTCGGGCTGGGCCAGGTGCTGGAGCGCCTGGAGGGCGCCGTCGCCGAGGCGCTGGAGGGCACGCCGTTCCTCGACTGGCTGCCGCTGGGCAACGCGCTGGAGCCGCTGGCGCGCAGCAGCGAGGCCCTGTGCGTGCTGCTGGGGCTGCTCATTCCCTGCCTGCTGGGGTACAGCGTCATCGGCCATGCGGGCCGGCGCGCGGTGTTCGCGCTGCTGGCGGTCTCCGTGGGCGTGGGGGTGACGGCGCTGTCCTCGGCGCTGACCTGGGGCCCCAGCCACGCCTGGGAGTGGTGGGTGGGCCTGCCGGTGCGCGTGGGCGTGGCGGCGGGCGTGGCGGTGGCGGCGCTGCTGCTGCCGCTGCGCCGGCGCGCCTGCGCGGCCGCGCTGCTGCTGGCGCTGGTGCTGCACCTGAGCCTGCTCAACCAGGCGCCCGCCAGCGCGTATTTCGCGCAGACGCTGCAGCTGTGGGAGCAGGGGCGCTTCCTGCGCTTCTACGGCCTGGCGCAGTGGCTGGGCTGGCTCTGGCCTTATGCGGCGCTCGCCTATGTGCTGGCACGCCTGTCGCGGCGCGAGGGGCAAACCTACAATCCCGGGCCATGAGCGATACCACCCCCCCGTACTTCCAGCGGCACATCTTCTTTTGCCTGAACGAGCGGGCCAATGGCGAGGCCTGCTGTGCCCAGCATGGCGCGCAGCAGGCCTTCGAGCACTGCAAGGCGCAGGTCAAGGCCCTGGGCCTGGCCGGGCCGGGCAAGGTGCGCGTGAACAAGGCGGGCTGCCTGGACCGCTGCGCCGCCGGGCCGGTGGCCGTGGTCTACCCCGAGGGCGTGTGGTACAGCTACGTGGATGCGTCCGACATCGACGAAATCGTCACCTCGCACCTGCGCGACGGCCAGGTGGTCGAGCGCCTGCGCACGCCGCCGGAACTCGGGCGCTGAATGGCGCTCTATCGGTTTTTCAATGTTTTTGGCCTCTGGCGCTTACCAGACAAGCGCTAGCAGCTATTGATTGGATAGCAAACGTGAATGCGCAGACTGAACGCCTGAGCCTGGCGGGCGCCGCTGGCGCCATCGAGGCCGCGCGCGACGGTGCCGCTGCGGGCGTGGCGCCGCGCGGCGTGGCCATCATCGCCCACCCGCACCCGCTGTTCGGCGGCAGCATGGACAACAAGGTGGTACAGACCCTGGCGCGCGCCTGCGTGGCCAGCGGCTACGAGGCCGTGCGCTTCAATTTCCGGGGCGTTGGCGGCTCGGCCGGCGTGCACGACGAAGGCCTGGGCGAGTGCGAGGACCTGCTCTCCGTGATCGCGCAGGTGGCGCCCGAGGGGCCGCTGGCCCTGGCGGGCTTCTCCTTCGGCGCGTTCGTCACCAGCCACGCGCTGGCGGCGCTCTGGGGGCAGCGCGACATCGGCCACGTGGTGCTCGTCGGCACGGCGGCGAGCCGCTTCACGGTGGCCCCCGTGCCCGCCGAGGCGCACGGCCGCACCCTGGTGGTGCATGGCGAGCACGACGACACCGTGCCGCTGGCCGCGGTGATGGACTGGGCGCGGCCGCAGATACTGCCCGTTACCGTTGTGCCGGGCGGCGGACATTTCTTCCACGGACAATTGCCGCTGCTCAGAAACCTGGTGGCGCGCCACCTGCAATCGCCGTCCTGAGAGCGGCGGCCCCTTCGGAACCTTTTTCCTGTCTTCGCCGGCCCGGGGCGCGGCGGCTGCCGCCATGGCCCGGGGCCCTGTTTCATCCCCATTCTTTTGCTGGTGCATTCCATGACCCGAACCCTTCCTGCACTGCGCGCCCTGGCCCTCGCGGCCGCCGCGCTGCCCACCGTCCTGCTGGCCCAGGTGGCCCCCCCCCAGCCGCCCGAGGTGGCCGCGCGCAACTACCTCCTGGTGGACGTGACCGCTGGCCAGGTGCTGGCCGCCAAGGACATCGACGCGCCGGTGGAGCAGGCATCGCTCACCAAGCTCATGACCGGCTACCTGGTATTCGACGCGCTGCGCGCCAAGAAGATCACGCTGGAGCAGAAGCTCCCGGTGAGCGAGCGCGCCTGGAAGATGCCGGGCTCGCGCATGTTCATCGACCCGAAGATGCAGATCCCGGTCGACGACCTGCTCAAGGGCATGATCGTGCAGTCCGGCAACGACGCCACGGTGGCGCTGGCCGAGGGCGTGGGCGGCTCGGTGGAGAACTTCGTGCGCCTGATGAACGAGCAGGCCAAGGCGCTGGGCATGACGGGCACGAGCTACAAGAACCCCGAGGGCCTGACCGAGCCCGGCCATACCACCACGGCCAAGGACCTGGCGACCCTGGCGCGGCGGCTGATGCAGGACTTCCCCGAGTACATGCACTACTACGCCACCAAGCACTACGCCTACCCGGGCACGCCCAAGTCCAACGGCAACAACCGCAACGCGTTGCTGTTCCGTGATCCGACGGTGGATGGCCTCAAGACCGGCCACACGGCGGCGGCGGGCTACTGCCTGGTGGCCACGTCCAAGCGCGAATTCCCGCAGCTGGGCCAGCGCCGCCTGCTGTCCATCGTGCTGGGCACGGCGAGCGAGAACGCGCGCGCCAATGAAAGCCAGAAGCTGCTGAACTGGGGCTACACCGCGTTCGACGCCGTCAAGCTGTTCGACGCCGGCCAGCCCGTGGCCACGCCCGAGATCTGGAAGGGCAAGCAAGGCCAGCTCAAGATCGGCCGGGCCGACGCCATCGTCGTCACCGTGCCATCGGGGAGCGCGGGCAAGGTCAGCACCCAGGTCGTGCGCCAGGAGCCGCTGCTGGCGCCCATCGCCCAGGGCCAGCAGGTGGGCACGCTCAAGGTGATGCTGGGCGAGCAAAGCGTGGCCGAGGTGCCGCTGGTGGCGCTCGAAGGCGTCGAGCAGGCCGGCCTGCTGGGCCGCGCGTGGGACGCCATCCGCCTCTGGATCAAGTGACGGGAGCGCGCCAGGGCGGGCCGTGCTTGCCTTGCCGGCACCGAACTGTTAGGATCGCGGGCTTTTCGGAATTTCCGAAGGGATTCACGTTTTCGCTTCATTGAAGCACATTCACGTTTTGGGACGTAATCAATGCCAACCATTAACCAGCTCATCCGTCATGGGCGCGAGGTCGAGACGATCAAGTCGAAGAGCCCCGCGATGGAAAACTGCCCCCAGCGCCGCGGCGTGTGCACCCGTGTGTACACCACGACGCCCAAGAAGCCGAACTCCGCTCTGCGTAAGGTCGCCAAGGTGCGCCTGACCAACGGTTTCGAAGTCATCTCCTACATCGGCGGCGAAGGCCACAACCTGCAAGAGCACAGCGTCGTGCTGGTGCGCGGCGGCCGTGTGAAGGACTTGCCTGGTGTGCGTTACCACATCGTGCGCGGCTCCCTTGACCTGCAAGGCGTCAAGGACCGTAAGCAGGCCCGTTCCAAGTACGGCGCCAAGAAGCCCAAGGCCAAGTAAGCCCTGGCCCTTCCGGTCTGAGAATTTTCGGTGCTGTCTCCCGCGTGGCGCGGTGATGCAGCGTAGTGACCCCAAACGCAGGTGTTCTGCGCGGGTCGAGTAAGTGGGAGCCTTGGATAGGTTCTCGCGGTGCCGGAAACGGTGCCAACTGAAGCAAGATAGAGGTGAAAAATGCCACGTCGTCGCGAAGTCCCCAAACGTGAAATCCTGCCGGATCCCAAGTTCGGCAATGTCGAGCTGTCCAAATTCATGAACGTGATCATGGAAGGCGGCAAGAAAGCAGTTGCAGAGCGCATCATCTACGGCGCCCTGGAACTGATCGAGAAGAAGCAGCCCGAGAAGAACGCCCTGGAGGTGTTCACCACGGCCATCAACAACGTCAAGCCCATGGTGGAAGTGAAGTCCCGCCGCGTGGGTGGCGCCAACTACCAGGTGCCCGTGGAAGTGCGCCCCGTGCGCCGCCTGGCCCTGTCGATGCGCTGGATCAAGGAAGCCGCCCGCAAGCGCGGCGAGAAGTCCATGGCCCAGCGCCTGGCCAACGAGCTGATGGAAGCCACCGAAGGCCGTGGCGGTGCCATGAAGCGCCGTGACGAAGTGCACCGCATGGCCGAAGCCAACAAGGCCTTCAGCCACTTCCGCTTCTAAGTCTCGCAAATCCCCTCGAAGGCTGGGAGCCCGTTCGTCACCATCCGGCGACCGGGCTCTTGCCGTTAACGAAAGACCATCACCATGGCACGCAAAACTCCCATCGAGCGTTACCGCAACATCGGTATCTCGGCCCACATCGACGCTGGCAAAACCACGACCACCGAACGTATCCTGTTCTACACGGGCGTGACCCACAAGCTGGGCGAGGTGCACGACGGCGCTGCCACCACCGACTGGATGGAGCAGGAGCAGGAGCGCGGCATCACCATCACGTCCGCCGCCGTGACCTGCTTCTGGAAGGGCATGGACATGTCCTACCCCGAGCACCGCTTCAACATCATCGACACCCCCGGCCACGTGGACTTCACCATCGAGGTGGAGCGTTCCATGCGCGTGCTGGACGGCGCCTGCATGGTGTACTGCGCCGTGGGCGGCGTGCAGCCCCAGTCGGAAACCGTCTGGCGCCAGGCCAACAAGTACAAGGTGCCGCGTCTTGCCTTCGTGAACAAGATGGACCGCACCGGCGCCAACTTCTTCAAGGTCGTGGACCAGATCAAGACGCGCCTGAAGGGCAACCCCGTGCCCGTGGTGGTGCCGATCGGTGCCGAGGACAACTTCAAGGGCGTGGTCGATCTGCTGAAGATGAAGGCCATCCTCTGGGACGAAGCCTCCCAGGGCATGAAGTTCGAGTACGCCGACATTCCCGCCGACGTCAAGGAAACCGCCGAGAAGTGGCGCGAGAACATGGTTGAGGCCGCGGCCGAGGCCAGCGAAGAGCTGATGAACAAGTACCTGGAAGAAGGTACCTTGTCGGAAGAGGACATCAAGGCCGGCCTGCGCGCGCGCACGCTGGCGGTGGAAATCCAGCCGATGCTGTGCGGCACCGCGTTCAAGAACAAGGGCGTGCAGCGCATGCTCGACGCCGTGATCGACTACCTGCCCTCGCCCGTGGACATCCCTGACGTCGAAGGCACCGACCCGGACGACGAAGAGAAGAAGCTGGCCCGCAAGGCCGACGACGGCGAGAAGTTCTCCGCCCTGGCGTTCAAGCTGATGACCGACCCGTTCGTGGGCCAGTTGACCTTCGTGCGCGTGTACTCGGGCGTGCTGTCCAAAGGCGACACCGTCTACAACTCGGTCAAGGGCAAGAAGGAGCGCATCGGCCGTATCGTGCAGATGATGGCCAACGAGCGTATCGAGGTCGATGAGATCCGCGCTGGCGACATCGCCGCCTGCGTGGGCCTGAAGGACGTGACCACGGGTGAAACCCTGTGCGACGTGGACAGCCCCGTCATCCTGGAACGCATGGTCTTCCCCGAGCCCGTGATCGCCCAGGCCGTGGAGCCCAAGTCGAAGTCCGACCAGGAAAAGATGGGTATCGCCCTGTCGCGCTTGGCTTCGGAAGATCCGTCGTTCCGGGTGCGTTCCGACGAAGAATCGGGCCAGACCATCATCGCCGGCATGGGCGAGCTGCACCTGGAAATCATCGTCGACCGCATGAAGCGCGAGTTCGGCGTGGAAGCCAACGTCGGCAAGCCCCAGGTGGCCTACCGCGAAACCATCCGCAACACCGTCAAGGACGTGGATGGCAAGTTCGTGCGCCAGTCCGGCGGTAAGGGCCAGTACGGTCACGTCGTGTTCCGCCTGGAGCCCAACGAGCCGGGCAAGGGCTTCGAGTTTCTCGATGAAATCAAGGGCGGCGTGGTGCCGCGCGAGTACATCCCCGCAGTGGAAAAGGGCGTGGTCGAAGCGCTCACCAGCGGCGTGCTGGCCGGCTATCCCGTGGTGGACGTGAAGGTCGCGCTGACCTTCGGTTCGTACCACGACGTGGACTCGTCCGAGCAGGCGTTCAAGATGGCCGCCATCTTCGGCTTCAAGGAAGCCGCCAAGAAGGCCAACCCCGTCATCCTGGAGCCCATGATGGCCGTGGAAGTGGAAACGCCCGAAGACTACGCTGGTACCGTGATGGGCGACCTCTCCAGCCGCCGCGGCATGGTGCAGGGCATGGACGACATGGTCGGCGGCGGCAAGGCCATCAAGGCCGAAGTGCCGCTGTCGGAAATGTTCGGCTACGCCACGCAGCTGCGCTCGATGACGCAAGGCCGCGCGACCTACACGATGGAATTCAAGCACTACGCGGAAGCGCCGCGCAACGTGTCCGAGGCCATCATCGCCGCACGCGCCAAGTAACTGGCATAAAAATGGCTGCCAGCCCTTGCCTGTCAAGCGCTGGCAGCTATTGAATAAATAGCAAATTCTTTGCAATCTGCGATCCGGTGCCGTCCTGTGGCCTCGTGCGGGACGAGCCAGCAACCGGGTGCAGACGTTAAACCCCGACACGGGCATTGCTCTTTGGAGATTGAAAATGGCAAAAGGTAAGTTCGAGCGGACCAAGCCGCACGTCAACGTAGGCACGATCGGCCACGTGGACCATGGCAAGACCACCCTGACGGCGGCAATCGCCACCGTGCTGTCCGCCAAGTTCGGCGGCGAAGCCAAGAAGTACGACGAAATCGATGCGGCCCCCGAAGAAAAGGCCCGCGGCATCACCATCAACACCGCCCACGTCGAATACGAAACGGCCAACCGCCACTACGCCCACGTGGACTGCCCCGGCCACGCCGACTACGTCAAGAACATGATCACCGGTGCTGCCCAGATGGACGGCGCCATCCTGGTGTGCTCGGCCGCCGACGGCCCGATGCCCCAGACCCGCGAGCACATCCTGCTGGCCCGCCAGGTGGGCGTGCCCTACATCATCGTGTTCCTGAACAAGTGCGACATGGTGGACGACGAAGAACTGCTGGAACTCGTCGAAATGGAAGTGCGCGAGCTGCTGTCCAAGTACAGCTTCCCCGGCGACGACACCCCCATCATCCGCGGCTCCGCCAAGCTTGCCCTCGAAGGCGACAAGGGCCCCCTGGGTGAGCAAGCCATCGACAAGCTGGCTGAAGCACTGGACACCTACATCCCCACGCCCGAACGCGCCATCGACGGCGCCTTCCTGATGCCCGTGGAAGACGTGTTCTCCATCTCCGGCCGCGGCACCGTGGTGACCGGCCGCGTCGAGCGCGGCATCATCAAGGTCGGCGAAGAAATCGAAATCGTCGGTATCCGCGACACGCAAAAGACCACCTGCACCGGCGTGGAAATGTTCCGCAAGCTGCTCGACCAAGGCCAGGCCGGTGACAACGTCGGCCTGCTGCTGCGCGGCACCAAGCGCGAAGACGTCGAGCGCGGCCAGGTGCTGTGCAAGCCCGGCTCCATCAAGCCGCACACGCACTTCACCGCCGAGGTGTACGTGCTGAGCAAGGACGAAGGCGGCCGCCACACCCCGTTCTTCAACAACTACCGTCCGCAGTTCTACTTCCGTACCACCGACGTGACCGGCTCCATTGAGCTGCCCGCCGACAAGGAAATGGTGATGCCCGGCGACAACGTGTCCATCACCGTGAAGCTGATCAACCCCATCGCCATGGAAGAAGGCCTGCGCTTCGCCATCCGTGAAGGCGGCCGCACCGTGGGCGCTGGCGTCGTGGCCAAGATCATTGAGTAATCCTCACCATTCGCAGACAAGGAATACCCAATGTCCAAGCAAAAGATCCGCATCCGCCTGAAGGCGTTCGATTACAAGCTGATCGACCAGTCCGCTGCCGAGATCGTTGACACCGCCAAGCGTACCGGCGCCATCGTCAAGGGCCCCGTGCCCCTGCCGACGCGCATGAAGCGTTTCGACATCCTGCGTTCGCCGCACGTCAACAAGTCGAGCCGCGACCAGTTCGAGATCCGCACCCACCAGCGTCTGATGGACATCGTGGACCCCACCGACAAGACGGTGGACGCCCTGATGAAGCTCGACCTGCCGGCTGGCGTGGACGTCGAGATCAAGCTGCAGTAAACCGCCTGTAGCTTCCCAGTGTGGCGCGGACTTGCTTGCCAAAGCAGTCCGCGTTATACTTTGCGGCTTCGCTCACCCCTTGCGGGTGGGCGAAGCTTTATCAACCGTCTTTCACGCACGCGGGCCTTTTGGTTTGCAGGTGCAAACGGCGCAGCCAATTGAAGTTGCGGCGGTGGAAGTTTTGGAGAAAACCAATGAGTCTGAGCACCTCCATGGGGCTGCTGGGCCGCAAGGTGGGCATGATGCGTCTGTTCACCGATGACGGGGACGCAGTGCCTGTCACGGTGGTGGATGTGTCGAACAACCGCGTCACCCAGGTCAAAACCCAAGAGAACGATGGCTACGTGTCCCTGCAGGTCACGTTCGGTTCGCGCCGCGTTTCGCGCGTGACCAAGCCTGAAGCCGGTCACCTCGCCAAGGCGGGCGTCGAAGCCGGTGAAATCATCCGCGAATTCCGTGTGACGCCCGAGATCGCCGGCAAGTACGCCGCCGGTACCGCCGTGCCCGTGGCCGATGTGTTCGCCGTGGGCCAGAAGGTCGATGTGCAGGGCACCTCGATCGGCAAGGGCTACGCCGGCACCATCAAGCGCCACAACTTCGGTTCGCAGCGCGCCTCGCACGGTAACAGCCGCTCGCACAATGTTCCTGGCTCCATCGGTATGGCGCAGGATCCGGGCCGCGTGTTCCCTGGCAAGAAGATGACGGGCCACCTCGGTGATGTCACCGTCACGACGCAAAACCTCGACGTGGTTCGCATCGACGAAGCACGCCAACTGCTCTTGATCAAGGGCGCTGTTCCGGGCTCCAAGGGCGGCTTCGTGACGGTGCGTCCCGCCATCAAGGCCAAAGCTTCCAAAGGAGCGAACTAATGCAGCTCGAACTCCTGAATGAACAAGGCCAGGCCGCGTCGAAAATCGACGTGCCCGAGACCGTGTTCGATCGCCAGTACAACGAAGACCTGATCCACCAGATCGTGGTCGCCTACCGCGCCAACGGCCGCCAGGGCACCCGTGCCCAGAAGGACCGCGAGCAGGTGCGCCACTCGACCAAGAAGCCCTTCAAGCAGAAGGGCACCGGCAACGCGCGTGCTGGTATGACCTCCTCGCCGCTGTGGCGTGGGGGCGGTCGCATCTTCCCGAACCTGCCTGAAGAAAACTTCACGCAGAAGATCAACAAGAAGATGTACCGCGCCGGCATGGCGTCCATCCTGTCGCAGCTGGCCCGCGAAGGCCGTCTGGCCGTGGTGGATTCCATCAAGGTCGATACCCCCAAGACCAAGGTGCTGGCCGACAAGTTCAAGGCCATGAACCTGGAGTCGGTGATGGTGATCGCCGACGAGGTCGATGAAAACCTGTACCTCGCTTCGCGCAATCTGAAGAACGTGTTCGTCGTTGAACCGCGTTACGCAGATCCCGTGTCGCTGGTGCATTTCAAGAAAGTGCTCGTCACCAAGGGCGCTATCGACAAACTCAAGGAGATGTTCGCATGAGCACGCTCAAGTTTGACGAAGGCCGTCTGATGCAGGTGTTGGTCGCTCCCATCGTGTCCGAGAAGGCCACCATGGTTGCCGAGAAGTCCAATGCCGTGACGTTCAAGGTGCTGCAGAACGCAACCAAGCCCGAAATCAAGGCCGCCGTGGAACTGTTGTTCAAGGTGGAAGTGAAGGGCGTTTCTGTGGTGAACACCAAAGGCAAGACCAAGCGCTTTGGCAAGACCATTGGCCGCCGCGACAACGTGCGCAAGGCCTATGTGACGCTCAAGGAAGGTCAAGAGCTGAACCTGTCCGGGGAGGCTGCGTAAACCATGGCCGTTATCAAGATCAAACCGACTTCCCCGGGCCAGCGCGGCGCGGTGAAGGTCTCGCGTGACCACCTGCACAAGGGTGCACCGTTCGCCGGTCTGCTGGAGCCCCAGTTCCAGAAGGCTGGCCGTAACAACAACGGTCACATCACCACCCGCCACAAGGGCGGTGGCCACAAGCACCACTACCGCGTGGTGGACTTCCGTCGCAACAAGGACGCCATCACCGCCAAGGTGGAGCGCATCGAGTACGACCCGAACCGCACGGCCCACATCGCCCTGGTGTGCTATGCCGACGGCGAGCGCCGCTACATCATCGCTCCGCGTAACCTGGAAGTGGGTGCGACCATCGTGAGCGGCTCCGAGGCGCCGATCCGCGTCGGCAACACGCTGCCGATCCGCAACATCCCGGTGGGCTCGACCATCCACTGCATCGAGCTCAAGCCCGGTGCTGGTGCCCAGATCGCCCGCTCGGCTGGTACCTCCGCGACGCTGCTGGCCCGCGAAGGCATCTACGCCCAGGTGCGCATGCGTTCCGGCGAAGTGCGCAAGATCCACATCGAGTGCCGCGCCACCATTGGCGAGGTCGCCAACGAAGAGCACAGCCTGCGCCAGCTCGGCAAGGCCGGTGTGAAGCGCTGGATGGGTATCCGCCCGACGGTGCGTGGTGTGGCCATGAACCCGATCGACCACCCGCACGGTGGTGGTGAGGGCCGTACTGGCGAAGGCCGTCACGCAGTTGACCCATGGGGCAACCTGACGAAGGGCTACCGCACCCGCAACAACAAGCGCACGCAGACCATGATCGTGTCGCGTCGCAAGAAGTAAGAGGTAGCAAATGACTCGTTCCGTCAAAAAGGGTCCGTTTGTTGACCATCACTTGCTGGCCAAGGTCGAGAAGGCCATCGCCACCAAGGACAAGAAGCCCGTCAAGACCTGGTCGCGCCGCTCCATGGTGCTGCCCGATTTCATCGGCCTGACCATTGCCGTGCACAACGGCAAGCAGCACGTGCCGGTCTATGTCACCGACCAGATGGTGGGCCACAAGCTGGGCGAATTCGCCCTGACGCGCACCTTCAAGGGTCACCCCGCCGACAAGAAGGCCAAGAAGTAAGGAATGACCATGTCTGAAACACGTGCAGTCCTGCGTGGCGTCCGTTTGTCGGTTGACAAGGGTCGCCTGGTCGCGGATCTGATCCGCGGCAAAAAAGTGGACCAAGCCCTGAACATCCTGACGTTCACGCAGAAAAAAGCTGCTGGCATCGTCAAGAAGGTGCTGGAGTCCGCCATCGCCAACGCCGAGCACAACGACGGCGCCGACATCGACGAGCTGAAGGTCAAGACCATCTACGTCGAGCAAGGTGCCACGCTCAAGCGCTTCACCGCGCGCGCCAAGGGCCGCGGCAACCGCATCAGCAAGCCTACCTGCCACATCTACGTGACCGTGGGTAACTGAGGCCAATAGGGAAGAATATGGGACAGAAAATCCATCCTACCGGCTTCCGCCTTGCTGTGAGCCGCAACTGGGCCAGCCGCTGGTACGCGAGCAACCGTGACTTCGCCGGCATGCTGGCCGAAGACATCAAGGTGCGCGAGTTCCTGAAGGCCAAGCTGAAGAACGCCGCCGTGTCGCGCATCCTGATCGAGCGTCCCGCCAAGAACGCCCGCATCACGATCTACTCGGCACGTCCGGGCGTCGTGATCGGCAAGAAGGGCGAGGACATCGAGAACCTGAAGAAGGAACTCGCCACCCGCCTGGGCGTGCCGGTCGCAGTGAACATCGAGGAAGTGCGCAAGCCCGAAATCGATGCCAAGCTGATCGCCGACAGCATCACCCAGCAGCTCGAAAAGCGCATCATGTTCCGCCGCGCCATGAAGCGCGCCATGCAGAACGCCATGCGCCTGGGTGCCCAGGGCATCAAGATCATGTCGTCGGGCCGCCTGAACGGCATCGAAATCGCACGTACCGAGTGGTACCGCGAAGGCCGCGTGCCGCTGCACACCCTGCGCGCCGACATCGACTACGGCACCTCCGAAGCCAAGACCACCTACGGTGTGATCGGCGTGAAGGTCTGGGTCTATAAGGGCGACACGCTGGGCCGCAACGACCTGCCCGCCGCAGAGACGCCGCGCCCTGAAGAAGAGCGTCGTCCGCGCGGTCCGCGCCGTGATGGCCGTGGCGATGGCCGCCGTGATGGCGCTGGCCGTGGTGGCCGCCGTCCTGCCGGCACCAATGCCGCGCCTGCCGACGGAAGCGACAAGCCCGCCGGCGCTGGCGCAGATTCCGTTAAGCGCGTTCGCCATGACGCGCCCGCTACAGCAGCGGACGGTAAAGGAGAATAAACATGCTGCAACCCGCACGCCGCAAGTTCCGCAAGGAACAAAAAGGTCGCAACACCGGCATCGCCACCCGTGGCAATGCCGTGTCGTTCGGCGACTTTGGCCTGAAGTCCACGGACCGTGGCCGCCTGACGGCCCGCCAGATCGAAGCGGCTCGCCGCGCCATTTCGCGCCACGTCAAGCGCGGTGGTCGTATCTGGATCCGTGTCTTCCCCGACAAGCCGATCTCGACCAAGCCCGCCGAAGTCCGTATGGGTAACGGCAAGGGCAACCCCGAGTACTACGTGGCTGAGATCCAGCCCGGCAAGATGCTCTACGAGATCGTGGGTGTGCCCGAAGAGCTGGCACGCGAGGCGTTCCGCCTGGCGGCTGCCAAGCTGCCGCTGCGCACGACCTTCGTGTCCCGTCAAATTGGCGCTTAAGGAGATCGACATGACGAAAGCTGCTGAACTCCGCCAAAAAGACGTGGCCGCGCTGGAAGCCGAAGTGAAGGCCCTGCAAAAGGCCCATTTCGGTCTGCGCATGCAGAAGGCCACGCAACAGCTGGGCAACACGAACACGCTGCGCGCCACGCGCCGTGACATTGCCCGTGCCAAGACCATTCTTGCTGAAAAGCAAGCCGCCAAGTAATCCAGGAGCGAACATGACGGAAGCCAAACCCTCCCTCAAGCGCACCTTGGTTGGCAAGGTGGTCAGCGACAAGCGTGCCAAGACCGTGACCGTGCTCGTCGAGCGCCGCGTCAAGCACGAGCTGTACGGCAAGATCGTTGCCAAGTCGAGCAAGTACCACGCGCACGACGAAAACAACGAGTACCACACGGGTGACGTGATCGAGATCACGGAAAGCCGCCCGCTGTCCAAGACCAAGAACTGGGTAGCCACCCGCTTGGTGCAAAAGGCCGCACTGGTCTAAGCCCTATCGGCACCCGGGCAGCAATGCCCCGCGAAACGACCCACAATGTGGGTCGTTTTTTTTCATCCCTAGGAGTCATACATGATCAAGGTCGGAGACGCGCTGCCCGCAGCCACGCTGATGGAATTCGTCGAGGTCGAAGGCAACGGCTGCAGTCTGGGCCCGAACCCCGTGGACGTGCAAAAGGCCACTGCAGGCAAGACCATCGCCCTGTTCGCCGTGCCGGGCGCGTTCACCCCCACCTGCTCGGCCCAGCACGTGCCGGGCTACGTGGCGCAGGCCGAGGCTTTCAAGGCCGCCGGCGTTGATGAAATCTGGTGCCTGGCCGTCAACGACGCCTTCGTCATGGGCGCCTGGGCGCGCGACCAGAAGACGGCCGGCAAGGTGCGCATGCTGGCCGATGGCGACGCGGTCTTCGCCAAGGCCACCGGCTTGACGCTGGACCTGCACGGCAAGGGCCTGGGCCTGCGCAGCAACCGCTACTCCATGCTGGTCAAGGATGGCAAGGTGGCGGCGCTGAATGTCGAGGCCCCCGGCAAGTTCGAGGTCAGCGACGCGGCCACGCTGCTCGCGCAAGCCAAGGGTTGAGTTTCTCCCCTTCGCACCCCGGCAAGGGCACGCAAGACCGCGTGCCCTTTCTTTTTTTCATCCGTCCCGCGTGCCGCTATCGGCGAAGCGAATGGCCTCGAACAGCCGTTGCAGCTTGGCGCTGCGCGTGGGTGCCAGCCATTGGCGGGCCCATTGGATTTCGCCCGCCAGCCGCGCGCGTTCCCCGGGGTCCACGCAGGCTTGCCGCGCCAGGCGATGCAGCCGCGCCTTCAGCGTGTCGAATTGTGCACGGCTCCAGTTGACGCGGTGGTTGACCACCAGACCCGTTACGTACTGGCGCTGGTGAGCTACATGAAGACCTACAACCACCAGATACCGCAACGCGCGCTCGATCATCTCGCTCCTGTTCAGGCACTCAAGGATTGGTATTCCAAGAAGCCTGAACTATTCAAGAAACGGGTCTATAACCAGTCGGGACTTGACACCAGTCGGGACTTGACACGCCGCATCCGCGCACGAAGCCATGCGCTGCCTCGTGCACGGGAATTGGGGCCAGCAGCAGATCGAGAATCCGCCGCTGCGCCTGCGCCAGCCGTGGGCGCGGCGCTTCCAGCAGGCGCAAGCCGCCACTGGGCTTGGGCAGCAGCCGGTAGCGGTAGTGCGACGGCGCCATGGCGTGGCCGCCGTCCGGCTGCCGCTCGCGCCAATGGGCGTGTTCCGGCGCGAGCCACAGCAGGTCTTCGAGCGAAACGGCCAAGGCTCCGGCGAGATCGGCAGCGGTCGCAAGCAGTGGCCCGGCGCGGGCGCCATCGCTATCGCGCCATGCGGGCAGCGGGCCAGTGGTTGCGGAGCGCAGCAGCCAGCGTTTGGGGGTGACATGCGAGGCCCATTGGCGGAACGCTTCGGCCAATGCCCTCGCCGTCCATTGGCTGGGCGGGGCGGCGGGCATGCCGTCGTCATCGGTGTCGTTGTCTTCTTCGTCGAAACCATCGTCAGGCACCCGCGCACCACGGGCAGAGGGCGCGCCGGTGCGCACACCGGCCATGCGGCGCCAGAAACCCTCGCGCAACCAGGTGCCGATGTCTTCCGCCCCCAGCCGCGCCCATTCGCGCGTGGGCAGCGTGGCCAGGCGGCGCAGCTGTTCTTGCAGTGGTGCCGGGAGCGGGCGCTGTTCCTCGCCCGGGGCGTGGCCCAGGCAGACCTGCACCCGCGCGCGCAGGGCCTCGACGGTGCGGCGCTGCGGTGCCTGGGCGTCGGCCAGTACGGCCAGGGCGATGGCCTTGGCCAGCACGCGGGCATGAACATGGACATGCATGGTGTGGAAGGTGGCCCGGCGCCAACCGGCAGGTCGTGCGCGAACGGGTCGCCACGGGTGGCGTGCGGTTCGCGCGCCCCGATGTGCGCTTGCGAGGAATACCGTGGGGCTGCCCCACGGCCCGAACCCTGACAGGCTCGGAATGCTTGGCGCCAGGCCGTCGGCGATTCTACGGTCAGTAGTGGATGTCGGCCTTGAGGTAATGCGCGCCCGCCACGGGGTTGTGGTAGTACGGCGGTATTTCCTGAAAGCCCAGCTCGGTGTAGAGCGCCCGGGCGGCCTCCATGTCGTCGAGCGTGTCGAGCAGCACGCAGGCATAGCCGGCCTGGCGCGCCATGTCCAGAATGGCTTCGGCCAGTTGCCGTCCCAGGCCGAAGCCCCGGAATGCCTTGCGCACGTACAGGCGCTTCATTTCGGCGGCGTTGGGGTAGTCGCTGGCGTCGAGCGGGCGCAGCGCGCAGCAGCCGGCGATGGCGCCGTCGACGGTGGCCAGCAGCAGCTGGCCGCGCGGCGCGGCGTAGTCGCCGGGCAGGCTGGCCAGCTCGGCCTCGAAATCCTGGAAGCCCAGGTCCACGCCCAGGCTCTCGGCGTATTCACGGAAGATTTCGCGGACGGCGTCGATCTCGGCGGCCTGCGTCGGTACGGACAAAGTGACGGCGGCTTGTTCCACTGGCGGAATGCAGAAGCGAAAAGCCCAGTGTAGCGGCTGCGTGTGCGGCCCCGGTCAGAAGGCCCCGAGCTGTACTACCCACCAGGCCGCCCCGCCGGCCAGGGCCAGCACCGCGGCGGCGGCCAGACGGCTCAGCGCATCGTCGCGCGAGGCGGGCACGGGCGTGGGCAATTGCTTGTCGCCCCCGAGCATCGGGCCGACCATGGCCTGGCGCTTGGCCACGGTGTAGAAGACGATGGCGGCGATGTGCAGCAGCACCAGCGCGATCAGCAGCCCCTGGCCCCAGCCAGCATGGTAGCCCGTGGCCTGGCTCACGGTATCGCCCGACACGAAGCGCGTGAGCGGGCCGGAGAAGGCGATTTCATCGTCGCTGAGCAGCCCGCTGCCCACCTGCAGCGCCAGCACGCCCAGCAGGCCGAATACCGAGAGCGCGCCCAGCGGGTTGTGGCCCACGCTGTCGTGCGCGCCGCCCTGGCCGCGCAGGTGGCGCAGCACGCTGGCGGGCGAGTACAGGAAGGCCGAGAAGCGCGACCAGCGCCCGCCGATGAAGCCCCAGCACAGGCGGAACAGCAGCAGCGCCAGCACCGCGTAGCCCAGGCGCAGGTGCCAGACCATGGCGTTGCCCCCCATCTTGGCGCTGACGAACAGGCCGATCACGCAGGCGGCCAGGCTCCAGTGGAAGAGGCGGGTGGGCAGATCCCAGATGCGGACGGTGTGGGCCATGGCGGTGCTTTCAGAAAAGGGCGTGGAGCGGCGCAAGGGAACTCCGCGCCACGGCGATACTCCCTATTGCCAAAAAGGTTTTTTGACCCCCACCAGAAAGGAAGTTCCCGATGAAGACGATTGCAGCACTTGCCCTGGCCGCCGTGGTCGCCACGCTGTCGGCACCCGCCGCCGCACAGTTCGCCAAGGCGGAGGACGCCATCAAGTACCGCCAGGGCGCGCTGTTCGTGATCGGCCAGCACTTTGGCCGCCTCGGCGCCATGGCGCAGGGCAAGATCCCCTTCGATGCCAAAGCCGCGCAGGACAACGCCGACGTGGTGCTGAACATGTCCAAGCTGCCCTGGGCGGGCTTCGGCGCCGGCACCGAGGGCGGCAAGGCCAAGCCCGCCATCTGGAAGGAGCAGGCCAAGTACAAGGAACACTCCGACAAGTTCGAGGCCGAGGCGGTGAAGCTGGCCGCCGCCGCCAAGACCGGCAACCTGGACAACCTGAAGGCGGCCTTTGGCGACGCCGCCGGCACCTGCAAGGCCTGCCACGACGCCTACCGCAACAAGTGATGGATGCTATTGAATAAGTAGCTGCTAGCGCTTGTGCAGAAAGCGTTTGGGGCCTGTTTCATGCTTGGAACAGGCCCTTTTGTCTGGCGCCTGGTGTCAGGTCTCGGCCAGCAGTTTCTCGATGAGGCGGTGCAGCTCGGCGAAGTCGGGCGCGCCCACGTAGCTCTTCACGATCTCGCCGCGCTTGTTGACGATGTAGGTGGTGGGGGTGATCTTGATGTCGCCCCAGGCGCGCGCCACGGCGCCGGTGTTGTCGATGGCCACCTTGAACGGCAGCTTGCGCGACTCGGCGAAGTTCACTACGTAGCTCGGCGGGTCGTAGCTCATGGCCACGGCCAGGGTCTCGAAGCCCTGGGCGCGGTACTTGTCGTAGGTGCGCACGATGTCGGGCATCTCGGCCACGCAGGTGGTGCAGCTCGTGGCCCAGAAATTCACCAGGGTCACCTTGCCGCGCAGGTCGGCGGTGGTCTGCTGCGAGCCGTCAAGCAGCACGAAGGTCGAGGACGGCGCCGCCTGCTGGCCCGCGCCCAGGTAGACGTAGGCGCCGATGCCCGCGAAGGCGGCGAGTGCCACGCCGGTAATCCAATGTTTGATGGCCATGACTGCTGTTTTCAACGTGTTTGCCGTGGGAGTGTCCGTGGGATTGCGCTGCGCCAGGGAAGTTCGCATTGTCCCCGAACCCGCATAATTGCCGGGCAAACACCCATCCCATGAGCACGCGCATTCTTCTCATCACCCATGCCCCCCTGGCCGAGGCGCTGCGCGCCTGCGCGCTGCACGTATTCCCCGACTGCGCCGGCGACCTGCTGGTGCTGGACGTGCCGCCCCAGGAGCCGCCCGAGGACACCCTGGCGCACGCGCGCGCCCTGCTGGCGCAGGGCGGCGGCGCCCAGGCACCCACGCTGGTGCTGTCCGACATGCTCGGCGCCACGCCCTGCAACGTGGCCCAGCGCCTGGTGGACGGCATGCCCTGCCAGCGCCTGGTCAGCGGCGTCAACCTGCCCATGCTGCTGCGCGCGCTGTGCTACCGCCACGAGGACGTGGACGGCCTGGTCTCGCGCGCCGTCGATGGCGGCAAGGCCGGTGTCATGCAGGTGGCGGCCAGTGTGTCGCCCCAGCCGATCTCATGCAATTCCCATGATTAAAGAAACCACGACCATCATCAACAAGCTCGGGCTGCATGCCCGCGCGTCCGCCAAGCTGACCAAGATGGCGGGCAGCTTTCCCTGCGAGGTGTTCATGAGCCGGGGCGAGCGCCGCATCAACGCCAAGAGCATCATGGGCGTGATGATGCTGGCCGCGGGCCTGGGCAGCGTGGTGGACATCGAGACCGATGGCCCGCAGGAGCGCGAGGCCATGGACGCGCTGCTGGCCTTGATTGCCGACAAGTTCGGCGAAGGCCAGTGATCCGGGAGCCCCGCATATGACCTTCGCCATCCATGGACTGGCCGTCGCCCGGGGCATCGCCATCGGGCGTGCTGTGCTGCTGGCGGCCAGCCACCTGGACGTGGCGCACTACTTCATCCAGCCCGAGCAGGTGCCGGACGAGATCGAGCGCGTGCGCCGTGGCCGCAACGCCGTGGTGCACGAGCTGCAGCGCCTGCAGGTAGAGATGCCGGCCGACGCGCCGGCCGAGCTGACCGCGCTGCTCGACGTGCACCTGATGCTGCTGCAGGACGAGACCCTGGTGGCCGGCATCAAGCACTGGATCAGCGAGCGCCTGTACAACGCCGAATGGGCGCTGGTGACGCAGCTCGAAGTCATCTCGCGCCAGTTCGACGAGATGGAGGACGACTACCTGCGCGAGCGCAAGGCCGACCTGGAGCAGGTGGTCGAGCGCATCCTGCGCTACATGAAGGGCGTGGCCAGCCCCGTGGCCGCGCCCGCGCCGCCCGCGCCCCCGGCGGCCGGCCAGCAGGAGCTGCTGCCGGGCGACGGCACCGACGTGCCGCTGGTGCTCGTGGCCAACGACCTGGCGCCGGCCGATCTGCTGCAGTTCAAGCAGAGCGTGTTCGCCGGCTTCGTCACCGACGTGGGCGGCAAGACCAGCCATACCGCCATCGTCGCGCGCAGCATGGACATCCCGGCCGTGGTCGGTGCACGCGCCGCCAGCCAGCTCGTGCGCCAGGACGACTGGGTCATCATCGACGGCGACGCGGGCGTGCTCATCGTCGATCCCTCGCCCATCATCCTGGCCGAGTACGGCTTTCGCCAGCGCCAGATCGAGCTGGAGCGCGAGCGCCTGATCCGCCTGCGCCACACGCCCGCCGTGACCATTGACGGCCACAAGGTCGAGCTGCTGGCCAACATCGAGCAGCCCGCCGACACCGCTGCCGCCGTGCGCGCCGGGGCCGTGGGCGTGGGGCTGTTCCGCACCGAATTCCTGTTCATGGGCAAGGGCAGCCACCTGCCCGGCGAGGAGGAGCAGTACCAGGCCTACCGCCAGGTCATCGAGGGCATGCAGGGCCTGCCGGTGACCATCCGCACCATCGACGTGGGCGCCGACAAGCCGCTGGAGAAGGGCCACAAGGACGACCACCTGAACCCGGCGCTGGGCCTGCGCGCCATTCGCTGGAGCCTGGCCGACCCGGTGATGTTCCGCACCCAGCTGCGCGCCGTGCTGCGCGCGGCGGCGTATGGCAGGGTGAACCTGCTGTTCCCCATGATCGCGCACGTCAGCGAGATCCACCAGGCGCTGGCGCAGGTCGATCTGGCGCGCGCCGAGCTGGATGCGCGCGGCGTGGCCTACGGCCCGGTGCGCGTGGGCGCGATGATCGAGGTGCCCGCCGCGGCGCTGCTGGCGCGGCGGTTTCTGCGCTATTTCGACTACCTGTCGATCGGCACCAACGACCTGATCCAGTACGCCCTGGCCATCGACCGTGCCGACGAATCGGTGGCGCACCTGTACGACCCGCTGCACCCCGCCGTGCTGCGCCTGGTGGCGGATGTGATTGCCGCCGGCGCCGAGCAGGGCAAGAGCGTGAGCGTGTGCGGCGAGGTGGCGGGCGACGTGGCCATGACGCGGCTGCTGCTCGGCCTGGGGCTGCGCAGCTTCTCCATGCACCCGGCGCAGATCCTGGCGGTGAAGCAGGAGCTGCTGCGCGCCGACACGCGCAAGCTCGTGCCCTGGGCGCAGCAGGTGCTCGAATCGGACGACCCGGCCCAGGCCATGGAAGCCCCGGCGGTGGCCCAGGAAAAAAGCGCCAGCAGCTATTGATTCAATAGCTTCTGGCGCTTGCTGGATAAGGGCTGGAGGCTTATTTCTCTACAAATGCGCGTTCGATCACGAAATCGCCCGGGGTGCTCGTGTTGCCTTCCTCGAAGTCGCGCTTTTCCAGCATCACCTTGAGGTCGGCCAGCATCGCGGGGCTGCCGCAGAGCATCACGCGGTCCGTCAGCGGGTCCAGCGGCGGCAGGCCGATGCTGGCGGGGAAGGCGCCGCTGGCGATCAGGTCGGTGATGCGGCCCTGGTTGCGGAAGGGCTCGCGCGTCACCGTCGGGTAGTAGATCAGCTTGTCGCGCACGATCTCGCCCAGCAGCTCGTGGTTGGGCAGTTCCTTCTCGAACAGCGCCTGGTAGGCCAGTTCCTTGACCTCGCGCACACCGTGCACCACCACCACCTTCTCGAAGCGCTCGTAGGTGTCGGGGTCGCGCACGATCGACAGCCAGGGCGCCAGGCCCGTGCCGGTGCCGATCAGGTACAGGTTCTTGCCGGGCAGCAGGTAGTCGATGAGCAGCGTGCCCGTGGGCTTCTTGCCGACGATGATGGTGTCGCCCACCTGGATGTTCTGCAGCTTCGAGGTCAGCGGGCCGTCCGGCACCTTGATCGAGAGGAACTCCAGGTGCTCCTCCCAGTTCGGGCTGGCGATGGAGTAGGCGCGCAGCAGCGGCTTGCCGTCCACCTTCAGGCCGATCATGGTGAAGTGGCCGTTGGAGAAGCGCAGGGCAGGGTCGCGCGTGGTGGTGAAGGAGAACAGGCGGTCGGTCCAGTGGTGTACGGAGAGAACTCGCTCTTCGAGGAATGCGCTCATGAAAAGATCGACAGGATGGGTTAATGAAGAATGCGGCGGAGTTTCATCGATTTTTTATTCGGCATGGGCATAAGGCGACTTGTTCAGTGTCGCCATGAGCCCAGAAGGCCCAGCCCGGTGTCCGCAGGGGCTTTGCGGGAAAACCCGTCCATTGTCGGACAAACCCGTGGTGCGGGTACAGTGCTGTGCCCCTGAACTGATATCGGACAAGGAATGCCCATGACTTCGCCCCTTTCCACCGTCGTCGCCGCGCTCGCCTTGTGCTGGGGCGCGGCCCACGCCCAGGGAACGATCAAGATCGGCGAAATCAACAGCTACAAGGCCCAGCCCGCCTTCCTGGAGCCCTACAAGAAGGGCATGGAGCTGGCCGTGGCGCAGGTCAACGCGGCGGGCGGCATCGCCGGCAAGCAGCTGCAGCTGGTCACGCGCGACGACAACGCCAGCCCCGGCGACGCCGTGCGCGCCGCCGAGGAGCTGCTGGCGCGCGAGAAGGCCGACGTGCTCATGGGCAGCTTCCTCTCGCACATCGGCCTGGCGTTGACCGATTTCGCGCAGCAGAAAAAGCGCTTCTTCCTCGCCGCCGAGCCGCTCACCGACAAGATCGTCTGGGAACAGGGCAACCGCTACACCTTCCGCCTGCGCCCCTCCACCTACATGCAGGTGGCCATGCTGGTGCCCGAGGCCGCAGCGATGAAGAAGCAGCGCTGGGCCATCGTTTACCCCAACTACGAATACGGCCAGTCGGCCGTGGCCACCTTCAAGAAGCTGCTGCAGCAGGCCCAGCCCGGCGTGGAATTCGTCGCCGAGCAGGCCACGCCGCTGGGCAAGGTCGATGCCGGCAGCGTGGTGCAGGCGCTGCAGGACGCCCGGCCCGACGCCATCTTCAACGTGCTGTTCGCCGCCGACCTCGCCAAGTTCGTGCGCGAGGGCAACACGCGCGGCCTGTTCCAGGGGCGCGGCGTGGTCAGCCTGCTGTCGGGCGAGCCCGAGTACCTCGACACCCTCAAGGGCGAGACGCCCGAGGGCTGGGTCGTCACCGGCTACCCCTGGTACGCCATCCAGACGCCCGCGCACCAGGCGTTTCTGGACGCCTACCAGAAGCGCTTCAAGGACTACCCGCGCGCCGGCTCCATCGTCGGCTACAACGCCATCCTGTCGATCGCCGAGGGGCTGAAGAAGACCGGCGGCAGCGCCGACACCGAGAAGCTCATCGCCGCCTTCCGCGGCCTGGAGGTCAAGACGCCGTTCGGCCCCATCACCTACCGCGCGCAGGACCACCAGTCCACCATGGGCGCCTACGTCGGCAAGACCGCGCTGCGCCAGGGCAAGGGCGTGATGGTGGACTTCAGCTACCAGGACGGCGGCAAGTTCCAGCCTTCCGACGACGAAGTGAAAAAACTGCGCCCCGCCGCGCCGTGACGGGCCGATGGACTTCTCCGGCCTGCTCGTACAGCTCCTGAACGGCCTGGCGGGCGCCTCCACGCTGTTCCTGGTGGCGGCCGGGCTGTCGCTGATCTTCGGCGTCCTGCGCATCGTCAACTTCGCCCACGGCTCGCTGTACATGCTGGGGCTGTACGGCGCCTACACCTGCGTCGAGCAACTGGGCGGCGCGCTCGGCTTCTGGCCCGCGCTGCTGCTCGCGCCGCTGGCCGTGGGCCTGCTCGGCGCGGCGGTGGAGGTGCTGCTGCTGCGCCGCATCTACCGCGCGCCCGAGCTGCTGCAACTGCTCGCCACCTTCGCGCTGGTGCTGGTGTTCAAGGACGCCGCCCTGTGGCTCTGGGGCCCCGAGGAGCTGTTCGGCCCGCGCGCGCCGGGCCTGGAGGGCGCGGTGGCGCTGCTCGGGCGGCGCTTTCCGGCCTACGACCTGTTCCTCATCGCCGTCGGGCCGCTGGTGCTGCTGGCGCTCACGCTGCTGCTCGCGCGCACGCGCTGGGGCACGCTGGTGCGCGCCGCCACGCACGACCGCGAGATGCTCGGCGCCCTCGGCGTCAACCAGGCCTGGCTGTTCACCAGCGTGTTCGCGCTCGGCGCCTTCCTGGCCGGGCTGGGCGGCGCGCTGCAGCTGCCGCGCGAGCCCGCCAGCCTGGAGCTGGACATGCTCACCATCGGCGCTGCCTTCGTCGTGGTGGTGGTGGGCGGCATGGGCTCGCTGCCCGGCGCCTTCGCGGCGGCGCTGCTCATCGCCGAGCTGAAAGCCGTGTGCATCTGGCTCGGTGTGGTCACGCTCGGCGGGGTCGAGATCGCCTTTCCCCAGCTCACGCTGGTGGCCGAATTCCTGGTCATGGCCGCCGTGCTGCTGTGGCGGCCCTGGGGTCTGCTCGGGCGCGCGCCCGCCCCGGCCCGCGCCCTGGGCGCGCCCGAGGCGCCGCTGCGCCCCGCCGGGCGCGCCGCCACGCTGGCCTGGTGCGCGCTGCTGGCGGCGCTGGCGCTGCTGCCCTGGCTCGCCGGGACGCAGAGCTACGCCACCGTGCTGGCCGCCGACGTGGCGATTGCCGCGCTGTTCGCCGCCAGCCTGCACCTGCTGGCCGGGCCGGGCGGGCTGCACTCCTTCGGCCACGCCGCCTACTTCGGCCTGGGCGCCTACGGCGCGGCGTTGCTGGTGCGCTGGGCCGGCTGGCCCATGGGCGCGGCCCTGGCGGCCGCGCCGCTGGCGGCGGCGGCGGGCGGGCTGGTGTACGGCTGGCTGTGCGTGCGCCTGTCGGGCATCTACCTGGCCATGCTCACGCTGGCCTTCGCGCAGCTCACCTGGGCCGTGGCCTACCAGTGGGACGGCTTCACCGGCGGCAGCAACGGCATCACCGGCGTCTGGCCGCCCGAATGGGCGGCGCAGGGCGCGGGCTTCTACCTGCTGGCGCTGGCGCTGTGCGCGGCAGGCATCTACCTGCTGCGGCGCATGCTGCTGTCGCCCTGGGGCTACGCGCTGCGCGCCGCGCGCGACGCCGGCGCGCGCGCCGAGGCGCTGGGCATCGCCGTGCGCCGCGTGCAGTGGTCGGCCTTCGCCGTGGCTGGCGCGCTGGCCGGGCTGGCCGGGGGGCTGTACGCCTTCTCCAAGGGCAGCGTGGCGCCCGATGCGCTGGCCGTGGCGCGCTCGGTCGATGGCCTGGCCATGGTGCTGCTGGGCGGGCTGCAGCAGCTCGCCGGGCCGGTGGTGGGGGCGGCCGCCTTCACCTGGCTGCACGACAGCCTGGCGCGTGGCACCGAATACTGGCGCGCCCTGCTGGGCGGCGTGATCCTGCTGCTGGTGCTGCTGTTTCCACAAGGAATTTCCGGCCTGGGCCACTACTGGCAAGCGCTGGCAGCTCTTAAAAACAGAGCGGCGGGGAGTGCGCCATGAGCCTGCTGGAAGCGCAGGGGCTGCGCAAGTCGTTCGGCGGCGTGCAGGCGGTGCAGGGCGTGTCGCTGCGGCTCGCGGCGGGCGAGCTGCTGGCGCTCATCGGCCCCAACGGCGCGGGCAAGTCCACCACCTTCAACATGCTCGGCGGCCAGCTCGCGCCGGATGCCGGGCGCGTGCTGCTGGGCGGCCAGGACATCACCGGCCTGCCGCCGCGCCGCCTGGCGCGCCTGGGCGTGGGCCGCACCTTCCAGGTGGCCGAAACCTTCGCCAGCTTCACCGTGCTGGAGAACGTGCAGCTGGCCCTGCTGGCGCACGACCGCGCCACCGCGCGCTGGTGGCGCCGCGCCAGCGGCCACCGCCCGCAGGACGCGCTGGCGCTGCTGGCCCAGGTCGGCATGGAGGGCCAGGCCGCGCAGCCCTGCAGCGCCCTGGCCTACGGCGACGTCAAGCGCGTGGAGCTGGCGCTGGCCCTGGCGGGCAACCCGCGCCTGCTGCTCATGGACGAACCCACCGCCGGCATGGCCCCGGCCGAGCGCGGCGCGCTGATGCAGCTGGTGCAGCGCCTGGCGCGCGCGCGCCGCATGGGCGTGCTGTTCACCGAGCACAGCATGGACGTGGTGTTCGGCCACGCCGACCGCGTGGCCGTGCTGGTGCGCGGCCAGTTGCTCGCCGAGGGGGCGCCGCAGGCCATCCGCCACGATGCGCGCGTGCAGGCCGCGTACCTCGGCACGGGCCTGGAATGCTCTGAAAACGAGAGCTACCCGCGCTTGCCAGACAACGGTTTGGCGCCAGAAAACCCCTTGCTCACCGTCGAGGACCTGAACGCCTGGCATGGCGCCGCGCACATCCTGCACGGCGTCTCGCTGCACGTCGCGCGCGGCGAAGTCGTGGCGCTGATGGGGCGCAACGGCGCGGGCAAGAGCACCACGCTCAAGGCCATCGCCGGGCTGCTGGCACGCGCCGAGGGCCGCATCGGCTTCATGGGCCAGCCCCTGCGGGGCCGCGCGCCGCACCAGATCGCGCGCCTGGGCCTGGGCTACGTGCCCGAGGAGCGGCGCATCTTCACCGGCCTGACGGTGCTGGAAAACCTCGAAACCGGCCGCCAGCCGCCGCGCGCCTGGCCCGATGGCACGCCCGCGCCGCGCTGGACGCCCGAGCGCCTGTTCCAGCTCTTTCCCAACCTGGGCGCCATGCCGCAGCGCCTGGGCGCGCGCATGAGCGGCGGCGAGCAGCAGATGCTCACCGTGGCGCGCACGCTCATGGGCCAGCCGCTCGTGGTGCTGCTCGACGAACCCTCGGAAGGCGTGGCCCCGGTCATCGTCGAGCAGATGGCGCAGGCCATCCGCGCGCTCAAGGCGCAGGGCGTGGGCATCCTGCTGTGCGAGCAGAACCTGCCCTTCGCCCAGGCCGTGGCCGACCGCGCCTGCGTGCTCGAAAAAGGCCGCATCGTGCACAGCGCCCCCATGGCCGAACTGGCGCGCGACGCGGCGGCGCGGGCGCAGTACCTGGGGGTGTGAGCCTTATTCCATTTCCAGATCGATCGAGTACGCGAAGGCGAAGCGCAGACAGTGCTGACGCACGGCAAGCGAAGCCGACAAAGTAATCGATTGATCTGGAACTGGAATTACCCGCCCCTGCGCCGCAGCCCCAGCACCCCGAGCAGCCCCGCCAGCAGCCACACCCCCCACGGTGCCAGCACCGGAATCGCCACCCCGGCGGGCGCGATCGGCGTGAAGACGGCGGCCACGCTGCGCGGGCCCTGCACATTGGCCAGCGTGCAGGTGCTGCCGCTGGCGCTGTCGCAGCCCGTGAAGTGGCTGAAGCCGAAGCCTGTGGCCGCCGCCGCGTGGCAGACGGCATCGCCGCCATGCGCCACCGTGGCCGGGCAGTCCAGCGTGCCGCCGTTCGTGGGCGTGGCGCTGGTGGCGATGGCGTAGACATTGCGCGTGAAGCGCGCCGCCACCGTGCAGGCGCCGGTGATGGCGCCGGTGTCGTAGCCGTTCACGCCCGCGCCCGTAGCGGTGCCGCCGCAGCCGTCGATGGTTTCGGTGGTGTAGCCCGGCGTGGGCTGCGCCGTGCAGTGCGCGCTGCTGCCGTGCAGCGCCGTGGCTGGGCAAGTGAGCGTGCCGCCTTCCGCGGGTGTGACGTGGGTGCCAATGGCGTGGGCCACGGGCGGCTCGGCGCTGGCGTCGCAGGTGCCGGTGAAGGGCAGCGGCGCGCTCCAGCGCGCCGGGGCCATGTCCACGCCCCCGGCGGCGGTGCCCGCGCCGTCGTCGAAGCTGCCGCCGCCCCCGCCCGCCATCAGGCCGAAGACCTGGGGCGTGCCATCGGCAAACCAGCCGATGGCCGTACCCGGGGCCAGGCCGCTCACGCCGTAGTCGGCCCAGGCCAGCGGGCCGCCGGTGTTGACCGAGGAGAACACCTGCGTCAGCGCGCCCGCCGCGTCGGTGCGGGCGCTGCCCAGGCCCTGGGCCACGCCGCCGCGCAAGTCCAGCGCCACCGCCACGCTGCGCGTGCCGTCCACGCGCCAGCGCCAGAAGCCGCAGGCCAGGTCGCCGATGTTCCAGTGCTGGCTGGTGGCGCTGCCGTCGCCGTTGTCGAACACCAGGGTGAGGGTGAAGGCCGCGCCATCGGGCGCGTCGGCGGGGATCTGGGAGCCGGCGATGGTGCCGTGGTAGGTGGTGGCGTAGGGCGCCGCCTGCGCGCTGGCGCTGGCCAGCAGCGCGGCGGCGGCGATCAGGGCATGGATGCGCATGGCGGGGCCTTTGGTATTTCGTGGATGCTATGCATTGGGTAGCTGCTCGCGCTTGCCTGGAAAGGGTTCAGGGCCGATTCGGCTTCAAACCCCGTGCTGCCGACGCAGTGCCGCCAGCGCACACCCACGGGGCGCGGGGCATGCGCTGGCGCATGGCGGAACGGGTTGCCGGGTGGATGGTTCTGGCCGCAGTGGCGGCCTGCGGCCGCCATCGCAGGCAAGTCTAGGAACGGATGGCGGCCGCGCCGTGGACGATCTTGGGTGCCGGCGTCCCAGGTTGAGGAAATGCGTCCGGCGGCAGCCCGCGCCAAGCCTGCTGCCGTGGAATGCCGCTGCCTACAATCCGTCGCCATGACACCCACCCCCGCGCCCTGCGTGCTGGAGCATTGGTCCTCCAGCGAAGTCGATCCGGCCATTCGCCTGGATTACTGGCGCGACGTGGCGCACAACTGGGTGGACGTGCAGCCCCTGTCGCCGGGCGAGGAGCTCGACGCCTCCTGGTCGCTGCTGCGCGGCCAGGCGAGCTTCTTCGGCACCAAGCGCTCCACCGCCTACGAAATGCGCACCGGCCCGCAGCACGTGCCCCCGGCGGAGGACATGGTGGTGCTCTCGCTGCTCCAGGCCGGCGAGATGCGGCTGAACGCCGCGCCGGGCGAGCGCCAGCACGCCACGGCGGGCATGCTGGGCATGTACGTGCCCGAGCAGGAAGGCTGCTACCGCTGGGGCGCCGGGGCGCGCCAGACCTACCTGGCGCTGCCGCGCCGCCTGGTGTGGGACACACTGGGGCACAAGCCGGGCAACACGCTGCTGCTACCGCAGCGCTGCGCGCTGGCGCCCATGCTGGCCAGCCAGCTCGGCCACCTGGCGCTGCTGGTGCGCCGGCCCGGGCAGCTCGACGGCGTGGAGTACGGCGGGGTGCTGGACGCCACGCGCGCGCTGGCGCTGCTCATGCTGCGCAACCTGGGCCGCCAGGGCCTGGGCGCCGACCTGCCCGATCTGAACGAGTGCCTGCACGCCGGCCGCCATGCGGCGGCGCTGCGCTTCATGGAGCAGCAGGCGCACCGCCACGACCTGGACGCGGCTGCCATCGCGCGCGGCGCGGGCTGCTCGCGCACGCGGCTGTACGAGGCCTTCGCGGCGCAGGGCCAGACCGTGATGGGCGCGCTGCGCGAGCTGCGCCTGCAGCGCGCGCGGCGCGGCATCGAGCAAAGCGCCCGGCTGCACGTGGGCGGGCTGGCGTGGCGCTGCGGCTTCGCCAACCCGTCGGATTTCAGCAAGCTGTTCCGCGCGCGCTTCGGGCTCTCGCCCACCGAGTGGCACCAGCGCCTGTGGGGGCGCTGAGCGCACGGCCCTGGGACTGCGTCCCAGGTTAAGGGAATGCGTCCGGAATGCGCCGCGCGCGGGTTCGCGGTGCGGCGGTGCGTTCCTAAACTTCGCGCCATGACGCCCCCCACACTGCCTGCCTGCGTTCTGGAGCACCGTTCCTCGGCGGACCTGGAGCCCGCGCTGCGCCACGCGGCGTGGCAGGAGATCGCCCACCGCTGGGTGGACTTCCGGCCCGCGCCCGAGGTGCCGCTGGAGGCCGAGCTGACCACCCTGTCCAGCGGCGTGTGCACCCTGGGCGCCACGCGCTCGTCGGCCTACGAGATGCGCACCGGCGCGCGGCGCGCGCAGCCCGACGACATGGTGGTGCTGACGCTGATGCAGTCCGGCGACCTGCTGCCCCAGGCCTATCCGCGCAAGGGGCCGGGCGCCCTGAGCCTGTGCGCGCCGCGCGAGGCGGGCGCGTACCGCTGGGGCCAGGGCGCGCGCCAGGTCTTCCTGGCCCTGCCGCGCCAGGACGTGGCCGCCGCGCTGGGGCAGGAGCCTTCCACCCGGCTGCTCAGCGCGCGCTGCGCGCTGGCCCCGGCGCTCTCCAGCCAGATGGGCCACGCGGCCCTGCTGCTGCGCCAGGGCACGCTGGACGCCAGCGAATGCGCCGCCCTGCTGGACGCCACGCGCGCGCTGGCGCTGCTCATGCTGCGCAACCTGGGCCGCCAGGGCGCGGCCGCCGACCTGCCCGATCTGCACGAATGCCTGCACGCCGGCCGCCATGCGGCGGCGCTGCGCTTCATGGAGCAGCAGGTGCACCGCCACGACCTGGACGCCGCGGCCATTGCGCAGGGCGCGGGCTGCTCGCGCACGCGGCTGTACGAGGCCTTCGCGGCGCAGGGCCAGACGGTGATGGGCGTGCTGCGCGACATGCGCCTGCAGCGCGCCCAGGGGCTGCTGGCGCAGGGCCAGCGGCTGAACGTGGGTGCGCTGGCGTGGCGCTGCGGCTTTGCCGACGCCTCGGGCTTCAGCAAGCTGTTCCGCGCGCGCTTCGGGCTCTCGCCCACCGAATGGCACCAACGGGCGCACACGGGCGCCCACCACGAACGGAGTTGAACGATGAACCCCTGCAACAACCCCCTGGCGCGGCGGCGCGGCTTCATGGCGGCGGCCGCCGCCGGGCTGGCGCTGCCCCTGCTGGCGCCCCCGGCGCGGGCGGCCACGGCGGCGCCCACGGGCACCGAGCGCGGCGCGACGCGCGTGGCCGGCTTCGCCGATGCCGAGATGGACTTCCAGCTCATGCGCCAGCTCGGCGCGGCGCGCTACGGCGGCGCCTCGGTGGGCGAGTGCTTCGCGCTGGCGCAGCGCATCCAGAACGGACAGCCGGCGAGCTGGGTGAACGAGTTCGCCGCCGCTGCCGTGCGCCAGGAGGAGGACGCGCAGGCGCGCGCGCGGCGCGGCCATGCGCTCAGCGCGCGCGACCAGTACCTGGTGGCCTGCAACAACTACCGCGCCGCCGAGTACTACTGCGGCGTGCTGGACCCGCGCCACGCGGCGCTCGGCCTCAAGAGCCGCGAGTGCTTCCTGGCGGCGATGCTGCGCGCCCCCGAGCTGGCGTGCGAGGAGGCGGCCATGCCCTTCGGCAACAAGCTGCTGCCCGCGTACTACTTCCGCGCGCCGCAGGCGGGCCGCAGGCAGGGCAGGACGCTGATCATCATCAGCGGCTACGACGGCACGCTGGAGGAAACCTGGCTGGCCTACGGCCGCGCGGCGCTGGAGCGCGGCTACCACCTGCTGCTGGTCACGGGGCCGGGGCAGATGGACACGCTGCGCTGGTACCCCGGCCTGGCCTTCGTGCCGGAGTACGAGGTCATCGCCCGCGCGGCGCTGGACTTCCTGCTGGCGCGCCGGGGCACCGACCCGCGCCGCGTGGCGCTCATGGGCATCAGCTACGGCGGCTACTTCGCCACGCGCATGGCGGCACACGAGCCGCGCATCCGCGCGCTGATCGCCAATTCGCCCATCGTCGATCTGCACGCCTACATGGTGTCGTTCGTCGGCTTCGACCCGGCCGAGTGGCCCGACGCCGAGGACATCCGCCTGGCCGACCTGGACCACATTCCCGACACGGCGATCCCGCCGCAGCAGCGCGAGATGATGCGCAGCCTGATGGTGCGCATGGGGCGTGACAGCTTCAAGCAGGCCTACCAGCGGCTGCGCGACTTCCGCGTCAGCGATGCCGATCTGCGCAACATCCGCTGCCCGTCGCTGGCCCTGGTGGGCAGCGGCGAGGGGCAGGAGCCCCAGGCGCAGTGCACGCACTTCCTGAACACCGTGGCCGGGCCGGTGGCGCACCACCTGTTCACCGCCGAGGAAGGCGCCGACGGCCATTGCCAGACGGGCAACCTGGCCTACTCCGCCGCCGTCTCGATGGACTGGCTGGACGAAGTGCTCTGACCTGACGGGCGTGCGGGACGCCCTTCCTCAACCTGGGACGCCGGCACCGCAGATCGTGTTCATGCCCTGGCCCGTTTCTCCCTAGATTCGTACCTGTAGAACCACAAGGAGTTTCAAGCCATGCACCCCTCTGCCCCGAACGGCGCGATCCGGCGCCCCGTGAGCGCCGCCGCCGCGCTGGCATTCATGTTCACCCTCACGGCCTGCGGCGGCGGCAGTGACGCCAGCGACACGCCCCCCACCTCCGGCCCCCCGCCGGGCGCGGGCGCGCCCCAGGGCTCCGTCGTCTGCAAGGACTACGGCATGCAGGACGTGACGGTCGCGCCCAAGACCATCACCATCCGCAACAACGCCGACGAGCAGATCTACCCCGTGCTCTCCACCAGCACCAATGCGGAGAACCTGTGGGTGCAGGGCTGCCTGCGCACCACCGAGGCACTGCC
This sequence comes from Acidovorax sp. YS12, assembly GCA_021496925.1. Taxonomy (NCBI): domain Bacteria; kingdom Pseudomonadati; phylum Pseudomonadota; class Betaproteobacteria; order Burkholderiales; family Comamonadaceae; genus Acidovorax; species Acidovorax sp. YS12. The sequence continues at coordinate 3,490,145 of CP053915.1, forward strand.
CACCGACGTGGTCTATAAGCTCTACGTCAACGACGGCCAGGGCATTCCGCCCGGCTCCGAAGTCACCATCACCCTGCCGCTCTACAGCGAACTCGGCCCCAAGCAGTACATCACCTGGTGGAACGGCGGTCGCATGCTGCTGGCCGACCGCAACAAGCGCCTGCGCAACGATGAGGACAAATCCATCGCCACCCCCGCCGAGGTGACCTGCCAGGCGCAGGGCACGGCGTGCGCGCTGACCACGTACGCCAGCGCGGTGCAGTTCCCCGAAGACGCCTTCGCGCAACTGTCTGAATACACCTTCGGCGACTCCGACATCCCCGCAGGGCAGGCCGCGCGGCTGCTCAAGCCCGCCAACGTGGGCTACAACATTTCCTACGTCGATCACGTCTACATGCCCGTGGCCATCGGCCCCCGGGACAACCCCTACATCGGCTACAGCGGCTCGGTGCAAAAGCCCGCCGCGTTCCGCAAGGCGCTGCGCAGCTTCCTGGGTGGCCTGGGCGAAGGCTGGCCGGTCTACAACATGAGCGAAGTGCGCCTGCCCGGCGGCTACAACATCTTCGCCCAGCGCGGCGGCTACCTGGTCCAGGACGCCGACGTGCCCGTGCAGCCGCCGGACGGTCAGAACCCGCCGGTGCTCACCGTGCAGAAGTGCATCGACAAGCAATGCACGCCCGAGGAGCAGCGCAGCCTGCAATGGGGCCAGTCGGTGCAGAACATCCAGGACCTGTGGGGCGCCTGCGTCGATTGGGGCAGCGAGGACATCTCCCAATACACCCGCAAGAAGTACCCGCAGGACTGCCCCGCCCCGCAGGAGATGCAGGGCAAGCTGGCCCTCGTCAAGGACTTCTTCGCCGAGAACCACAAGAAGTATTTGGCGATGTACGACGCCAGGCAATGCACCGGCGAGCCCAAGGGCTCGGGCAAGATTCCGCCGCACGTCGCCGAGTTCAAGTTCTGGGAGGCCATCAAGCACATCTACGGCTGGGTGCCCTACAACGAAGGCTGCGGCGCGGGCGCCAACAAGCTGGGTGCCACCACGGCCCAGGGCCGTGACCACGCCTACGTGCAGGCCATGTACATCCAGGACCTGCAATACAACTACGGCCAGGGCGCCGTCCAGGCCGACCCCAGGCTTGCCTTCAACCCCTACGTCAAGCTGATCCACGACGACCTGGGCATGAGCGCCTACGGCTTCTCGGTGGATGACGCCGTGGGCTTCATGAGCGAGCTGGGCAACGGCCTGGTGTTCACCGTGGGCGGCGTGCAGGGGCTGGAGAACGGGCGCGCCTTCAACTACCACGACGGCTTCGACGTGCTGCTGGGCAACCCCGCCGACCGCGTGCCCGAGAACAAGCCGTTGCTCAAGAAGTACGGTGCCTGCTCGCTGGGCCAGGACGCCAGCGACCCCAACTGCGACAACGTCAAGCAGGACGTGCTTATGCCCGACACCAACCGCATCGTCGGCTTTCGCGTGGGCACCATGCCCTCCTACCCCATGAAGGTGCGCTTCACCGACGCGCAGGACAACGTCTACACCTTGCTCGTCAAGGAGAAGTTCTCCGCCTGCACCGGCGCGCTGGCCGACTGCCCGTCCAACCGGGCCAGCATCGTTGACAGCAGCGCGTGCAGTGTCACGACCCCGGCGGGCGGCAAGCACCCCAAGTCCGACATGTGGTGCGTCGGTGCCAACCCCAACCAGAGCCGCGAAAACGACGAGGCGGCCATCAAGAACCACCTGAGCTTCCCCGTTCCGGTGCAATACCTGCCCTAAGGAAAATTAAGACAAAAAACGGCTCCAGCGCTTACCAGGAAAGCGCTAAAAGCTATCAAAAACAGAGTCTCTCGCGCTTGCGCGCGCTCCCGCTGCGTCCCACCCCGCCTCCGGGTGGGACGCATTCCCCCAACCTGGGACGAATCACCGCCAGATCGTCGCCCATCGCCCCCGGGCCCGTGCCTACAGTCGAAGCGACAGAACCACGACACCCGCAGCAAGCCATGTTCCCCACCCTTTCCCTTCTTCGCCTGGGCGCGCTGGCCGGCCTGGCGTGCGCACTGGGCGCCTGCGGCGGCACGGCGGCGCCAGGCGCGGTGCGGCAGGCCGCGGCCGGGCTCGACACCCTGGTGCCGCAGTGGATGGCGCGCACCGGCGTGCCGGGCGTGGCCGTGGCGGTGGTGTACCGGGGCGAGACGCTGTATGCGCGCGGCTTCGGCGTGCGCCGGGTGGATGGCGACGCGCCGGTGGACGCCGACACGGTGTTCCAGCTCGCCTCGCTGTCCAAGTCCGTGGGCGCCACCGTCATGGCCGGGCAGATGCAGGGTGGCACGTCCGCCATCGGCTGGAGCACGCCCGTGCAGCACCTGCTGCCCGGTTTCGCCCTGGGCTACGCCGATGCGCAGGACAACGCCCGCCTGACCCTGGGCGACCTGTATGCGCACCGCAGCGGCCTGCCGGATCACGCGGGCGACCTGCTCGAAGACCTGGGCCACACGCGCGCCGAGGTGCTGCAGCGCCTGCGCCACGCGGCGCTGAACCCCTACGGCAGCTACGCCTACACCAACTTCGGCCTGACGGCCGCCGCCGAGGCCATGGCCCAGGCGCGCGGCGTGGACTGGGCCACGCTGTCCGCGCAGACGCTGTACCAGCCGCTGGGCATGGCGCGCACCAGTTCGCGCTACGCCGATTTCGCCGCGCGCGAGAACCGCGCCTGGGGCCATGTGCAGGCCGGCATCAGCGCGGCCAGCTACGGCGCCGCGCCGGCGCGCTACGCCGTGCAGCAGCCCCCGCGCCAGCCCGATGCGCAGTCGCCTGCGGGCGGCGTCAGCGCCAGCGCGGCCGACATGGCGCGCTGGATGGCGCTGGTGCTGGCCCAGGGCCGCTGGCAGGGGCGGCAACTGGCCGACGCGGCGGCGCTGCAGGCGGCGATGACGGCGCGCCCCGGCGGCGCCTATGGCTATGGCTTCAACGTGGGGCCCGATCCGCACGGCCACCCCAGCGTCTCGCATTCGGGTGCGTTCCTGCTGGGCGCGCACACCGCGTTCATCCTCTGGCCGCAGGCGGATCTGGGCATCACCGTGCTCACCAATGCCCAGCCGCGCGGCCTGGCCGAGGCCATTGCGCTGGCCTTTGGCGAGCAGGCGCTGGGCGATGCCGCGCCGGGTGCGCCCAGCGCCGACTGGCTCGCCGTGATGCAGGAAAAGATGCGCGGCCTGTACCGCCCGCTGGGCGCGCTGGCGGGCCAGCAGCCGCCCGCCGCGCCGCTGCCGCCCCAGCCGCTGGCGCAGTACGCCGGGCGCTACGCCAGCGCCTACTACGGCGGCGCCGAGGTGCAGCGCAGCGGCGATGCGCTCGACCTCGTGCTCGGCCCGGCGCGGGTGCGCTACCGGCTGCGCCACTGGAGCGGCGACCAGTTCGTTTTCACGCCCGAGGGCGAGAGCGCGCCGCCCGGCTCGGTGTCGGCCGTGCAGTTCAGCCTGGACGGCGGACACCGGGCCGTGCAGATGCAGATCGAGTATTTCGGCGAAGACACGGCGCGCGGCCTTTTCGCGCGCGTGGCCGATGGCCAGTGACAGGGGGCCGCTTCCCTGCGCACACATTCCCAGAAGGAGACCCACCATGACGACCCCCGCACGACGCGAGACCCCCCGCCTTTTCCCGGCCAGCGCCTTGGCGCTGTCCTGCGCCCTGCTGCTGGCGGCCTGCGGCGGTGGTGGCGGCGACGGTGGCACCACCCCGGACACCGGCGACGTGACGAAGCGCATCTACGTGCTGTCGGCCGATGCCGGGCAGGCCGGCGCGGTGGCCGCCGGGCAGACGCTCAGCGTGACCCTGACGGGCGTCGAGCCCGGGGTGGACTGGTACAGCGACCGCCCGGCGCGCGAGGTTGGCGAGGCCCGCGTCCAGAACTTCGTGGGCGCCGACTGGCAGCGCGTGTATGGCGGCGTGGCGCCGAATGCCCTGCTGCAGTTCCAGAACGCCAGCGGCGTGCACGCGGTGTTCGGCAGCGTGCAGGCGGCGCAGTACGACGCGGCCACGCGCACGCTGCGCCTGGAACTGCGCGTGACCAAGGTGTCGCCCGGCACGGGGGCCAGCGTGGGCAGCTTCACCCTGCCGGTGGTGACGCTGCTGAACAACCTGCAGGCGCCCGCGCAGGGCTCGACCTTCGCCATGGCGGCGGGCCGCACCGCGCTGCAGTCCGATGGCAAGGGCGGCCAGCGGCTGGTGCTGCAGGACGTGGATGAGGACGTGCTGTGGATGAACAACGCGCCGGCGCGCGCGGGCGACTTCGAGAGCCTGGGCAACTTCGTCAACGTCTGGGACGAGCGCTTCGGCGATGCGCTGCCCAACGCCTCCGTGGCCGGCGATCCGGGCAATGGCGACTACGGCATCGTGCCGCTGACGCTGGCCGACCCGGTGTACGACAGCGCCACGCGCAGCCTGAGCTTCGCCGCCGTGCCGCTGGCCGGGGCGAGCCTGCCGGGCCAGGGGACGCTGCGCAACGCCATCGTGTTCGTCGACGCGGGCGACCGCGCCTCGCCCGCCAGCGTGTTCGAGCAGCCGTGGCGCGGCGTGGCGTACTCGGCCATTCCGGCCAAGTTCCAGAGCAACCCCACGGGGGCGTTCTTCGATTCCGACGCCACCTCCAGCGCCTTCCAGGCCTTGTGGGGCAGCAAGGACGGCTGCGGGCGCAACGACCTGGAGGCCATGGCCGCGCAGGGCGTGAATCTGATCCGCCTGTACGACTACAACTACCAGCGCGGCTCCGACAAATGGACCACCGGCGGCAACGGCCACATCGCCTTCCTGGACAAGGCGCAGTCGCTGGGCATCAAGGTCATCATCCCGGTCTCGAACTACAACTTCAAGAACCAGGACGGCAGCAACCGCCCGTGGGACAACATCGACCTCACCGTCACGCAGATCGTGGCCAGCGTGAAGAAGAATGGCGCCATCCACCCGGCGGTGCACTCCTTCAGCATCGGCAACGAGCTCGATCTGCCGAAGGAGGACCAGACCTGGCAGGCGCTGTTCCCGAAGGCCGCGCACGTGGCCAGCCTGCTCCACAAGCTCGCGCCGGACCACTACATGACGGTGCCCGTCAGCAACGCCGACGAGAAGAGGTTCTACGAGGAGCTGCGCAAGCAGTTGCCGGCCGATCTCTACCAGAGCCGCTTCTACAACGCGGTGCAGACCTTCAAGCTCAAGACCGGCAACGACCTGCGCGACAACATCCTGCAGGCCTACGACAACCTGAACCTGGGCGTGCCGCTGGTCATCACCGAGCTGGGCACGAACAACATCGGCATCGGCTCGGTCGATGCCAAGGTGAACGCGGTGCTGGGCCAGGCCAGCGCGGTGCGCGAATACATGGACGCCAACCCGCGGTCCCTGGTCAAGGGCTTCTCCATCTTCGAGTGGCAGAACTCCAACTGGAAGCGCAACGGCGGTCCGGACAACACCGAGTCCACGTTCGGCATCCATGCCTATGGCCCGGTGCTGTGCCAGTCCAAGACCGGCGTCTTCGGCATGTGGAACGCCAAGGACTCCTACTGGGTCTCCTTTCACGACGATGTCGCCTACGACGTGGATGCGCTGGTGCCGCTCACCAGCGCCGACCACCCCGAGGGCCTGCTGAAGGCGCTGTCGCCGTACTTCAAATGAGGCCGGCGGGCATGCCCGGGCGGCCTTCCCCATAATCCGCCGCATGCCCCCCGCCGCACCACCCTGCACGCTGGAGCGCCTGCACACCCACGACGTGGAGCCGGCGCTGCGCTTCGACGCCTGGCGCGAGCGCGCCCACCAGTGGGTGGAAATGCTGCCGCCGCCGCCCGGCGCGGCGCTCGACGCCGAGCTGCTGATGCTGCGCGGCGGCGGTGGCTGCGTGTTCGGCACCATGCGCTCCTCGGCCTACGAGATGCATGCGGCGGCGCGGCGCATGGCGCATGCGCCCGGCATGGTGGTGCTCACGCTGATCCAGTCGGGCGAGATGCTGCGCGACGCCGCGCCTGGCGAGCACCAGCGCGCCGGGCCCGGCACGCTCGGCCTGTACGACCCGTGGCGCATGGGCAGCTACCGCTGGAGCGAAGGCTCGCGCGAGGCGTTCCTGGCACTGCCGCGCGACGTGGCGCAGGCGGCGCTGGGGCGCGAGCCGGGCAATCTGGCGATAGCGCCCGGGCGCTGCACGCTGGCGCCGGCGCTGGCCGCGCAACTGGGCCACCTGGCGCTGCTCGTGCACCAGCCCCAGCGCATCGACGCGGCGGAATACGCCGGCCTGCTGGACGCCACGCGCGCGCTGGCGCTGCTCATGCTGCGCAACCTGGGCCGCCAGGGCGCGGGCGTGGACCTGCCGGACGCGCGGGAGAGCCTGCACGCCGGCCGCCACGCGGCGGCGCTGCGCTTCATGGAACTGCACGCCCACACCCAGGGCCTGGACGCCGGTTCGATAGCGCGTGGCGCGGGCTGCTCGCGCACGCGGCTGTACGAGGCCTTTGCCGCACAGGGCCAGACGGTGATGGGCACGCTGCGCGAGTTGCGCCTGCAGCGCGCCCGGGGCCTGATCGAGCAGAGCCCGCGCCTGCACGTGGGCGCGCTGGCGTGGCGCTGCGGCTTTGGCGACCCGTCGGACTTCAGCAAGCTGTTTCGCGCGCGCTTCGGGCTGGCGCCTTCGCAGTGGCACCAGCGGGCCTGGGCGGCGGGCTGAAGCTTGCCTCCGTGCCGAGGTGCGCACCGACCACCTCGGCCAGCCAGTCCATCACCATGCGCACGCGGCGCGGCAGGTGGCGGCGGTTGGCGTACACCAGCGTGAGCGGCATGGGCGGCGCGGCGCACTGCGGCAGCACCTCCACCAGTTCCCCGCGTGCCAGCAGGTCCACCACGCCCAGGCGCGGCACCTGGATGATGCCCAGGCCCGCCAGGCAGGCGGCCACGTAGGCTTCGGCGTTGTTCACGGTGATGGCGCCCGCCATGGGCTGGCGCACCAGGGCGCCGTCCACCACGGCCTCGTAGCCGGCCGAGGGCGCGCCCAGCGTGTTCACGAAATGCACCAGCTGGTGCTGCGCCAGGTCTGGCAGCGCGCGCGGCGTTCCGTGGCGCCGCAGGTAGGCGGGGCTGGCGCAGTTGGCCAGCGGTGCCATGCCCAGCGGGCGGGCCACCAGGCTCTGGTCCACCACCGCGCCGGTGCGCACCACGCAATCGAACCCTTCGCGGATCACGTCCACGCGGCGCTCGGTGCTGCTCAGCTCCAGCGCCAGCCCGGGGTGCTGGCGCAGCAGTTCGGGCAGGCGCGGCACCACCACATTGCGCGCCATGCCGGTGGACATGTCGATGCGCACGCGCCCCTTCAGGCCCGCGCCGTCGGCCTGCTGGAACATGGACTGCAGCGCATCCACCTCGGCCAGCAGGTCCTTGCAGCGCTCGTAGCAGGCCTGGCCGTCCTGCGTGAGCTGCACGCGCCGCGTGGTGCGGTGCAGCAGCCGCGTGCCCAGTTGCGCCTCCAGTTGCTGGATGGCGGTGGAGGCGCTGGCCTTGGGCAGGCCCAGCGCCTGCGCCGCCTGCGTGAAGCTGGCGAGTTCGGCCACGCGCGTGAAGATGTGCATGCGCTCCAGGGGGTTCATTGTTCTTCCTGCATGAACGATGTGGTCTATTTTCAGGGATTTATCTCGATTCGATCTCCCAATAAAGTGCATGCCATCTCTTTGGCTCCCGCACTCTGGAAAGGACCTCGCCATGACCGCCTCCACTCCCGCACCCACCCCCATCGCCCTGATCACCGGCGCCAGCCGGGGCCTGGGCCGCAACGCGGCGCTGCATGCCGCGCGCGCCGGCATCGACGTGATCGTCACCTACCGCAGCCAGGCCGCCGAAGCCCAGGCCGTGGTGGCTGAGATCGAGGCCCTGGGCCGCCGCGCGCTGGCCCTGCCGCTGGACGTGGCGCACAGCGGCGGCTTCGCGGCCTTCGCCGCGCGGGTGCAGGACGCCCTGCGCCAGCACTGGCAGCGCGAGCGCTTCGACTTCCTGGTGAACAACGCCGGCATCGGCATCCACACCCCGTTCATGGAGACCACCGAGGCGCAGTTCGACGAACTGGTGGCCATCCACCTCAAGGGCGTGTTCTTCCTCACGCAAAAGCTGCTGCCGCTGATGAACGACGGGGGGCGGATCCTGAACGTGTCCTCCGGCCTGGCGCGTTTCGCCCTGCCGGGCTATGCCGCCTATGCGGCGATGAAGGGCGCGGTGGAAGTGCTCACGCGCTACCTGGCCAAGGAACTGGGCGCGCGCGGCATCGCCGTGAACGTGGTGGCGCCTGGCGCCATCGAGACCGACTTCGGCGGCGGCACCGTGCGCGACAACGCCCAGGTGAATGCCTTCATCGCCGCGCAGACGGCCCTGGGCCGGGCGGGCCAGCCCGACGACATCGGCGGCGTGATCGCGGCGCTGCTGGCCCCGGGAACGGGCTGGATCAACGCGCAGCGCATCGAGGCGTCGGGCGGCATGTTCCTGTGAACGCGGGGCCGCGCGTGGATTGCAAGTCAAAATGGCCTCCAGCCCTTTGCTGGCAAGCGCTATCAGCTATTGAATGAGGAGCGCCCGGCGGATGCCGCGGCCCCGCCGCTCGCCAGGGTGAGCGTGAAGCAGGTGCCGCCCTGCGCCGACGCCGTGGCCTGCACGTCGCCGCCGTGCAACTGTGCGATGCGCCGCGCCACCCACAGGCCCAGCCCGTAGCCGCTGGCCTGGCCGGTGCGTGCGCCGCGCTCGTAGCGCGCGAAGAGGTGCTGCGCCGCCTCGGGCGGCAGGCCAGGCCCCTGGTCGCTCACGGCCAGTGCCAGCAGGCCGGGCGCCGGGCTGTGCGCGCTGAGGGTGATCTCCCCGGGCCCGGCGTGCTTGACGGCGTTGTCCACCAGGTTGGACAGGGCGATGCGCACCAGCGCCGGGTCGCAGGTCCACCACGCCGGGGCGCGTGCGGTGTCCAGGCGCAGGTGGTGGCGGCGGGACCACTGCACCAGCTCGGCGGCCGCATCGACGATGTCGGCCAGCGGCACGTCGCGCCACTGGGGCTTGAAGGCCTGGGCGTCCAGGCGGTCGCTGACCAGGCAGTTGTCCACCAGCGCCATCAGGCGGCGGCAGGCGCGGCGGATCTGGGCCGCGCGCTCCACCTGCGGAGCGGTTTCCGGGCTGGGGAAGGCCTGCTGTTCGGTGGCGGCGCTGTCCACCACTGCCAGGGGCGTGCGGAACTCGTGGTTGATCATGGCGAAGAACTGCCGCTGCTCCTGCCGCAGCGCCCGCTCGCCGTGCAGCGCGGCATGCAGCGCGTTCTGGGTCTGCTGCAGCTCCGCCGTGCGCTGGCGCACGCGCTCCTCCAGCGCATGCTCGGACTTCGCCAGGCGTTTGTACAGATGGGCCTGGCGGCGCATGGCGTCGCCGAACCGCTGGTACAGCCCCGCGCCCAGGGCCACCGTGACGACGATGTTGACCAGCAGGGTGTTCAACTGCCAGAGCACGCTGGTCTCGATGGGGGGCAGTTGCACCAGCCCGGTGTACGCCGCCGTCACGTACAGGCCCATGACGCCGTACAGCGTGGAGGGGCCAGCCATCAGCACGTTCACCATCGAGCAGCGCTCGCGCAGCAGGTTGCTCCATGCGACCACGGCGAACAGCGCGCTGATGGCCCAGGGCGCCGCCACGCCGATCCAGGCCCAGTCCTCGTAGCGGCCCAGCGGAATGCTGGGCAGGCACAGCAGCGGCGCCACGCCGAGCGCCAGCAGCGCGCGGTCGGTGCGCCGCCAGCGCGGGCCCTGCGTGAGCAGCGCGCGGAACTGCCACGACAGCGCGATCGGCAGCATCAGGGTGCCCAGCTTGACGGCGAGGTCGCCCCACAGGGGCGGTGCGCCCGGCAGCCAGACCTGCAGGTAGCCCCGGTCCAGCGCGCCGTGCACCAGCGTGGCCGTGGCGCCCGCCGCCAGCGCCCACAGGCTGCGCAGGCGCAGGAACAGCGCGGCCCCGGCGACCAGCAGGACCAGCGCGAAGTTGATGCCCTGGTGCACGCCGGAGGCCCATTCGACGCCCGAGAGATGCGCCAGCAGCGCCGGGCTGCGCCACACCGTGGCGTCGAGCTGCATGGGGCTGGTGGTCTGCACGCGCAGGATGAAGGGCTGGCCCTCCTGCAGCGGGAACATGAGCTGCCGCACGCGCAGGCGCTGCGCCATGGGCACGGTGTCGCCGCTGCGCTGCGCCTGCCAATGGCCGCTGCCGTCGCCCCCGGGCTGGTACAGCGTGACGCTGTCGAGGTAGCTCGGCAGGATGCTGAGCCACAGGCGGCGGGCCGGTGCGGGTGTGGCGTCGCCGGGCGCGGCGGCCGGGGCGGTGGCCTTCAGCCAGTAGACATCGCGCGTGTAGCCCTGGCTCAGCGGCGCGTCCAGCCGCGTGAAGGCCGCATCGGGCAGGGCGAGCACGTCCGCCAGGGCCAGTGTGCCCCCAGGGTCGGCCAGCGCCTGCAGGGGGATGCCGGGCCCCAGCTGCAGGCCGCGCGCGCCGCCGGGCCACAGGCTGGGCCCGAGGATGGCCAAGGCCACCAGCCCCAGGGAGAGCATGAACCAGCCCGGCAGGAGCAGCCGCCCGAGCCGCCCGCGCCGCGCCGACGCCGCCGGCAGCCCCGGCGCCATGGCATGCCCCGGGGTCATGTGGCCGAGGCCGGGCGCAGCACGCGGCGGTACTGCACGGCCTCCGCGACGTGGGCGGTGCCGATGGCGCCGCTGGCCGCCAGGTCGGCGATGGTGCGCGCCACGCGCAGCGTGCGGTGCGTGGCGCGCGCCGACCAGCCCAGCCGGGTGGCGGCGGCCTGCAGGAAGTCCTGCGCCGCGGGGGCCAGCGCCAGGTGCGCGTCCAGCTCCTGGCCCTGCAGCGCGTGGTTGGGCTTGCCCTGGCGCGCCAGCGCGCGTTCGCGGGCCTGCACCACGCGCGCGCGCACCGCCTGGCTGGCTTCGCCCGCCGGGGCATGCAGCAGCTCCTGCGCGGGCAGGGCGGGCACCTCCACGTGCAGGTCGATGCGGTCGAGCAGCGGGCCGCTGAGCTTGCCCTGGTAGCGTGCCACCTGGTCGGGCGTGCAGCGGCAGGCCTGCTGGCGCGACCCGGCGAAGCCGCAGGGGCAGGGGTTCATGGCCGCCACGAGCTGGAAGCGCGCCGGGAACTCGGCACGCTGCGCCGCGCGCGCGATGGTGATGCGGCCGGTCTCCAGCGGCTCGCGCAGCGCCTCCAGCGCGCTGCGCGCGAATTCCGGGAACTCGTCGAGGAACAGCACGCCTTCATGGGCCAGCGAGATTTCGCCCGGGCGCGGCGGCGAGCCGCCACCCACCAGCGCCACCGCGCTGCTGCTGTGGTGCGGGCTGGCCGTGGCGCGCCGCATCCACTGCTGCGGCGTGAAGCGGCCCGCCAGGCTGGCGATGGCGGCGCTTTCCAGCGCCTCTTCCACGCCCAGCGGCGGCAGCAGCCCGGCGAAGCGCTGCGCCAGCATGGACTTGCCCGCCCCGGGCGGCCCCACCAGCAGCAGCCCATGGCCGCCCGCCGCGGCGATCTCCAGCGCGCGCCGGGCGGCGGCCTGGCCCTTCACGTCGGCCAGGTCGGGGCCCGTGGCCTCGGGCGCGGGCGGGGCGGGCTGCTGGGCGTGCCAGCCGCTGCCGTCGCCGTCCGGCGGCGTGCTGCCCGGGGGCAGGAACTGGCGCACCACGTCCAGCAGGTGCGCGGCGCCGTAGATGGCCGTGCCGGGCACCAGCGCGGCCTCCTGCGCGCTCTGCGGCGGCAGCACCAGGCGCGCGCCTTCCTGCTGGCGGCGCAGCGCCAGCGCCGTGGCCAGCGCGCCGCGCACGGGGCGCAACTGGCCCGACAGCGACAGCTCGCCCGCGAACTCCCAGCCCGCGAGCCGCGCCGCGTCGATCTGCCCGCTGGCCGCGAGCAGGCCCAGGGCGATGGGCAGATCGAAGCGCCCCGAGTCCTTGGGCAGGTCGGCCGGGGCGAGGTTGACGGTGATTTTCTTGTTCGACGGAAATTCCAGCCCGGCGTTGAGCAGTGCCGAGCGCACGCGCTCGCGCGCCTCCTTCACCTCGACCTCGGCCAGGCCGACCAGCGTGAAGCTGGGCAGGCCGTTGGCCAGGTGCACTTCGACGGTGACCGCGGGCGCGGCCAGTCCCAGCAAGGCACGGCTTTGCACCAAAGCGAGACTCATGAAGGTGTTCCTCTCTGTGGGAATGCGCCAAGGCGGTGGGTTGTTGGGGGGCACGTGGCAGGGACGGAGCGTCTCGCCATGCGGCATTGTGCGTGGTAGCACCGCGCATTGCGGCATGACATCGGCAGGATTGACGCAGACGGTTGGCTTGCAGAAACGGCTGGAACAGCCAAAGATTTGGTGGTTGCTCTTAATTCAATAGCGCAAAGCGCTTGATTGGTAAGCGCTGGAGGCTATTTCCTTTCATTTTTTGAGCTGAGGCGTGTGAATTTTTCTTGATTTTTATTCTTCTTGACCGAAAAGGTGAAGGGGCCTTGCTGGGCCTTGGTCTGCCAAGGGGCTATTTCGTTGATTGCAAAGCGAGAACAGTGGGAGGGGAAAAATGAAGATCGATGTGTCGCAGGTATTCCGTTCACAGCCATCCAAGCTCCCCTTGGTCGTGCATTCGGTAGTGGAGAAAGCGCATGCGTCCGCGTCAACGGCCAGCAGGGTCACGATTTCATCGGAGGCGCGCCAGGCGGCGGCAGTCGATGCATCGCAGACGGCCGATGACATCCGGCCATTCGCCAGCCTGAGCCTGAAGGATTTGTTGAAAAAATATGATTTTTCCAATGTGACACCAGCGCAATTTGCCCAGGTCGCGGGTGAATTGTTTGCGCGAGGAGAAATATCTCAAACAGTCGCTGGAAACTTTGTTGGTACCGATCTCGACAAGGTCGATGCCATCCCGCGCGATCAACCCATCAATATGCTTGAGCACATGCAATTCATGGCGGAAGCCGCCAAGGCCGCCGCGCCCATTGCGCGCAAGGAACGCAATGAAGCACTGGAGACGCTGCAGAACATGGTTGCCGTGGCGAAGGGGGTCAGGTTCTCTGTGAGACGAGATGCCTGAGTGCAAAAATGTCCGTAGCAGCGGCTCATCCCGTTGTCAGCCGCCAGGGCGTTCAAGAAGATGCGCGGCCGGTACTCGAACGCGGTCAGCAGCCGGCCCAGGACGTGCCGGCGCCGGTGGGTGATGAACCACGGCGGCCGTGGCAGCAGCGAAAACCGCAGCGACAGCAGGCCCCGGGGGAAGGGCCGCCAGGGCGCCGTGATCACCGTGCGCTCCGTGCCTTCCAGCATGTAGCTGTTGTGGACGGTGCCGATGCCGGACTGGGGATCGGCCAGGTCGGCGCCCGGAAAGCCGCCCCAGGGGCAGGGGCTCAGCAGGAATCCCAGCCCGGTCCAGGCGTTCACCGCAATCGTTCCATAGCGCAGGCGCAGCAGCAGTTGCTCGAACCGCGCCGCGCCCATGTCGTGGATGGTTCGGGGGTGGATGACGATGTTGGCCCCCAGCGTCCCGTGCAGTTGCGCATTGGCGAAGTCGATGGCCTGTTCCAGGTAGGCGGCGGGATCCGCCGCGTCCAGCCGCTTGGCAGGCGCTTCTTGCGCGCCGCGGTCTCCGCCCAGCCGGGGGCGACCTGCATCAGCGCGTCCTTGATCTGGCCGAGCAGCGCGATGCGCTGCGCGACCGGGGTGCGGGCCCAGCGGTCCTTGGCGGCGTCCAGGGCCCGCAGGTCGGCCTGCAGCGCGTCCAGGCCGCCGGGCAGGGGTGTCATCAGCATGGCGATGTTCCTTCTTTCCTTGAGGCGTGCGGGCCCGTGCCCAGGATGAGGTCGGCGGCCTTCTCGGCGATCATGATGGTGGGCGCGTTGGTGTTGCCGCTGACCAGCGTCGGCATCACCGAGGCGTCGGCGACGCGCAGGCCGTCGAGGCCGCGCACGCGCAGTTGCGGATCCACGACCGCCAGGGCGTCCGTGCCCATCCTGCAGGTGCCCACCGGGTGGTAGATCGTGTCGGCGCGGGAGCGGATGTGGTGCTCCCACTGCGCGTCGCTCATGCCATCGGTGGTGCCGAACAGCTCGGCCTGCCGGTACGCGGCCAGCGGGGGCGCCAGCAGCACCTCCCGGGCGCGCTTCGCGCCCTGGACCAGGGCTTGCAGGTCGCGTTCGTCGCTGAGGAAGCGGGGGTCGATGCCGGGTGCCGCCAGCGGGTCGGCGGACTGCAGGAAGACCTCGCCGCGTGCATGCGGCCGCAGCACGCACACGTGGCAGGAGTAGCCGTAGCCCCACTGGAGCTTCCTGGCGTGGTCGTTGACGGTGGAGATCACGAAGTGCATCTGCAGGTCCGCCCGTTCGACGGACGGATCGCTCTTGAAGAAGGCCGCGCCCTCGGCGAACGGCGTGGCGATCATGCCGGTGCCGTCCTTGCGCCATTGCGCCATGTGGCCCAGCAGCTTGGCCGCGCCGGCCAGCCCGATGCCGAAGTTGTCGGTGTCCCGGGTCTTGAAGCACAGGATGAAGTCCAGGTGGTCCTGCAGGTTCTGGCCCACGCCGGGCAGCTCGTGGACCATGCGGATGCCATGCGGCGTGATGTCCTGCGGCCGGCCCACGCCCGACAGTTGCAGCAGTTGCGGCGAGCCGAAGGCGCCCGCCGCCAGGATGACCTCGCGCCGGGCGCGCACGCCGTGGGCCTGCGCGCCGTGGCGGTATTCCACGCCCGTGGCGCGCCGGCCCTCGAACAGGACCCGGGTCGCCCGCACCTGCGTGCGCACCGTCAGGTTCGGGCGTTGGCCCAGCACCGGGTGCAGGTACGCGGCGGCGGCGGAGCAGCGCTCGCCCCGGCGGTGCGCATCGTGGAACTGGGTGACCTGGTACAGGCCGGCGCCCTCGTTGTCGCCGGTGTTGAAGTCCCGGCGCGTCGGGATGCCGCAGTGGCGGGCGGCCTCGACGAAGGCCTGGGTGATCGGCCGGGGCGACTGCTGGTCGCACACCTGCAGCGGGCCGCCCGCGCCGTGGAACGCGCTGGCGCCCCAGGCGTTGTTCTCGGCCTTCTTGAAGTAGGGCAGCACCGACGCCCAGTCCCAGCCGTCGCAGCCGCGTTCGGCCCAGCCGTCGTAGTCCTGGCGCTGGCCGCGCACGTAGAGCATGGCGTTGATGGCCGAGGACCCGCCGAGCGCGCGGCCCCGGGGCTGGTAGCCGCGCCGGCCCTGCAGGCCCGGCTGGGGCACGGTCTGGAACGCCCAGTTGTTGATCTTGCCGTAGCCGGGCACCATCGCCACGACGCCGGCGGGCGCGCGTACCAGCAGGCCGTCGCCCTGCCCGCCGGCCTCCAGCAGGCAGACGCTGATGTGGTGGTTCTCGCTCAGCCGCGCGGCCAGGGCCGCGCCGGCGGAGCCGCCGCCGGCGATGACGTAGTCGAATTCCGTGGAATGCATGGGTCGTGCCTTTCCGTGCGTCAGGCCTGGGCCTGCAGGGCGCGGATGCCGCTGGCGGCGTTGGCGCGCCGGGCCAGCAGCTTCTCTTCGCTGGAGGCGTGGACGCGGTCCCATTCGAGGATCTTCGGCGTCATCAGCCGGTGCCACAGCGGCGGGACCAGCGCGATGACGATGGTCGTCAGGTAGCCGCTGACCATCTGCGGCGCCTCGGGCATGGGCTGGAGGTCCTGGTAGGGCACTTCGCCCTGCGCGTGGTGGTGCGAGTGGCGCGTCAGGTTGAACATCGACCACGAGCTGATGCGGCGGTTGGTGTTCCAGGAGTGGCGCGGCTGCACCGGCAGGGCGGGGTTGCGGACCATGCCGTAGTGCTCCATGTAGTTCACGATCTCCAGCAGCGCCTTGGCGCCCAGCGCGCAGGCGGTGAATGCCAGCGCGCCCATGGCGCCGCCGACCCACCAGGCCGCGCCCAGCAGCAGGGCGCTCATCAGCGCGCCGCGGATCACAGCGTTGCGCGGGGACACGACCCACTGGCCCGCGCGCTGCAGGCGGCGCTTCTCGATGCGCCAGGCGCTGCGGTGGCCCTTGAGGGTCGAGGCGACGATGTGGTGGTACACATTGCGTCCGCGCGGCGCCGTCGCCGGGTCCTCGGTGGTCGATACGTAGCGGTGGTGGCCGTAGACGTGCTCGATCGAGAAGTTGGTGTCGAAGCTGAAGGCCAGCAGCCAGCGCCCGACCAGCATGGAGACCGGGTCCCAGGTGCGGTGCGTCAGCTCGTGCGCGGGGATGGTGCCGCAGATGCCGATCATCAGGGTGGTGAGCAGCATGCCGGCGGCGTGCTGCCACCATGTGGTGGCGGCGCGGGCCGCCAGCGCGTCATACCCGGTGAGGCGCTCGATCGCCTGGCCCAGGCCCGCGAAGTCGGCCGGGCTGACGCTCCAGACCATGGCGAACACGATCGCGCCGACCAGCGGCAGGGCCAGCCAGAGCTGCGCGGTCAGCAGGCCCGGGAGCTTGAAGCGGGGCGTGGATCGGTCGTCGCCCAGGAGGGCGTCGCCGGCGATGTAATAGGCCAGCACGGCGGCCAGCCCCAGCGCCGTCCAGGCGCCGCCGGCGAGGAGGGCCGCGCAGGCCGCGGCCCCCACGGCGTGGAAGAGAAAGTACTTCAGGTAGTGGAAAAGCATCATGGGTTGTCTCCTCGTATCAAAGGGTTGCGGATGCCCGTGCTGTCAGGCGGTCGTCCAGGGTGGTGAAGCGGTCGGCGCGGATGTGCTCGCGGCGGGCGCCGGCGCGCAGCAGCTGCGCCAGCGCGGCGTCGACCATGGGTGGCGGGCCGCACAGGTAGGCCTCGCAGGTTCCGGCAAGCGCTGACGGAATGGCGTCCGCCACCAGGCCGCGCGCGCCCGTCCACGCGGAGCCTTCGGGCTCGGCGGACAGCACGGGGGCATAGGTGAACCGCGCGCCCCAGCGGGCCTGGAGCGCCGCGATGGCGTCCTGCGCGTAGAGGTCGGCCGTGGAGCGCGCGCCGAAGCAAAGGTGCACGGGGCGCTGTGCCGCGTCCTGCGGCTGCTCGGCGAGCATTGCCAGGATCGGGGCCAGGCCGCTGCCGCCGGCGACCATCAGCAGGGGCGCGCTGCCCGGGCGCAGCCAGAAGTCGCCCAGCGGCCCCTGCACGTTCAGGTGCTGGCCCGCAAGCTCCTGCGGCCCGTGCACGAAGCCGGAAAAGGCCCCGCCCGGCACCTGGCGCATGAAGAAGTCCGCCTGGCCGTCGGGGCTGGGCGGGGAGGCGAAGGAGTAGCTGCGCTGCACGCCGGGCAGCGCGTCCCACTCCAGGATGGCGAACTGGCCCGCCCGGTAAGGCAGGGCCTCTTCGAGCTGCACCCGCAGGCGCACGATGTCGTGCGTCAGGCGCTCGCGGGAGAGCACCCTGGCCCGGGTCCGCCGGGCGGTGGAGCTCTGGTCCACTTCGATCCGGACGTCGCCGCGCGGGACGCTCTGGCAGGCCAGGATGCAACCCTTGTCGAGATCCTCGTCGGACAGGATGTAGGCCGCGTTGGTCAATTGCCGGACCTGCCCGCTCACCAGCGTGCACTTGCAGGCCGCGCATCCGCCGACACGGCAACTGTGCGGGAACGCGATGCCGTGGCGCAGCGCGGCGGACAGGATCGTTTCCTTGGGGAGAACGTCAATGACCTGGCCATTGACCGTGGCGGCCACCGGCCTGGGGCGGGAGAAAAGAGAGAACATCGGCAGGCTCCCGCAGGCTAGGCAATGCACTTGCCCGGTGCAGGGCAGTAGTGGTACCGATGCCGGGGATGGCCGAAATGGGGAGACTGCAGCGTCATGGCGTTCGTGGCTTTCCGTTGTGTGGGGAGGGACTTGATGAAGGGCAAATCTTCGGGATTCCGGCCCGCTTGCTCCATCCTGCGAGCGATCGAAGACTTTAGAAAAGGGGCCAACTCAATGGACCTCGGGGGTTTACACGGATGAGCATCTGGGACTTCGCGCACGATCCGTCCGGCGTGCAGAAACTGCTGGAAGTGGGCGCGCAGGCCGGCCTGCCGCCGAAGGCCCTCCTGCAGGGAACCCGCCTCACGCCCGGCCAGCTTGCGGACCCCCAGGCGGCGCTGTCCGCCGTGCAGGAGCTGCGTGTGATCGGCAACCTGCTGCGGCTGCTGGGCCACCCGCCCGGCCTGGGCCTGGAGATCGGCCTGCGCTGCCACTTCTCCACCTTCGGCATGTGGGGCTACGGCCTGGTCTCCAGCGCCACCCTGGGCGATGCGCTGGACATGGCGCTGCGCTACATCCATCTCTCCTTCGCCTACTCGGTGATCGAGAAGGTGGTCCGGGGCGACGAAGTCCTGCTGACCTTCTCGCCGCCGGACATCGCGCCGGGCCTGCGCCGGTTCGTGGTGGAGCGGGAGATGGGCACCGCCGTGGCGCTGCTGCAGGACGTCGGCGGGCCGGCCTTCCGCCTCTCGGCATTCGGCCTGCAGTCCGGCAGGGGCCGCATCTACGCCGTCCCGGAGAAGCTGCGCACCCTGTGCGGCGCGCCCGTGGCGGCCGGCGGGGCGGGGTACCGCCTGGCCTTCCCGGCGCAGTGGCTGGCGTACCGGCCGCCAACGGCCAACCCCACCACGGCGGCGATGTGCGAGCAGGTCTGCCAGCGCCTGCTGGAGCGGCGGCGCGCGGCGACCCAGGTCAGCGAACTGGTCAAGGAGTACCTGGCGGTGTCCACCTCGCCCGCCATCCCCACGCTGGAAGCGGTCAGCCGGCTCACCAGCACCAGCAAGCGCACGCTCAAGCGGCGGCTGCAGCGGGAAGGGCAGAGCTTTCGCGCACTGGTGTCCGATGGCCGCGCGGAGCTGGCGGCGGAACTCGTGCGCGACACCAGCCAGCCGCTGGGCGACATCGCCGCGCGGCTGGGCTACTCCAGCCCGTCATGCTTCTCGCAGGCCTTCAAGCGGTGGCACGGCGTCTCGGCGTCGGAGTTTCGCAAGGCACGCACTTGAGCCTGGATTGATGGCCGATCCGCCCGCAGGCGGCCGTGCACCAAAGCAAACCGGATGGGAGGCGTTCCCCATTCGAGTGCACGGTCTGGCTGGCCTGGATTGCACCAATATGGTGCGTTACGGCAGGAATGGGTGGCAGGCAGCCCCAAGCAGGGGGCTGCACAGAGGGAAAACGCAGCTTGGCATGGTCTGTGCGTAAGAGGTTTCGCAACAAACCTTTACTTCAGGAGTGACCATGAACCACGCATCCCTCAAGGCCCTGGGCGTCGCCCTGGTGGCTGCCGCCCCGCTGCTGGCCAGCGCTCAATTGAGCGCCAACGTCAGCCTCACGACGAACTACAAGTTCCGTGGGCAGGACCAGGACGCCAGCCGCAGCAAGGCGGTCAAGCCCGCGCTGCAGGGCGGCTTCGACTACGCCTTCGGCGAGTCGGGTTGGTACGTGGGCAACTGGAACTCCAGCGTGGACTGGCTCGACGGCAATTCGCTGGAGGTGGATTTCTACGGTGGCTACAAATTCAAGGCGGGCGATTTCGACCTGGACCTGGGCGCGCTCACCTACGTCTATCCCGGCAACAGCGGGGGCAACACCACCGAGCTGTACGGCGCGGCCACCTACGGCCCGTTCACGGCCAAGTACTCGCACACCGTGTCGGAGGACTACTTCGGCTGGGCGGGCACGGGCGCCAAGGGCCGCAACACCGGCTACGTGAACCTGGCCTTCGCCCACGAGGTGCTGCCCAAGACCACGCTGAAGGCGGCGGTGGGCTACACGCGCTTTGCCAGCGGCATCCGCGACCAGGGCGTGCCCAACTACGTGGACTACAGCGTGGGCGTGGGCTACGACTTCGGCGACGGCGTGTCGCTGGGCGCGGCGGTGGCGGGCGCGACGAAGAAGGATTTCTTCGGCGACGGCAACAAGGCGCGTCTGATCGTCACCCTGAGCAAGACCCTGTAAGGAGGAATCCGTCATGAAAATGGTGACTGCCATCATCAAGCCCTTCAAGCTCGACGAGGTGCGCGAAGCGCTTTCCGACATCGGCGTGCAGGGCATCACGGTGACCGAGGTCAAGGGCTTCGGCCGCCAGAAGGGCCACACCGAGCTGTACCGCGGCGCCGAGTACGTGGTCGACTTCCTGCCCAAGGTGAAGGTCGAGGCCGCGGTGGACGATGCGCTGGTCGAGCGCGTCATCGAAGCCATCGAGGGCGCGGCGCGCACCGGCAAGATCGGCGACGGCAAGATTTTCGTCTCCGCGCTGGAGCAGGTCATCCGCATCCGCACCGGCGAGACCGGCCAGGACGCGCTGTGACCGCCCCCCATTCCAGAACGCTAGAACACGAGGATTTGCCATGAAAAAACTGCTTGCCTCCCTGCTGCTGGGGCTTGGGCTGATGGCTTCGGTGCCGCTGGCCCTGGCCCAGGCGCCCGAGTCCGCCGCCGCGCCCAGCGCCGTGGCCGCACCGGCCGAAATGGCCGCCCCCGCACCCGCTGCGGCCCCCGTACAGGCCGCCGATGCCGCGCCCGCCGAGGCGGCACCGGCTGCGGCACCTGCGCCCAAGCTCGACTCGGGCGACACCGCCTGGATGCTCACCTCCACGCTGCTGGTCATCCTCATGACCATTCCCGGCCTGGCGCTGTTCTACGGCGGCCTGGCGCGCTCCAAGAACATGCTGTCCGTGCTGGTGCAGGTCTTCGTGGTCTTCTCCCTCATCAGCGTGCTGTGGGCGCTGTTCGGCTACAGCTTCACCTTCGGCGGCGAAGGCCTGTTCGTGGGCGGCGCGGAAAAGCTGTTCCTCAAGGGCATTGCGCCGGACACGCTCTCGGGTGTGCTGCCGACGATTCCCGAGTACGTGTTCGTGGCCTTCCAGGGCACGTTCGCGGCCATCACCGTGGCGCTGATCGTGGGCGCGTTCGCCGAGCGCATCCGCTTCTCCGCCGTGCTGATCTTCTCGGTGCTGTGGTTCACCTTCAGCTACATCCCCATGGCGCACATGGTGTGGGGCGGCGGCCTGCTGGGCCAGGACGGGGCGCTCGACTTCGCGGGCGGCACCGTGGTGCACATCAACGCCGGCATCGCCGCCCTGGTGGGCGCGTACATGGTGGGCAAGCGCATCGGCTACGGCAAGGAGGCCATGACGCCCCACAGCCTGACGCTGACCATGGTGGGCGCCTCGCTGCTGTGGGTGGGCTGGTTCGGCTTCAACGCCGGCTCCGCCGGTGCGGCCAACGGCGCCGCCGGCCTGGCCTTCATCAACACCGTGCTGGCCACGGCAGCGGCCACCCTGTCGTGGCTGGCGGGCGAGATGCTGCACAAGGGCAAGGCCTCGATGCTTGGCGCCGCTTCCGGCGCGGTGGCAGGCCTGGTGGCCGTGACCCCGGCTGCGGGCTTCGTCGGCCCCATGGGCGCCATCGTCATGGGCCTGGTCGTCGGCCCGCTGTGCCTGTGGGGCGTGGGCGGACTCAAGCGCATGCTGGGTGCCGATGATGCGTTCGACGTGTTCGGCGTGCATGGCGTGGGCGGCATCGTCGGCGCCATCCTGACGGGCGTGTTCGCCGCGCCCAGCCTGGGCGGCACCGGCGGTGCCACGCCCGACACCTTCGCCATGGGCGCGCAGGTCTGGGTGCAGGCCAAGAGCGTGCTGGTCACGGTGGTCTGGTCGGGCGTGGTGGCGTTCATCGCCTACAAGGTGGCCGACCTGCTCGTGGGCCTGCGCGTGTCCGAAGAAGCTGAGCGCGAGGGCCTGGACATCTCCTCGCACGGCGAGACGGCCTATACCCGCTGACACGGTTGCTCCTCGGTTGACGCGCCGCGATGGTTTCCATCCCGGCGCGTTTTTTTATTGCCGGGCCGCCCCAAGGCAATAACGCCCCCTTGGGGGGCGGCGGCCTCACGCAGCGGGCAAGCGCGGGGGCTTTTCTATCCCGTGGTGTCTCGCCGGTCCGGCAGCTTGCACACCACGCGGTCGCGCCCCTGCTCCTTGGCCAGGTAAAGCGCCACGTCGGCCAGCCGCAGCGCGTCCTCGATGCCCTCGCCGGGCTGGGGCTGCAGATAGGCCAGCCCGATGCTGATGCTGACGCGCGGGGCGGCATCCGAGGCCGCGTGCGGCAGGTCCAGCGCCGCGACGCCGGCACGCATCCGCTCCAGGAGCGCCTGCATGTCCTGCGCGCTCACGTCGTACCACAGGCCCACGAACTCCTCGCCGCCATAGCGGGCCACGATGTCCAGCGGGCGGCGCGCGTGCTGGCCGATCACCTGGGCCACCTTGCGCAGCGTGTCGTCGCCCGCCGCGTGGCCGTAGTGGTCGTTGTAGCGCTTGAAGTAATCCACATCCATCATCGCCACGCCCACCGCATGTTTTTCGCGCTGGGCCT